>CAZAMP010000015.1:0-38883 GCA_964486455.1 uncultured bacterium | reverse complement strand
GCCATGAGTCCTCCTTTGTAGAGTCTACTGCATGTCCGTTTACACAATCCGTTTTACACCCTCTCCTCGTTTGCTCCATCGCTTACCGCGCCTCGCACGACCCGCCGGCTCCCCGCCCAACTCGCGGAGTCTCCGCACTCAGGCAATGTGTAGGTCCTCGCTTGATGTGGTGGGCGTGGTGGGCAGACGCGATCGGACACTCGGCTGGCCGCGCTCCGCGCGGCGGATCCTTGTTCGCTCCATCGCCTACCGCGCCTCGCACAATCCACCCAACGCCCCGCCGGTCTCGTGGACTCCATGTGTCAGACGACGCAGAATCCTCTCCAGGGATGCTTCTCTTACCCAACCTGACTGTGTGTGATAGGATTTGGTGGGTTGACAGTGCATCCTCTCTCGCAGCGACAGGAGGGTGGCCATGCGATGCTCGGTACTTCTCCTCGTCCTGGTTCCTTTCTTCTTCGCCAGCACGGCATCCGCCACGACGTGGCACGTTCCCGGCGACGCACCGACGATACAGGCTGGGATTGATTCCGCGACAGCCGGCGACACGGTGCTCGTGGCATGCGGCACCTATTTTGAGCACGGAGTGTCGATGAAGTCTGGTGTGTGCGTGCGAAGCGTAACTGGCGAACCTGACTGTGTAACCGTCGATGCGGAACAGCTGGATCGTGTCTTCATCTGTGAGGGCGTAGGCGATGCAGCGAGCATCGAAGGCATCACCATCACGGGTGGATTGCTCCCACAGAACGATATAGGCGGGGGCATCCTCTGCTTGGATTCCGATCTCGCGATATCCGACTGTTGCATTACCCAAAATCAGGCCGGAGGCGGTGGGGGAGTCTTCTGCGGGCGATCCTCGGTTGCGATCACGGGCTGTGTGTTCCACGAGAACGTCGGGGACGGCGTGGGAGCGGGTGGTTTGAGGCTGAACAGTTGCCAAGGAACGGTCACCGACTGCATCTTCGCATCGAATTGGGCTGTGGATGGCGGAGGGATGTTCATCCGTGGCCATTCGTCGCCCCTTATCACTCACTGCCTTTTCGTCGACAACGTAGCCCAGTTCTGGGGCGGAGGCATCGCGTGCGACCAATCGACCCCCACGATCCGCCACTGTACCCTTGTGGACAATGAGGCGAGTGCCACGGGCGGTGGGATCTGGTACACCTACGATGTCACCATGAGGATAGAGAATACGATCGTCGCTTTCAGCCGCGAGGGTGGCGGCATCCACGAGTTTCCGAACACCGGCCATCCGAGTGAGCTTTCGATCGGCTGCTGCGACGTATTCGGCAATGCCGAGGGCGACTACACTGGCGAACTCGACGATCAGACGGGGATCAGCGGCAACTTCTCATCAAACCCGCTCTTCTGCGACATTGCAGGAGGGGATTTCACAATTGCTGAGAACTCACCATGTCTGCCCGGCAATCACCCGTATGGGTACGACTGCGACCTGATCGGTGCTTACGGGCAGGGATGCGGTGTTGTGAGCGTTAACGACGGCGCGATGGCATCGGTCAAGCCCATCCTTCATGCATTCCCGAATCCGTTCCGAGATTCCATTGCCTTGTCGTACCTAGTGGGCACTCATGGATCAGTGGTTTCGGTCTTCGACATCTCAGGCCGCCCGGTGACGTCGTACGACGTAGCAAGACCTGCCGGCACCATCACTTGGGACGGGATGACCCTAGCCGGACACCCCGCCGCCCCCGGCACTTATTTTGTCCGCTTGCGGGCGGGGGGAACGACGGAGACCCGGCGGATCGTCTTAATTCGGTAGCTGCCGAGAGTTTGCAGCCCCATCGGTACGTCCTCATCGTTCGGCTGCAGAGAGCTAGACCCTCACGCCGCCGGCCACGTGTGCTGCTCGAACCGACCATCGGTTAGCGTCGCGTACGAGAAGTGATAGAGCCAGTCTCCCAGGAACAGGAACTCCCCGCTGTCGTCCTGAACGTGGACGGGCTTGTGGATATGCCCGAGGATGACGCTGTCAAACCCCTCTCGGAACTTCGGTCTGGCCACCTCGGTAAGGTACTTCTCGACGTCCACGCGGCCACGGGCGGTGTGACCGCGGCTCGTTGATGAGCTCGCAAGCGCCAACGGGATCCCGAGATCGGGATGGAGCAGCCGGTAGCCGGCGATACAGAGCGGGTTTCGGAGGATCTTCCGGAGCACTCGGTAGCCCCAATCGCCCCGAGCCAGGGCGTCACCGTGGGCGAGCCAGATCTTTCGACCCTGCAGCTCCAGTGCGATGGGATCGGTGTGACAGACGGCCCCGATTTCCCGCCGGAGGAAGTCGCCGGACCAGTAGTCATGATTGCCGGCCACGAAATCGATGGGGATTCCCGCCTCTCGGATCTCGAGCAGGCGGCAGAGGATGTTGAAATGTCCTGACGGGACCGCGTGCCGATACTCGAACCAGAAGTCGAAGAGGTCGCCCAGGATGATCAGTCGGGACGCGCTCTCCCGAACGTGCCGGAGAAAGCTCTCCAGGCGGAGGCCGCGCGCAGTTTCCGCCGGGTCACGTCGGGTGATGAGATGAGCGTCGGAAAAGAAGTAGACGGGCAGTTGACTTCGGTTCATGGTGGCGCGGAGTATAGCACACGGAAACCACAAGGATAGTAGTGATACCGTCCGCGGTCACCGGCCATGACGTCGGTCGCCGCAACGAAGGAGGCCTCGCGCGATGGATAGGGCAGACTCGATCTGGGAGCGCGTGAAACAGCAGGTCATAGACGGTTACTCCAGCGCCGTTGAGAAAGCGGATGAACTCGCGCGCGTCGGCCATCGCAAGCTCGACAGCGCGTCGATCCGCCGGCACATCGGCCGCGAGATGATGACACTCGGTGGCCGCGTGTTTCACCTTATCGAAGACGGGCAGAACGCCGACATCGCAGCGGACGATGTGGTTCTGCGGAGCCTGGAGAGAATCCGGAATCTCGAGAAAGAGCTTGAGGAGAAGGAGCGCGAGATCGAAGAAATCCGGAAGAAGGTGCCCGACGAGTCGGATGAGGGAGCGAGCGACACGAGTGAGTCGGTCGTGACACCCGACGACGAGGTGAGCTAGGGGCGCTTGCACAGGGGCCTGGATGCTGCTAACGTCTCCGCCGTTAAATCGGCTTTTCCTGTTCCACCAAGACGTACCCCAGGAGCTTCGGGGGTGTGGAGGTTGTCAAGATGGGGAAGTTCCCGTGGAGAGTCTTCAACGAGAATCTCAACGTTCTTCTCATTCCTGAGAGCGGAGCGAAGATCGCCTCCTTCCGACTGCGGCGGCAAACGTTCTATTCGGCTCTCTCCGCGTCGGGCGTCGTGTGTATTCTGCTTCTGGTCTCGGTCTTGGTGTTCGTCCAATCCAACCAGCGCGCGGGGCTACTCACCGAGGTGATGGGGCAAAACGATGCGCTGGCGGAAAGGCTGGGCGAAATCGACGGGACGATCAGCATGCTTCGTACGTCCGTCGAGCAAAACGCGGCATATGAGCGTCGGGCACGCTCACTTGCCGGACTGAATGAACCCACCGTCGGTGAAGACGTGCTCGGTCTGGGTGGCCCCGAGGCCTTTGGCGGGATGACTGACGTCCTCCTCGCGCCTGAGCTGCGGGCGATCGTGGGGCAATCCGAGGATGAGCTGGATCTTCTGCTCCGGAGCAGTGAGACGCAGCGTCAGGGATACGAGAAGGCCGTCGCGGCGCTCCGGGAACGCAACGAAACACTCAACCACATTCCGTCCATCCATCCGCTCGGACACGAGGGGTGGTACTCGAGCGGGTACGGCTATCGGAAGGATCCGTTCACCGACAGGCGTGCGTTTCATGCCGGGCTCGACGTCTCCGCTCACAAGGGAACTCCGATCCTTTCAACCGCGGACGGCGTCGTGAAGAGAAGTGGGAAGGACGGTTTCTACGGACTGGCGGTGCGGATCGATCACGGCAATGGGATCGAAACGGTCTACTCGCACAACAGCGAGAACCTGGTCAAGCGGGGAGAGAAGGTCGAGCGGGGGCAGATCATCGCGCGCGTCGGATCATCAGGGCGCTCTACGGGTCCCCACCTTCACTATGTAGTTTTTGTCGATGGCAAACACGTTAACCCATTGGGCTATATCCTGCCGGAGGACATAGTCGTCGACTAGCGGCACTCTCCATGGACACTGCACTCAGGCGGACCGTGTTGCTATTCGCGGCGGCAGTCGCGGTCTCCGGGACATGTCATGCCGCGGAAATCATCGGGATCCGCCACTGGTCCGCTCCTGACCACACGCGCATCGTCCTCGATTTGAGCGCTCCCGTCGAAGTCACTCACAGCGTGTGGGAACCGACGCGCAACCGCCCTGTCCGCATCGTTCTCGACCTTCCGGGAAGCACATTCGGTCGAGGGGCCTCTGCCTTCGATGTCGGCGACGAGTTCATTCAGCGCGTTCGCATCAACAAGCTACGGGGGCCGAAGGCTCAAGTGGTCCTCGATCTGATTTCCCGCTGCGACTACAAGTTCTTCACCCTGCCCGCCTACGGCGAGAAGCGCGATCGGATCGTGGTGGACGTCTTTCGCCGGGCCCAGCCGATTGAGGTCGCGGATCCGGATGTCCTTGCCCAGCCGGACACGGACCGCGTTCCCGTCATCGTCATCGATCCGGGCCACGGAGGGGACGACCCCGGCGCGATCGCCAAAGGGCTCAAGGAGAAGGACATCTGCCTCAATGTGGCCCTCGAGCTCAAGAAGCAACTCGAGCAAGACGGTCGGGTGAAGGTCGTTCTCACGCGAAGCGGCGACTACTACGTCCGGCTCCGCAAGCGCTATCGGATCGCCGAAGCGAAGAAGGCGGACCTGCTCGTGAGCATCCACGCGAACGCGGCGCGCAGCCGGAGCGCGAAGGGCGCGGAGGTCTTCTTCGTGACGCATGGCCCCGCGACCGACAAGGATGCTGAGGCGCTGGCCAAGCTCGAGAACGACGCCGACCTGGTGGGCGGTGTCGCTCCGGAAGACATAGACGCGCTTCAGTTCTCCATCGCCGCCATGACAAAGGAGAAGTTCCACCACCGCAGCCAACTATTGGCCGGGTCGGTCCTCGAGGCGCTCAAGCGAAACGATTTCGCGAGTCGGCGGCGGGGGGTCCGGCAGGCGAGGTTCATGGTACTTCAGTCGAGTCAGACCCCCTCGGTGCTCGTCGAGGTCGGTTTCCTGAGCAATCCGGCGGATCGAAAGGTGATCCAGCAACGCGGCTACGGTCGCCGATGCGCGAGCGCGCTCCGCGACGGGGTTCTCGACTATCTCAACACCCCTGGTGTGAAGAACGGGCTGAATTGAGCCGCATCCCCATCCCAATGCCGCCCAACAGGCGAGTTAGCGACCCCTCTGCAACCCACCCGAATTGCAGCGCTTAAGCTACTAGAGACGTCCTCCGATAAGACACAACGAGGGGCACCCCCGATCGGGGGTGTATCGACGCGACCGCACTTGTCTTGGGGGAGTCCATGAGTAACGCGCGTCGACGCGGGAATCCGGACAATTCCGTTCCCGCAGGGCGACAGATCATTCAAGAGCTCGAGGCGGGTTTCCTCGCGTACGGACGGAAGACCGTCTCGTCCATCCAGGCGAGCATCGACGGCTTGAAGCCGGGGGAGATCGACGAGGTCACCGCCCGGCACCTTCAGCGGCGGTTCAGCCGACTGCGGACGGAGTCCATCCGATACGGATTCCTGGAACTCGGCGAGATCGCCCTCGGGGCCGAGGCCGTGTTCGCGGCCGTTGGGAATCACCCCGGCGGCTTCCAGGATCATGAGCTCCGGTTTCTGCGCAACGTCGTCGCATCCGTGAAAGACATGATCGATTCCATTGCCCAATCCGAGGAGACAGCTCCCGCGATGGAACTCGTGGGCGATGGATTCGACAAGCTCCTGCTCCGTCTCGAGCGGGCGTAGTCGGTAATGCAGCGAGCGACCTGCACGCACCACTGAGGAGCACAACTTGGACATCGGTACAATTGGCGGAATCGCACTCGGACTAATCCTGGTGATTATCGCCATTCTCATGGGTGGCAGTCTGGGCGCGTTTTTCAACGCGCCGAGTTTGCTCATTGTCTTCGGCGGCACGATTGCGACGATGTTCATTCGCTTCCCGATGCCGACGGTGTTTGGATCGATGGCTGTCGTGAAGAACGCGTTCACCGTGAAGGATGAAAAGCCCGAGGATCTCGTCAAGCGGATCGTCGAGCTGGCCGAGATCGCGCGGCGCGAGAGCGTGCTGGCGCTCGACAACGTGGAGATCAACGATTCGTTTCTCAAGCGCGGCGTGCAGCTGGCCGTGGACGGTACTGATCCGTCCCTGATCAAGAGCATCTTGATGACGGAACTCGCCGCCATTCTCGAGCGCCACAAGACCGGTCGCAAGATGTTCCTCGGCATGGGGGAGAGCGCCCCTGCGTTCGGCATGATCGGAACGCTGATCGGACTCGTGTCCATGCTCATGGCAATGGACGATCCCAAATCGATCGGTCCCGCGATGGCGGTCGCGCTGCTCACCACGCTCTACGGCGCGCTTCTCGCAAACCTCGTCTGTATCCCGATCGCGAACAAGCTGGAGACCCGATCGGCGTCCGAAGGGCAGCTCAAAAAGATCGCGCTCCACGGTGTCGACGCGATCATGGCGGGTACGCACCCCCGCGTGATCGAGGAGAAGCTGGTGACGTTCCTTCCGCCGGCGGCCCGCGTGAACGCTGTGAAGAAGAAGGCCGCCTAGGTGCTAACAGACGCCGCGCGGTCCGGTGATGAACGTGCATTGAGCATCAGGTAGGGATTGTGGACGACGACGCAAGCGACATGGCAGCCGAAGAAGACGAAGGCGGAGGCGGCGCACCCGGTTGGATGGTGACCTTCGGAGACATGATGAGTCTCCTCCTCACGTTCTTCGTTCTCCTGCTCTCCTACTCCACGATGGACATCACCAAGTTCCAGATGGTGCTCAAGTCGATCCGCGTCGGCTTCGGCGAGATGTCGACAACCGCGATCGTGGAGCCGACGACCCCCCAGTTCGGGAGCGAAACGGAAAAGGAATCGTCGACCGACGAGGAGAGCAACTTCCTGGCGATGAAGCTCGAAGAGGTCATCGACCAGGCGGACGTCTCGAGCGCCGTAGAGCTCACGCGCGAGGAGGCGGGCATTCTACTGCGGATCCGCGGCAATATCGTGTTCACTCCCGGCTCGGCGGAGTTTCGGCCCGAGAGCTTTCAATTCTTGAGAGAGATTGGGGGGTTGCTGCGAGAATTCCCCCATCACGTGCTGGTCAAAGGTCACACGGATGACTCACCGCTTCCCACCGGAAGCCAGTTTCCGAGCAACTGGGAACTGTCCGCGGCGCGGGCGTCGGCCGTCGTGCGCTATCTCGTCGATCAGAGCGGACTGGCTCCGACTCGATTCGCCGCCGTCGGCTTCGGTGACACCCGGCCGATAGTGGAGAACGACGGGCCGGAGGGGCGGGCGCGAAATCGGCGCGTCGAGTTTCTTCTCGTGAACCAGGAGCTCGGGCAGGCGAAGGACGGCGTGACGCTGTTCTGAGCGGAGCGGCGCGGGGAGTGAACCGTGTCATCCCCGCGCGTGTATGCGGTTGGTGTTCCTAGTACTTGGCCTTGATTTGCCCCCACGTTGACCTCAGCGTCGGTACCTCCTGCTCTTCACAGTTCGGATCGAATCCGATCGCGAGATCGCCTCCGCCGAGCAGCGAGGAGTACATGTCCTGACTGGTCGGAACGCAGTTCGACCACATCGCGACCCCGATTCGCGGGTCGCCCGTCAAGGTGAGCTCACCACTGTCTCCCGTGGTGAGGGAGAAGTACCCGAGCACGGCATTTTCGCCGGTCGGGTCGTAGCAACCGCCGCCCCACGTCACCGCGTTTCCGGTTCCCGTTTGGGGCCATCCCTCCTCCGCGATCTCCGAGCCGCCGGTGCATAGATTCCAGCCGTCCATCTGGACCGTGTGCTCGACTCCGAACTGGCAGCCCCCGAGCCCGTCCGGGTAGGCGTCGCCGTCGCTGAGGACGACCCAGAGGAACGCCGGACCCGAGATCGGGGCCGTGACGAGGTCCTCGCAGACGCTTGCCTCAATCTGAGCGAAGACCCCGGCAGCGCAGCCCGCATAGTCCGGGTTAGTGAGGTAGACGTTGAGGTTGGCGTTGGCGTCCGTTTGGGCGAACGCAACGATGGGGATCAACAGCCCCGCCAAGAGCAGCATTGGACCTTTCATGGCCATTCCCTCCCTGGAATGTGGTTAAACGCCGCCGGCGTCCCCCGAGGATGGCCTCGGGGGACGCGTCGTCATGTCCAGGTTGCTCGCATGTCTCAGAAGGTGTCGGGATCGAACTCCTCGCCGCCGTCGTCACACTGGGTCCTCCAGGCACCGTGGAAGAAGCCCATTCCTTCGCCACGCCGCGCCCAGACGCCGCGCATACCGCCCTGCACCTGATGACTCACATCGATCCAGGCCGCCCGGAACGTGCCGGCTCCATGCGTGTCCTGACTGGGCATCCAGGTGCCCCGCATGAGGGCGATGAACGTGCCCCGCCGGTTGATGACCTTGCCGAAGATCACACGGTTGCCGTTGCGGTTCACACCGTAGAAACCCTTCATGTAGCCGCCGACGGTTCCGTGCCTGTTGCTCCAGTGACCGCGGAAGCGACCCATGATGCCGCGCCGGAGGTCGTCTTGGTTCACGTCGAGCCGCTCCCACCGGCCGCTCATCCATCCGCGGCCGCACAAGGACGCGAGATCGATCTTGGCGGCCTGGATGCGAATCTCGTGACCAAGGTCGTCGACGGCGACCGTACGGTCCAGATCCTCGAGATCGGCCAACTCGATCGTCGTGTTGAAGAGCGGGACCTCAATCGTCAGACTGTTCGGGCCCTCGCCCGCAGTGGGGTCGACGAAGAGCAGCTGCACGCCGTCAAACGCGACCGTCGTCTGTGAGACCCAATCGATCCGCTCGCGGTCCAGCATCAGGGATGCCCGGATGGGGCGGATGAGGTAGTCCTGCCGCGGCTCGAACTGAATGGTCCGCGCAACGACCAGCGCGCCGCTGTCGACCTCCGCGTAACCGGACCAATCGACGGGCTCGTTGGTGTTCGTCGAGTCGCGGGTCAGGTAGCCCCAGGTCACGCGAACGGCGTAGAGGGCGTTCTCGGGATCATCGATGAGAGCCTGAACCTCAGGGTCGTCCGTGATCTCATCCTCGTAGTCGAGCTCGCCCTCATCGCTCATGAGGAAGTCGTCCCCGAACCCGGTCATCTCGTCAGACGTGTTGAATCCGCCGTACGGATCGTCGATTTCTTCGGTCTGCGACGTCGACTCGTTCAAGTCAGGTGACGAGTTGTCGGTGTCGCAGCCGACCATCAGGAACGCCAGCGAGCTGACCGCGGCGATGAGGAGCCAGAAGCATCTGGAGCGGGTTTGCCGTTTCATCGTTGAGTCCTCCTTTGGAGTTGGTCTCTCGTTCCACTTGTTGTCAGGTTCCCTTCGTTGCCCGCCCACACTGCAATCGCCGTGCCGCACGATTCTCACGCGTACGACACGCATAACGTGTTGTTATTACATGAAATATGTGGTCGGCCGGATTGCGCCGGGTTCGCCGGTCGGCAGAGATGTCCCGTAGGGAGCAGTTTTCGCGGGACGAAATGTCCCTGGCGGGACGCAGAACGTCGGCAACGGACGCAAACGGTTGGAACCGCTTGTGGTGGGCAGGGGTTGTGCTACCATTCCGTCTTTGTGCATATCCACCAGGAGGTTACATATCATGAGGTTAGCGCTGTACCGTCTCACCGCCTTCGGGCTGCTGGCCGCGCTCGGATTACTGTCGGGATGCGGAAGCCCGGATGACGCCGATCAATCGACGGACCGTTCGGAAGGTTCGGACGCCGTGGCCGCGGAAGAATCGCCGATCGTCGAGGCCGAGGGCGACGGTGGAGTGGCCGGTGGGGCGGAGACGGTTTCGACCCCGGTCCCGACTCCTCATCCCAAGGGCCGAAAGGCGCCCGACTTCGCGCTTCAAACTCTTGACGGGAGTGCGCTCCGGCTCTCCGATCTGAGCGGACAGGTGGTGATCGTTGACTTCTGGGCGACGTGGTGTGGCCCGTGCAAGCGCTCAATCCCGGATCTCATCGAGCTCCAGAACGAATTCAAGGAGCAAGGCTTCACGATCGTGGGCGTTTCCCTCGACCGGAGAGGAGCGGATCCCGCCGGTGCCGTGAGGAATTTCGTCGAGAAGATGAGCATCAATTATCCGATCGTCATGGGGTCACCCGAGGTCGTGCAGGACTATGGCGGCGTCAAGTTCATCCCGACGGCCTTCATTGTCGATAAGGAAGGCTTCATCGCGAAGCAGATTACGGGCCTGCAACCGAAGGCCGAGATCCGCAAGGAAATTGTCAAGCTCCTGGAGGGGTAAGTAGGGTCAAACCTATTGACGCGAACCGGATAGGTCCGTAGAATGCCGCGCGTTCGTGCGAGCTTGGCCTTTCCGGGCTTTGCGGCCATACCATCCGATGACGGGGCGGGTTGAGGCGTGGTGGAGATGGGTGAGGATATCCGGGGCATCATTGACGGCTTTCCGGACAAGAAATCCGCCTTGCTGCCGATCCTTCACAAATTCCAGAAAGAGCGTGGGTACCTCTCCAGGGAAACCATGGTGGAGGTGGCTGGGCTGCTGGATCTTTCCCCGGCCGAAGTTCTCGAAGTCGTCTCCTTCTACACCCTCTTTCAGCGGGACAAGGTCGGAACCTATCTCATCCAGGTATGTCGGACGCTCTCCTGTTATCTGTGCGGCGCGTTCGATCTGCTCGGCCATCTCGAGACGAAGCTCGGTATCAAGGCGGGGGAGACGACGCTGGACGGCCGGTTCACACTCGAGGCCGTCGAGTGCATCGCCTACTGCCACAAAGCCCCGGCCGTGCAAATCAACTTCGACTACTACGGTGATCTGACGCCGGAGAAGGTGGATCAGATCTTGGAAGGCTTGCCATAGCATGAACCTGGGCGCCATCGTCTTCTATGCACTGGCCGCCGTCACGCTCGTTTCGGCGCTCCTGGTCGTTCTGCATCGCAATGTGCTTTATTCGGCGCTTTCCCTCATCGTGACGCTCGTGAGCCTCGCGTTGATATTCGTCCAGCTCAAGGCCGGCTTCTTGGCGGCGATCCAGGTGATCGTCTATGCCGGTGCGGTCATGGTGCTCTTCGTCTTCGTGATCATGCTGCTCAACCTGGGCGAGCATCGAGGACGGAAGGTCGTGGGTGTTCCGGGGAAGGTTCTCGGGACGATCCTGCTCGCGGTTGTCTTCCTCTCGGTCTACGCCGCCATACGGATCCCCATGACTTCGGAGGATTTCCCCGAGCCGCCCGCCGACCTGGGTAGTGTGGCCTCGGTCGGGGAACTCCTGTTCAGCAACTATCTCTTGCCGTTCGAGCTCGCGGGCGTGCTGCTGCTGTCCACGATACTCGGGGCGGTCGTTTTGGCCAGACGAAAGCCGTAGGAGAGACGGATGGTGCCGGCCTGGCAATACCTGATGTTGAGCGCGATCGTGTTTCTGATCGGGCTTTTCGGTGTACTCGTCCGACGCAGCTTGATCGTCATGTTCATGTGTCTCGAGCTGATGCTGAACGCCGTGAATCTGGTCTTCATCACGTTCGCTCGGATGCACGGTGGGGTGGAGGGCCAGGTGATCGTGTTCTTGGTCATCGTTTTGGCCGCGGCGGAGGCCGCGCTGGGACTCTCGATTCTCGTGGCACTCAGCAGGCGGTCGGCGTCGATTGACGTGGACGACCACCATCTCATGAAGGGGTAGGCGGAGTGGACGCGTTCTGGCTCATACCGCTCATCCCGTTCGCCGGGGCTCTCCTGAACGGGCTCTTCGGATCCCGGTGGGGGATGAAGGCCTCCGCGTTGGTCGCCAATCTTGCCGTCCTGGCGTCGTTCGTTCTGGCGATGATCGCGCTCTTCGGTCTCATCGGGATGGAAGCCGGTCATCGGACGATCCCGCGCACTCTCTACTCCTGGATGTCCATCGGGAGCTTCCACGTCGACATCGCGTTCCTGATGGATCCGCTATCGGCGGTCATGACCGCCGTGGTCACCGGCGTCGGCTTTCTCATTCACGTCTATTCGCGTGGCTACATGGAAGAGGATCCGGGCGCGTGGCGCTACTTCGCCTACCTCAATCTCTTCATGGGCTCGATGCTGGTTCTCGTGCTCGCCGACAACCTGCTTCTCCTGTTCCTCGGTTGGGAAGGTGTGGGGCTCTGCTCCTATCTCCTGATCGGTTTCTGGTACGAGAAGAAGTCGGCCACCGACGCGGGTAAGAAGGCGTTCATCGTCAACCGCGTGGGCGACTTCGGATTCCTCTTGGGCATGCTTCTGCTGTTTGCCACCCTCGGAACGCTCAAGGTCAGCGAGATCAATCATCTCGCGCCGGAGATGCTCACGGCCGGCGGCGGGGTCGTCACCGCCATCGCGCTCCTGCTCTTCGTCGGAGCCACCGGAAAGAGTGCGCAGATACCGCTCTTCGTCTGGTTGCCCGACGCGATGGAAGGCCCCACGCCGGTGAGCGCGCTGATCCACGCCGCGACCATGGTGACCGCGGGTGTCTACATGGTGGCGCGAATGAGCGCGGTGTTCGTGCTGGCACCCACGGCGCTCTTCTGGATGGCCGTGATCGGATGCGTGACGGCTCTCTTCGCGGCGACGATCGGGCTCGCGCAGGACGACATCAAGCGCGTGCTGGCGTACTCCACGATCAGTCAGCTCGGCTACATGTTCCTCGGCTGCGGCGTCGGCGCGTTTTCGGCCGGCATCTTCCACGTGATGACGCACGCGTTCTTCAAGGCGCTCCTGTTCCTGGGATCCGGAGCGGTCATCCATTCGATGCACCACGAGCAGAACATCTGGAAGATGGGTGGGCTCCGCGAGCACATCCCGGCCACCTACCGAACGTTTCTGGTGGCGTGTATCGCCATCGCCGGGATACCGCCGCTGGCGGGCTTCTTCTCGAAGGACGAGATCCTCTGGAAGACGTTCGCGAGTGGCCGGACCCCGCTCTACGTGCTGGGCCTCGTCACCGCGGGGCTCACGGCGTTCTACATGTTCCGGCTTCTCTACGTCACGTTCTTCGGGAAGATTCGCGCGCCGGAATCGACGGCCAAGCACATCCAAATCCCATCGAAATGGATGACCGTTCCGCTGGTCATCCTGGCCGTGTTCTCGGTCATCGGCGGGTGGGTCGGTATTCCGATCGTCGACGGCGGAAACCGGATCGGGGCCTTTCTGAATGAATCGATCGCGTCGGTTGACGGCGGGCATCACGCGCCGGTCGATCACGCGGCCGATTCGCACGCGGCCGGCGGGCACGGCGCACACGACGTCGGCCTCGAGATCGGGTTGATGATCTTGTCGGTCGCGGTGGCGATCGGCGGGATCTTTCTGGCGTATCACATGTACATGCGTCGCCCGGGCATGTCGGCAGCGCTCAGGCGCTCACCGATCGGGCGGCTCGTCGCCCGGAAGTACTTGGTGGATGAGTTCAACAACATCGTGTGGGTGCGCTCGATTCACGGACTCGCGCTCGGTTTGTGGCGCGGTTTCGACGTCTTCGTGATCGACGGTCTGGTGAACGGATCCGGTTATTTCATGAGTGGCGTGTCTCATGGCTTCAGAAGGCTCCAGAACGGCCAAACGCAGGCATATCTGGTGTCGTTGGTGTTGGGATCGGCGGCGGTATTGGCGTATCTGGTGTTGAGGTAGCGGGATGAACGTTCTGGGTATCGACATCCTAACGTTTCTGATCTTCTTCCCGATCGCGGGGGCGCTCTTGCTGCTCATCCTGCCGCGACGGGATGAAGTCACACGCCTGGTCGCGCTGGGGCTGGCCACGATCGAGTTTGTCGCCTCGCTTCCACTCTACTTCGCGTTCGACACGACGTCCGCCGAGATGCAGTTTACGAAGGTCGTGCCGTGGATCGAATCATTCGGCATCGCGTATCGCGTCGGGATCGACGGGATCAGCCTCTTCATGGTGCTCCTCACGACGCTGCTCACAGCGCTCTGTGTGCTCTCAGCGTGGCGATCGATCACCGACCGCGTCAAAGAATTCATGATGATGATGCTCCTCCTGGAGGCGGGGATGATCGGGGTATTTTGCGCCCTCGATCTGTTCCTGTTCTACGTCTTCTGGGAGGCGATGCTCATTCCGATGTATTTCCTCATCGGGGTGTGGGGTGGGCCGCGCCGTGTCTACGCCGCCGTGAAGTTCTTCCTCTACACGATGCTGGGAAGCCTGCTCATGCTCGTCGCCATCGCGGTCATCATCTGGGTGACGCGCGATCCGCTCGGGCGCATCTCGTTCGATCTGCTGGCGCTCTATGACAAGGCGATTCCGCGCGACATGCATATTTGGCTCTTCCTCGCGTTTGCGCTTGCGTTCGCCATCAAGGTGCCGATGTGGCCGTTTCATACCTGGCTCCCGGACGCACACGTGGAGGCGCCCACGGCGGGCTCAGTCATTCTGGCCGGCGTGCTTCTGAAGATGGGAACCTACGGTTTCCTCCGGATCTGCCTGCCGATGTTTCCGCAGGTCACTCTCGAAGTCGTGCCGTGGATGGCGACGCTCGCCGTCATCGGGATCATCTATGGCGCGCTGGTCGCCATGGTGCAGCCCGACGTGAAGAAGCTGGTGGCGTATTCGTCCGTGAGCCATCTCGGCTTCGTGATGCTCGGCATCTTCTCGCTCAACGTGGAAGGGATCTCCGGTGGGATCATGCAAATGATCAACCACGGCCTCTCCACCGGAGCGCTCTTCCTGCTGGTCGGTATCATCTACGACCGCCGTCATACGCGCATGATCGCGGACTTCGGCGGGCTCGCGAAGGTGATCCCGGCATTCAGCGCGGTGTTCATGGTCATCCTGCTCTCATCGATCGGGCTCCCGGGGCTGAACGGCTTCATCGGGGAATTCCTGATCATTCTCGGCGCGTTCACGTCTCCGGCCGCCGCCAGAATCTACGCTATCCTCGCCGCGACCGGCGTCATCCTGGCCGCGGTCTACATGCTCTGGATGTATCAGCGGGTGGTCTTCGGCGAAGTGACCCACGAGGAGAATCGCGGTCTTGCTGATCTCTCGATCCGTGAGTGGATTGTGTTGATTCCGATCGTGGCCAGCTGCTTCTGGATCGGGCTTTATCCGAACGCGCTGCTCAGCCGGATCGAGCCGTCGGTGAAGGCGCTCGAAGAGCGGGTGCATACCAGAAGCGGGCTCGTTGAGATGATGGAGGATGAGACCGTGATCCGGGTGGATCAGATGGGGCATTCGTCCGATGATGCGGAATCGTCACATCAGGAAACGGAGGCGACGCATTGACGCCGTTGATCTCGACAAGCGTTAACGTCGTTCCGATCCTTCCCGCGCTGGTGCTCATCGGGGGAGCCCTGCTGGTACTGGTCGCCTCGCTCATGGACCGCCGAGAGACCGGTCTCGGAGCCGGATGGATCGCCGTGCTCTCTTCGCTCGTGGCGGGGGCGACGCTCCTCACCGTGTGGGAAAACGGAATCACGTCGTTTGGCGGGATGGTGGTCTCCGACGGCATCGGGCGATTCTTCTCGATGCTGGCCGTCATCGTGGCGCTGGTCACGAGCCTCACCTCGCTTGGTGTCATCGGTCGCTGGCGGACCCTCCACGGGGAGTATCACGCCCTGGTGCTGATGGGCGCGGCCGGAATGTGCGTGATGGTCGTTTCCGTGAACCTGATCACGCTGTTTCTCGGTCTCGAGATCCTGTCGTTGTCGTTGTACACGCTGACCGGCTACGACCGCGACCGCCCACGGGCGCTGGAAGCCTGCATGAAGTACTTCCTCCTCGGCGGAGTGACGTCGGCCATCCTGCTCTTTGGAATCGGCCTCATCTACGGCGTGACCGGCGGCACCTCGTTTGCGGCTCTCGCCGAGGGCACGCGTAGCGCGTCGGGATCGACCGCGCTCATGTTTTACGCGGGCGTTGGGATGCTCATCATCGGCTTCGGATTCAAGATCGCCGCCGTGCCGTTTCACATGTGGGTGCCGGACGTGTATCAGGGAGCGCCGACCCCGGTGACGGGCTACATGGCGACCGGAGTGAAGGCGGCAGGCTTCGCGGCGCTGCTCCGACTCTTCCCGATCGCGCTGGACGGCATCGCCGCCCACTGGATGGAGATCTTCTCGGTTCTCGCCATTCTCACCATGGTCGTCGGAAACGTCATGGCGCTCACACAGCGTGACATCAAGCGACTTCTGGCCTACTCGTCGATCGCGCATGCCGGTTACCTACTCGTCGCTCTCGTGGCGGCGGGGGGGCTCGGGGCGACGGACCTCGGGAAGGCGAGCATTCTCTTCTACTCAGCGGTCTACGCGGTGACGAATCTGGGCGCGTTCGCGGCACTCTGTGTGTTCGGCCCGGGGCGGGAAGAGAGCACGACCCTCGATGATTTCGCCGGGTTCGCCCGTCGCCGTCCGCTGGCCGCCGCGGCGCTGACCGTGTTCCTCTTCAGCCTCGCCGGCATCCCTCCAACGGCGGGCTTTGCCGGCAAGTTCTACATCTTCTACGCGGCCGTCGCGACCGGTCACGTGACCCTCGCCATCATCGGTGTCATGGCGAGCCTCATCTCCGTCTACTACTACCTTCGCGTCGTAATCGCGATGTACATGCAGGAACCGCTCGAAGACGCACCACTCGGGCCGTTGCCGGTGACCGTCGGTGTCGTTCTGCTGGTCTGCGTGGTCGGCGTGCTCGGCCTCGGTGTGTTCCCCGGTAGCTGGATGGACATCGCGAGGGTCTCGATCGGCGGGTAGCCCGCACGCGTTCGTTGATGACGGTGTGTCCGGCCCACCTGTTCGGCAGCTGATCCGGCTTGAATCAGGGCAGGGAGCTGGCGAGAAAGGCAACGCCGTTGTGCAGACCATGAATGAGCCAGACCGTCTTCACCGCCTCCCAAGTGGACCGCCGCTCCCAGCGCAGGAAGGCTGCCGTGAAGACGATGAACATGCCAAACGCTATGATCCCCCACGGAAGCGAAAACAGAGAGTGGAAACCTCCCCAGACCAACCCTGAAACGAGGCACTTGAGTCCGGGCCCCTTGACGAACCTGAGCATTCGAAGGATGAGGACCATCATGAGGGTCTCGATCAGCGGGCCGATGACTGCCGCGCCGAGGAGCCCGACGAGGAACGGTGCGTCGGTGGCGCTGCTCGGAAACTCGGTCGAACTGTTGATGATGCCTGTAAGCACGAGGATGAGCAAGGCGACGAGGCCCACACCCAGGCTCATGGAGACGGCGACCAGCGCGTACGGGATCCTGCCGAGATCCGATGAGAAAAGGAACTTCAGCGGCGACCTCATGGGTTCTTACGCCCCGTGGTGAGCTTGTTGCGGACCTCCCGCTTCACGAGCGCCGGGAGGTGATGGTCGTGCTTGCGGAGGAAACGCTCGACGGCGGCTCGATCGTGCGCAATAAGGTCCCGGAGCGCCCACGACATGCCCTTGGCCACCATGTCATCTCGATCTCCGGCCAGCGGCTCGCAGATCGCCAGCGTACGTGCCGTATCGCCTCGGCCGCCTCGGGCCTTCCGATTCAGGTAGACGGTGCAGACGAGTGCCGCGCGTCGCCACCACCGATTCTCCGATCGTGTCCACCGCAACACTCTCGCGTCGCTCAGTTGTCCGGAGCGCCAGGCCGGCCCCGCCAATGAGACGAACATATCCACGGCGCCCCAGTCGCTCATGAGATCTCCGAGGCGTTTCAAGAACGTCCAGCGAACCCGACGGAAGGCGCTGGGATGGCGATGAATGATGACCGACGCGGTGTAGAGAAAGCGATGCTCGCCGTGCGTCCAGAGCCGGGCGGCGAGCTCGAGGACGGCGGCGTCGCCTAACCGAGTCGTCTTCTCGATGAATGCCGTGGGTAGATCCTGCCACGTCTTGAACGCGCGATCGGCGGTGAGTTCGATTTCGAGGTGTCTCAAGGCACGGCCGGCCATCCGTCCATCCCCGATCCTGCTAGTCGAGCAAACGCAAGAATTCCTCGTGCGTGAGCCCCGGCGCCGTCAGCTCGCGCAGCTTGGGCGGTGAGACGACGCGCCTTCCGCTTGCGACGAGACCTCCGACGTAGATCGACTGGGTCTTGCCGAGCTTCTCGTCTTCGGTCGCCACGGAGATGATCATCGGCTTGGTGACGTGCTGTCCGTATGATCTCAGCACCGACTGCGCGATGCCGAGCTCGACCTTGCTGCCGATGATGACCTCGGCGAACTCCATATCGTCGCCGCCGAACCAGCTGAACACGACATCGTCGAGTACGTCCTGCGATTTGAGCGATCCCACCAACGCGTCGAAGAATGCGCGCGCGTTCGGAATCCCCTCGTTGACGGAAATCACGAACGGTCTGCCTTCATTGAAGACTTGCGGCCACTCCGGTGTCGGGTCGGAGTCTTTCAAGTGGACGAGCTCGACAACGAGAGCGCCGTCGGCCGGGGGCGATTCTTTGGGCGACTCTCTCGAGCACGAGATCGTGATGAGTATGGCCACGGAGAGCGCGAGGAGCGAGAGGCGGCCGATGGATCCAATCCGCATTCTTCAGCTCTCCTGCTTGTCGCCGAAGGAGATCTCGTTCGGCAATTCGTTCACGTCATCCGATCGCCACGGGAAGAACTCGGCGAGCTGCCTTCCCGTCTCCTCAACCGCGTATCGGATGCCGTCGAAGAAGTGGCCTTCGCGAAAACGCTCACCCATGCCGTCTCGGATGTCGTCCCAGAAATCGTGGGGCACCTTCTCGTCGATTCCCGCGTCGCCGATGATGGCGTATGCCTTGTCCTTGACGGCAAGGTAGATCAGCACGCCGTTTCTGGCCTGGGTCTGCGTGAGGTCGAGCGTTTCGAAAAGCTCTTCCGCCCGGCGAATCGGCGCTCGCGGGGCGTGGTCTTCAATGTGGATCTTGATCTCTCCGCTCGTTCGCTTCTCGGCCGCCCCGATGGTCGCGACCAGCTTCGCTTCCTCGTCCTGCGTCAGGAGATTTCGTGCACTGATGCCCATGGTCACCATCCTCCGCTGGCGCCGCCGCCGCCGAAGCTTCCGCCGCCACCGCTGAAGCCCCCGCCGCCGAAGCCCCCGCCGCCGAAGCCGCCCCGGGAGCCGCCGCGCCCTCCGCCGAGCAAGCTGCCGAGAAGCATGCCGGTCAGGAAGGTGCCACCGCCGAACGTCCGGTAGCGGCCGGCCGACATGCGGCGGAAGATGCTGAGGGGGAGAAGAAAGAAGAGCACAATGAAGGCGAACGGAAACCGTTTGGCGCCACGGCGCGCGCGTGCTGCGCGACTAGGATCGCCCGTGTACTCGCCTCGCGTGGCCTTGATGATCGCCGCCGCCATCGCTTCGAGACCGGCCGCATAGTCGCCCGCCCGAAAGGCGGGTGCCAGCTCGTTTCTGATGATCCTCCCCGCCGTGATGTCCGGCAGCGCGCCTTCGAGTCCGTATCCGACCTCGATCCGCGCGCGCTGCTCGGCGACGAAGATGGTGACCAGCACGCCATTGTCGTGCGCTTCACGACCAATCTTCCAGGTTTCGGCGAGCCGCAGGGAGAAGTCCTCGAGAGACTGCCCTTCCAGCGACGAGAAGATCGCGATCACGACCTGCGTCGAGCTGGTTTGATCGTACTGACGGAGCACTGCGTCGAGACGCGAGACCTCCCGCGAATTCAGCAGGCCGGCATAGTCGTTGACGTAGCCCTGCGCGCGCTCCGGCGGCTCCAGTGCCTCCGCCGGAGCGGCGAAGACGAGGATCAGCGCTCCGATAAGCGACAGAACGACTGCCGTAACCTTCACATCGCTCTCCTAGAATTTGACCTTTGGGGCCTCGTCGGCGCCTTCCTGCGCCTCGAAGTACGGACGTTTCTCGAGCCCCAGCATCCCAGCCACGATCGTCTCGGGGAACCGGCGGATCTTCGTGTTCAGTGCCCGCGCGGCCTCATTGAAACGGCCTCTCTCGACCGTGATCCGATTCTCGGTTCCTTCGAGCTGGGTCTGGAGGTCGAGGAAATTCTGATTGGCCTTGAGGTCGGGGTAGCGCTCCACGACCACCATGAGTCGACTCAGCGCGGAGCTCAGCGCCCCTTGCGAGCTCTGGAACTGCTTGAAGACGCCTGGATCGCCCAGCATCTCGGGTGTGATCCGGACGGACGTCGCCTTCGACCGGGCTTCGATCACGGATTCCAGCGTTTCTCTTTCGTGGGAAGCGTAGCCTTTGACCGTTTCGACGAGGTTCGGAATCAGATCCGCGCGCCGTTGGTAGACGTTCTCAACCTGTGCCCACGATTGATTCACCTGTTCGTCGAGGGTCACCAGCGAGTTGCGCACACTGATGAACCAGCTGGCGATCGAGATCCCGATAACAAGTAGGATCCCGAGGATGATGAAGGCGATCGCGCGACCACTCATGTGAACCTCCTGGCGCCGGGCGCGACAACCGCTAGTACCCGGGACGTCCGAGTCGTTTGAACATGTTCCGCTTGTAGGCTTCCACTCCCGGCTGGTCGAACGGATTGACGCCCAGGAGCGCTCCGCCCAGTGCAACCGTGATCTGGAAGAGAAAGAACGTCGCGCCGATCCCGAAAGCGTCGAGTACCGGTACACGCACGTCGAGCGTCGGCACCCCACCGCTCTGGTGAGCGGATCGCGTCCCGTCGAGGGCGGCCTCCAGAACGTCCGACACGGGGCGGCCCTCGAGGTAGTCCAGACCATCACGTGACGGTCCGGCAGGCACGAGTAGGGAGGTGTTTCCTTCACCCGCGTGCAAGAACGTTTCGTAGAGCTGACGGCGACCGTCCTGGATGTATTGCCCGAGAGAGTGGAGATCGGCCGGGATCTCGCACGTCGCGGGGAAGGGACCCTTGCCGTCCTTGCCCTCGCTCTCGCCGAAGAGCTGCTGCCACCAGCCGGCGAAGTGGCGTAGACGCGGATTCGTGAAGGACAGGCAATCCACACCGTATCCGGCGTCGAAAAGCGCGTTCCGAACGCTGCTGAGAGAGATCGATGGATTCGTTTCGAGATCTTCCCGTAGCGCGACGGCCGCCATGTCGCGCGCGCCGTCGAGCATCGCCCGCACATCGACCCCTGCATACGCCAGCGGGAAGAGCCCCACGGCGGAGAGAACCGAAAAGCGGCCGCCCACGTCCGGGGGCACGACAAGGGTCTCGAACCCCTCGTCGTTCGCGAGCTCCTTGAGCGCTCCCTTCCGGGGGTCGGTCGTCGCGATGAGGCGCGACTTCCATCCGCCATCGGGGTGGCGACGCTTGAGATCGTCGAGGAAGAAACGGAACGCGATCCCCGGCTCGGTCGTCGTGCCGGACTTGCTGATTACGTTGACCGCGTAGTCGTGGTCGTCGAGCGAATCGAGCGTCTCTCGGAGGGTATCGCTGTTAAGGTGGTGTCCCGCGAAGACGACGGGATGTGTGTCACTGGGCTGGACGGTTTCCGTCGCGGAATGGCCCAGCGCGCTGAGCGCGGCGCGGCCTCCGAGCGAGCTTCCGCCAATTCCGATCACGACCAGCGCGTCGCTCGAACTCCGTAGCCGCTCGGCCTGTGTTTCGATCGCGGGAAGCTCTTCCGCGAGCATTCGTTCGGGAAGATCCAACCAGCCCAAGAAGTCGCTTCCTTCGCAGGAACGTGCCGTGAGCGCGTTCAGGGCATCGAGCGCGCGTGCGCGAACCGCCGAGAGATGCGGTGGACTGAGGAACCCTTCGGCGTTGTCGACTCTGACAATTGGTAAGCGGTTTTCGGCTGGCATGTGAATCCGGATCCTCCATCGCCGTGTCTCGGTTGCTGCATAATGAGGCGAGGAGTATAGTAGCCCGCGGTTATTTTGTCTCAACAGAAATCGGGATGCCTCCATCCGGAAGGCGGGCAACGGTGGGCGAAGACGAGGTTTTCAACGGGGCGACTGGGGAGCCTGACGCGAAGACGGAATCGATCTACTCGGGCAGCATCATCGGTGTGTCCGAGGCGATCCGGCGCGTCATTCGGCTCATCGGGAAAATCGCCGCAACCGAGAGCACCGTCCTCATCACCGGTGAGAGCGGAACCGGCAAGGAGTTGATCGCGCGCGCGATCCACTACCAGAGCTCGCGCCTGAACGGTCCGTTCGTGGCGGTGAACTCGGGAGCCATCCCTGAGAACCTTTTCGAGAGCGAGCTGTTCGGTCATGTACGAGGCGCCTTCACGGGGGCGTCACAAGATAAGAAGGGTCTTTTCGAGGACGCCGATGGTGGGACCATATTCCTTGACGAAGTGGGGGAGTTGCCACCTCCGGTTCAGGTGAAGCTCCTACGCGTGTTGCAGGAGCGTGAGGTGCGCCGCGTCGGTGGAAACCGATCCACCCGCGTTGACGTCCGCGTGATCGCCGCCACCAACACAGACATCAAGCGGGCCATGGAGATCGGTAGGTTTAGGGAAGATCTTTTCTACCGCCTGAACGTTCTTCGAATCGACGTTCCGCCTCTTCGCGAGCGCAGGGACGACATTCCGCTGTTGGCGCGATACTTCCTCGAACGATTCCGGGAGAGCTACGGTAAGGATGTCAGGACGTTTTCACAGCGCGCACAGCTCTATCTGCTTCACTACGACTATCCCGGCAACGTGCGCGAGCTTGAAAACGCGATCGAACGTTCCGTGCTTCTCGTCGACGAGCTGGAGATCAGCGAGCATGAGCTGCCTTCGGAAATGCTCGAGCGGGGGGTGCCGTCGCTCACCCACACTCCTGAGGGTCACTACCCGGATCATCTGTCGTTGCGCGAGGTCGAGGAGCGTCACATCAGGCGCGTGTTGGCCCGCCATGGGGGGAACGCGACCCGGGCGGCGGCCACGCTCGGAATCTCTCGGGCGACGCTCTGGCGGAAGTTGAAACGGATGAATCGGCCTGCTGCCTCAGATTGAAACAGTCCGAACCGTTTTAGATTGAAACAGGATGGGGCATGCCGCCGGACGCTCCGATTCTCGGTGAATCCGCTTCTCGTAACGTGGTCTGATTAAAGCACTTAGATTTGGACCTTTCACAGACTCCCGCATCCGTCGTGGCATATCGCTTGCATACCTCTTAGCTCGTAATCTCCAATATCGAGTGATCAAGAATTCACAGATTTGCCTATAACGAAAGGATTGTAAGATGTCTAAGATCATCGGAATCGACCTCGGCACGACCAACTCGTGCGTTGCGGTCGTCGAAGGGGGCGAGCCGGTCGTCATCCAGAACGCGGAAGGTGCGCGGACGACGCCGAGCGTGGTCGCCTTTCCGAAGGACAAGGAGGAGCGGCTCGTGGGCGCGGTCGCGAAGCGGCAGGCGATCACGAACCCCGAGAACACGGTCTATTCCATCAAGCGTTTCATGGGGCGGAGCTTCCACGAAGTCGGTACCGAGATGAGCGAGGTACCGTACAAGGTCGTGAAGGACGCGCAGGGACGTGTGAAGGTCGAGGCCAAAGGCAAGCAATACGATCCGCCGGAAATCTCCGCGATGGTGATCCAGAAGATGAAGGAGACGGCGGAGGCGCACCTCGGGCAGCCGGTCACGCAGGCCGTTATCACCGTGCCCGCCTACTTCAACGATTCCCAACGTCAAGCGACGAAGGACGCCGGACGCATCGCCGGCCTCGAGGTCAAGCGGATCATCAATGAGCCGACGGCCGCGGCCCTTGCCTATGGTCTGGAGAAGAAGACCGAGAACCTGAAGGTCGCGGTCTACGATCTCGGCGGTGGCACGTTTGACATCTCCATCCTTGAGCTGGGTGATGGCGTGTTCGAGGTCAAGGCGACGAACGGAGACACGCATCTCGGTGGTGACGACTTCGATCAGATGCTGATCGATTGGCTTGCGGATGAATTCAAGAAGGATCAGGGAATCGACCTCCGGAACGACCCGATGGCGCTCCAGCGCCTGAAAGAGGGGGCCGAGAAGGCCAAGTGCGAGCTGTCCACGACGCAATCCACCGATATCAACCTGCCGTTCATCACGGCGGACGCGTCGGGGCCGAAGCACCTCAACATCAATCTCACGCGGGCCAAGTTCGAGCAGCTCGTCGATCACCTCGTCCAGCGGACCGTCGAACCGTGCCGGAAGGCGCTTGCCGATGCCGGGTACCAGCCGTCGGACATCGACGAGATCATTGTCGTCGGCGGATCGACGCGGATTCCGAAGGTGCAGGAGGTCGTCCAAAGCCTCTTCCAGCGCGAGCCGCACAAGGGCGTCAATCCCGACGAGGTGGTTGCGATCGGCGCGGCCATCCAGGGCGGAGTGCTGACCGGCGACGTGAAGGACGTTCTGCTTCTCGACGTAACACCGTTGTCGCTCGGCATCGAGACACTGGGCGGTGTGCACACGAAGCTCATCGAACGGAACACGACGATCCCCACGCGCAAGTCCCAGATTTTCTCGACGGCGGCGGACAATCAGACGGCCGTCGACATCAAGGTCTTCCAGGGCGAGCGGCCGATGGCGATCGACAACAAGAAGATCGGGGAATTCCAGCTCGTCGGCATTCCGTCCGCGCCACGCGGAATGCCTCAGATCGACGTGACGTTCGACATCGACGCGAACGGAATCCTGCACGTGTCGGCGAAGGACAAGGCAACCGGCAAGGAGCAGTCGATCAAGATCCAGGCCTCGAGTGGGCTAAGCGAAGGCGAGATCGACCGCATGGTCAATGATGCCGAGTCGCACTCGGCCGAGGACCAGAAGCGGCAGGAAGCGATCGAGGAGCGCAACAAGGCCGACAACATGGCCTACTCGATCCGGAAGCAGCTCGAAGAGCTCGGCGACAAGATCGATGAGGACTCGAAGAAGCCGGTCGAGGAAGCGCTGGAGAGGCTCGACACGGCCATCAAGAGTGACAACACGGAGAGCATCAAGGCGGCGTCGGCGGAGCTCGAGAAGGCGTGGCATGCCGTCTCGCAGAAGCTCTACGAGTCGGCGCAGGCCCAGCAGGAGGCCGCGGGGCCGGGAGCCGAAGGGCCGGCCGGCGGCGCTGATGCCGGTGCCGGAGCCGGCGCTTCCGGGTCGGAGACGGGGAGCGAGAAGGTTGTCGACGCGGACTTTGAGGTCGTGGACGACGACAAGAAGAATGGCTAGCGGTGATGACGTCCCATGGATGGGGGAGATGAGATGACGTTGAGCGATGAGAAGCTGGAGGCTTACTTCACCGCGATGATATCCGGTTATGCCACGCAGGCCATGGTGTCACTCGGGAAGATCGCCAATCCGGTATCGGGTGAGCTGGAACGGGATATCGAGCAGGCGGGAGCCATGATCGACATCCTGACGATGATCGAGGCGAAGACCGAGGGCAACCGTTCGGAGAGCGAATCGAGCACGCTTCGACAGCTGCTCTCGACGCTGCGACTCAACTACGTGGAAGAGGCCAACAAGCCGGAACCCGAAGCCTCGGGTTCGGAGGCGGAGTCGGTCGACGACGAGGATGAGGCCCTCGCTGATGAAGGAGCGGAGGCCGAAGATTCCAAAGAGAACGCGTGACTCAATGAAACCCCAGACACATCATGGGTGTCATGACACCATGAGGTGAGAGATCCGCTTGGGCGCCCGTTCGGTATGGGCACCCTGGAGGCTAATAGATGGCCCGTGCACTGAAAGACTTCTACGTGGTTCTGGGTGTAACCCCTGACGCAGATCCTCGCGCGATCGAGGCGGCCTACCGGAGTCTACTACGCCACTGTGATGAGGTAGAGGGGCTGGCCGACGATCCCGAGTCGGGAGTCTCCGAGCTTCGAAGGGATATCCGCGAGGCGTACGACGTTTTGGGCGATCCGAAGCGCCGGAAGGAGTACGACGAGCTCAGAGAATCCACCAGCTGGTGGGTTGCGGCCGAGCCTGAAGACATGTTCGAGAGTGAAGAGGACGAATCGCCCGACCCGCAGATGTTTCTGGAAAGCATGCTGCGACAGTTTTTGAGCAGTGTGAAATCCTCTGGTCAGGACGAGATCGCCGAGATCAGCGTTCCGTTCGAAGCGGCCGCTCTCGGCGGGCGCGCGAGGCTGCGGATGCCCGTGCGGCTTGCCTGCCCGATGTGCGGCGGAACCGGCGAAGAAGGCGGAAGCGCCTACGTGTGTCCGGAATGCAAGGGCGAACCGGATGCCCGCAAGACGTGTGATCGCTGCGGAGGCAGAGGCTGGGACATCATGAGCTTCTGTGAACGATGCGAGGGTGACGGCTGGGTTTCACAACTTGGTGTCGTAAGCCTCGAGATCCCCGCAGGCACGAGTGACGGAACTTTGATACCCGTGCCGGGGTTTGGTGGGGAGGAAAGCGGTCCGGGGGACCGCAAGAAGTACCTCCGGGTGAAGGTTTCCGGCCACCCGTTCTTCTCCCGAGACGGGAAGGACATATGTTGTCGGGTCTCTGTGAGCAAGAAGAGCGCGAAGTCAGGAACCATCATCCAGGTACGCACAATCCGCGGCAGAAAGCAAAAAGTCGAGGTCCCACCCGAAACACGCGACGGCACCGTGTTGCGTCTCGTCGGCGAAGGGATCGAATCCGAGGGGCATAAAGGCGATCAGCTGATCGAGATCCATATCAAGGATCGCTCCGCTCGGAAGACTGGAGGAAGATCATGAGCAACCGAGGCACATCGCTTCGCCGGATATCAGTTTCGTTTCTATCAATAGCAGCAATCCTGTGCGCGGGCGTCCTGTCTGTCGGCGCCGCGCGGGCAGACGACGCTCCGGACATCTCGCCGGAGGCGGCGGCGACGCTCCAACACATGTCCGACGCGTTCGCGGCGGTCGCCGAACATGCGAAACCGTTCGTCGTGGCCATCTACACCGAGCGGGAGATCGAGGCACAGCCGCCGACCGAACGCTTCCCCGGCCTACGAGAGTTTTTTGGGGAGCCGTTTTTCCACCGCTTCTTCGGCCCGAATCCGGAAGGGTTCACTCAGCGCGGGCTGGGATCCGGCGTGGTCGTCAGCCAGGATGGCTACATCCTGACGAACAATCACGTGGCCGGTGAAGCGGACCAGCTCACCGTCCGGATGGCCGACGGTCAGACCTATGGGGCCAGCCTCGTCGGCGCCGACAGCCGAAGCGATGTCGCGGTGATCAAGATCGACGCGGAAAGCCTTCCGTACGCTTCGATCGGTGACTCCGACGGGCTACGCGTGGGCGAATGGGTCGTGGCCGTGGGTAGCCCCTTTCACCTCGAGCAGAGTGTGACGGCCGGAATTGTCAGCGCGACGGGCCGGCAGAATATGCGGCTCACGGACTACGAAGACTTTATCCAGACTGATGCCGCGATCAATCCCGGAAACTCCGGCGGGCCGCTCGTCAACCTGCGAGGCGAGGTGATCGGAATCAACACCGCGATCGCGTCGCGGAGCGGCGGCTATCAGGGCATCGGCTTCGCGATCCCGATGAACATGGCGGACCAGATCATGGCCGATCTGATCACCGAAGGACGTGTGATCCGCGGCTGGTTGGGCGTGATGATCGGCGACCTCGACGAGGAGCTCGCGGAGAGCCTTGGGTTGGACCGCGTGGAAGGCGCGCTCGTGAGCGAGGTCGTGCCGGACAGCCCGGCGCGCGACGCCGGGATCGAAGAAGGCGACGTCATCCTGAAGTTCAACGGTGAGGCCATCCGCAGCGTCAGCCATCTCCGCAACCGTGTTGCCATGACGCGGCCCGACACCGATGCGGATGTAGAGGTTTCGCGAGATGGAAATACGAGGAAGTTCATCGTACGCCTCGGAGAGCTGCCGGACGATCCGGAACAGCTGGCCTCCGCGGTCGACGAAGATGAGCCGGCGGACGATCCGTTCGGTCTGGGTGTCCGCGAGCTGACGGATGAGCTGGCGGTCAGCCTCGGGACGACCTTCGGCTCCGGCGGAATCGTGGTGGAGTCGGTCGCTCGCGGCGGCGCGGCCTCGAAGAAAGGCCTCCAGCCCGGCGACATCATCCGCGAGGTTGCGCGAAAGCGCGTCTCCGACGTCGCGGACTACCGGGATCGCACTGAGAGCATCTCGAGCGGAGATCCCGTCCTACTGCTCGTGGAGCGCGACGGACGGACCCGCTTCTTCGCCCTGCGTAAGCCCTAGGGATGCGAGGACCTGGGGCGGCTTGTGCCGCCCCGGGCCGCTCTAGCCGCTTTCGGCCGTGCGGCGGTCGCGGACGGCGCGCTCGGAACGGCGCATATGGACCACCGCGGGCGCGGCGGTCGCGTTTATGACGCGGACAAGCCTGCACGAATCATTCTGTTACAGAATCAGCCACCCCCTACCGACAATCTCACTAGGTCCCTTCTAGTAACTACCCGAGTACGGAAGTCTTTCCGCATGTACCGATTCGACAGCTTCATCTGTGCGCCGACTACGGAAGGGAGGGAAACCTCGTGTCCTTAAGCGTGCTCGCTGTTCTTCAGGATCCCGAGACGCGAAAGCGGGTCCTGAATCTCTTGACTGAGTGGGGTCATGAGCCTCAACTGTGTTCCGTTCCCGAGAGCGGATTTCGCGTCGCATCCGAGAGCCCCCTGGATTTGATGATACTGGAATACCGCGGTGAAGCACGCGCGCTTGAACTCATCCAGAGAGTCAAAGAAGAGCGACCCCGGTGCCAGATAATCCTGATCACGGATTTGGAGTCGGTCTCACGGCGCGAGGTTCCGCCACAGCTCGGCGTAAGGAACGTCCTCTATCGTCCCGTCAATCAGGACGTGCTGCTGCGACTGATCCAGTTCGCGGAACGCGTTGTGCGGCCGGGACAGCCGGACTCGCCCGCGGCACAACCGTCCGCCGAGCCGCCTCCGACGTTCACGAAACTGATTGGTTCGAGCCCCGTCTTCAGATCCGCGGCCAAGGTTGCGGAGCAAGCGGCAAAGAACCCTCAGACCCCCGTGCTGATCGTAGGCGAGACCGGAACCGGCAAGGAGCTCTTCGCGCGGTTCATTCACGATCAAAGCGGGCGTCGTGCCGGCCCGTTCATCCATGTGTCTTGCGGATCTATCCCCGGAGAGCTGCTGGAGAGCGAGCTTTTCGGTCACGAAGTGGGCGCTTTTGAGGACTCACCCGGCCGAAAGGCTGGCCTCCTCGAGCTCGCCCATGGCGGCACCCTCTACCTCGATGGCGTCGCGGAGATCGACCTGCCGCTCCAGGCGAAGCTGCTTCGTTTCATGGATTCGAAACACGTGCGTCGGGTCATGAGCGAGACACCGGTCGAGGTGGACGTTCGCGTAATCGCTTCGACGCACCGCGACCTCGCGAGAGAGGTCGCTACTCGCTGCTTCCGAACGGATCTCTACAATCGGCTCAATGGCGTCCAGGTGCTTCTTCCGCCGCTCAGGGAACGCGGCGGGGACATCATCGACCTGGCGTTGCACTTCGCCGCGCTCTCCGCGCGACGCTTCGACACGCGCCCGGCAACTTTCTCGCCTGCGGTAGAGCGATTGCTGATGGACTATCGCTGGCCGAGCAACGTGCGCGAGCTGGCGTCCGCCGTGGAGCAGGCCGTGCTCAGCGGCGGCGGCGGCGCGCTCGATCCTGAGGACTTTCCCATCGAGACTTCACGCCGGCCATTCTATCTCGTGGACTTCTCCGGTGAGAGCTTCCAGGTCAGGCTTCCCGAGGAAGGCGTGAGTCTAGACTCCGTCGAGAGAAAGGTCATCGAAGCCGCCCTCGACAGGACCCGCGGGAACGTGATGGAAGCGGCGAGGCTGTTGCGGGTCGGCCGCGGAGCGCTTCGCTACAAGATTGTGAAACACGGTCTGGAGAGCCAGCGAGTGGAGGCGCGAACGCTCAGAAAGGCGAGCTAGCGCCTCAATAGACGATTCAGGACGCCCCGGCCCGCGCCAGCCCGTGCGCGAGCCGGGGCGTTTCGTTGTCCGGTTGACATCGAGGAACCGGCGACCATAAGGTGTTCCATCTCTTGTGGATACCGGCCCGATCGGGGGAGCCGTGGCGGAACGTGGAAGACCCCTCTTCGACAGGTTGATGGGATTGACGACGGAGGCGCGCAATCCCCGGACGATGGATCTCGACGCGCTGGATACCGACGCGATCCTTCACCGTATCAACAAGGAAGATGCCCGCGTGGCCGGCGCGATCCGCGCCGTGATTCCCGACATCGCAAAGGCCGTTTCCCTGGTGACCACGTGCATGCGTAGGGGCGGGAGGCTCATCTACATCGGGGCGGGCACGAGCGGACGCCTCGGTGTGTTGGATGCGGCCGAATGCCCGCCGACGTTCGGCACCGATCCCGGGCGCATCCGCGGACTGATCGCGGGAGGGTCCGGGGCGCTCGTAAGGGCCGTGGAAGGCGCGGAGGACCGCGAGGGCGAGGGCGAGGGAGAGATCGACGATCTCGCGGTCGGTTCCGTTGACGTCGTGATGGGGATCGCGGCCTCGTGGCGAACCCCCTACACGGTAGCCGCCGTGAAGCGAGCGAAAGCACGCGGTGCTTCGACGATCTATCTCACCACGAACGCCCCCGAAAAGGTGGAGCTGAAGGTCGATGTCCTTATCGCTCCCCAGGTGGGCCCCGAAGCGATCATGGGATCGACGCGGATGAAGTCGGGTACGGCCCAGAAGCTGATCCTGAACATGATCACGTCGACGACGATGATTCGGTTGGGCAAAGTACACGAGAACATGATGGTTGACCTCATGGCCACGAGCGAGAAGCTTCGTGAGCGTTCCAAGCGGGTGGTGATGACGGCCACCGGAATAGACTACACGGACGCGGAGCAATTACTTTCCGCGGCGGGCGGCAGCGTGAAGCGCGCGATCGTCATGTCGTTGGCGGATGCGGGTTTCGAGGCGGCCGATCGCGCACTGGTGAATGCGGGGGGGCGGGTCCGTGAGGCCCTTCAGAGTCTCGGTGTCGGCGAAGTCGGAGCCGAAGGCGGCGGCGAGGGCACTCCCCGAGACGACCGGAGGGCAGGAGATCCAAGCGCTGGCGACGCCACCGCCGGGGCGAAAGAAGGAGATCGGGTCTGATGCACGAGCTACGGGCAATTCTCGAGAAGAGCACACGCCTTGCGATCGGACTCATGAGCGGGACATCGGCGGACGGCGTCGACGCCGTCCTGGTCCGGATCAACGGTTGCGGAAAGGAAACGAAGGTCGAAAGCCTCGCGTTCCTGACGCGTCCCTACGATCAGGCCATCCGGGAACGCGTGCTGGCGGCCGGAGAGGCGACGGCATCGGAGGTTGCCCTCCTGAACTTCGAGCTCGGCGAGATTTTCGCCGCGGCCGCACTCAAGGCGATCGAATTCGGAGGGACGAAGCCGCAGATCGTCGACTTCATCGCGTCCCATGGTCAGACGATCTATCACGATCCCGATCGGGAAGATGGCAAGAGATCCACGCTCCAGATCGGGGAAGGTTCCGTGATCGCCGAGCGGACGGGGATCCCCGTGATCTGCGATTTTCGTCCGCGCGATATCGCGGCCGGCGGAACCGGGGCCCCGCTCGTTCCGTACGTGGATTGTCTGTTGTTTCGCCATGCGGAGAAGTCGCGCGTCCTGCTCAATCTTGGCGGCATCGCCAGTCTCACAATCCTCCCCGCCGGCTCGTCGATGAGCGACGTTCTGGCGTTCGATGTCGGTCCCTGCAACATGCTGTTGGACGCCTTGGCCGAGATTCTGCTAGATAAACCGCGGGACGAAGGGGGGGAACTCGCGGCCTCGGGCAGGCCCTGCAAGCCGTTGCTCGACGAGTTCATGGCGCATCCATACTTCGGGGCCAAGCCGCCGAAGTCGACGGGGCGCGAGCTATTCGGTGATCGGTACGCGTCGAAGTTCCTTGCGGCCGCGCGCCGCAACGGTCTCAATGAGCGGGATACGCTCGCCAGCGCGGGCGAATTCGTCATCGAGTCCGTATCTCAGGCGTTGGAAACGCTCGTTCCGCCCAGCTATCGCGAGGTCAACGAGGTCATCGTGTCCGGGGGGGGAACGAACAATCGCATGTTGATGGACGGACTGGCAAAGGCGTTTCGTTCGAGTCTGGTCGTCACGTCACGGGAGTATGGGATCAACCCCGACGCAAAGGAGGCGATTGCCTTTGCCATTCTCGGGAACGAAACGCTCGAAGGTCGACCCGCCAATCTACCCATGGCCACGGGCGCGACGAAACAGGCCGTGCTCGGGAAGATCTGTCCGGCAGGTCCGCGGGGCTAGTCAATCGGTCCGTGCGTTCCGACTGAGCCGGATCTCTGGACCGCGCCGCACGTGGGCCCTGGCGCTCTTCGCCGTCCTCGCGGTCGTTGCGACGATGACGGCCTGCGCGCCACCACCGAGGCGGGCGGCCCTTCCTCCCGGCGGCCCCGTGGTTCGCGTCGCTCTCCGTCTCGAAGTCTCAAAGGTTCGGGTCAGCTCGGATCGCGTCTGGCGGATCGGTTTCGAAGGCCGGCGGGTGCGTCCGAACCAGATTCCCGCAACCGAGACGTGGACGTTCGTTCATGCCGGCGGGAAGTCGATTCGCGCCATCGATGGGGCGGGGCGCGATCGCGGTGTCTTCACCGAGACGTTCCTTCTCTTTCCCGAGGCGCGGGGCGCGATGATGGAGGTCGACGGTGCCTCCTACCGTGGCTACTTCGTGTTGACCGCCCGCTCGTCCGGGCTCGTTCTGGTCAATCGACTCAATCTGGACGACTATGTTCGTGGCGTCGTCGGAAACGAGATCGGACGCGCCGGTGGGCCAACGAAGCTCGAGGCGCAGAAGGCGCAGGCCGTTGCCGCTCGGACGTATGCGTACAAGAAGATCGTACTGCGCGGCGGCAGCGGGTTCGATCTCTATGACAACGAGCTCAGCCAGGTCTATACGGGGGTCGCGGGAGAATCACCCGCCGTCAACCGAGCCGTGAGCGAAACGGCCGGAGAAATCGTCTATCACGGCGGCCATCCCGTCGAGGTGTTCTACTCGTCGACCTGCGGCGGCAGGACGTCGGATCCGGCGGAGGTGTGGAATGGGAAGGGGAGCGGACACCTCAAGAGCCGAAAGGACAAAGGTCGCGGGGGTGACTACTGCCGGAAGGCCGATCGCTATCGATGGCGTGTCGAGTGGAACGTGACGACATTCATGCAGGTATTCTCGAAGTACTACCCCCGGTTCCATCCGTGGGACGGAAAACCGTTCGGACAGCTGAAGGACGTCAAGGTCAAGCAGAAGGGCAAGTCGGGTCGCGCGGTCGTTGTCGAAGTCGTCACGACGTCCGGTCGCTATCGAATCGAGAAGGATACGATCCGCTGGACGTTGCGGCAGCCCGGAGCCGGGCGTGCGGCGCTCTGGAGCACCTTCGTGGAGTTCAAGGTCGAGAAGCGGGACGGCAAGCCGGCGAAGGTCGTCGCAAAGGGGCGCGGCTACGGTCACGGGGTCGGTCTCTGTCAGATGGGCGCGATCGAGATGAGCCGGCAAGGGAAGCGATATACGGACATCCTGAAGCACTACTTTTCCGGCATTGACATCCGGCGTCTTTACTAGGGGGAACGTATTGGGCGCGCACACGATCGGAGAACTCGTCATCGGGGGGCTCGACAACGGTCGGTTCACGCCCAAGACGGAGGCGGCGCTCGCTGAGGGTCGCCTTGGTGGGCTCATTCTCTTTCGGCGGGACATGCCGTCGCTCGTCGAGACCGCCGAGATGCTCGCCCACGCGCGCCGCCTATCACCGCGGCCAATTCTCGTCGGAATCGATGAAGAGGGGGGGATCGCGAGCCAGATCGACGGTCTTCCGGTCGGCGCCGGCTCCCTGGCTCGGGCGGCATCCGTTCCGTCACCGGCGGCGCTCGGCGAGATCGACGACACGAAGCTCACCGAAGAGCTGTTCGCCTCCGTAGCGCGCGTGCTTCGCCTGGCAGGCGTGGACATGGTGTTCGCGCCGCTTCTCGATGTGAACACCGAATCGACCAACCCCGTGATCGGAAGCCGCAGCTTCGGAGCCACCCCCGAGGTCGTGAGGCGGCAAGGCGCGGCCGCGATCCGCGGCCTTCGATGCGGCGGTGTATTGCCGTGCGTGAAGCACTTCCCGGGTCACGGAGCATCGTCGCTCGACAGCCACCTCGCGCTTCCCACGATCGACGAGCCGCGCGCTTCGTTCGAAGCGGTGCATCTCGCCCCGTTCGCATCGGTGTTTCACGACGATGTTCCCCTCGTGATGACCGCGCATGTGAGCTATCCGATGCTGGACCGCAGTCCGGATTCCACATCGGGACGACCGGCGACGTGCAGCCCGGAGCTCCTGACGGAGCTACTCCGCGGCGCCCTCGGCTTTCGGGGCGCCGTGATCTCCGACGCCCTGGAGATGGTGGGTTTCAGCGCGGGGATGACGCTTGATGACGGTGTCGCGGCCGCACTCGAGGCCGGCGTGGATCTCTTCCTCGGATGTGCGGGCGCGGCGCAGGCGGAAGAGGTCCGTCTCGCGCTAACGAACGCGCGCGACTCGAACGAGTGGGGGGCGAAGCGCGTGGCGGAGTCCTTCCGCCGTCGAGCGGTACTCGATGCTCTCGTTTCCGAGAGGGACGAGGCTTCAGGGAGTGGCGTCGGGGCCGCGCTCGAGGAGGCCGTTGAGGACGCGCGGGACCTCATGAGATCGGCTCACGACAGGGCGCTGTCACCGTGCAAGCCGGAGGCCCTTTCGTCGACCGACGTCGCGTGCCTGGTTTCGGACGGTGTCGCGAGAGCGTTTCTCAGCCATCGTATGATCGAGGACGCGTTGACGCGGATCGCACCTCGGTCACGCATCATTTCGCACGGGGCGAAGGGTCGTCTCGATCCGGCTGATCTCCCGCCGGTCGGCAGCGTGCTGCTTGTGCTCTTCGTGAGAGGATGCGCTCCTTCGGCGGAGGATCTCCTAGCCATCCGCACGGTGGAAGCCTGGCGGACCGAGGCGGCGGGTCGGCGGGTTGTCGCGCTCGCCCCGGCCGATCGGCATGCGCTCCGGGAGACGCCGGGGGATTGGCAGCGCCTGGGTCTCGGCGGAAGCCACCGCAGCGCCTTCGAGGCGGCGTTCAGAGCGTTGTTCGGCTAGAACAACGTGTAGATGAACGGCGCCAGCACCGATCCCTCGGCGAACACGATGATGAAGCTCAGAATCACGAGGAAGATCACGATCGGCCCGAGCCACCACTTCTTGCGTACCCGCATGAACGCCCAGAGCTCTCCGAAGAACGCGAAGCGCCTCCGGTTCTTGAAGAGCGACCAGATGAGCGCCCCGAGCACGATGGCCACGGGGATCAGTAGCAGATGCTTCAAGCTCGTCTCGTTCGTCCTGATGCCAACCGGCTAGTCCAGCTCGAACAGCTCCCGCGCGTCACCGATGTCCGGTAGGGTCGGCATGTTCGATTTCTCGAGAAGGTAGGGGCCCATCACCAGAATGTCCATGTTCGTTCTCATGAAGCAGAGAAACGCGTCTTGCGGTGTGCAAACGATCGGCTCTCCCCGCACGTTGAATGACGTGTTGATGATCACCGGACAGCCCGTCCGCTTCTCGAACGCCTTGATGACGTCGTAGTACATGGGATTCGTGTCACGGTTCACGCTCTGGATCCGCGCCGAGCCGTCCACGTGCGTCACGCTTGGGATCGTGCGTCGATCACGCCTCACGTCCGCCACGAACAACATGTACGGGCTCGGTCTGTCGATCTCGAACCAGTCGCTGATGCTTTCTTCCAGAACAGTGGGGGCGAACGGCCTGAACGACTCGCGGAACTTGATCTTGAGGTTCACGCGGTCTTGATTCTCGGGGTTCCGTGCATCGGCGATGATGCTGCGGTTCCCGAGCGCTCTGGGGCCGAACTCCATCCGACCCTGATACCATCCGATGACGTTCTGATCGTCGATGAGGCGCGCGGTCTCCTCGAACAGCTCGCGTTGCTCCATAGTCCGGTATTCCATGATGCCATACTTGTCCAGCACCGCCTTGATATCAGTGTCATCGAACTCCGGTCCGAAGTAGGGGCCGGTCCATCCGCCGCGCCGCGGGGTCCCCATTATGTCGTGCTGGATGTAGTAGGCCACGCCGACGGCGCCGCCCGCATCACCCGCCGCCGGCTGGATGAAGATATCCTCGAACTCGCCCTCGCGAAGGATGCGTCCATTCGCGACGCAGTTGAGCGCGACACCGCCGGCAAGGCAGAGGTAGTCGAGCCCGCTGGCCTTCCGTACGTTCCTCGCCATGCGCAGCATGACCTCTTCCGTTACGCGCTGAAGGCTCGTAGCGATGTCCTTGTGGATCTGATCCAGGGAGCTCTCGGGTTCACGCCTCGGGATGCCGAAGAGCGTCTCGAAGCGCTTCCCCGTCATCGTGAGCCCGTGCGGATAGGTGAAGTAGTCGAGGTTCATGTGGAACGATCCGTCTTCACCGACGTGGATCAGCTTGTCGAGAATGAGATCGACGTAGCGGGGCTCGCCGTGCGGGGCGAGGCCCATCACCTTGTATTCCGCGCTGTTCACCTTGAAGCCGAGGAAGTACGTGAACGCCGAATAGAGGAGCCCGATCGAGTGGGGGAAATTGATCTGATGAAGGAGCTTGATGCCCGATTCGTTTCCGACGCCCCAGGTCGCGGTCGCCCATTCGCCGACGCCGTCGACGGTGAGGATCGCGGCCTCGTCGAACGGGGACGCGTAGAAGGCGCTTGCCGCGTGTGAGATGTGATGCTCGGCGAAGAGGATCTCTCCCTCGTAGTTCAACTCATCACGGATCACGTGCGGAATCCAGAGCTTCTCCTTCAGCCAGATCGGCAGTCCCTTGATGAACGAGCGATACGACCGGGGCCACGTGGCGAGGTGGGTCGTGAGAATCCGTTCGAATTTGAGGAGCGGCTTGTCGTAGAAGCCGACGTGGTCGAGATCGTTCGCGGTCAGGCCGGCTTCCTCGAGGCAGTAGGCGATAGCGTGGTTCGGAAAGGACTGGTCGTGCTTGAGGCGCGTGAAGCGCTCCTCCTGTGCGGCGGCGACGATCTCGCCGTCGATCATGAGCGCTGCGGCCGAATCGTGATAGAAGCACGATATTCCGAGGGTCTTCATCTAGAACTGCCGACGATGAGCGGTGAGGGGGTCGTCGGTCGCCTCCTGCCGTTCCGCGGGGAGCCAGAATGAGGACTTGCTCCGTAATTTCTTTCGCAGCAAATCTTTACGGAGCACACGTATGGCCAGGTTGAATGGAAGGAGCAGGATCCCATATACGATGGTCAGGATGAGACGCGTGTTGAACCGCCCGATCTTGGCCGCGATCGGCTTCCAGCGTTCCCAGACTCTCTTCAGAATCGACATTCGGCGACCCGTTTCCTGCGATGAACGTCTCGGGCCGGCCTGGCCCGTTGAGCACCGGAGTCTACCCAACGGACCCCTATTGCCGTCAAGGCATAGCGGTACGGAGACACGGGTTGTGGGGGGTTGACGATTCTTCGAGGGCCATGCTAGTCTCGCCGGGCTTCAGATTGAGCGGGGTCGTAGTTCAGTTGGCTAGAACGCCGGCCTGTCACGCCGGAGATCGCGAGTTCGAGTCTCGTCGGCCCCGCCAGAGTTAAGCCCTGTAGCTGTAACGCTATCCTCTGGGAGTGCGCGCAGTTGCGGGGCCTTTTTCGTCGTGTCGATGCGGCCACTGGCGGCTTCGATTTCGCGCTCGGATGCACCGTTTCGCAGGTTCTCGTGCAGAGACTGCTGGGGAATCTGCTGGGGCTCGTTGAGCTCAGGTAAGCGGCGTATGGCGTCGACAAGATGGGCCGCCTCAAGGACAGTATAGTGCTTGAGCGTCGTCTCGACCTTCGCGTGGCGCATGATCTGCCGGCTCATCTGCGGTGAGACGCCCAGAAGGGCCAGCCAAGTCGCCAACGTCGTCCGTAGCGCATGAAGATCCACGACCCGCCCCTCGGAGTCCTTGAGCGGGATCCGGGCCCGTTTGAAGTCCCGCCTGCGGGTGTTGTTGGTCACCTCTGTGGGAAAGACCCGATCTGTAGGCTCCGCAGACTTGGGCCGGATGCTCTTCAGTTCATCAGCGAGGGCAGGGAAGAGGGGGATCGCGGCCGCCTCTCGACCCAGGCGTTGGCCTTTCCCGTCAGTTACGGACAAGGTGCTTGATGAGAAATCTATGTGGCGCCATTCTAGACGTCGAAGCTCGCTGCGTCGTAGTCCGGCGTAGAACGCCGCCATGTACCATGCCTTGCGGCCCGGGCGAGCCCGTGAGTCTTCCTCACGTTTGGCTGCGACAGCGAGTAGTCGCTGGAGTTCCTCCAGCGTCAAGGCCCTTCGCCTGCGCCTTTGGTCGGCCTGCTCGGAGGCTGAGGAGATTCCTTTAAGGGGATTCCGGTGAGCCCTGCCCTCGACGACGCACCAGTTCATGAAGGCCATCAGTGCGTTTCGTCGGATGTTCACCGTCCTCGCAGAGACCCCCGTGTCTGCGTAGTCCGCAAGGTGCCGCTTCACCGCAGCGCGAGCCAGGTCCGAGAGGCGAGCTGCCTGGAGGCCATCCTGTACGGCAGCTAGGTGACGCCGCTTGTCCTTGATCCACTGCCCGTTCTGGCCCCTGTTCTCGCAGTCTGCCAGGTAGTTTTCAATATGCGTGACCAGTGGGGTCAGATTCTGGGCTGCTGGGTTCGGATCGGAAGGAATGAGTCCCTCACGGCGGAGCATGACGTCACGCTCCAGCTGTGCCGCGAGACGTTCGGCGGCGCGCTTGTCCGTGGTTCGGCTTGATTTCTCGCGGCGTCTACCGGTGTGGTCGTAGTACTGGATGACGTAGGATCCTCGACCATTGCGTTTGAAGATGGAAGCCATAGGCTGCTCCTCTCATCATCAGGCCCGGTGGTGTCAACTTCTTCGTGTAAACGATCTTTCGCATTAGATTGGCATCCGGC
>CAZAMP010000014.1:0-89959 GCA_964486455.1 uncultured bacterium | reverse complement strand
TAGCCGAGGGGAGCGGGTGTGGCGCCGAGCGCGTCCCCCTACCCCGCACGTCTCCCCCGTCACCGCAACACTTCGAGAACCTTGATCGCGGTCCTGTATTTGCCGAACTGCGGCATCAGATACACGCCCCGGACCCCGTCCAGCTCCTTCGACGCCAGGAGCGCTTCCTGCGCGATCCGAAGACCTTCCGCCTTCGCGCTCTCACCGTCCCCCGCCCCACGCATCCGGTCCAGGATGGCATCGGAGATATGCATCCCGGGCACCTCGTTACGGTAGAACTCGGCGTTCCGGAAGCTCGTGAGCGGCAGAACGCCCACCATGATCGGCGGGGCCGGTCCCCCGATCGCTTCCAGGAATGCGCGAAGCTGATCGATGTCGAAGACCGGCTGCGTCATCACGAACTCCGCACCGGCTTCGACCTTCCGGTGGAACCGGCTGATCTCTTCCTCGAGGTTCTGCGCCGCCGGATCGACCCCGACGCCGACATGGAACGACGTCGGCCGGCCGATGGACTTGCCGATGAGATCCTGCCCATGATTGAGCCGGGTGAGCATTCGCACGAGGCCGACCGAGTCGACGTCGAAGACGGCGGTCGCGTTCGGGTAATCGCCGAGCTTCGGCGGATCGCCCGTGATCGCGAGGATGTTTCGCTGCCCGAGGAGATACGCGCCCAGAAGATCGGATTGCATGCCCAGAAGATTCCGATCGCGGCAACACCAGTGGACGATCGTCTCGAGACCGATCTCGTCCTCGATGATCCGCGCCAGCGGTAACGGTGAGACGCGCGCGGACGCTAGTGACCCGTCCGGCAGATTGACCGCATCCACGCCCTCTTCCTTCAGCATCCGCGCTCCATCCAGCACCTTCTGTATGCCGGTCCCACGGGGCGGGCGGATCTCGACGCTCACCGCGAACGACTCGTGCATCTTCCGCGCGAGCGGCGACTTCTCCACGGTCGGGGTCGCCTCAACCTTCTGCTCCTCCGGCGTCTCGGAAACGCTCACGCTGGGAAGCTCGACGGATTCGTCGGGACGAAGCGATCGGACCGCCGCCCGAACCGCGCGAATGTGCTCCGGTGTCGAGCCGCAGCATCCGCCAACGAGCGACACGCCCGCCGTCTGGATGAACTGCTTGGCGTAGTTCGCCATGTACTCGGGCGAGGTGATGTAGAAGTAACGTCCTTCTACCATGCGCGGCGTCCCCGCGTTGGGCATCACGGCAAGCGGCATCGCCGTGCACTTCCGCATGCGCTGGATGATCGGCAGAATATCGTGCGGACCGACGGAGCAGTTCGCGCCGAGGACGCTCGCCCCGACCGCTTCCAGCGCGCTCACGGCCTGCTCGGGCGAGTTCCCGTGAACGGTCTGTCCTTCCTCGGTGAACGTAATGAGCACCACGACGGGAATCGTGTCGCTCACGTCGCGCGCCGCCAGTACCGCCGCGCGCGCTTCTTCCAGATTAGAGAGCGTCTCCATGATGACCAGATCGACACCCGCGTCGACGAGGGTGCTGACCTGTTCACGAAAGACGTCCCGAACCATGTCCATGGTGAGGTAGACCCGATCCTCCAACGGACGACCGGGCGGGCCGACCGCTCCCGCCACGAAGACCTGTCGGTACCGTGACACACGGTCCACCGCGCGGCGTGTGATCTCGACGCCGCGGCGGTTGATCTCGGCGACGCGGTCGACGAGGCCGTGCGGCGCCAGCTTGAACCGATTGGCCCCGTAGGTATTGGTCTCGAGGATGTCGGCGCCTGCCTCCAGGTAGGCATCGTGCACCGAGCCGACGACGTCCGGATGCGAGAGGTTCAGCTCATCGAAGCAGCGCGTCATCGTGAAACCCTTCTCGTAGAGCATCGTTCCCATCGCACCGTCGCACACCAGGACACGCTTTTTGAGCGCGCTCAGTACATCGCCTGCCATGATCAGACCTTCCTCGATAGCCCCATCGACGTGTTCGTTCCCGCTGGCCGTGGGAGACGGAGTTCTGTACATTGAAACAACCTATGGTCGTCCGGGCCGCGCGGGTCATCCATGGTCGCCCGCGCAGAGATGGCTGTCAATGCGCCTTACCGCCGGGGATTGGTGAGCCATGACAGAGAAAAGACCAGGTCGTTCGAAGCGGACCGCCCCAGCCGAGGGCACACGGACGGGAATCATCCGGGCGGATGTCTCTTGGCGGGGCGAGATCGTCGGCGGGCTCACGACCTTCGCAACCATGGCCTATATCCTCTTCGTCAACCCCGCCATCATCTCCGCCGGCACGGGCATGGACAGCGGGGCACTGCTCGTCGCCACCGCACTCGCATCCGCCGTGGGCACGTTGCTCATGGGATTCCTCGCCGGCTACCCGATCGCGCTGGCTCCGGGGATGGGGCTCAACGCGCTCTTCAGCTTCACGATCTGCGCGCAGATGGGATTTCCCTGGCAGACGGCGCTCGGGATGGTCTTCGTTTCGGGATCGCTCTTCTTCCTCCTGACCGTGTTGGGGCTCCGCGAGAAAGTGCTCGCGGCGATCCCGCGCTCGCTGCAGTACGGGACCGCCGCCGGCATCGGTCTCTTTCTGGCGCTCATCGGGATGGAAGAAGCCGGGTGGGTTGTTGACGATCCCGCCACGCTCGTCACGCTCGGGGACTTCTCCAGACCGAGCGCGTGGATGACCGCCGTTGGACTGCTCGTGACGATCGTCCTCATGGTCCGGCGCGTCCCCGGCGGGATCCTCTTCGGCATCCTCATCACGGGCGCGACCGGGCTCGTCGCCGGGGTCATTCCGTACCAGGGCATCGTCGGGGCGCCGCCGTCGATCGCTCCCACCTTCGCGAAGCTCGATCTGGGATCGGTGTTCGTCACCGCGGCACTCCTTCCTCTCTTCACGCTCCTCTTCTTCGACCTGCTCGACACGCTCGGCACACTCGTCGGCGTCGGAGAGCAGGCCGGCTTCCTCAAAGATGGACGGCTGCCGCGGGCCCGACGCGCGCTCATGGCCGATTCACTGGCCACCGTCGTCGGCTCGGTCGTGGGAACGTCAACGGTTACGAGCTACATCGAAAGTGCGGCCGGGGTCGATCAGGGGGCGCGTACCTGGCGTGCGAACGTGATCGTTGCGCTCTTGTTCCTGCTCGCGCTCTTCTTCTCGCCGCTCCTGCAGATGCTAGGGGGCGGCATCGAAGAGGGTGGGAAAGTGTTTCACCCGGTGACCGCGCCCGCGATCATCGTGGTGGGAAGCCTCATGGCGCGAGCGATGCGAAAGGTCGAGTGGAACGATCCGGCCGAAGCCCTCCCCGCGTTCGTCACCATGATCGCGATGCCGGTCACCTACTCCATCGCGAACGGGCTGGCCATGGGCTTCATCGCGGCGTCCGTCGCCGACCTCGCGCGCCCGGGCGGCCCCCGTCACGCCATCGGCATTCACATCCTCGCCGTTCTGTTTCTCTTGAGGTACGTGTTTCTGTAGGTTCGGCTAGTAATCCCGGTAGGTGCTCTTGATCTGTGCCCAGGAGCGCTCTTTGACCGGCGGGCCGCTGCAGCGGCAGTCGTCGGGGAGGTGGCCACCCGTTGTTCCAACTCTCGCCGACCCGTTGTACTCGCAGACATCGATGATTTCCGGATGGTCCACATCCCCATTCGGACACACCGACACGTGGATATCATCGATCCGGGGATCCCGAGTGACGGAGATCGCCCCCCGGCTCCCCGCGCTGATGTAGAAGAAGCCGACCTTTGCGATCCCGTCCGGGCCAGGAGGTAGGTAGCATTCATCTTCCTGGCCCGACGCCACGAATCCGATCGCGTTGCCGGTCCCGGACGAAGGCCAGCCATCCTCGGGAATCTCGAAGCCCGGGGCGCAGAGCGTCCACGCGGCAACCTGGACCTCGTCCGTATACCGGATACCGAACTGCGCCGCGGCGATCCAGTCGCCGACATCCGCGACCATGACCCACGCGAAGAGCGGTGTAGTGGCTGCGTCGTCGACACGCACTTCGGAACAAAGGAGACTTCGGTCATCCACCGAATCACAGAATTCGTATCCCGCGCGGGTCAGATGGATGAAGAAAACCGGTTCGGCGGCGGCTCCAAGCGCAAACGCACCAAGCATCACCAAGGCAATCAGGCCCCTGACGACCATATTTCGCAAAGCGTCCTCCGATACCGGGGCGGGCAGTTGGCTTGAAAGGTCTTGATTTCAGTATACGGGGTGGAGGTCCAAACCTCAACGCAGCGCGATGTCGGGTCCGGTTTTCTCTTTCGAGATCGACGGGGGAAACGGTCCCGCGTACCCGGTCATCTCGAGAAATCCGGCGCCGCTGATCGCGTGCCGGCCGCGAAGGCCATCGACGGCCATGCTGCCACGCCAGATCTCCGTGCCATGAGTGCGCCAGGTGGGAAGCGTCTGGCCGGCGACGTGGGCATCCGCGTCGAGCACGAGCCCGAGCGAGGGGATCTCGATGTGCCAGCGCAGTGGGTAGCTCGCTCCGGTCTCCGACGCCGTCCATCGCCGGGCGCCCTTCGGATAGAGGCGGAGTGCCAGATCCGTCAACGGGATCGTCGCGCCCGATGCCGAGATGTAGCTCCCTCCCACCCGCCGTTCATGGTCCCCGAAGTCGCACCGAAATCGATGAACGGAGATCGCCGATCCATCGCGAAGCTGGAGGTTGAGCCAATCCCAGCCCACTTCATCCTTTGCCATGAGCCCGTCACCGTAAATGTGGTCGAACCAGGAGAGCCCGGACACGACCAGCGTGTCACCGGAGAGCACGATCCGTCCTTCGGTCGAGAGACCCGGCATCGAGTATCGGATGCCGCGACGCCCGTTCTCGGCATCGTCGGTGAACGTGCCGTTCGGCGGCTCCGGAACGATCCTTCGAACGGGTTCCAGTACGAGGTCCACGCCGACACCGTCTTCAAACGCGGTGAGCGCCCAGGCCGTGTCCGCACGGCCCGCATGCCACCCGCGGGAGGAAATGTCCAGAGATCCTTCGCGGGTCGTTGTCGTCCCGGCGCCGCTTCGTTCCAGGCGCTCGCGAAAGATGAAGCGTTCATCCATCAGATCGGTCAGCGCCATCGACACGGGGTAGATCGAGCGAACGTCCCATGTCTCGTCGTCGATCGTATCACCGCTGCCGGGAACGTCGATGCGCCGGAAATTCACCTGGTACGCGAACCAGTGACCGTCTTCGGTCGTGACGTGTCCGGTGAAGAGCCACGACTCCCGACCGTACGCCGGGTGGTTGCCGTGATCGCGCGGGAACTCGAGTGACCCGACCTTGGGTGTCGATTCGCCGACAGGTCTGTTCGCGTCGGCGATAGCGGCTGACGTCGACACGACACCGGCCGACGCCAATGCGACGGTCGTGACCGCGAACAGGCAGTTCGTCAGAAGGCACTTCATCTGGATTCCTCCGTCGCCCACAACCGTCCCAGGCGGGCGCCCAGGCGCCAGCGGAGAAGCAAGAAGGCCGATCGGTTGATGAGCACCCACCCGGCCGCGCCGGCGATGACAAGCGGCCACATCGCGAGCAGGGAGCCGATGAGGGGGCCGACCGTGGCCCCGGTCACGAGCAAACCCATGATCCAGCCGCTCGCCGTGCCCGAAACGAGGGCGGCTCCCGACACCACAGCGAAGCCGAGGCCGGCGGATGACGCCACGCGCTGCCACGGTGCTCCGAGCGCGATGAGGGTGCGCCATTCCTCGGGCATGTCGAGTGCGAAACCTCCACACGCGCAGAGGAGCGAGAAGCCGGCCGCGACGAACAGCACACCGATGAGGGACGACGTCGCCCGCGCGACGTCCCGAAACGCGCCCCTGAGCACCGGAAGCTCGGCGGCCGGCAGCGTGAAAGCCACCTCGCGATCGTCGAACTTTGCCGTGATGTCCCGAGCGACGGCGCCCGCGAGTGTGCCCGGTGCTAGACCGATGGCAAGCGCACCGGGGCGTGAAGGCAGTGAGAGCCCCTGAATCGCGTGATCGACGCCGGCGCACCCATCGATCCGGGCCACCCCGGCGGTCGTGAGAGGCGCTCCGTCGGCAGGCAACGGCGTAACAAGTAGCTGATGCGAGAAGGCGCGCGACAGCCAGGCGGTCTGCTTCGCGGTCAAATGGCCGTCGACCATCGAGCTCACCGTGAGAGCCGCGAAGGAGAAGAGCAGAAACGCGAGAGAAATCCCGAGAAGCCCCGAACCTTCGATGAGACGCGACGCGATCACCGGACGACCGAGAAACGCGCGCTCCGAAATGACACGGCGGAGCGCCTCCGCCGACCCGATGAGAACCGGTCGGCCGAGCAGCGCGAACGCCACCACGATCAAGAACGCCGAGACCCAGGCCAGAATCGGACGGAACGGAATCGGGAACGGCAACAGCGGAATCAATGCGATGATGAGTGCGACGACGGCGGCGGCCGCCGGCGGTTTCGAGATCGTGTGGACACGCTCGGCGCGCTCCTCTGCATCCCCGCGGTTCAGGACATGCCAGGCCGTCGCGAGCCCCACGCCGAGGCCCAAGGCGGCAAGCATCGGTGAGAACGAAGTCAGCTCAACGGATGGAAGGTCCGGCGACCCGGCCATCGCGAGGGCGAAGCCGTACTTCCCCAACGCGAATCCCAATAGCGTGCCCGGGGCGAGCGCCAACATCGCGCAGGTCAGTAGCTCGGCCAGCTTGGCGATGCACTTCACCAGGGGCTTCGGTTTGCTCGGACAGAACGGTCCGGGCTTTCGCGACTGACGACGGTAGCTCGCGAGACTGCTCAGGTAGATGAGAATGACGCCGATGACGTACGCGGCGCTTCCGATGACATTCGCACCGCCGCGCCGAATGTCGATCCACTGACGACATTGCTCGCTCTCGTAGCCGCGCGTGATCCAGGCGGCCCGCGGCGGGATCGAGACACCTCCCACCGCAAAGAGGGCGGAGTCCGCCTGCGCCGGCGATCCGACGATGTCCATCCGATCGATCTCGCCAACGCCCCCGAAGAAACGCTGAAACTGCGCGATATCGATCAGAACGACTTCCTCAGGGTGACGGGAAACCAGCCCCCGCGGAACGGGTCTCGTATCGACCGCGAACGTCCCCTCTCGATCCGCCATGCCGATCCTGAGCCGGCTGTCGGACGTGAAGTCGTGCGTCCGATGCATGCGTTCCGACACAAACACCACCGGCTCGAGGACGGGAACGAGGGTCTCGGCCGTGAGCGGTTCCTCGAGAATGGGAAGGCGCGGATCACCGACGAGATCGAGGGCAATCAGCCGAATCGGTCTCGACCATCGATCTCGCGTTCCGGCATCGCGTCTGTCGCGATCACCCGTCACCGGATCGCGCCCGTCCGGGTCGCGGATCTCCGCGGGGCGACTGATGACCGGATAGAGCCGCGTCACGTGGAATCGATCCTGTATTTCGGCGATCGTGTTCTCGGGAAACGGCTCGCCAGGACGAACGAGGCTCAGGCCCGCGTCGCTCCAGATGAACGCCTCGATCCGATCGAGGCTCGTGCGCAGGCTTGCGCCGGAGAGCTGAACGGCAACGACGACAGCGAGTCCGGAAGCGATTCCCAGGCCCGTCACGGTCATGCGAAGCATAGAATGGCCACGAAGCACACGCGCCATCCCGGAAACCGTTCTGCTCAGACGGATCTTCAAGCCCCCCCCTACGCCGCCTCCGGCAAAGCCAGCTCGAGAGTTTCATCAAGCCAATCCGGTTCCGCCCCCGGCTCGCACGTCACGAGCGCGGTTACGCGGAACTCGGACACCAAACCGCCCAGGAGTTCCTGGAGCTTCGCCGCAGCGGACTTCTCCATGCCGTCCGTGGGTGAATCGAGGAAGAGCAGGGGCGGACGGTGTATCAGCGCGCGCGCAATCATGCAGCGGACGCGCTCGTCATCATCGCACTCCACCGGCAGCCGATCGCGCGCGTCGGAGAGCCCGACACCGCCGAGCATCTCATCGACCCGGCACTTGATCTCTGCCGCCGGCCTCGTGTCGAGGGCCAGTGGGATCGCGATGTTCTGTGAAAGCGTCAGGCATTCGAGAAGCGGGAGCCATGGGCTCACGACACCGCACACGCGCGCGGCCGTCTCGATCGCCTCGGCCTGCGACATCTCGCGCAGCAGGTGGCCGAAGACCATCAGCTCACCCTCTTCCAGGGGAACATGTCCCAGGAGAAGCCGCAGAAGGGTCGCGCGCGTCACCGGGTCCGGCAGTAGCGTGGCCACATGCTTGCGGCCGCGAAGCGTGAGCGACGCGCCGTCCGGGAATGAGGCAAGGAAGCTCTCCGAGGGATGCGAGGGCGTTGCGTCAGTAAGCTCGAGAACGATGGGGGAGGATGTCTGAGCATCGGGATTGTCGTCGCTCTTCGATGCGAGAACGCTCAGATCCGACGCGCCTCCTCCGAGACCGCCCGCTTCCGATAGCTCGCCCGATGACTCGTCCGCCCCTCCAGCAGGTACTTCCTCTCGAAGTTCGTGATCCCGCCGCCACCATGCCACTCGTAGGCCAGAAGCCGCTCGAACGATCCGTCCGAATCCATCAGTGATCGCATCGATTGGTAGTAGTCCACGAAGTCGGTTGCCAGACAGAGCACGCCCCCTGGTACGAGCACACGATGGACGCCCCGAACGAACTCCGCGGTGAAGAGGCGCCTCTTCTGGTGCCGCTTCTTCGGCCACGGATCGGGAAAGAACACGTGCACGGCCGCCAGGCATTCGGGTTCGAGTCGTTCACGGACCAGTCGACCCCCGTCCGCGCAGACCACCTTCGCGTTCGGGAAACCGCGCCTCGAAACGCGCGCCGCCGCCGAATACACGAAGGGCAACGCGATCTCCACACCGATGTAGTTCACACCGGGGCACGCCTCCGCAGCGTGGACGAGAAACGCCCCTTTCCCACATCCGATCTCGAGCTCGACCGGAGAGTCGTTCCCGAAGAAGGAGCGGGGATGGACGTGTTCATCGGCCTCAGGGATTTCGATGAGATATCCCTCGGCCCGGAGCACGTCGGGGTCGATCGATCGCCGCCGCTCCGATCCGGAACGACGGGTACCCGTAACCCTTGCCTTCCCCTCATTTATCGGATGGCGCTCGTTCATCTACGCCTCTTTGGTCTCATTTGCGGGGGCCACCGCTGCGATGATAGATCGTCAAGGCCGCCGGATCGTCGGGATGGAGACGTAAGTACGGCTCGATCATCTCCCGTGCGCGATCGCGTTCACCCACCTGAAGAAGTAAACTTGCCAACTCTTTGACAAGAGAGGAGTTGTGCCGGTGGATGATTTCAGCCAACTCCACGGTCCTCTTACGGTGGCCGGCTGCCGCGGCGTGCTCGGCCAGCGCCACCCAGGCCGGAAGCGCCGCCGCGTGGCGCTCGCACCAGGGCTCGAGCCATTCGAACGCGCGCGCGGGACCGCCGAGGGCGGCGACTGCCCACGACCGGCCGATCGCCGAGCGGGTCATGTCCGGATCGAGCACCAGCGCCTGGTCGAACGCGTCGACGGCCTGCCGCACGTACCCGCTTCTCAACAGCGACACACCGTAGTCATTGAACAGATCCGCTGAACACGGGAACTGCTGCACGGCCAGCTCCTGCTCGGCCGCGGCTACCGCGTGCAGGTTGATCTCGGAATACGTGCGCGCGCTGCGGGCGGTCACTAACGGGAACTCGACACGCCAGTCCCACGGACGGAGCCTTCGCGCGTCCGGGATCATCCAGCGCTCCTTCCCGGACGCTGCCTGAGCCATCGCGGCGAGATCGATTCCCTCCGGAAGGTTCTCCCCCATGCCCACGACCGCCGCGCGCTGATCGAGAAAGAGCAGCTCGTCGCCATGCTCGAAGACGCGTCGCCAGACGAACCGCCGGCCGAACGGCTGCGTCATGTCCATCAGGATGAACCGAATGTCGTATCGGTCGGTCAGCAATCGGAAGGCCGTCGTGTCCGCGTAGCTCGTCATGAGCTTCCGACCGAGCTTCTCCCCGTACACCTCGGCCCGTCCGTCAAAGAGCACCTTCCAGTCGGGCCCGAGATGCCAGATGAGATAGTCACCGTCGGACAAGCTGTTGTAGACGTTTCCGCCGTCGGCGTTCGCCGCGAGATAGCGCGTCGCCTCGACCGGATACTCCGTCTCGGAGAAACCGAAGCCCGTGGTCTTGATGGAACGAAGCTCGTAGTAGAAGCGCCCCCCCGCAACCCACAGGAGCGCCCCCAACAGGGCGATCGGAACAGCGAGCGCCATGCCGGCCTCGAGCGGTCGGCGCTCGCCACGGCGCACAGCGGCGGCGATCCGCGAGAGCGCGAGAGCGATCGGCACCATCGCGACGAGCTCGAAGAGCAAGATGTTTCGGCGGCCCGAGAACGCGAGGAGACCGAACGCCAGCATCGGCAGGAAGTCCGACAGACGCCGATGGCGATCCAGGCACCAGGCGAGGAGCGCGACGGCGGCAGAACAGAGGAAGAGGACCGGAGTGACGCGACCCTCGAACGGTGATTGCAGTTCACCGAGCACGGGAGCGTAGACGCTCTCTCCGGTGAGCTGGCTCAAGAGCCGAAATGGCAGGAGCAGCCCCTTGAGCCCGTATGGGTTCACGATGCTCACAACAAGCATGAGAAGGCCCATGACCAAGAGCCTTCGGACGGCCAGCGGAGCCACCTTTACCCGGTCGGACCGGGCATCGAGCACGGCGCCGACGGCGCGAAGCGCGAAAATGATGGGGCCCAAAATGAAGAGTCCCTGGAAATTTGCCCACACGATTTGAAAGCCGAGCCACGTGTAGGATGGGCAGACGCCGCGCAGGATTCGCTCCGACTGCCACCAGGCGATCGACACGAAGAGGAGTGTGAACGCTTCGGGCCGGCAGAGAAACCGCTCGCTTCCCGCCAAGAGCGCCAGCGCGACAAAGAGCCACCCGATGGCGGTGCCGCCTGCCCGAGCGATACGCGTTCCCATGATGAGAAGCGCTGCTAGGATCGCCGCCGCGTGGAGGAGCTGGATACCCACACCCCCGGCAAGCCGGTAGGCCGCGTAGGTGACGAGCTGGTACGCCCAGTGCAGATCCACCCACGTGTGGCCCGCAGCGGTGAAGCTGAAGAGCTCGGCGCCGGGAACCCGGAGATTGTCTACAATCCAGCGGCCGGCCGCGAGATGCAGCCAAAGATCCGCGGCGATGATACGATGCAGCGTGAGCGCGACGGCCAGCAGCAGTACGAGAGCGGCGGATATCCAGGTCGTCGAGCGATACACGAAGACTCCTTCCCCGGATTGACTCCGCGGGACTTCATCTGAAAACCAGACGTTCTCGCCCGAGGCTAGCAATGGCAGGTCCGGTTTGCAAAGCCGAGCGAAGGATCGACCCGCCCGCCGTCACCCTGCTGATGCCGGTGCGGGACGCGGAATCCACGCTCGACCCGGCCGTGGAATCGGTCCTCCGACAGACGATGGATTGCTTCGAGCTGCTCGCCATCGACGACCACTCGAAGGACGCGACGCCCGAGATGCTCGACGCGTGGCGACGGCGCGACGGGCGGGTTCGTATCTCGCCGTGCCGGGGAGACGGTCTCGTCGACGCGCTCAACACCGGGCTCGAAGACGCACGGGCGCCGCTCATCGCGCGCTTCGACGCGGACGATCTCGCCCACCCGCGCCGCCTCGAGCTTCAGACCGCGTTCCTCAGGCATCGTCCGGAGATCAGCGTCGTGGGATGTCTCGTCGAGAGCATTCCACGCCCCCACGTCCGCGAAGGCTACCGGGTCTATGAGCGCTGGTTGAACTCGCTCACCGAACCGGACGACATCGCGCGTCAGATCTACATCGAGAGCCCGCTCGCTCACCCGTCGGTCACGTTCCGGCGTAAGAACGTGCTCGATGCGGGAGGATACCGGGACGCCGGCTGGGCGGAAGACTACGACCTCTGGCTCCGCCTGCACGCGCGGGGGGAGCGCTTCGCGAAAGTCCCCGAGCTACTCCACTACTGGCGCGACGCGCCTGAGCGGCTGTCACGATCGGATCCGCGCTACGCGATCGAGCGCTTTCTCGCCGCGAAGGCCCACTTCCTCGCCGCGGGCCCGCTCTGCGAACGCGCCGTCGTGATATGGGGCGCAGGTCCTGCGGGACGACGGATCAGCCGCCATCTTCTCCGCGAGGGTGTCGAGATCACGGCGTTCGTCGATGTCGATCCGCGAAAGATCGGTCGCACGCTCCGGGCCCGGCCGATCTTCTCCCCCACCGCGATACCGTTCGACGGCGATCCCATCGTGCTCGCCGCCGTGGCGTCCCGACACGCGCGCGAGCTCATCCGGCGCCGGCTCGACGCGCGCTTTCTCGTCGAAGGACGCGATTACTTCTGCGTTGCGTGAAACAAGCCTCCGCGGCGTCCGTATGCCGTCATCTGGCCTCAGTCCGTCGGAAATCCACGAGAGAAAAGGCGTGAGAGCGTTTTTCGCCGCGGGTTTCTGACGGATTGAGGCTAGGCTGCGAGCGTTGACAGTGCAGCGCGCGATTGAGTAAGATCGCATTTACGTAAGAGCCACGTAGCCGTGCGTAGGAGCAGACCCATGATCCAGGGAAGCGAGAACCAGTAGGACCCATTGATGGGTCGCCTTCCGGCATCGTGTCGGAAGGGGTTCGATTTCTCAGGGTGTTCTCCGGCGCAGGGTAACGTGGCTTTTTCGTTTGGGTCGCATCAATCTTAGATCGGCCGCGGCGACCCGCGCTCCGGAGTGATCGGCGACTGGAGTGATCGCATGTTTCGGGACGGATTCGAGACCGAACGCAGCGGCGACATGACCAACCGGGAAGTGCTGGGCCGCTTACGGCCCCTCTTCAGGCCATACGGCTGGCACTTCGGCGGTGCCCTCGTGCTGCTCCTCACCGCGTCGGCACTGGTTATCGCGGGCCCGATACTCATCAAGCGCGCGATCGACGTGAACATCGCAGGCGGCGACACGTCCGGTCTCCGTGTCACGGTCATGCTCTACCTGGCCGCGCAGCTTGCGCACCTCGGTATCACGTACGCGATGCGGAACTGGTTGGAGTGGGCCGGCCAGTCCATGATGGCGCGCATCAAGAAAAAGCTCTTTGCCCACCTGCTGCGACTTCCCATGAGCTTCTACGACGGTCAGCCGCCCGGCCGGTTGCTCTCCCGCGTCGAAAACGACACGCAGGCACTCCGCATGCTGTTCACAACGACGTCCGTGATGTTGCTCGGCGATCTCTTTCTGTTCGTGGGGATGTACGTTGCCATGGCGATGGTGAGTGTGCGGCTCACGCTGGTCACGGCGATCATTCTCCCGTGCCTTCTCGGCGTGACGATCTTCTTCCAGAAACGCACCTACCCGATCTTCATCGAGGTGCGAAAGCTCACCGCCGAGATCTGCGCCCGGCTAACGGAGTTCATTCAGGGGATGCCGGTACTCCGCGCGTTCGAGCGGCGTCACTGGGCGGCCGGCAACTTCCAGCGGCTCAATCGCGAGAAGTTCCGCGTCGAGTTTCGCGGCGAGCGGCTCATCGTCCTCTGGTTCAACGTGATCTTCTTTCTCGAAGCCGTAGCGTTCGCGCTGATCCTCGGGATCGGCGGGATGTGGGCGCTTTCGGGGCTCGTGACCATCGGCACGCTCGCCATGTTCATCGGGTACGTGCGGCGCTTCTTCGATCCGCTCTTCCGGCTTTCGGAGCAGCTCGCCGTCATCCAGAAGGCGATCGCCGCCGCCGAGCGGATCTTTCTCCTTCTCAAGGAACCGCTGACGATCGACGATCCAGAGCGTCCGCTCGATTGGCCCGGTCTCGCGAACGAGGTCCGCTTCGAAAACGTCTGGTTCCGATACCGGGACGACGGCGAGTGGGTGCTCCAGGACGTGTCACTTCGCATTCCCGCGGGATCCCGATGCGCGCTCGTGGGACCGACCGGCGGCGGAAAGACCACGGTCGTCTCGCTGCTGCTTCGCTTCTACGAGGTGACGCGAGGGCGCATACTCATCGATGGGGTCGACATCCGCTCGATGCGGCAGGCAGAGCTTCGTCGAAAGATCGGCCTCGTGCTGCAGGACATCTATCTCTTCCCCGGGAACCTCGAGGCGAACCTCACGCTCGGCCGTGACGTGACGCGCGAACGCGTCGAGGCGGCGGCGGGTCTCACGCTGTCGAACCGCGTCGTCGCCCGTCTGCCCGACGGCTACGCCTCGGATCTCTCCGAACGCGGGGCAAACGTCTCGGTCGGGGAGCGGCAGCTCCTCTCGTTCACGCGCGCGATCGTTCACGACCCGGCGCTTCTGATCCTCGACGAGGCGACGAGCGCCGTCGACCCGGCGACGGAGGCAACGATCGGGCGCGCCATGGAACGGACATTCGAGGGACGGACGGCACTCATCATCGCGCACCGGCTGTCGACGATCCGACGCTGCGACACGATCTTTGTGGTCCATCACGGGCGGATCGTCGAAAGGGGCTCGCACGAGGAGCTCCTCGACATGGGCGGCCTATACCGCTCACTCCACGACCTACAACTCACGGAGGGAAGCTATGCAGCCCATGAGCCTTCGTGAGCAGGCACGTTGGATGGTGGCTTACTGGCGGCCCTATCGGCACGAAGTCCCCATTCTATTGATTCTAACGATCGTAAACGCTGCCATTTTAGTCGTTTACCCGATCATCTTGAAGCGGATCGTGAACGGCATCGAGAACGCCACGGGCGCCGGTTTCCTGCTGCAAAACGCGCTCGTGCTGGTGGCCCTCGGGCTCGGGCAGTTCGTCGTCTACGTGACAATGCAGACGATGCGGGCCCGACTCAACACCCGGTTCGACTTCGGTGTCCGCCAGCGCGCCTTCGAGCATCTCCTGGATATGGGACCAACGTTCTTCTCGCGCTTCCGGACGGGCGACCTCGTCACACGGCTCACGGACGACATCACGGAGAAGCTCTCCTGGTACATGTGCTCGGGGATCTTTCGGGTGATCGAGGCGTTCAGCATCATCATCTTCGGGATCGTCATGATGGTCCGGCTCAACCCGGAGCTCACGCTCTACGCGGCGGGTCCCCTCCCCGTCCTAATCGGGCTCTTCATCATCACGGCGGGAAAGCTGCACGCGCGCTACAAGACCGTCCAGGAGACGATCTCGCGGCTCAATGAGAAGCTCGAGAGCTGCTTCAGCGGGATCCGAGTGGTGAAGGCGTTCGCCGCCGAGGACGTGCAGAGACGTACGGTCGAGGCCGCCGTGGACGACCAGCGGTGCGCGGAGATCCGGGCGGTCCGGTGGCAGGCGGTGATCGATTCGCTCTACGGGCACATCTGGCAGCTCGCGATCGTGGGCGTGTTGCTGGCCGGAGGGGTCGCGGCCATCCAGGGATCGATCTCGCTCGGCGATCTCATCGCATTCGACTCGTACGTGCTGCTCCTGGTGTGGCCCATGTTCGACGTGGGGCAGTTCTTCGTGCGCGGGCGACTCAGTGCCGTGACCGTCGGGCGGATCAGCGAGCTGGAGTTCACGCCGCCGGAGGTGAGTGACCGTCTCGACGGAGCACCGATGCCGCGAAGACCCGACGGACCGCTCATCACCGACATCTCGAGCCCGCCGACGACGACCGATCGGCTCACCGTGCACTTCGACGGCGTGGGCTTCCGCTACACGGACGCCGGCGCCGACGTGCTGAACGACGTGAGCTTCGAGGCCGTGCCGGGGTCGATGACCGCGCTCGCGGGCGAGATCGGATCGGGCAAGAGCAGCGCGCTCGCGATGGTGCCCCGGGTCGTCGATCCCACGGGCGGTCGTCTCTTGGTGGGTGGTCGCGACGCGAGGGAATGGCCACCGCAGGCGCTACGCCAGGCGATCGGGTTCGTCTCGCAGGAACCGCTCCTCTTCTCGACGTCGGTGCGGGAGAACATCCGATTCGGCCGCGAGTGGATCGAGGACCCCGCGATCGAAGAGGCGATCGATGCCGCACGCCTCCGCGAGGAGATCGAAGGCTGGACCGATGGACTCGAGACGCTCGTGGGCTCAAGAGGGCTACGGCTCTCGGGCGGACAGAAGCAACGTGTGGCGTTGGCGAGGGCGCTCGCCGGCCGGCCGTCGATCCTGCTCCTGGACGATTGCACGGCGAGCCTCGATGCCGAGACCGAAGAGGCGGTCTGGCGCGATCTCCTCACCGCGCTTCCCTCGTGCACGGCGATCGTCGTCACGCATCGCCCGGCAACGCTCGAGCGCGCGGATCAGATCGTCGTCCTGGACCGGGGCACGGTTCGCGAGATCGGAGACTTCGCCGCGCTGAACAGACCCGAGACCTACTTCCATCGGCTCTACGTCCAGTGGAAGCTGCGCGACGAGGTGGAGAGATAGCTCGAGAAAAGGCCGAGACGGAACCGGCCGACCCATAAGAGCGTTCTCACGACGTGCGCAAAGCGCTTTCGCCGCACCGACCTGGCGACTACACTCATGCCGATTTTGCCACGACCGCCGTAAGGAGAGTGTCCATGCGCAGATTCCGGCAGCAATCCTACATACGGGTACCGGCGCTGACGCTGCTCGTCGCATCGCTCGCGATCGGCGGGGGGATATGCGACGCGCACGCCGAGGAGATGGATCTCACACAGTGGGAACATCCCTGCAAACGATCCCAATCGCTCCATGCCATCCAAAGCGCAGCAAAGACCTTCCAGATCGATGATCGTGGATACGACGTCCGCATCTACACACTCCATCTCACGGAGATCTCGATCGATGAGGGGACGATCGCGGGAAGCGTCCGAATCGACGCCACGGCCACGATCGACGGGCTGAGTGAATTCGTCGTGGATCTTCACAACGACTACGACCTCGGTGAGGTGTTGAGCCAGAGTCACGGCGTCGCGAACGTGAGTCACCTCACGGACGCCAAAGTCCGCGTCCTCCTCGACCAGCCGGCCAACCTGGGTGAGAACATCGACGTCACCATCCCTTACTCGGGCACCCCCCCCACGGATGATCAGACCGGCTTCGGCCCCGCGTTCGCCTTCAAGGAGCATGGACTGGAAGACGAAGGTACGCTGGCGCCCATGATCTACACGCTCAGCGTACCGGACCGAAGCGAAGAGTGGTGGCCGTGCAAGGACGATCTGAGAGACAAGGCCATGATCGACATCAGCGTCCGCGTGCCGGAGATCTATTTCGTGGCCTCGAACGGTGTGCTGCTGGGAGTCGACGATGAAGGTGACGGGACGGTCACGTACAACTGGCGCGAATCGCATCTCATCCCGACCTATCTCGTCTCGCTCGCGATCTCGAACTACGACGTCTTCGCCGACACCGTCCGGATCGCGGTCGACGCCGACAGCGTCGACGTTCCCCTCCCCTACTACGTCTATCCGGAGGACCGGGCCGACGCCGAGTACTCCTTCGAACGCGTACCCGAGATGGTGCGGCACCAGTCCGACACCTTCGGCCCCTATCCATTCTGGGACGAGAAGTACGGCCAGGCTCAGATCCAGTGGGGCGGCGGCGCGATGGAGCATCAGACATGCACGTCTCTCAGCATGTCCATGATCGACTCAGTCAACTCGACCCGCCCTAGCGAGTGGATCTACGTGCACGAGCTGGCCCATCAGTGGTGGGGGGATTGGGTATCGCTCGCCGACTGGCGCGACGTCTGGCTCAACGAGGGATTCGCCACCTACGCGGAAGCGTTGTGGTTCGAACACCTGGGCGGCATGGACGACTACCACGCCTACGTGGCCAACGAGTTCGACATTTTCCCGCCCACCGCCGGAAGGTACGTGGAGTTCTTTCTCAGCGGAACGGTCTACGACCCCTCCCCGCTCTTCGGCTGGACGCCCTATCGCAAGGGCGCGTTGATCCTTCACATGCTCCGCCACATCGTGGGTGACGACGACTTCTTCGAGATCATCCGCACCTACGGAGAGCGACACGGCGAGCCGGACGGCGAGGTCGTGGAGACCGCTGATTTCGTCGCGGTGGCGGAAGAGATCTCCGGACGTTCCCTCGACGCATTCTTCACACAGTGGGTCTACCATCCGGGGCGCCCGCATTACCGCTACGAGTGGGGAACCACGCGCGCCGGTGGTGGCTACGACGTGACGCTCTGGATATCGCAGCTCCAGACGCAATACCCGGTGTTCGAGATGCCGATCGATGTCCTGGTCGAAACGACCGGTGGCGACGTCCTGTTCACCGTCTCGAACAACCGGCGCGAAGAGCGCTTCACGCTGCACGTCGATGACGAACCGACCGCCGTCGTGCTCGATCCGGAGAACTGGGTGCTCAAGGCGGTCTTCCCGAGGCGCGGCATTTCGACCCTAGCGACGCTTCGCGCCCCTGCACCGAATCCGGCGCAGGGATCGAGTCGGATCACCTACGTGCTCGGGCGGGAGTCGGATGTGCTGCTCCGACTCTACGACGGCCAGGGGCGGATCGTCCGCACGCTCGTGGATGCCCAGAAGCAGGCGATGGAACATGCGGTCGTCTGGGACGGACGAAACGATTCCGGCTACCGCGTCGCCAGCGGCATCTATTTCGTGAAGCTCGAGACCGACTGCTGTGAGGTCGACACGCGACTCGTGATGACGCGGTAGAGCCTGACCTTCAGCCACGCGAGAAACACGATGAACGCAACATCGCGACCCTACCGCCACGAAACCGACTACGAGAGAGTGAACCGATTTCTCGAGCGGACGTACGGGATGAGCGGCGGTCACGTGAACTGGCTGCAGCCCCGCTGGGAGTACATGCACTTCCATCCCTTGATCCACAACGTCGACCTGGGATCCATCGGCCTCTGGGAAGCCGATGGGGAGATCGTGGGGGTTGCCCATCCGGAGCATGGCATGGGCCAAGCCTACTTCGAGTTCCATCCCGACCACGGCGACCTCAAGAGGGAGATGCTGGAGTATGCCGAGGCGCGCATCCGCGCCATCGGGGAAAGGAAGGAATCACTCTCGGTCTACATCAATGATCGCGATATCGAGTTTCGCGCGATTGCCCGCGACGCGGGGTTCGTCGAGACGGACCGAGATGAACCCATGAGCCACCTGCCCATTGCGGATCCCTATCCGGAGATCGAATTGCCGGACGGGTTCCGGCTGCGGACTTTGGCGGACGGCAACGACATCGCGAGGCTGAACCGGGTCCTCTTTCGCGGGTTCGGTCATGGCGACGAACCCCCGGACGACGGATTCGAAGAGAGGACGTTCATGCAATCGGCGCCCAACTACAGGATGGACCTCAACGTTGTGGTCGAGGCGCCAGACGGGACCTTCGCGTCGTACTGCGGCATGTGGATCGAGTCCGCCAATCGCGTGGCCTACGTCGAGCCGGTGGCCACGGACCCCGACTATCGACGCATGGGTCTCGGCGCGGCGGCGGTCCGGGAGGGCATCCACCGCTGCGGCCAGGAAGGCGCGACCGTCGCCTACGTGGGCTCCGCGACGCCGTTCTACCTCTCGATGGGTTTCGCCGAGATCTACAACCTGTCAGTGTGGACGAGAGAGTGGACATAGAGGCCGGACGATCGGCCTGAGCCGACTGAAAGCCGCGCAGTCGTCAGGCGACGCGCCTACCGCATGAGAACGATGGTCCCGGACCCACCACCGCCGCGCACGTCCACTCTGAACGGGTAGATCCCGGCGGCGAGTCCCGACAGGTCGATGGCCTCGCGGTGCAAACCTGACGCCCGCCAGGCATCGGCGACGCGCCTCACCACCCTTCCCATAATGTCGTAGACGACGATCCGCACGTTCGTCGCGGCATCGAGCTCGTACTCGACCGAGGTCGAGCGAAAGCAGGGATTCGGATGGCTGCGCGGCAGATCGGGCACGAGACCTTGCAGGTCGCCCGGATCCTCTTCCACCTCGGTCGGCGTCACGGGAACGAAATCCACGTCGTGTGTGGTGAAGTTGGGAATGCAGATCATATCGTGGACGGCGTCATAGTAGATGTCGGCGGGATCGGTGTGGCCGCTCGAAAAGACGGTGTGGCCGGATGTGAACGGCGCGTCGTATCGGTGAATCGAATCGGTCGTCCATTCGGAGATGTAGATCCTCCCCTCGCTGTCGGCGACGATCCCATCGTAGCCGGAGAACCCCGTGTAGACGATCAAGGAGATCGTCGAGTCCTCCAGTGAGGTCGCCATGACCGGGCATCCCCCGAGTCCCGCCGCCAGGGTGAGCAGGCGGCGGTTCGCACGGTCGTAGTGGATTCCGTTCGGGTTGTGAAGCCCCGCGTCGAAGTAGACGCTCGGCACACCGTCGATGATCCGATAGAGCTTGTCGCCCCAGTAGTCCGTCACATAGATCACGCCGTTCTCATCCGACGTGATGTCGTTGGGCAGGCCGACGTCGGGGAGAACGATGAGATCGACCAACTCGGCGGTCTCGAGACTGTAGACTGCGATCCCGGCGTTTGGATTCACCCCCGCCGCGGCGAGAAGCGAGTCGCCATAGATGTAGATCCCGGCGATTTGATACTCGTTCGCGAGATCGTCATTCCACATGCTTTGGGTGCCGTCCTCATTCATCCGGACGATCGTTCCGGGGTCGCCCGGTCCATCCTGCTCCCAGTTGGAGACGAGGTAGTACCCCCGCTCCGCGTCCCAGACGATGCTCTCGGGATTGCTGAGCAGGTTTTGTGCGTTCGGTACGTCCGGTGTGAACAGGAACAAGACGGCGAGTACGGATGCGGCCAGCAGGCGCGAAGCCCCGACCTGTGTCGCTTTCATACTTCTCCCCTTGTGATGTAATGGGAGTGGCTGGGGGATGTCCCACACCAGGCAGTACGCACCTGCGCCGGTTCGGGTTGCGCACTTGCGGTCCCGCGCACTGCCACACAACTCAGTCTTCGAGATGCGGACATGCCAGTCATTTCCAGATGGAGCTGGACAACACCTCCCGAACGCTGCAGCCGACATTGGACTAGGAGATACTGAGATCCGGCAAGCGTGGGTCTCCGGCGGCTGAAATGGATCAATCCTGGAGGTGACGGAGTGGCGTGTGGCGCCTCCCATCCCGCGAACGGCAGTTTGCGTAGGGGCACGGCTAACCCCTCCCGTATCCTGAGGATATCTCCCTAATGCGGTTTGGTGGGCCCGCCGAAAGAAACATCAGGACCGATTGGCGAAACGCTCGCCTCCGGACCCGTACTCCCCTTCCTCGTGCAGATGTGGTTGTCAGCGTGGGCAGCAAGAGGATGGCGCTATGCGCATTTTTGAGAGCTTCTCCGTAAGACGCAAGCTGACCATCATTATCATGCTCACGTGCGGAATCGCACTACTGCTGGTGTGTGGGGCCTTCCTCTTCTACGAACTCACCACAGCGCGCAAGGAGATGTCGGCAAGGACGCTAACCGTGGCGCAGATCATCGGGGCGAACAGTACCGCCGCGCTTGTCTTCGAAGACCCAGACGCCGCGCTCGAAACGCTGTCCGCTCTCTCGGCAGACGGCCGCATCGCATGCGCGTGCGTGTACGGGAGCGACGGAAAGCTCTTTGCCTCATACGTACGGCCGGATGAAATGGAAGAGTCCGCACCCCCAGAGCCGCATCCACTCGGCCACACCTTCCGGAATGGCTATCTTCATGTATCCCACGACATCACCGTCGGGAACAGGAGCATCGGGACGCTTTACGTGCGTTCGGATTTGCGGGGACTTGAGTCACGGATCGTTCAGTACGCGAAGATCGGGTCGGTCTTCTTGCTGATCTGTTCCGTGGTTGCCTTCTTCCTCTCAACGTGGCTTCAGCGATTTGTGTCCGGGCCGGTTGTCCATTTGGCGGAGACGGTGAGGCGCGTTTCAAGAGAAAAAGACTACTCGATCCGGGCCGTAAAGCGAAGCCGAGACGAGATCGGCGCACTGACCGAATCCTTCAACGAGATGTTGGCACGAATCCAGAGACGAGACGCAGAGCTCGAATTGCACAGGGATCATCTCGAAGATGAGGTTGCGGCACGAACCAAAGAACTGAGACGAACGAATCACGAGCTTGTGGCGGCCAAGGACAAGGCAGAGGCCGCGGCGCGTGCGAAGAGCGAGTTCCTGGCGAACATGAGTCACGAAATCCGAACACCCATGAACGGCATCATTGGGATGACCGATCTGACGCTTGACACAAGGCTTACACCAGAGCAGCGGGACAACCTCTGCATGGTGAAGACTTCCGCTGATTCCCTACTGGCGATCGTCAACGACATTCTGGACCTCTCCAAGATCGAGGCCGGCAAGCTGCGGCTTGATCCGCACCCGTTCGACCTTCGGGAAAGCCTAGAAGACATCATGAAGATGCTGGCGCGGCGCGTGCATGAAAAGCAGCTGGAGCTCGTATGCCACATCGCCAGAGATGTTCCGGACGGCGTCGTCGGTGACGCAGAGCGCCTGCGGCAGGTGATCGTGAACCTGATCGGCAACGCTACCAAGTTCACGCACAGTGGCGAGATCGTGCTCACGGTTACCGTTGAGCGACTCGGCACGGACGACGTACGCCTGCGTTTCTGCGTAGCGGACACGGGAATCGGCATCCCACACGACAAGCAGGTAGCCATCTTCGAGGACTTCACGCAAGCGGATGGTTCCACCACGCGTCAGTACGGTGGTACCGGTCTGGGACTTGCCATCTCCTCGCAACTCATTCAAATGCTAGGCGGAGAGATCTGGGTCGAGAGCGAGCCGGGCGAAGGAAGCGCATTTCACTTCACGGCGACCTTCGGGCTGCACGACAAGATGACGAAGGAGTCTGAGGAGCCGAGTCTGCCGGAGCTGGAAGGCAAGCGAGTGCTGGTGACCGCCGCCAACCCCACACTGCGGTCTGCCCTGTTGGAGATGCTCGTCGGGCTGCGAATGGCCTCGACGGTTGTGGATGCGGATGACGCGGTGCTCGATGTGATTGAAGACGCTCACGCGGCCGGAACACCGTTTGACGCAACTCTTCTGGACGCTGGGATGACGCGGACAGGAAGCCTGACCCTCCTCGAGAGGATCCAGGCACGGTTCGGCCCGCAGGCCGGCATCGTCACCGTGCTACCTTCGACTGCCGCATCCTCCGAGGCCGCAAAGTGTCAGGAGTCCGGTGCCGTTGCCTGTCTGGCGAAGCCGGTCAAGCGGTCCGAGCTCCTCGCCGCCTTGGCCGTTGCGCTCGGATTACAAGATCACCGGTCCTCGGACGTCGACAACGTCAACCGGGAAGCCGTTGTTACGCTGAAGTCTTCCGTTGGCCGGCTCCGCGCACTGGTCGTGGAAGACAACCCGATCAATCAGAGCCTTGCCATGCGCATGCTGGAGCGACATGGCCACACGGTCGTAGTTGCCGGCAACGGGAGAGAAGCGCTTGCCGCTCTGGAAGCAGCCGAGTTTGACATCGTGCTCATGGATCTGCACATGCCGGAAATGGGCGGTGCCGAGGCGACCAGGATCATTCGTGAGAAGGAGAGGAAGACGGGCAAGCACGTTCCGATCATTGCGCTGACGGCAAATGTCATGAAGGGAGTTCACGAGGAGTGCCTTGGCGCCGGAATGGACGATTATCTCTCGAAGCCGATGCATCCGCATGAGCTCTACGAGATGATCGAGCGCCTGCTCTCCGATTCCTCACAGGCAAGAACCTCCAGATGCGCGCAAGAGCCCGACAGAGTCGAAAGAGGGCACGACGAAGAAGCCCGCACGAAGGAGGCGATCGTCTGGGACGAGCTCTTCGACCGCGTCGAGGGTGATCGCGCTATCATTCGGGAGATGGCGGTGGCATTCGGAGAAATACACGCCGACCTCATCTCGAGTATCCGTGAGGCCATACGGCGTCACGACATGAGCGCTCTCGCAAAGGCGACACACACCTTGAAGGGTGGGCTGGGGAACTTGAGCGCACGGCAAGCGCATGAAGCGGCAGCACGCCTGGAGATGGCAGCCGAAGCGGGAGATCCTCAATTGATCCAAGCACACGCCATGGCTTTAGAGAAGGAAGTCGCCCAGGCGAAGGTGGAGCTCGAGGAGTTCATCGCCGAGGAAGCCGCTTAGCCCCCGCCAACACCTGCGAGGAGCCTACCCTCGATGGGGCTCGTGAGAATCCGGCCCGATCCACCGCGTGATTTTCCGGGCAATCATGAGCAGCTTGGAGCTGATTCGCAGTCCGGCCTTCTTGGCGAGCGTCCGACTGATGTCAAAGCGAACGCGATCTCCTTCGCGGAAGAGCCTGATGATTGCACCATCACGCGCTTCGCTCCACACACCGACGGTCAGGACCCCGGCCTCATGTGCATCCGAAATCCTATCGAGAAGATCGGGAGACGTGTCTTCCCCCATGACCAGGATCTGGCAGTGCACGATGGGGGCTGCGTCTGAGATCTGACTGATCGCGATTACGTGTGGAGCTCCGAGGCCGGAATTGTTCTCCTGAGAGGCAAGCCTCATCAGCATCTGATGCAGCACGTCGTCCCCGACGACGCCGATGCGCAGGGTGTCCTCCGGTGCATTCTGCCATACGACGAAGTCTGGAAACCTCATCAGAAACGCCGCTTTGATTTCGGCGGCGGTCTCCTCGGTGGCCTCCACATCATCGAAGGTGTCCTCGTAGTGTAGACGCACTTCAGACGCATTGGCCGGGGGTGTGGCGAGGGGCATATCCGGTGCCTGGAACAGCGACGCCAGCAACAGCACCCCAGCTACGCATCGAACAACACGCAGAAACGGTTCCCGCATCAACTACGACTCTCCATCACCGATGCACACCGCCCCTACTGAACCGGCACCGATATTCCAGGATTGTAAAGTGGCGCAAGACTTTCTCTTACCCTACGTATTTCGGCATTGGGAGCACCTTCTTGACTGCTCCCCGGAAAAGGACTTGCCGGAGGCACACGGTCCTGTCGAGCGACGTGGTCAACCCGCCGACGCCGGGGCCGCAGAGCGGGACCCCGAGGCTAAACGTATTGTCAATAACAGGTTCACGCCTGCCGACCATTGGATGGAAAGGAACTGCGCATTCGTACGTCCGGAGAGCACCGGACGCTTCAGGGCGTTCGCGGGGGACCGGCGTTTGTTCGAGAGCCTGATTGAGTCACATCGGCGAAGGCGGCCCATGTGGAAGCCGTCATCGTTCGGCGTCGCACTGGTGCTGCACCTGTGTCTGCTCGGCGGGATTCTGATCGGTAGCCGTTCGGAGGGGCATTCGAGAGGCGAACCGCCGCTCCGGGTTACGTTCCTGAAGTTCTCGGATCAACACGGAGCGAACGAAGCGCCTTCGGTACCAGGCACTTCCGCCGCGGATGTGGTCGACGCCGCTGAGCGGAAGACCCTTCCGGCCGTGGCCCCTCCGGAGGTCGTGCCGGTAACTGAGATCCCGGAGGACCGCTCCTTGCCGAAGATGCCCGCCGAGATCGTGCAACCGCTGATCATGCCGGAGACGATCATCACCGAGCCGATCGCCTCGCACCCCTCGCTACCGATCCCGGAGATGACGGAGACCGGCACGGCGGGAGGCGTCCCGGGGAGCGTGGCCGGTGGAATTCCCGGTGGCGTCGTCGGCGGTGAGTCGGCGCCTGCCGGGCCCCTCAGGGCGGGAGGTCCCGTCACAACGCCCTTCGTTCTCGAGCGCGCGCGACCGGAGTACCCCGTGTTGGCGCGCAACGCACGAGTCGAGGGCGAGGTGATCCTGGAGGCCGTGATTCTTCGGGACGGTACGGTTGGGGACATCCGAGTCGTGCGTGCTCTGCGTCTCGGTTGCACGCAAGCCGCGATTGAGGCGCTCAGGCAGTGGAAGTTCCTGCCTGGCACGTACCACGGTATCCCGACCGACGTGTACTTCGAGCTGACGGTGGAATTCATTCTGGGCTAGGAGGCAAGCGGAATGCAGCCAGCGGTAACATACGGGCCTCTCGAGATATGGCATTCCATGGGAACGATCGGGCATCTGGTCCTGTTCACCCTTCTCATCATGTCGATCTACTCGACCGGAGTCATGATCGATCGCTGGCGACTCTTTCGGAGGGCGCAGACGCAATCGCGGCGGTTCGCGGAAAGCACGCGCGACCTGCTGGCCGAGGGCAGGCTCGACGATGTGGTCGCGGAAGCACGGAAGTATCCGCGGAGCCATCTGGCCCGCATCTATTCGGCCGCCATTCGTGATCTGCCGCCCGACTGGGAGCTGAACGGCCTTGACGATAGGTTCGAGAACATCCTTCGCGGGGCCGCTGAGCGCGAAAGTGTGGTGATCACGCAGGAGCTCAAGCGCGGCCTCTCGTCGCTGGCCTCGATCACGTCCACGGCGCCTTTCGTGGGCCTATTCGGCACCGTGATCGGCATCATGAACAGCTTCTTCGGCATGGCCGCGGCCGGCTCCGGGGGCCTTGGCGCCGTGGCCGGCGGCATCGCCGAGGCTCTGGTCAACACGGCGGCCGGCATCCTGGTCGCCCTCCCCGCGGCGTGGGCCTTCAATCACTTCCTGGGACGAATGGATAGCGTTCACAGCGAGATGGGTAACGCCAAGAGCGAGTTGATCGACACCCTCATCAAGAAGTCACGGAGCCGTTCATGGAAGGCGGAAGGAACGACCGGGCGCATGGTCACTCGCTAAGTAGCGAGATCAATGTCACCCCACTGGTGGACGTGATGCTGGTGGTTCTCATCATCTTCATCGTCGTCACACCGATGCTTCAGCAGGGGGTGAACGTCGCTCTCCCCCCGGCTCGGAATGTCGTGGATGCGACGGCGGACGAACGGCAAGCGGTGACCGTCGTATTGAGAGCCGACGGGCAGATGTATCTGGGAACGGATCCGATCGATCCGGTCAAGCTCGGCGACGAGCTGAAGGCACGTCACTGGGCTGATCCCACGGCGGCGTTCCAGATCAAGGCGGACCAGAGCGTCGCCTACGGACAAGTCAAGAGGGTTCTGAAGGCGGGGGGCGGCGCGGGGTTTCGTGGTGCGGCCTTTCTGGCAAGGGAAGTCGAAGCGAATGGCGGCGGCGGTTCAATGAAGGCACGAACCGGAATGCAGGAAGGCTAGACGGTGACCACGGGATATGACGGGCTCCGGCAGACCCGGTCCACCATCATCGTAACGCCCCTCGTGGACGTGCTCTTGGTTCTACTCATCATCTTCATCATGGTTACACCGATTCTGGCGAAGGCGATCGATTCGAGCATTCCGCGAGAAGCCACCCAGCCTCTGCCGGAGGAGTATGCGGAGCGCCAGCTGGTGCTTTATGTCTGTGCCGATGGACGTCTGCTTCTGAACCGCGAGGAACTCCAGGCATCCACACTGCCACAGCGCCTGCGAGAGATCTTCGCGCAGCGCGGGGGTGAGGCGTTGCTCTTCTTGGACGCGGACGAAGAGACCGGTTACGGCACCGTCGTCGAGATCATGGATCTCTGTCGAGATGGCGGCGCTCAGACCATCGGTGTGGTTCCGGACTCGATCGGTTCACCCATCAAGGCAGGCTTCTAACTCAGACCTCACGCCGCGTTCCACTCTCTTCGGTGCCTTTGGTGCTCCACGTCCCAGCTCATTGCGCATGGACCATCATGTTGGGAGAAGTCTGTGCAGACTGGGCAGAAGAAAATCGGCCGGTCATGAGACCAGCCGATTCGCTTCTTCTATGTCGCCTATTCGCCGCGCGCTAGAAGCCCGCGCGAACGGCGAACCTGAGGTGCCGTGGGCTCTGGAATGCGAAGGCCTTTCCGAAATCGGGGTTCTCGCACTCGGGGCACGGATCTTCGGGGCTATAGGGAGCCCCCTCCACCGACCCGCCGACCTCCGACATCATGTCGACATAGAAGGCCTTCTTCTCGTTGAGCACGTTGAAGAGATCCAGGCCCACCTCCAACGTCTTGATGCCCAGCCCGAACTTGCCCTGCGGGATCTTGAATGGGTAGCCCAGGTGGAGCCCCAGGCTCTTCGTCGTCGGGGTCCGGCCGCTGCCGCCGCGCTCTTCGAGGAGGATCTCCGAGTCGCTGGCATAGACCCAGTTGTAGCCGATCTTGGTGATCGGGATACCACTCTGGATCCGGAAGCTCATCCCCATGTCGAGCCCATTGTCGAGCCGGTACGACCCGAAGCAATTGAACACATGCGGTCGGTCGCTCGGAAGCGGTCCACTGGCGCTCATGTATTTCCAGACTTCCGGATCCAGCAAGTAGGGCCAATCGAACATCGACGTAATGAACGGGTCGCTCTGACCGTTGTCCCGCCGGAAGTAGCCCTCATAGTTCCCATGAAGACGGGACCACGTGTAGGTGGCCAGCAACTGCCAGTTGTCGCGCATCCGCTTCTCGACCTTGACGGTCACCGCGTCGTAGTCGCGCTTTGGCTCGGGGAAATTCGGGGGCTTCGGGTTCGTTATGATGTACTCACCGAACCCACCACCCGCGAGCTGATCCGAATAGAGGCTGTCCTGAACGTCCTCGAGGGTGCGTCCGAGCTCGCGGTGCAGGTAGGTCACTCCCACCGAGAGGTTGGGGGCCACCTCACGCTCCAGTCCAACCACGAACTCGTCCGCATAGCTCAGCTTCGAATCCGGGTCGATCTTGGTCTGGTGATCCCCGAAGACGAAGGGGTCGTAAAGCTGAGCCGCGGGGCCCATCCCCTGTGGGTTGTTGGGATCCGAGAGATCGATCTGCGCGAGGTCGTAGTCGATGACGTAGGTGACTTCGCGGCTCATGGCGCGGACGGCCAGATCGTTGGGCACCTTTCCGAAATAGCGGCCGCAGGCGAGCGAGATCTTGCTCTTGTTGTCCCGTGTGGGATCGAGGATCACATGGAAGCGTGGTGCCCAATTGTTCTTCCAGGTGTGACTGGTCACGTTGCCCTCGAGCGTTTCCTGCTCGTAGCGAACGCCGGCCATGATGCTCAGGTACTTTGTTGGATTCCAGGTATCGGAAATGAACAGCGCTGTGTGATTCGCGCTGGTTTCGGCGCCCAGATCGCCGCTCCGAATGCGGTTGATGCGAAACCGCGTCCCCGCCGGATCGATGTCCCAGCTGTATCCGCTGGTGGATGTCACCGTGCCGCCCGGTAGCCCGATCTCGATCCCGCTGGGTCCGGTGAAGTTGGAAACATCCTCATAGCCGATGTCTTGATAGCTGACGCCGTAGCGCACATGGTGCTCGCCGCCGGCGCGCAGGTAGTTGGAGAGCTTGAGCTGATACTGCTTGTTCGTGGAGGTGTTCTCCTCGAAGTACCCGACCCCACCGTGGCGCCTGAAGATGTAGTCTCGGAAGTCGTAGCCAGCGGGCTTGTCGAGGGCGGGGTCTTCCTTGAACTCATCCTTGTGATAGGCAACGGTGCCTTCGATGAACCAGTTGGGCATCAGCTCGCCGTTCCATTTCCCGACGTAGTTCTGCCCGCCGTAGGTCAGCTCCGTGTGACGCGCGCTCGGATCCGCCACGGCCACCGCCGACGATCGTTGCGGACCCTTCTCACCCACCGAAGGATCTCCGAACGTCGAGAAAGCCACGGTGTGCCTAGGATTCAGCGCCCATTTGAGGTTGGCCGCGTAGTTGTAGATCGTACGATCGACCTCGACCGTGTGATCGATGCCTTGACTCTCGCGGACGGCCTGGGATGTCCGGCGTTTGCTGGTGGTGAACGTTGGATCGAACACGGCGTACCAGAACGCCTTGTCTTCCACGAGCGGCCCGCCCGCCTCGAAACCATAGTCCACACTCGAATACGCGGTTGTCTGGGCGGAGAGAAGCCAGTGGTCGCTCTGCTTTCGGCTGCCTTCCAGATCCTCGAAGCTTAGGTACGAGAAGATGCTGCCGCCGAAGGTGTTGGTTCCGGACTTCGTCACCATGTTGATGAACCCGCCGAGCGCTTCGCCGTACTCCGGTTCGTAGCCGCCGGTCTTGACCTGGACTTCCTGAATGTAATCGTAGTTGACGCCCGATCCCATCGAGCCATAGATGATCGAATAGGAGCCGGCGCTTCCGTAGCCGGTGTTGCCGATGTTCATGCCGTCGACGATGTAGGTGTTCTCGAGACCACTTCCGCCGGAGATGGAAGGATTGGAGGCGTCGATTCCACTCTCAACGACACCCGGGGACATCGGCAAGGTGGAGGAGAATCTTCGGCCGAGCGGGATGCTGGACATGAGTTCTTCGGTGATCGTCGCCCCTGTCGTCGTAGAGTAGAGATCGATCACGGGCGCGTCGGCAAGGACCTCGATCTTCTCCGAGGCTCCCGGCGTGAGTATCACCTCGACCCGGACACGTGCCAGCAGACGCACCTCGATGTTCTCGCATCCGGCCGTGATATACCCGGAACGCGACGCCGTGAGGCTATAGATTCCGGGGGTAAGATAGGGAATACGAAACAGCCCATCCTCATCCGTCACCACCCCACGTGTCCCTTGATTCGACTCGATCTGAACCGTCACATCGGCCAGAAACTCGCCATCGAGGTCTACTACCATCCCAATGATGGAACCAGTAGTCGCCTCCTGGCCCAAGGCAAGACCAGGCAAGCACGCCAGCATCAGGGCCAGCGATGCACGCAGGAGGACCCTCTTCGTCATGTCCCTCTCCCTCCAGTCGAAAGCTTGGCTCGCATCGCCAGGAGACATCACGGTCTAGGTCACAGCTCGTCTTGTGCAGCGCAACTTCGCAGGCAACGTGCGAACATCCGAATGTGGTCAATAGTCCCAAGGGTGATCATCGCGCCCGGCAGCAGGAGCAAGCGGAGTCGATGCTCACATGCAATGGTGCGGATCCGGCCAGGCCAGCGTAAGCGGTCAATGATCGACGCATTCCCTTTTCCCCCTGCTCCATGTAGAACCGAGATCGGCCGTGGTTTTCGCGGTCGTTGTCGGCTTTCTCACTGAGCAGGAGGGATGAGATGCAGGAGTTGTCGAACGGGAAGGTGCGTCGGAACTCGGCGGAATGGAAGAAGATCGTTGCCCGTCAGCGAAAGAGCGGGCAGAGCGCGCGTGAGTTTTGTGACAGGGAGGGGCTCTCGCTCTCGAGCTTCACGAACTGGTCGCGGAAGTTGTTGACGTCGAAGGGGTCGGCGGGCTCGGGGGAGTTCATCGAGGTTCCCACCACCGAGGCCCCATCATCGTCGTGGTCGGTGGAGGTGTCGCTTCCGAACGGCTGCACACTTCGGCTGCGGGGCTGAGACGGTGTTCTTCGATCGCGAGGTGCGGCGGATCCTCGCCTATCGTCACCCCGTCGATATGAGGAAGTCCTTCAATGGGTTGATCGCGCTGGTTCAGAATGTTCTCGGCGAGGATCCGCTTTCCGGCTCGTTGTACGTCTTCATCAACCGGCGCAAGTCGTACCTGAAGTTGGTGTACTGGGATCGCACAGGGTTCTGTTTGTTCGCGAAGCGTCTGGAACGCGGGCGCTTTGTTCTCCCCGGCACGTCGGAGACGTTCGAGGTGACGGAGAAAGCGTTTCGATTGATTCTCGATGGAATAGTGCTTGGCGGTGGAGGTCGTTTGCGGTAGAAAAAGAACATGACGTTCGAAGAGCAAGCGACATCGATGAACCGAGACGAGATTGTCTCCTTGCTCGTTGCTCACCAGACGCTCAAGCAGTCCCACCAGGATCTTCAGCACTCCCACGATAAACTCGCTGATCAGGTGGCGTGGTTCAAACGCCAGTTGTTCGGGTCGAAGTCCGAACGCCGGGTATGTGATCCCGAGGGCCGGCAGCTGACACTTGGGGAAGTGCTGCGCGAACCGGCCGCTGATCCTCCAGAGATCGAAGTGGGGACACATCGCCGCCAGCGTCGCCGGGATCCGATCGACGAGAGTGGGGATGATCGCGCACTGCGGTTCGATCCCTCAGTGCCGGTCAAAGAGATCCCGGTTCCCGATCCCGAGCTGAGCGACGAAGATCTGGCGGACTACACGCTCATCGGCAAGAAGGTGACGTGCCGGTTGGCGCAGCGTCCGGGCTCTTACGTGGTGCTTCGGTACGTGCGCAATGTGTACAAGCGGAAAGCGGATGATGCGTTCTTCTGTCCGCCGGCTCCGCCGTCGGTGGTGGAGAAGAGCGTTGCGGACGTGAGCTTTCTGGCAGGGCTTCTGATCGACAAGTTTACCTATCACCTTCCCCTCTATCGGCAGCACCAACGTCTGAAAGCGGCGGGCGTGCACCTGGGCCGTTCGACACTGACGCACATGGTTGCTCGAACGGCAGAGCTCCTGGAACCGATCTATGAGGCACAGCTTCGCTCGATCCTTAGCAGTGAGGTGCTCGCGATGGACGAGACGCCGATCAAGGCGGGTCGCAAGAAACGCCCGCCACCCGAGCGGGGGCGGATGAGAACGGGCTATTTCTGGCCGATCTACGGGGATCGGGACGAGATCGCGTTTCCGTTCGCACCGACGCGCGGCGGCGAGGTGGTGCGCGAAGCGCTTAAGACCTACGGTGGGACGCTTCTGACCGATGGGTACAAGGTCTACGACCGTTATGCGCAAGAAGTGAACCGGATCGTCCACGCGCAGTGCTGGGCTCATACTCGCCGCCACTTCGTCGACGCCGAGCCGGCAGAACCGGCGCGGGCTGCAAAAGCGGTGACACTGATCGGAGAGATGTACGACGAAGAAGCGAAGGTGATGGCGATGGACAACTCCCCGGAGAAGATGCTCGCGTACCGGGGCCAACACACGAAGCCGATTGTCGATCAGTTCTTTGAATGGCTCGAGACCACGCTGGAAACGGACGTGCTGCTACCGACAAACCCGTTCACGAAAGCGGCGCGCTATGCACTCGTTCGCGAGAAGGCGTTACGCGTGTTTCTAGAATACCCAAACGTCCCGATGGATACGAACCATCTCGAGCGCGCAATCCGCCCGATTGCTCTGGGTCGCAAGAACTGGATGTTCTGCTGGACGGAGATCGGTGCGAAGTACGTCGGCATCATCCAAAGCCTCCTGGGCACCTGCCGGCTTCAGGGAGTCGATCCCTACACGTACATCGTCGATGTGCTGCAACGGATCGATCAACACCTGGCGAAGGACGTCGAGCAGCTCACGCCGAGGCTGTGGAGAGAGAAGTTCGCCGAGAACCCGCTACGGTCCGACATCGATCGGATTCAGGAGAGCTGCCAGGAGCCGCAACCCGCACCTCCGTAGATTGACCGCTTACAGGCCAGCTGCTTAACATCACAATTCATCGTCATTTCTGAGTGCTTACTGGACCTTCTATCCCTGCCTTGGGATAGCTGCCTCCGGAGCTCGGACGGTGAATGCGAACGAAGGTGAGGTGGCGAGATCGGGGGGCTTACCCGGATGGACTTGAGCACGACTCAAGGGGTCCGTTTTGTTGAAACAAGGGAACTTACGGTACAGAGGCCCGGCTTTCGACCGACAGACGGCCGACAGCCATACCGGCCGCCCAAACAGCCTACGCGTCCGCCCCGCGACTCACGGCGATCGTGAGCCCATCGCCCCCCGTCGAAATCTCGACGCGGCTGCCGTCGGGGACCTCGCCCGCGATGATCATCCGGCTGAGCGGCGTCTCGAGCATCGACTGGATCGTCCGCTTGAGCGGCCGGGCGCCGTATTGCGGATCGTAGCTGCGGTCGGCGAGAAGTGCAGTGGCCTCGGGCGTAAGCAAGATCGAGATCCGCCGGGCGGCGAGACGGTCGTGGAGGCGATGTAGCTGGATCTCCACGATCGCGGTGATCTGCTCGCGCGTGAGGGTGTGGAAGACGACGACCTCATCGACACGGTTCAGGAATTCCGGTCGGAAGTGTGAACGAAGCCGCGCGAGCACCTCCTCGCGCATCGCCTCGTAGTCGCGCTCGCCACGCTCGGCGTGGGCGAGGATCTCGTGGCTTCCCACGTTCGATGTCATGATGAGGACGGTGTTCTTGAAATCGACCGTTCGACCCTGGGCGTCGGTAAGTCGACCGTCATCGAGGATCTGGAGATAGACGTTGAAGACGTCCGCATGCGCCTTCTCGATCTCATCGAAGAGCACGACGCTGTACGGCCGGCGGCGAACGGCTTCGGTGAGCTGCCCCCCTTCTTCGTAGCCGACGTAGCCGGGCGGCGCCCCCATGAGGCGCGAAACCGTGTGCCGTTCCTGATACTCCGACATGTCGATGCGAATGAGGTTTCGTTCGTCGTCGAAGAGGATCTCGGCGAGTGCCCGGGCAAGCTCGGTCTTGCCAACGCCGGTTGGGCCCAAGAAGATGAACGACCCGATCGGCTTGTCTGGATCCTGGATGCCGGCGCGCGATCGGAGCACGGCGTCGGCTACGGCCGTGACAGCTTCGTCCTGTCCCACGACGCGCTCGTGAAGCGACTCGCCGAGCCGGAGAAGCTTCACCGCTTCCCCTTCCATGAGCCTCGAGAGTGGGATCGAGGTCCAGCGGCTCACGATCTCGGCGATCTCTTCCGGGCCGACCTCTTCTTTGAGGAGACGACCGGTGTCATCGCTGGTTCCGGTGGCCGCGCCGTCAGGGGCGCCGCCGGTCGCGCCGTCTGATGCCCCGCCGGCGGCTTCATCCATCACCTGAAACTGCTTCTCTAACTCCGCCAATCGTCCATACTTGAGGGCGGCGACCTTTTCGAGGTCGTACTCCCGCTCGGCCATCTCGATCTCGCGTTTGACCCCCTCGACTTCCTTCTGCAGATCGCGGAGCCGTGAGATCTCTGCCTTCTCCGCCTCCCACTTCGCCCTGAGTGCTTCGGCGTTCGACTTGAGCGCGGTGAGCTCCTCCTCGAGCTTGGAGAGGCGTTCCTTGGACGAAGCGTCCTTCTCCTTGCGGAGCGCTTCCCGCTCGATCTCGAGCCGCATGACCTTCCGACTCACCTCATCCAGCTCGACCGGCATCGAGTCGATCTCGGTCCGAAGGCGTGCCGCCGCCTCGTCGACGAGATCGATCGCCTTGTCGGGAAGGAAACGGTCGCTGATGTATCGATGACTCAGGGTGGCGGCGCTCACCAGCGCGGCGTCGGCAATCCGCACGCCGTGGTGGAGCTCGTAACGCTCCTTGAGGCCACGGAGGATCGAGATCGTGTCCTCCACTCCGGGCTCGGCCGTAATGATCGTCTGAAAGCGCCGCTCGAGCGCCGCGTCCTTCTCGATGTGCTTCCGGTACTCGTCGAGCGTGGTGGCACCAATGCAGTGGAGCTCGCCTCGGGCGAGCATGGGCTTGAGCAGGTTCGATGCGTCCATCGCACCCTCCGCCGCCCCCGCGCCCACGACCGTGTGAAGCTCGTCGATGAAGAGAATGATCCGCCCCTCGGCCTCGGTGATCTCCTTGAGGACGGCCTTGAGCCGCTCCTCGAATTCGCCCCGGTACTTCGCCCCCGCGATGAGCGCCCCCATGTCGAGTGCGAGGATCTGCTTCTCCTTGAGTCCTTCGGGGACATCGCCTCTGACGATGCGCCCGGCGAGCCCCTCCACGATGGCGGTCTTCCCCACACCCGGCTCACCGATGAGTACCGGGTTGTTCTTGGTGCGGCGGGAGAGGATCTGAACCACGCGGCGGATCTCGTCGTCTCGTCCGATCACCGGATCCAGCTTGCCCGCGCGGGCGAGATCGATGAGATCGCGTCCGAAGCGCTTGAGGGCCTGGTAGGTTTCTTCAGGGTTCTCGTTCGTCACGCGTTGGCTTCCCCGGACGGACTTCAGCGCTTCGAGCACCTTCTCCCGGGTTACGCCGGTTTCGGCCAGGATCGTGCCGAGCGGCGTGTTCTTCCCCTCACCGATCGCGGCGAGCAGGAGATGCTCGACGCTCACGTAATCGTCTCGGAGGCTTTGTGCCTCGTCCTCCGCGTGGACCATGAGCTTGGCGAGCCTCTGGCTCATCTGTAGGGTCCCCTCCCCACGCTCGAACGCGGGAAGCGAGTCGACCGCCCGTCCGATTTCGGTCCGGATCACGTCGAGCGGCGCGTTCATGACGCGGAGAACGGAACCCACGAGACCGTCCGACTGATCGAGAAGCGCGAGAAAGAGGTGCTCGGGCTCGAGATGGGTGTGGTTTCGCTTGAGCGCGAGCGATTGTGATGAGGCCAACGCCTCGCGGGCGCGTTGCGTGTATTTCTCGGGGTTCATGACGTTGCGGCACCTCCCTCCGACTCCTCGACGGGCGTGAGTCGGAGAATGACCCGAGGCGGACCTTCAACCTCATCCTTGACGGCGGACATCCGCGCGTAGACATGGGGTGTCGAACCACTGACGGTTGCCGACGAGTCCTCGCCGGAGACCGTCGCGTCTCCGACGGTCACCACACGGCAGCGGACGGTCCGCCGGGCGCGTTCTTCCTGGACTTTCCGGAACTCCGGCACGATTTCCTCGCCGAGAAGCTCCTGTATCCGCCTACCGGTGATGGTCTCCTTCGAACAACCCGTAATCTCGCGGAAAGTCCGATTCGCATCCGCCACGCATCCTTCAGGGTTGAGGACGGCGAGGCCGACGTCGGACGCGGCCAGCAGCGCGCTCCGGAGCCGCTGCTCCTCTCGAACGCGACGGCTCTTGAGCTTGTCGAATTGCCGGAGCCGACCGAGGGTTCGATTGAGCGATACGGCCAACGCGTCGAGCTCCGGGATGCGGCTACGGGGAGACGAAACGTTGAGATTGCCCGCCTCCGCCTGCCGTAGCGTTGCCGTGAGCTTCGCGATGGGTCGAAGAAGCTGGCGCGGCAGAAGTGTGATGAGGAGCACGAGCAGCACTGCCGCGATGATGATGAACGTGACCGTGTCGCGGAGCGCGTCCTCCCCCAGCGCCCGGAGCGCGATGAACGCCGGGATGAAACCGATCGCCGCGACCGCGACGAACCCCAGGGCGAGCCGGGCACGAATGGAGATGCCGCGCTGGACGTCGTCGGTGGGGCGTCCGGACGTCGAGGTGGAGTGTTTTCCCTGCGACGCCGCCCGTCCGTCGCGTGACACCGAGCGTCGACCCTTCGGCGTGGGGCGTTCGTCCTTCTGAGTGGGGCTCATAACCTAGGCCCCGCTGCGGAGGGCATCGATCCGCTCCTGCGGGCCGATGAGCACCAGCACGTCGCTCTCGTCGAGGCGATCGTCCGGGCCTGGCATATCATTCAGCTCTTCTTCGAACACGTTTTCGCCGGTGTCGGTGACCGCGGGCTTGTTTCGCCGGATCGCGATCACATTCACACCGAACTCCGCCCGGAACCCGACCTCGCCGATCGTCTGTCCCACCCAGTCCGGCTTCGCCTGGATCTCGACGAGCCGCCGGCCGGAAGTGAACTTCATCAGCTCGAGGAAACCGGGGGTCGTGAGTCGTTCGGCGAGCTGCCGGCCGAGGTCGCCTTCGGGCGAAACCACCTCGTTCGCGCCGATGAGCAGCAGAATGCGTCTGTGGATCGGGCTGATCGCGCGGGCAATGATCCGGCCGACCCCGATCTTTCTGAGGATGGCCGTAGCGAGAATGGCGCCGAGCTGGTCCTCCCCGATCGCGACGATCGCCGCTTCAACCTCGTCCACGTCGAGCTGCCGGATGGCCTCTTCATCGGTCACATCCGCGCAGACGGCGTGTGGGACCTTGTCTTTGATCCGCTGAACGAGATCAGGATCGCGATCGATGGCGAGGACTTCCTGCCCACGCTCGGCCAGATGGACCGCCACCCCGTAGCCGAAGTGTCCCAAACCCAATACCGCGTATTTCTTCATGACGATCACCACGCGGGCGGCCCGGCAACGTTACCCGACCAGCACGCGACCTTCCGGATACTGGTAGTGAACCGGTCTCGCGCGGGTCCCGATCGCCAGCGCGAGCGTGAGTGGACCAATGCGGCCCAACAGCATGAGCAGGATGATAGCCACGCGTCCGGAGGGGGTCAATTCACCGGTCACCCCCGTCGACAATCCGACGGTGCCGAACGCGGACGCGGCCTCGAACATGAGCGACGTGAACGGCACATCCTCAACCGCGACGAGAAACACGAGAAACGCGAGGAGCACGATCACCCCGATCAGCGTGATTGCGATCGCCTTTTGCACCACGACCGGCGGGATGCGGCGGCCGAACGCCTCCACCTCGGCGCGTTCGCGGACGAAGCTTCGCGCCGTGAGAATGAGCGTACCGAGCGTGCTCACCTTGATGCCGCCCCCCGTCGAGGCGGGAGCGGCGCCGACGAACATCATCGCCACCATGATCAGCAGCGTCGCCGGCACGAACTCGTCGGTCGGCACCGTGTTGAAGCCGGCCGTCCGAAGCGTGACCGACTGGAAGAGAGCGGCCAGGAGCTTCTCGCCGAGCGGCATGCCGGCGAGGCTCGTATCGTACTCGAAATGGAAGATCGCGATCGTCGCGATGACTGTGAGCGCAAGCGACACCGCGAGGATCAGCCGAAGGTGAAGCGTCGCCGTCGGCGGGCGACGGCGGCGGACGGCCGACACGACGACACGGCCGAGTTCCTGAAGCACGGGGAAGCCCAGCCCACCCACGATGATGAGGACCATTGCGACACCGCACACCCAGAAACTGTCGTGATAGGCGCTGAAACTGTCCGCGTGGAGCGAGAACCCCGCGTTGCAGAACGCGGAGATCGAGTGAAAGACCGCGCTCGCGGCCGCTGGGCCGACCTCGCCCATCCGATCAAGAAACGCTGGGAAGAACGCCGCCGCCCCCAGGATTTCCGTGGCAATCGTCCAGCGGAGGATTCGCTGGATCATGTTCCGGAGCTCTCGGGGAGCCTCTTCGTCAAGCACCCCGCCCATCGCCGAGCGTTCCCGCATCCCGAGGCGCCGACCGATCAGAATGAGCGCCGCCGCCCAGAGGGTCATGATACCGAGCCCACCCGCTTCGATAAGACATATGAGAATGATCTGTCCGACCGGGCTCCAGAAGCTCCCGGTGTCCTGCACGATGAGGCCCGTCACGCAGGCCGCGCTGGTGGCGGTGAAGAGCGCGTCCAGAAATGACGCCGGCGCGTGCCCCGTCACCGCGAGCGGCGAGAGAAGTAGCGCCGTCCCGAGCGCAATCAGGGCGATGAAGCTTCCCAGAATGAGTAACCCGGGTCTGAACCGGAGACTCGGGAGCCGGCGACGGACATCCTTCCACGAGGCGATGGCACGGATCGTCAGCGCGAAGTGAACCAGCACGAGGACGAGATGGTGGCCGCGACCGAAGACGATGGCTGCGACGGCGGCGACCGCAAGCGCTACGTCGATGAGCCGGCGAAACCAGGGCAGCTCCGTCGCCAGGCGACTCGGGAGCAGGCGCATCGCGCGGTAGATGAAGACGAAGAGAAAAAGATAGATGCACGCGTGGAAGATCGCGCCGAGCGGCGGTGGCGCGTTGTAGTGGAACACGGCGCGCCCGAGGCCGGCCACAATCGATAGCAGTAGCAGCCAGAACCCACCGCGAAAGAGAATCGAGCGCGGTTCGTCAGGCATCCGTCGCTAGTCCCCGACGAGTTGGACCCAAACCTGCCGGTTCCGCGGTCCGTCGAACTCGCCGAACTGTATGCCCTGCCAGCGACCCAGCATCAGACGCCCGTCCTCGACGGGAACGGTGACCGACTCGCCGACCATCACCGATCGCACATGCGCCGGCGAGTTGCCCTCGGCGTGGTGGAAGCCGGATGTCGGCACGAACTCGCGAAACGCATAGAGGATGTCACGCGGGACATCGGGATCCGCGTTCTCGTTGATCCAGACGGCGGCGGTAGTATGCGGCACGTAGACGACGCAGATGCCGCTCTTGAGACCGTCCTCGCGCACGCGGTTTTGGATCAGGGACGTGATGTCCACGACCTCTTCTCGCGAGCCGGTACTGACTTCCAGCTTGATCATGCGACCTCCTCCGCACGCTTTCCACGCCAACGCAAGAGAAGATAGAGGCAGATCGCACCCAGAACAAGGCTCGCCCATGGGGGGAAACCGAAGGCGCTCGGGATGTCGCCCAGCGCGATCCCGACCGCCCCCGCCATGAGCGCGTACGGGAGCTGTGTGCGCACGTGGTCGATGTGGTCGGCGGCACTCGCGATCGACGAGAGGACGGTCGTGTCGGAGATCGGCGAGCAGTGATCGCCGAATACCGATCCCGCGAGCACGCTCGAGACGGCACCCAATAGAATGTGCTCCGATCCCCCACCGAGCGCGAACGCCAGCGGCACCGTGATGGGCATCAGGATGGCCATCGTCCCCCAGCTCGTCCCGGTCGAGAACGACACGAGGGCGCTCAACAGGAACACCGCGGCCGGGAGAAGCGGCGCGGGAAAGCGCCCGCTCAAAGTGCCGACGAGCACGTCGGCCGTTCCCATGTCGAGGCAGACCTCGCCGATCGCCCAGGCGAGAACGAGGATGACGATCGCCATGGCCATCGCCCGAAGCCCCGCGATCCAGGCGTCCATCGCCTGGCGGAGCGAGAGTGAGCGGCGGCCGACGGCGAGCGTGATGGCGAGAATCGACCCCGCAGCGGACGCCCAGAGGAGCGCCTTCGTCGAGTCGCCCGCGCCGAAGAGGTTCATCAGGCTCCTCTCGCCCGCCGAGAGTTCGCCCCAGCCCGTCAGAATGATGCCGCCCAATGTCAGGATGATGACCAGCGCGATCGGGAAGAGGGCGGTGGTGGCAAATGCCGGACCCCCGGCGTCCTTCATGTCCGCGTCCGACTCGCTCATGAGCGGTGAGGCGCCGGGGCGTATCAGTCCGCCGCCGCTCCGCGCCCGGCGCTCGGCGGTCAGCATGGGGCCGACGTCGCGTCCGCTCCAGACGACGAAAAAGACGAGGAGTAGTGCCAGGATCGGGTAGAAGCGGTACGGGATCGACTGCAAGAAGATCATGTAGGCGTCGCGCTCGATTCCCAACGTAACCAGCGCCGCCTGAATGAGCCCCACCTCGAAACCGATCCAGGTAGAGATCGGCGCGATGCTCGCGACGGGCGCCGCGGTGGCATCCACCACGAACGACAGCTTCTCGCGTGAGATCTTGAAGCGGTCCGTGACCGGACGCATCGTGTTGCCGACGATGAGCGTATTTGCGTAGTCGTCGAAGAAGATGACGAGGCCCATGAGCCAGGTCGCAATCTGCGCGCCGCGCACACCGCGGGCCCGCGTGACAAGCCGCTCGACCACAGCCCGCGTCCCGCCCGAGCGCGAGATCACCGCCGACATGCCCCCCAGCATGGCGGGGATGAAGATGAGCGCGATCCGGCTCGCATCGCCGGCCGTGGCACCAACGACATAATCATAGAACGTGGCGGCGAACGCGCTGATCGGCTCGAAACGGGCGAGAATGAGGGCACCGAGAAAGATACCGGCGATGAGCGAGACAATGACCTGCCGCGTGATCAACACCGTGATGATGGCGAGCGCAGGCGGGAGCACCGTGAGCCAGCCCGGGAAGAGGGTCGTGTCGACGCTGAGCGTCGCGCCGTCGACACTCAGTGTCAGATCGTCGCCGCTCCGTGGCGTGAACTCGACGGTCGTCTCGGAGCCGCCGACCAGCGTGAGGATCAGTTCCTCCCCCGCGGCAACGATGGTGATCTCGCGCGACTCGTCTTCCAGAAGTGATGTGTCGGCGAGCGAGACACTGCAGGTGGCGCCGCTGAACGCGACGCGTGGGCCGGTAGCCGAGACGTCCGCCGATACGCTGGATGCGCTGAGCGCTACGGCGAAGCCTATGACAAGTGAAGCAGAGATCGCCAAGAGCAACGGTGAACCGCTTGTCCTTGGTGATCCCACACCTACCCCTTGAACGCTTCCCGAAGCGCCTTCGGCATCTTGGGCAGTGTGGATGGCGCGTCAACCGCCGCCTCGACCGCGTCCTTCGTGCTCGCGGCACCCAGCTCCTCGAACAGGAACTGAAACTTCTCAACGAGCGTCGCGCGGATCGACTCGCGACCCGGGATCTGCCAGACCTCTTCCCGGTACGGTCCCCAGCCCTTCTTCCGCGTCTTGTAGTAGAACTGCGCGTCGGTCATGTCGGGCTTCCGGTCTGCCTCACAGTTATCGCGGAGCCACTTGTAGATCCGCTCGCGAAGATCGCGCGGGAAGCGCGGGTGTTCGTAGACGACGTTCTGGAACTCCGTAGCGAGATGCACCTCGCACGCGCCGTTCTTTGTCAGCTGATTGAACGCCTCGGCCGGAAGCGTAGAGGCTCCATGCTGTACCGCACCGGCGAGCCCATAGCTCTCCCGCGACTCGCGCGAGAGATCGCTCAGGACCTGGAGATCGAGCGCCACGTCCGCCACCGTACCGTCCGGAAGCGGCACGCCGCCGTGCGACGTTCCCGTCTGGATAGAGATCTTGCTGATCCCCTTCGCGGACTTGTCGAGCGTCTTCAGGTGATCACGGTAGCCGTTCAGGTAAGCTTCAAGCTCCTCGAGCGTGGAGTTCTTTCCCCCGACCTCTCCGATCTCACCGCCCACCGACACCGTCACACCCTTGGGTTCCTCGTCCCGGATGATCTTCGTGAACTCGGCCGTGAGGCGGCAGTTCAGCTCCTGCTGCTCGTCAACGGTGTCCTTCGAGAGATCGACGAGCGTCGACGCGTCGACGTCGATGTTGTAGAAGCCGGCGGCGACCGCCTCGCGGATCAGGTCATTGAGATCGTTCATCTCACCGTCGGGATCCTTCGCGTAGCGAGCGGTCTTCACCTGGAAGTGATCGCCCTGCACGAAGAGCGGCCCCGTGAACCCTTCGCGGATCGCCGCGGCGAGCATAACGACCGCGTACTCGTCCGGGCGCTGGAACGTGTAGCCCATCTCGGAGCGCGCGATCTCGAAGATGAACGCCCCCGCGTTGGTCGCGTTCGCCGCCGCCACGAGCGCGCGCGCGACATCGTAACTCATCCCGCGGATATTCACGGCGGGGACGCAAACGTCGAGGTGCTTTCCCTGCGCCCGCTCATCGTAGAAGCCCTGTATCGATGCCAGCCGGATGCCACTGTCTTCGGCGGCCTTTCGGACGAGCCAACGCGAGGCGTCCCGGATCTCATCCAATCCGTTGAACGCTGCGTTGAAGACGAGCTCGTCGATGAACTGCTTCCGGAGCGCATCCGCGTCGCTCAACGTCAAGTTTCCGCTCTTGTCGGCGGTGAACACCTTCTCCGCTGCCGTCTTGAAAGCGGCCATGTCTCGGTACTTCATAGCTTCTCCATGAGGAGTCTGTTTGTGGACGTCATTGAATGAAAACGGAGCATACTATCATGTGCGGTTGCCGCCCTCAAGCGGACCCGGTCACTGCGTAAGTACTTATTCTACAAACGGTTCAGCGGGCCCTATGCGGTCCCCTCCGGCGGACGCGTCCTCCCCCGAAACGACGTCTCCAGCCGGCGCTTGTCGCGCCACGCGACCGGCCCGATGACCGCGAGGTAGCGGTTCGTGGGCCGAAGGATGTCGGCGATCACACGCGCCACGTCATCCATTTGCACGGTCGTGAAGCGCTTCGCCTCTTCGCGCGGATCGAGGAGCTTATCGGGATCGTCCAGGATCTCCACGCGACCGAACCATTCCGTGAGCTCATACGGACTGTCGAGAAGGTAATCGGCGGATGCCCGAACGACGCCGCGGGCGCGGTCGAGCTCTTCCTCGGTGATCCCGGACTTACGAAGCTCGTCCAGGACATCAAAGATCGAGACCAGCGTGCGATGGAGATTCTGCGGCGTACACGTGGTGGTCGTCGTAACGGCCCCTACGTCATGAAACGTCGCAACGTCGGCGCGGATGTCATAGACGAGTCCCTGATCTTCCCGGATGTTCGTGAAGAGTCGGCTCGCCGTTCCCCCACCCAGCACCTCTGCCAGAACGACCGTGGCGGGATAGTCTGCGTGCCGATGCGAGCAGGCGCGAAGCGCCAAGCTCAGATCAGCCTGGGTCGCTTCCAGATAGCGCACGAGGGATGCGGCCTGCTCCCGAAACGGCGTCGCGGGCCGAAACGTCCCTTTCCGCTCGCCCGAGAGCTTTCCGAACATCTCGTTTGCGGCATCGAAGGCCTCGTCGCGATCGAAGTCCCCCGCCATCACGATCGCCATGTTCCCGGCCGTGTAGTAGCGATGATAGAAGTCGAGAACGTCGTTCCGATCGAACGCGAGGAGATTTCGGTGAAGGATGGCGACATCCGCCTGCGAGATGCCGTCACCCCACATGAGGCTGTAGACCAGCTCGTGGAGGTTCACCGTCTCGCCCTGCGAGTCGGTCCACTGGGCCATCTCTTCCAGCAGGATCGCCTTCTCGACCGATACCTGCTCATCGGTGAAGCTAGGGTGAAGGAGCACCTCGCCCAGAAGCTCGAGCCCCTTTCGCCAGTGATCGCGGTGGAGATCGATCATGTAGCCGGTGTATTCCTGATGCACCCAGGCGTCCATGATCCCGCCGAGCCGTTCCGCCTCCCGCGAAAGATCGACGGAGTCCTTCAGGCGCTCGGAACCGCGGAAGAGAAGATGCTCGAGAAAATGCGCCAGCCCCTGCTCACGCGGCTCTTCGTAGCGCGTTCCGACGCGAATGAACGCGCCGAAGGCCGCCGTGTGAACGTAAGGCCGCTGAACGCAGATGACGCGGAGTCCATTGTCGAGCACGCGGCGTTCGGTTTGGATCATGACACTACTCACCTGCGTTGGGGGTCAGCACGATGACCGCCCGGTGGTCGAGATCCACGATATCGCGGGCGACGCGCTGGACGTCGTCCAGTGTGATCTTCCGCACGCGCTCGGGGAAGTTCAAGACCCGCTCGTAACCGATCCCGAGCGCTTCGCACCGAGCGAACGCGGCGGCCTGCCCGCCGTTCGTTTGGAGCGCGATGAGGTGCGCGCCGCAAAGACTGTTGATGGCGCGCTCGAACTCCTCTTCCGTGGGCGGCGTTTCGGCCACGCGTGCGAGCTCGCCCTCGAGCCCCGCGATGGCGTCGTCGACGAGGTCGGGGCTCGTCCCGATGTACGTACCGAAGATACCACCGCCGTCGAGCGCCGAGTAAAAGCTCCCGACCATGTAGCAGAGATGACGTGTCTCGCGTAGCTCGTCCCAGAGACGGCCACCCATTCCGGCGAGTACGCGGTTCAGGACTTCCAGCGGAAGCCGGTCGTCGGAGAGAAAGTGCGGCGCCCGCATCCCGAAGGCGATCACACTCTGCTCCTTCTCGCGCACGATCTTCTCGCGGACGACGCCGGGAATCGGAGGCGGCGTCATCTCACCGAGCGAGGGCTTCGATCCGGACGCGAGCGGCGCCAGCCGGCGCGAGAGATCCGCGGTGATACGGTCGGCGTCGACGTCACCCACGGCCGCGAGCATCAAATTCTCGGGGACGAAGAAGCGTCGGTGCCACCTGACGAGGTCATCCCTCGTGATCGCGCTCACCGTCTCGACCGTCCCGAGCGGGCTTCGTCCGTAGGGATGATCACCGAAGACGCGCTGCATGAGCACGTCCATCGTGTGGCTCAGCGTGTCGTCCTGCTCCTGGACGATCTGCGCCATCTGGAGCTGCCGCTCGCGCTCGACCGCCTCCTCGGGAAACGAGGGGTGGATCAAGATCTCGGCGAAGAGATCGAGTGCCTCGTCCAGGTGATCGAGCATCGTCTCCAGGTAGAAGCCGCAGGTGTCGCGGTCAGAGAACGGGGCGAGTGTGAGGCCGAGGTGATCGATCGCGTCCGCGACCTCGCTGTACGACTTCGATCGCGTCCCTTTGATGAGGCTACGGCTCGTGAGCGTCCCGACGCCGCGCTTGTCCGCGGGCTCGAAGCGCACTCCGGCACGCCCGTAGGCGGCAAGGGCCACGAGAGGGAGCTTCGGCTTGGGGCGAACAAGTAGTCGCGAGCCGTTCGGGAGATCGCGCACAGCGACCTCTCCGAGCGCGGGCGAATGCGAGTTGGCCTGGACCTTCGGCATGTTGTTGAGGACACGGGCGCCGTTCGCCTCCGCGGGTGTGGTTATCGGCGTGGCGTGCCGCCCGCCGAGCGCAGGGCGGAGCGCAATGAGCTTCTCGCGCATCGCGGCCTCACCGCTTCGATCGGGCTCGCTCTTCTCCCCTGGGAGAAGCGTCAGCACCGTGCTCCCCTCGAAGCTCAGGTACTTCTCGGCGGCGCGCGACACATCCTCGGGTGTGACGGAGGCAATGAGATCCGGATACTGCTCCGCGTCCTGATAGTCGCGAAGCGCCTCGAACGCGCCCAGCACGCCCGCCTGACCGCGAACCGTCTCGAGCGATTGCACGAACTCGGTGCGCACGTTGTTGACTGCCTTTTGGAGGTCGCGATCGGCGACGGGCTCGACTCGATAGCGCATGACCTCATCGTAGGTCGCGGCCAGCGCGGCATCGAGATCGCCGGGCTCGGTCACACCGTCAACGACGACGATCCCCGGGTCGCGTCCGCTCTCTTCCATGATGCCGATTGAAGAGACATATCCCTTCTCTTCGAGCACGATCTGGTGGAGCCGCGACGAACGACCGACGCCGAGTAGATGCGTGAGCACGTGCAGCGCCGGCGTGTCCGGATGAAGCTCGTGCGGCGTGTGGAAACCGATCTTGAAGTACGCCTTCTCGACATCGCCCGTGAGCGCCACGTGACGGAAACGCTCCTGCGAAGGCTCGGCATCGGACCGCGCGAGGTCGACGGGGCGTGACGGCATCTCGCCCAACGTGGCGGCGACGCGATCGGCGACGCGATCGGCGTCGACGGCACCGGCCACGACGTAGATCATATTCTCCGGCACGTATCCCCGCTGGAAGTAGCCGAGGATCGTCTCGCGTGGGGTCTCGGCGAGCGTCGCCTCTGTGCCCACGACGCTCTTCCCGAAACGGTGACGCTCGAAGGCCACCTTCATGAACTCGTCCCAGGTGAAGCCGAACCCGTCCGGGACATCGCGGTACATCCGAAGCTCTTCGAGAAGGACGTTCCGCTCGCGCTCCAGCTCTTCCGGGTCGAACGCCGCGTTTCTCAGAACGTCGGCATGGATGTCGAGCGCCTGGTCGAAGCCGACCGCGGGGAGCGTGATGTGATAGTTCGTCGTTTCATAACCGGTCGCGGCGTTCAGCACTCCACCGAGGGAACGGATCTCGCGGGAAATGTCCCACGCTCTCCGTGTCGGCGTCCCCTTGAAGAGCATGTGCTCGATACCGTGTGACCAGCCCCAGGTGTCGTCCGTTTCGCGGTTCGAGCCGACGTTCACCCAGGCGTTCAGACACACGACGGGTGTCGCGTGATCCTCGCGGACCAAGAGCGTGAGCCCGTTGGGCAAGATCGTCTTGCGGACACCGGACAGGAGTCCTTCCGACACGAGACCTCCAGTGGATACGGGATACGGGAAAGGCCTTTTCCGATTGGAGCGAGCTATTCTATCGCCGCACGTGAGAGAGGGTCAAGGTGACCGATCGCCCGGGATTGCCCCCTGACCGAGCCCGGGCCCGCCCGCCCTGTGCCGAGCCCATCCCTTCAAGTGACAGTAACTTGACCTCGCATGGGGCCGCAAAGGGCAGTAGTATGGGCCCGTCGTCTTGTCGATCGAAATGCTCAGTTGTGGACAACACCTCGGCCGGAGGATGGCGGCCTTCATGACACGGTATTTGCTGATCGGCAATGGCGGAGCAAGCGAGCTTCGACCCTATTCCTGTTGGGAAATGAGAATTCTGGTGTCCAAGCGGCCGTGCGGATGCCGTCGTGGATCAATGCGCTGATGAATGGCTCGTCTATCATCGTCGTGACGCCGCCGCACCTGTGCGACCCGGCCCTGGCAGTGGCCGCGGTCCGAGCGGGTGAAATCGGACTCCTCGACCTGGGATTCGGCTCCGACGATGCCACCCGCCGCGCGATGGTCGAGCGGCTGGCGAGTTTCGCCGCGGGCAAAGAGACCTGGGGCATTCGCTGGGACACACTCGGATCACCCGACCGCACGCCCGCGCTCCTCGCTGATGACGCTAGATCGCACTTTCCCTACCTGCTTGTCGCCGGTCTCGATGACGAAACAGCACTAAAGGCTGCCCTGTATGTGGGCAGAACGATCGCTAGCCGGGTTTTCGCCGAGGCCTACGACGTCGACGGCGCGCGCGACGCGGCGCGCATCGGCTTTGACGGCATCGTGCTGAAGGCCAACGAGGCCGGAGGGCGCGTGAGCCCGACATCGGCCTTCGTGCTGCTGCAGCAGATCGCGAATGATGTCGGCAAACCGTACTGGGTGCAGGGAGCCTGGGGTCCCGACACAGCGTCTGCGGCAAACCTCGCGGGAGCCGCGGGGATCGTCCTCGGCGAGGAGCTGTGGCTCGCCCGGGAGTCACCGATCTCCGACGATGACAAGACGCGACTCGGCCGGCTCGACGGCAGCGAAACTACGTGTCTGGGGGGTTCGCGCGTCCAGGTGCGCGTGTTTGGCCGCTTGGACGAGACCTTTGCCGATGAAGACGCCGGTGCACAGGCATTGTGCGATAGATGGTGGCGGGCACGCGGCGACGGCAAGCCGACCGGCCCCATCCCCCTAGGCCAGGGCGTCGCGTTCGCGGCCCGTTTGGCCGGACGCCATGTCACGGTCGGTGGGATCCTCCAGGCCTTTCGGAAAGCGAGCGATCACAATCCGCTCACCGCCCCATGCCAGAAGGCTCTGGCACCCGAAAGCCCTTTGGCGACCGACGTCAGCACACGCTTTCCGATCTTCCAGGGCCCCATGACGCGGGTCAGCGACCTCGCGCCATTCTGCAAGTCCGTGGCTGACAATGGTGCCCTTTCCTTTCTTGCCCTTGCTTTGATGCGGGGCCCCGAGGTCCGCGAGCTACTCGGCGAGACAAAGCGACTTCTGGGAGACCGTCCCTGGGGGATCGGCATCCTGGGATTCGTGCCACCCGAGCTCCGGAACGAGCAACTGGAGGCAGTGAGGGAGTTCGGACCCCGCTTCGCGGTCATCGCGGGGGGTCGCCCGAGCCAGGCCAAGGCGATGGAGGACGAGGGGATCTCTACCTACCTTCATGTGCCGTCACCGGGATTGCTCGAAACCTTCCTCGAGCAGGGCGCCCGCAAGTTCATCTTCGAGGGTCGGGAATGCGGCGGACACGTTGGACCGCGTTCCAGCTTCACGCTCTGGCAGAGCGCGATCGACGTGCTGTTGGATGCTCCCATCAAAGATCCGAAGAACGTCCATGTGCTCTACGCGGGAGGGATCCACGGCGCCCTTTCATCGGCGATGATACAAACCCTGGCCGTTCCTCTCGTCGAGCGCGGGATGAAGATCGGCGTGCTAATGGGAACCGCCTATCTCTTCACTCAGGAAGCCGTCGACTGCGGCGCGATCTCCGCCGTGTACCAGGAGGAGGCCGTCGACTGTCGCGAGACGGTGCTCCTGGAGTCCGGTGTCGGTCACGCGACACGCTGCGTACGGAGCCCGTTCGCCGAAGAGTTCGAGAATCGCAAGAGCGCTCTGGTCAGCGAAGGACGCTCGGGCGACGAGGCCCGCTTCGAGCTGGAAATGCTCAACATGGGCCGGCTCCGCCTCGCATCCAAAGGTCTGAAACGCAAGGCAGCCAAGAACGCGGCGCGGGGCGTGACGATACCCAAGGGGAAGCTCGCTACGGTCGGCCCGGCGGTCCAACGCCGCGAGGGTCTCTTCATGATCGGCGAGGTTGCCCGGCTCCGCCGTGAGACCGTGACCATGGCTGAACTGCACGAGGACGTTTGCGTTCGAGGCACCGAGGCCACCGAGCGTTTCGCGGAGAGCCGACGACCGAAACCAGATGAGCGTCGCAAGCCGCCGCAACGCGAACCCATTGCCGTGATCGGCATGGCGTGCCTATTCCCTCAGAGTCCTGATCTGCGCTCCTATTGGCAAAACATCCTGAACGGGTTCAGCGCGGTGCGCGAGGTCCCCGCCAAGCGCTGGAACTCGGAGCTGTTCTACTCCCCGGACAGGCTTGCTCGGGACATGCTGTACTCGAAATGGGGCTGCTTTCTCGATGAGGTTCGATTCAATCCGGTCGACTACGGCATCCCCCCGGCCGCGGTTACCAGCATCGACCCGATGCAGCTGATGCTCCTGCAGGTTTGCGAACGAGCGCTTGGTGATGCGGGCTACGACAAGCGTCCGTTCCGCAGAGACCGAACGGCTGTCATCGTCGGCGCCGGCGGCGTCAACGACATCGCCATCGACTACGCCTTCCGCACCATGATCCCGCACTACCTCGCGCGGCTGGACGACATGGACGACAAGACTCGGCAGGCAATCACGGACGATCTGAGGGCCAAGCTGCCTCGGTGGACCGAGGACACGTTCCCGGGACTCCTGGGCAACGTGCTTTCGGGTCGCGTCGCCAACCGCCTGGACTTGAAGGGGCCCAACTTCGTCGTCGACGCCGCGTGTGCGGCATCTCTGGCCGCCACGTACACGGCGGTGGGACAGCTGCGCTCCGGAGCCTGCGACATGGCACTCTTGGGCGCGGCGGACGGCACGAACCACGCCTTCACGTACATGTGCTTTGCAAGAACACACGCGTTGACACCGAGCGGCACGGTCCGCCCCTTCGACGATCGCGCGGACGGCATCGTCATGGGCGAGGGTATCGCGGCGGTCGTGCTCAAGCGGCTCGCCGACGCGGAACGCGACGGCGATCGCATCTACGCGGTCATCCGTGGCGTGGGAAGCTCGAGCGACGGGCGAAACCGCAGCCTCACCGCGCCTCACGACGCCAGTCAGGCGCTCGCCATCAGACGGGCGCTCGAGGACGCGGCGGTCGAGCCCTCCGCAGTCTCGCTGTTCGAAGCACATGCCACCGGAACCGCGGTTGGGGACAAATCCGAGATCGCCGCCATGAAGGATGTGTTCGGCGCCTCCGGGTGGAAGGAACCGTTCTGCGCGGTGGGCTCGGTCAAGTCGATGATCGGCCACGCCAAGGCGGCGGCCGGACTCGCCTCTCTGGTCAAGACGGTTCTGGCTGTTCACCACAAGGTCCTGCCCCCGACGAACAACGTCGAGATTCCGAACAAGCGGGCCGGATTCGAAGACAGTCCGTTCTTCGTCAACAGCGAGACGCGGCCATGGTTCACGGGCGACGACGACGAGCCTCGCAGGGCCGGCGTCAGCGCCTTCGGTTTTGGCGGGACCAACTTCCACGTGCTTCTGGAGGAGTATCGTGGGGACTATCTCGAGGACGTTGCCCTGGATCTGACACCGCGGCCCGCAGAGCTGTTCTTCTGGAGCAGGGACTCGCATGAACGTCTCGGGGCCGATCTCGACGTGCTTCACAGCCAGCTGACCGGTCAATCCGACCTGGATCTCGCGCAACTCGCTCGCTCGATCCACTCCGCAGAACGCACGGCCGGTTCGCCAGGCCCGGGCGAGTCGGTGTTCGATTCACACAAGCCGGGCAGTCGTCGAGTCGATGAACAGACCGAGGACGCGGGCGCGCCGATCGCCGAGGGCCAGGTCCGTCTGGGGATTGTGGCCACGTCCGTGGATGACCTGATCGGGAAGCTGGACCGAGCCCGGCGAGCAGCCGCGAACGGAGAAGAGCTTCATGAGGCGAGCGGCCTCTACCTCTCGGCCGCGCCGGCGGCCGATCCCAAGCAGGTTTGCTTCCTCTTCCCCGGACAAGGCGCGCAGCGCCCGGGAATGCTGAAAGACCTGGTTCAGTACGGGCCGTTCGGTCGGGAGCTCTTCGAAGACGCCGACCGTCTCCTGGCCGACGAGCTTCCGAGGACGCTGTCGTCGTACATCTTCCCTCGACCGGTGTTCGACAAGGAGAGCACCAAGCGGATCCGGTCGGATATCGACGACACTCGGATCGCCCAGCCCGCCTTGGGTGTGGTCGATCTCTTCGCCTGCGATGTGCTCAGCCGCTTCGGCATCACGCCGGCGGTGACCGCAGGCCACAGCTACGGCGAGTATGTCGCGCTTTGCGTTGCCGGTCTCTGGAGCCGGCCGGACCTGATGCGACTCTCGGCGCTTCGAGGAAAGATGGTCCACGAAGCGGCACGCGACCACCCGGGCGGCATGGCGGCTGTCGCGGCGTCCGAAGAGGAGACGCAGGCGGCGATCGATGAGCTGAAAATCGATGTCCTCGTTGCCAACGTGAACGCGCCTAACCAAACAATCGTCGCCGGCCCTCTTGACGCGATCGACGACGCGATCAAGCGGCTTCCCAGCCGTAAGCTTGCCGTTCGCCGCGTCCCCGTGTCGGCGGCGTTTCACACACCGGCCATGGAAGCTCCGTCGCGCGCGTTGGGCCAATACCTCGAAGCCACCAAAACGGCACCGCTGCGGATCCCCGTCTACAGCAACGTGAGCGCGGAACCCTATCCGTCGGATGCGGGCTCGATCCACGAGCAGATATTGATTCACTTCGCCCGACGGGTGCGCTTCGCGGACCAGATCCGTGCGATGTACCGCGACGGGATGAGGGTCTTCCTGGAAGTGGGCCCCGGCCGGATTCTGACTGGCCTGGTCGAACGCATCCTGGCTGACCAGCCGCACACGGCGATCGCGCTCGACCAACCCGGGCAACCGAGCTGGTCGCCGCTCGCGCACCTGCTCGCGCGGACGTTCAGCGTCGGGCTGCGCGTCGACCTCGCGCCCTGGTTCGAGCGGCGTGGGCTTCAGGACGTGCCGTTGGATGTCTACCTCACCGAGTGTCGCCGGCGGAGCGAACCTCAGCCCACGGAGCAGCGTCTGAGCCCCGAGGGCTCGCGACCCGCCCAGTCCGAACAACAGACACGAGCCGCGCAGGCCCCAGCGAGTCGATCCGGCCCGAAACAGGCAGAGCAAGTAGCTCCGTCCATGAGCGAGACTCCAACGGGACGTGCCGACGTAGAACCGATCGTGGCCCATCTCCAGGACGCCATGAACAAATGGCTCGATCTGCAGAAGGAGCAGCAGCGTCTGAGTGAACGATTCCTGGATATGCAGGAGCGCGTCATCGACAGCTTCTTGGGCGGATCGACGGACACTCGGCGACGCATGGCGGACTCGTTGGAGCGTGGCAGGCGCACCGCCGAGCATGACCGTTCGCTGGACAGCTCTCTGCCCGTCGCACCGGCGCCACTGCTGCCGTCTGATCGCCCGACGCTGAAGCTTCCGGAAATCGATCCGGAGCTCTACGAGTCACCTGACGGAGACTTCTCGGCGGCCGTATCGAGCGATGTGCCAACGGTGAACGAGCCGGTCGATGCCGGAACATCGGGAGCGGCCGACGAGGAACTACCCAGCGCCGAGTGCTTCCAGCAAGACCTGCTGGCCGAGGTGAGCCGTCGAACGGGCTACCCCGAGGATATGCTGGATCTGGACGAGCAGCTAGAAGCCGGGCTGGGCATCGATTCCATCAAGACCATGGAGATATTCAGCGCGCTCCGGAAGTACCACCGAATCCTCACCGACGAGGAGCAGGACGAAGAAGAGCTTCTCGTTCAACTCACACAGATGAAGACGCTGCGGACAATAGTCGAACACTATTCCGCGCGTCGTGAGCAGCTCGTCACCGGGACTGCGAGCGCAAAGCTCGACGACGAGCAGGAGACCGAACCTGCGCCGCCGCGACCCACCGTGGATGACGAGGAAGAAGAAGAGATCACCCCGTGCGCCACGGTGGAACGCCTCGTCCTGCGCCCCGTGCCCGCGGTCGTCACCGGGAAGGGGGCCGACGTCGGCAACCTCGACCATCTTCCCACCGACGAGATCATCCTGATCCTGGGAGATCCGCCCGAGCTCGCCTCGTCAATGCAGGCCGCACTCCGTGCCGGCGGTCACCGCGTCGTGCAATTGATCCCGGGCCGAGAAACCCGTGAAATGGGATTGCAGAGATACGGCGTCGATCTTTCTGATCCCAAAGCCATTCGTGAGCTCGTCGACCAGGTTCGAGGACCGGAGAATGCCCGCATCGCCGCACTGATCAACCTGCTGCCTCTGACTCCGCCGATGTCTCAGTGCGGGGTGAACGGCCACGAGCCGGCACTCGAGCTGGTTCAGTGTCTGATCAACGTGGCCAGAACGCTCGAGGACGACTTGCGCTCGGACGGCGAGCGGGAGCCCGGTTGGCTGATCAATGTCACATCCCTGGATGGACGCTTCGGGCTGCGGTCAGGTCGAGAGCTGCCGCTCGCGCAGGCCGGCAGCCTTGGCGTCTGCAAGAGCCTTGCGCGAGAGTGGCAGGGCGTGCGGGTCAAGAATGTGGACTTCGACCCCGAGACCGATTCCAAAACACTCATGGTGAGACTCATCGAGGAGATCGCCACCTGGGACGGGAACATGGAGATCGGTGTCGACGATCAGGGGCGATGGAAACTCGAGCTGGCCGAAGAACCGGCTGACTCGTCCGAACCCGCCGCCGGGATCGTAACGTCGGGGCTACCGCTCAACCTGCCGTTGGATGCCGAATCGGTTGTGCTCGCGACGGGCGGCGCCTGCGGGATTACGGCGGAGCTGCTCAAGCGCTTGGCCCGCGAGACCGGGAATCGCCTGATCGTTGTCGGTCGCTCTCCCCTATCCCGATCAGAAGACGAACCGTCCGAGATCCGCGACCTCGAGGACGAGGCAGAGCTGCGCACCGCAATGATCCGACTCGTGCGCACCGTTGATGAGACCGCCAACCCGGCCGAGATCGAGCAAGAGCTGCAGAAGATACTCAAGCAGCGCGCGATCCGCGCCAATCTGGAGGAGCTGCGCGAGGCCGGCTCAGAGGTCGCATACCATGCGGTCGACGTGCGCGACAGCGCTGCCTTTGCCGAGCTGATCGACGACGTTTACCGCCGCTTCGGACGCTTGGACGGCGTTCTGCACGGTGCCGGCGTCACCGAAGACCGAATGATTCGTGACAAGACACCAGGGTCCATCGCACGGGTGTTCGAGACCAAGGTGAAGAGCGCACTCGTTCTGGCGAAGAAGCTGAAGCCGGAAGACCTTCGATTCCTGGTGCTCTTCTCATCCGTGTCCGGGCGCTTCGGCAATGCGGGCCAGACCGACTACAGCGCGGCCAACGAGTTCCTGAACAAGCTGGCCGATCACCTCAGCCGCAAGTGGCCCGGCAGAGTGGTATCCATCAACTGGGGCCCCTGGGATGGAGGCATGGTCAGCGAAGGACTCCGCAATGCGTATCATCAGCGCGGCATCCGACTGATCGGGAATGATGCAGGATACAGCTCGTTCATGCAGGAGCTTTCTCTGCAGGTTCGCGATCCGGAGGTCGTCCTCGCGTGCACCCCTCAGGCGATCGCGGAAGCCCGCGAGTCACTCACATGACAAGCAATAGCAGGGACGTTGCCGTCGTCGGCATGGCGTGCGTCTTCCCGGATGCCCCGAATCTGGCGCGCTATTGGCACAACATCGCCAACGGTATCGACGCCATTCGCGAGCTTCCTCACGACCGATGGCCCGGCAGTCGCAATTTGGAATTGCCGCCGGACCACCATGCGCACATCGGCTGCCGGCGCGGCGGGTTCATCCCCACACCCTTCCATTTCGATGCCCTGCGCTACAAGGTCATGCCTTCGGTGGCCGGACGCGGAGACGCGGACCAGTTCATTCTACTCGCAGTGATCGACGACGCATTGAAGGACGCGGGCATTGGCGAGGATCACCCCGCCCGATCCCGCACCGACGTCATCGTCGGCCGCGGCGGATACATGAGCGACAAGGTGATGGAGATCTTCCTGCGCGCGGATTTGATCGACCGCCTGCGGCGCTACATTGGACGTCAGTTTCCCATGCTCGGCCCGTCCGATCTTGACGCGTTCGTCGCGGACATGCATGCAAGCCTGCCCGAACGCGACATCGACGCCTTGGTCACGGCGATCCCCAATCTCGTCGCCAGCCGAACAGCCAACCGCCTCGATCTTCAGGGGTCGGCCTACATCGTGGACGCGGCGTGCGCCTCTTCATTGATCTCGGTCGAACAGGCGGTGCGACGTCTACGCGAGGATCTCTGCGACCTGGCACTGGCCTGCGGCATCAACTTCACCCAGGTCCCGTCGTTTTGGTACATGTTCGACAAGATCATGGCCGTGTCTCCCAGCGGCGGCATACGTCCCTTCGATCAATCCGCCGACGGCCTATTGATCGGAGAGGGCGCGGGCGCTGTGGCTCTCAAGCGGTTGGAGGACGCACGCCGCGATGGCGATCGCGTCTATGCGATCATCAAGGGAGCCGGCAGCGCGGGCGATGGAGCCGACACGGCAATCCTGGCACCCTCGTCTCGCGGACAGGTGCAGGCTCTGGAAAACGCGTACCTTGATGCCGGCGTGGATCCGGACACGATTGGATATCTCGAAGCCCACGGGACGGGTACGCCCCCCGGAGACGCAGCCGAGCTGCAAACCATCAAGTCGGTTTTCGGAAGGCGCAAGAGCCGCTACGCGACCCGGGTCATGGGCTCCGTGAAATCGATGATCGGGCACACGATGCCGGCCGCGGGCATCGCCTCGTTCATCAAGACCACGCTCTCGTTGAGCAACAGGATTCTTCCACCCAGCCTGCACTGCGACTCGCCGCATCCCGAGCTTGCGGACGCACCGTTCTACGTGAACACAGCCCCCCGCGCATGGGTGCACGCTCCCGGCGGCTCGCCCCGTCGCGCGGGAATCAATGCGTTCGGCTTCGGAGGCATCAACTCTCACGTCATTCTGGAGGAAGTGGTCACCGGCAAGGCCGCGGGCGTCTCGGTGCCGGGCTCCGCGATCGAACCGAGTGTGGCGGAAAGCGAACCGGCCCTGGCGAGGCCTCCCTGTTCGAACCTGGAGAGACCTTCCGAGTTGCTCGTGTTCTGCGGCCCGACACCTCGGGCCCTCGCCGAACGCGTCCGGCGCGTTGTGCACTTCGTGACCGAGGATCAGCAACCGTTCACGCTGGAGGACCTGGCATACACGCTCGCGAATGGTGTCGATCTCGAAGCGAGCTGCAAGCTGGCGGTGGTCGTCGATGGGCTAGAAGACCTTACTGCCAAGCTCGAGCCTTTGGCTGCGCAGTTGGATCGGGGGCAGGTCGCTTCTTCGGAAACGGATGGTGTCTTTTTCGGCGAGGTTGTTTCGCGACCACCCGGAAGCGTCGCCGCGTTCTTCCCGGGCCTGGCTTTTCCCGGGCTGATCGGAAACTACCCCGATCACCTGATGACGCTCTGCGCGCATCACCCGCGCCTTCGCGACGTGTTCGATCTCGTGGACGCCCGAGACTCGCACCCCGACGACCCGCTGCCTACGAGCTTCTTGCTTCAGCCGCCCGCTCACCTCTCGGAGGAAGAGCGAAAGCGACTGCGGGAGCGATTCGCCATCGTCGCACCGCTCGTCAGCGTGACCGCTTCGGATGAGCCGGTTCATCCTGAGGAGCGCCTACTCTCCGCCATGGGGATGTTGGCCAGCAACTGGGCCGGATGGAGGCTGCTGGAGCCTCTGGGGATCCCCGTGGGGATGCTCTGCGGACTGAGCCTGGGAGACGTTTCCGCTCTCTGCGCGTCCGGTATGGTGGATTTCGATGATGTCGTGCCCAGGATGTTGAAGTACCTCGATCTGGACTCGTATCAGAAGCTGCGCTTCTCCGACACGGGTCGCTGGGCGTTCATCGGCACGACCGAAGAGCGGTTGGCCACTCTGCTGGAAGGCATCAAGAACATTCACATCGCGGTCTATCAGTCCAAGGAAACGCTGATCGTCGGCGGCCCCGAAAAAGAGATCAACGATCTGGTACGTGTGGCGCGAGAGCAGGAGATTCTGGCCCAAGCATTGCCTTTCCCTCCGGTCCACACGCCGCTTGTCGGCAAAGAGAAACGACGATTCCTCGCGATGGAGGGAAAGACTCCAAAGCTGCGCAAGCCGCAGATCACCGTGTACTCCACCATCACCGCCTCCCCCATTCCCAACGATCTGAAGAAGCTGAGATCGGCGCTTGCGTCCAACTTCACACACGCCGTTCGCTTCTGGAATACGGTGGAGCGGATGTACGAGGACGGCGCTCGAGTTTTCATCCAGGTCGGCACGGGAACTCTCGCGGCGAACATCAGGGGCAGCCTTGACCGGAAGGACGTCATCTGTGTGGCTCTCGACGTCGACTACCGCGACCCCATCACCCAGCTCAACCGCCTTTGCGGCACTCTCTTTGCCGCCGGCGTGCCGATGAACCTCACCGGACTCTTCGAAGCGCGGCAGCCGCGCGAGTTGCCGTTGGACGCGCCACGCGATCCCGCGGAGAAGTCGAAGGGCACCGTTCCGCTCGTGCTCTACTATCCACCGCTGCACGTCCAGGGCAGTTCGCCCGCATCGACGCAACCCTCGACGTCCAAGGTCGAGACCGACGGGCAAGTTCGCTCGGCAGCGGGCTCGCCGCTTGTCGGCCGAGTCGTTCACTTCGAGCCCGGCCGAAAGATCGTTCATGTGCGTCGTTTCGATCTGAACGAAGACCTCTTTCTGGAAGACCACGCCTTCATCGGTGACCATCACCCTAGGCCCCTACGCAAACGCTTCCCCGTGGTCCCACTCACCATGACCCTCGAGATGCTTGCCGAGACCGGGGCATGCCTCGCTCCCGGCCGGCTCTTGCTCGGTTTCGAGAAGGTGCACGCGAGGAAGTGGATCGCGCTCGATGACATCGATGTCCTCGACGTTCGCGTGGAGGCCGAGGTCGTTTCCACCGAAGAGGACCTCGTTGAGATCCAGGCAACGGTGCTCGTGGATGACGACGTCTCGGCCAGCACCACTGTTCGATTCGGAACGCGCTACCGCCAGACCTTGGATCTAGGCTTCACCGAGCTCACAAACCCGCACGCGCTTCCCATGACCGCCGAACGCCTCTACCTGGAGCGACACACCTTTCACGGTCCCCGCTTCCAATGCGTCTCCGCTCTCGAGACCCGGGGCGATCAGGGGATCATGGGGGAGCTGGAGGTTCTAGGACCCGACACCCTTTTCCGCAACACAGATCACCCCCATTTGATGTTCGATCCCGTCGCGCTCGATGGAACGGGGCAGCTCCTGGCCTCGATCTTTTTCGACAGGGGTGTGGATATGCTGCCGGTGAGCATCGAGACGATCGAGTTCTACCGGACGCCCCCGCCGCCGGGGACGCGTGTTCCCGCCCGCGCGGAGATCACGGACTTCAACTTCGACGAGCGTCGCATTGTGGGAAACATGGAGGTCCAGGACGGACAGGGACGCGTTTGGTTCCGCGTTGCCGCCTGGCAGGACATACTCTTTCGCTACGGCAAACCGCTGCTGCTGTTTCGGCGGATGCCGACTCAGCGGGCGGTGTCCCAGGAACTCGCCGTTCCCGACCGCCAGGACGACGCGATCGCCATGGTGTTGCCCCGATCGCTGCTACGGGATGCGGCCCCCGACCGATTCGCCCGGTTCGCACTCGACGGCACCGAGTGGGAGGAGTTTGTGCAATTGGAGGGCGGCCTCCGAAAGATGCGGGAATGGCTGATGGGCCGCATCGTGGCCAAGGACACCGCGCGGACGTGGCTGGCGCGCCGCACGGGTGAAGCGATGCTGCATCCCATTCTGGTGAACGTGGCGAACGACCCGAATGGACGACCGGTGCTCGAGCTGCCCGACGGTCATGGCACTGCTCCCTTCGTTAGCATCACGCACAAAGACCGGATTGCCGCGGCAGCGGTCTCGTCTTCCCCGGTCGGGATCGATGTCGAGATCCTGAATGCCGACAACGACCTGAGGCTCGATGATTTCGCGACGGCGACCGAAGTCCGTCGGATCGCTGAAATCGGGGGCGACGGAGATCCCGAGTGGGTGATGCGCGTCTGGTGCGCGAAGGAAGCCGCTTCCAAGGCTCTGGCGACGGGGCTGGGTGGACGACCGAAGGCGTTTGTGGTCGATCGGGTCGAGTCAGATGGAACCATGGTGGTGCGGCATGGTCAGCCGCCTCAGGAGATTCACGTCGCAACCTGGTGCTCCAATGGAAACGTGTTCGCCCTCGCCTCGCTCTGCGCGGAGCTAGCAGCGCGATCATGAGATTCCGAACGTGGCTGGAGCGCTGGGACTTTCGCCTCTGGACACCGATCATCGGGGCCGTTCTGCTGGTGCCATCGCTCTGGTCGGGTCTGACCGCGGACGACCACTACCTCCGAATGGTCCTGCAAGGATATCCCGGTTTGCCGGAATTCTCGCAGGACTCACTGAACATCTTCACCTTCGCCGACGGTGACGTTGAGCGGAACGCCGCCGCCATGGAACGTGGCCTCCTGCCGTGGTGGTCCGTGCCATCGCTCCGTCTGGCCTTCTGGCGCCCAATCTCAGCGCTGACGCACTGGCTGGATCACCGCCTCTGGCCGGACAACACCGTGCTCGTCCATGCCCATAGTATCTTCTGGTACGTCGCTCTCGCGCTGGTGGTGGCATGCTTTTATCGGCGGTTCTTCACCCCCATATGGGTCGCCGCCCTGGCCGCACTGATGTACGTGATCGACGACGCCCATGTAATAGCCGCCAGCTGGGTCTCGTCCCGCAACTCGATCATCACATGCTTGTTCGCCGTGCTGGCTCTTCTGTTCCATGACCGATGGCGCCGCGGCGGCCGGGGGTCAGGGGCGCTGCTGGCCTCTCTCTGTTTCGCCGCAAGTCTAATGTCCTGCGAAGCAGGGATCGGGGTGGCAGGCTACCTGTTCGCCTACGCGCTCTTCGTCGATGAACGATCACGAAAGTCGCGCCTGGTGAGCTTGATCCCATACGCCGTGATCGTTGTCGTGTGGCGCGTCGCGTATGTTCACCTCGGCTACGGTGTGGACGGGTCCGGCATATACCTGGATCCCACTCGAGTTCCCATGCAGTACCTCTCCCAAAGCATTGTGCGAATGCCCGCGCTGCTGATGGCTCAGTTCGCGGCAGTGCATCCCGGGGCTCGGATGATCATGACTCCGCGAGAGGTGAATGCTTACGGAGTGAGTGTGGTGGTCACGATGGTGTTCATTGCCTGGATGCTCTGGCCCCAGATACGACGAGACCGCATGATGCGCTTCTGGAGCGTCGGTATGGTGCTCTCGTTGCTCCCCGCATGTGCCGCACTCCCCGAGTACCGTCTGTTGTTCATTCCCGGCCTGGGTGGACTGGCGCTCGTCGCCCACTTCATCCATGCCTACGTATCGAAATCCCCGTGGCTGACCGGCCGGACGCGCCGGCGGCGACCCGCGAAACTGCTGTTTGCGCTGTGGATCCTGGGTTTTGTGATTCTCCCGCCCCTTATGGGCGTTCCCGGGGAGTTTTGGATGGCCGCGTATCACGATCACGTGATGCGTCTCCACGACGACATTCCCAAGAGCCCCGGCGTCGCCGACGAGGACGTGATCATTGTGACGCTGCCGAGCGATGTGTGGCTCCATTCGATTCCCTATGTGCGATCGTCGCTCCGGTGGCCCTCCCCTCGCGCTCTCATGACGCTCCATGCCGGCGTCGGGACCGTGGAACTGAAGAGGACGGACGCGCGAACGCTGGTTCTCCGGTCAGAGAAGACGTTTGTTTCCAAACCATGGGCACAGATGTTCCGAGGGCCGGTGGCCTACCCCTTCGCGGCCGGCGATTCCGTGCGCCTCTCAAACGTGAGCATCGACGTGCTCGACGTGGACGAGAGGAGCCGACCGACACGCGTGAGGTTTCGCTTCGACAAAGAACTTGAAGCGGCTGCGAATCACTGGCTCACGTGGTCAGACGACAACCTGGTGCCGTTCACGCTGCCGGGCGTCGGCGAAAGTGTGCGCCTGACGGAAACGACGATCGGGGATTTGGCCGGAGCGAGCGACAAGCACTTCTTCTCGTCCCGCAAGTGGATGGGCGTCCATCGTCTGGAGACGGGCCCGCTCTAGGCTCATTCCGTCAGCCAGCGCGGAAAGCGATCATACCCCGGGAAGGGACTCTTCACTCGCCGGACGAGGATCGACTCTCCGGCAGGCGGAGGATTGAAGGGGATGTAGACCCCTTCTCTCCACTGGAGCCAGCGGAGCGACGGGTCGTCCAGGGGAACGGAGAAGCGGTAGATCGCCTCCTGAGCGCGACCGTCATCCGTGATGGCGGTGACCTCAACCGTCATCCCCGTCAGCCGAACGACGTCCCCGACCGACGTCGGATTCCGCGGGTCGTAGAACAGCTTGCCGATAGGACCGCAGCTCAGCCCTTCGGCGGCGCGCACGCGAAGGGTTCGATCGTCGAGACGCGACATCTCGAGCGCGGTCGGCCCCGAGGACAACGCCCGCACCCGTCGCATGAGCGGTCCGCCCTCGAGGGCCGTCACCACCCGAATGTTCATCACGTGCATGAGAAAATCCGGAGTGTTGATGACAACGAACTCTTGCCCTTTCACGGCCGGATCAGCGGGCAGCGATTGGATCGCCCTCGACATGCGGTTTTCCATTCGCTTCATCAGGAACGGCGCGGCCAGCAAGATAATCGGAGCAGACACGAGGTGCATGACGAGGCAGACCTTCGCAACGGATCGATAGAAACGCCCGCGGCCGGTGGGCGTCACCGCTTCCATCTCGTGATCGATGACGCCGGCCACAATCCGCGCCAGAAGCCCCATTGCGCCGAGTCCCACGAAGAAGAGCAGCCGGTTGGAGGGAGCCACCGTGCAGGCGGGAACGAGAGAGACGAGCATGCCGAAGCACCAGAAGCGCGCAACGCGATCCCGGCGAAGCAATGGGACGACCACCACTCCCACCAGGATGACGATGATGGCGGCGAGCCACCACAGGAACCCTCCAAACCCGGCAGAAGGAAACAATCCCAATCCCGCGGGAAGAGAGGACCACTGCCCCATCAACAGGAAGGGCGCGCGTCCAGCGATTGCGCCGGCAAACGCCAATGGGTCGCCCATGGGATCCGAGTAGAGGTCGGATCCGCTGACACCGAACTCGTTGACATGGTAGTAGACGATCCAGGCTCCCACGACGAGAGCGGGAGCGAACAGCGCCAGCAGACGACGACGCACGCGTCCCGTGTCCAGGAAGAGGGCATGCGCAATGAGATAGGCGAGCGCCCCGAACGCCACCTCGCCGGAGAGTAACCCCAGCGCAAGACAGACGGGGCTCACCAGCGCACCCAGCCTTGCCCCTCCCCGTCGCCAGCGATCGTGCGCGAGGATGGCCAAGAGACCGAACAGTGTCGCGAGGAGCGCGTTCCGGTTCGCCAGCCAGATCGCCGGGATCGCGTGTGCTTCATCGATCGCGTAGATCAGCGCGGCGAGACCGGCGACCCAGGTGGCACCCATGAACCTCCGGTAGATGACCGCGGCGACGGCCACGAGAAGCCCGAACCACAGCAGGCTATGTGCGTGCATCAGCATCGCGGAGTCGGGCCACAACCGGTAGTCGAGCCACATGGTCAAAAGGCTGAGCGGACGAAAGAAAGCGAAAGCGAACGTATCGGGCGTCCACCACGGCAGAAAACCGTTCTCGATGAAGCGTTGGGTCAGCTCACTATTGCCGCTCAGAGCCGAGAAGAGCTGCCAGCCGGAGTAGTCGATTCCGGGATGACCGATCATGGTCAGCCTCTGAAAATGATCGTCGAGCAGAAACCCACCGAGCAGGGCCGGAGAGGTGAGGATCATCGACAAGACGGCGAGATGCAGAGGGAGGAGGCGATGGCCGAGCCATGCGCGGAGGCTCTCGCGTGCACGCACCCGAATCCGTCCTTCTTCGGAGACAATGCCTCCGAGCTCGCTACGGCCCTCGGCCTCTCGGAAGCTCGGTTCTTCTGAATGACGCTCTACGACGAGGTCGCAGCGTAGCGTTCGGATCGGGCGCTTTCAAGCCGTCTCGTCGCCGGCCTTGAGCCCCTCGGTCGTACCCGCCTCGTCACGGCGGTGGTCCCGGCAACATCATCGTTCGACGAAACGCTGGACCGATTGACAGGGATCGCTCTTCACGACGCGTTCGGCTGGCGGCCACCCGTGATGCACGTCTCGACGCGAAATTCGCCATTGTAGACATCACATCCGAGCTCGCACACATAGCACGGGACCAGCGATGCCAGTCGTCTGGAGAACGCTGCGATCACAGACTTCGTGGGATGAATGCTCTCTCCCAGCCTTGCGAAAAGGCCTCCGAACTTGCGGGACGAACGGCCGCGGAACTGGTTGCCGCGCAACCTGGCCGATGCCCGTTCACGGGAAAGCCTCCGCAGCCGCATCGTTCCCGGAGCTCCAGTAATTCGGGGAAACAGGATTGCCGTCAGCACTCCGTGCGCAACCGGCTCAACGCGGAGAAGGTCGCACAGCTGTGCGGGACTCAGGTTGAACTTGCCGTTGCGCCAGAGCTGAGTGCGCCCCAGCATGCCTCGCCTCGCCTCGCTGAGACTGAGGACCGGATAGTAGTTCCGAGATCTCAATCGCGAATCGAGCACGGGAAACATCGCCAGCCCAGACGGACGCAGTGTGACAATGGTCGGCATGCCACGGAGCCGAGCGCCCTTCGGATCCAAACTGACGAGCGCTCTGTCGTTCGCAACAAAGCGAGTACCATTCGCCCCCAAGGCGTGGATCAGCAGGGATGTCTTCCCTGAATGCTTGTGCCCGGCAATGATAACGCCGTGTCGATCCTGCTGGAAGCCCGCGCCATGCAGGACCATGCTGTCGCCTTGATGTGAGTGGATCATGGCAAGCTCTCGCACGACACGCATCAAGGCCAGCCGGGAAAGCCACCTGTCGTTCGCGCCAAGAATTGTGACGGCCGCATCAGATCGATTGACGATGTAGAAAACACCGAATTCTCCGTCGAACACAACGCTCTCATCTCCCCCGCTCTGCCATAGCGGATGGCGAACGATCTTTGTGTCGAGAAAGAAACAATCGATGCGCTTGCGCCGAGGGTGCGCCCCCTGATTCTTCACCCTCTCCCACGTCGCCGTGTCATGCTGAAGATCCACTCGGTAATCGAACGCTCCTCCCTTGAGGATTCGAAACGATGGCCCGAGGAACTCCGCCAGCCAGTCAAGATCGCGACGGTCACCGCTTGAAACACGTACGGCGAGCCCAGCATAGCGCAAAACGCCGTGGTGCCTCGGAGCCGCCCTCTTCCCTCTTTTCACCTCAAACCTCGATCGCTCAACCGCGCCCCCCTAGATCGGAGCTCACTCTAGGGTCCATGTTTCTTCAAGAGGGCCCTCAGACGCTTCAGGGGAATCCCTGCTCCCACCATTTCCCCGCGGAGACGGAAAACCGCCGCCTCGGTCAAGACGGCCGTCGCCCAGTACAGAAGGTGCTCACGGAAGCTCGTCGACTCCTGGTATTGATGGTAGCCCTCGTAGAAGGCCGCGACTTGCTGCCGATCCATGGACCATCGGGACCAGGTGCGGGCCAGATCATAGGCGTAGACATCGATGGAAAGCGTCTCGTTGTCTACGACGGCAAGTCGATCCTGAGCAGTCGAAACAAAGTTCTCGGCGCAGAAATCGCCGTGAATCAGGCCCGTCGCCGAATCGTCCGGAGCATCGTCCTCCGCCAGCCGCAGCGCGAGATGCGCCTCCCCCCTGTCCAATACCTGGCGCCGGGCAAGCTCGTCGATGTTTGTCCGCATTCGGGACCGCCATCCCGCTGCGTTGCACCCATAGCGGTCCCTGAGGTCGTCGGAGAGTTCCACGGTGTGCATCGCGCCCATAAGCTCACCACACTGCTTCACCATGACGGGAGTCATCCGGTCCGATAGCAGCGCCCGGCCATCAACCCATTCTATCAAGAGCCCTGCCCCGCGGCGTTTGAGGACTCGTGGGAAGACCCGGTGATCCAGCAGCGCTGAAAGGAGCTCGACGCGTTCGGCGTCGGCCTCGGACTGGAAACGCCTTCCCTTGAGGATCGTGCCGTCGTCGAACTCGAGTCGGAACGAACCACGCGCCCCGTGCTTTGACGGTAGCGTGGTCAATGGGATCACGGAGCTGAGAGACCCATCGAACGTCTTCGCTAGCTCCCAGAGGTCTTCTCCGAGATGAGCCCGATGTTCGTTTTCGATGCCGTCAATCGCCACTCTCGATCCCCCTCAGTTCCTGGGGTTTCTCAGGCGCGACAGGCGCTCCGCAATCGAGTCGGACACCAGCCTGCGGGCACGCTCGGGCGGCCTGCGGAACGCGAGATCCCAGAACGTCTCACGAACGAGTCGCTGAGTGAACTTCCCCGCGCCCGATCGTGGCCGCTCCTTGGCGACGAGAGACGGATCGATGCCCGCCAGCCGGAGACAGACCTGTGACCAACGGCTCCGCTGATCGGTGAGACGATCCACATCCCGAACGGGGAACGGAAAGACGGATTCAGCCGCCAGCAGAGCACAGAGAACGTATTGCTCGGCTCCCCATGCTTGGGTCAATTCTCTCAGCACAGGCGTGTTCAACTTGTGACCTAGTCGATCAATGATCCACACGACATCACAAAGATGCAGAAGCCTGAACTTCATGAGCGACTGCCGGACGGCATGAACAACGGTGTGGAGAAACATGGCTTCGAGGTTGAACGTCTTGACCGGTACCCCTGAAACGACGGTGGACGTCACCTGCTCCCAAAGACCCGCCTCATCGACATTGAGGATTCCGTGGCGCGTGATGTGCCAGTGCAGCTCCACGGGCAGGCGGGGATCATCCTCCCGTAAGACCAGCACGAGATGGCGGTGTCGCTCTCGCCGAAATCGACGGAGTCGCTCCTCGATATCTTTGGCGTCGCCGCCCCCATTCCCGTCGGGGAGAGCCCTGAGCTTCTTCATCACGTCTTCAGGCTTGTTCAGGAAGTAGCCCCGCTTGGTCAGGAGCTCTTCCGCCTGCCGCATGTGCTCGTCCGGAACGACCACGTCCACGTCGTAGAAGGGGCGAAGGCGAGGGTCGCCGTAAGCCTGTTCGGCCAGAACGCCTCCCTTCACGATGAAGAACGGAATGGAGTGCCGGCCGTAGAGGTCCGCCAGCATCTCGAGTGTCCGGCCGGCCCGCTCCGTCCTGTCGGCGGCCGTTTCCTGGATCAACCTGAACTTCTCCGTGATCGCCGGGGGAACGTCTTCGGTGAACCCGTGGTGATCCATTCTGCCGACGAAGAGCGCGGCGACCTTGTGCGCGACGGCCCGCTCCAGAAGCCAATCCCAGGGAATACGTTCCCAATCGGTGTCGGCGTGAACCGAAAAGCCGTCCACGTTTGGATTCAGGGAAGCCAGAAGCAGGTCACGTGCCGCGTCCCGTGGTGCTGAGCGCCCGCTTGCCGACCGGCTCATGCGTCGCCCTTCGCTTCGCCCAGAGACCAGCGATGCTCCAGCAGCGTGGGTCCGCTGCCGGGCGGGGGCAGGATCCCCGTGGGATAGAAGTCACCCTTCGCAACCCGAAACCCGCCGGCATCGGGGATGCTGCAAACAGGCTTGGAGCCGACCTTACACCTTAGCGAAAGCTTGTAGCGACCCGGCATCAAGGCGAGCCTGTCGAGATCGCACACGAACTCCCCAATCGCCGGAAGGTCATTGAACCCCTTCCCGACGGTGGTGTTCTCGCAGAACGCGACCGCAGCTTGTCCGCGCGCGAGAATGCCCATCCCCACGGAGATGTCCGCCGGATTGGTCCCAGGGTGGACACGGTATCCGATCGCAAGCCGGGCTGGCTGCCCCGTCTTGAAACAGGAAACAGCTCCCCCGTTCTGGTCGAGAAGCCGAACGTGGGTTAGCGTCATAGAACGCTCGTTACGGTGTCCCGCTCTGCCACCAAGGTCGATGAACCCGTCTGGATTCGTGCCATCGCCAGTCAGTTCATTCTCATAGATCTGCACGATGTCCGACGCGTCGCCCTCGGTCTTGATCCGACCCTTGTCCAGCCAGATCGCGCGATCGCACGCGGAGGCGACCATCTCCAGATTGTGACCGACGAAGAGAACCGTGCGGCCGTGAGCGGTCACCTCGTTCATCTTCGCCAGGCACTTCTCGCGAAACGCCGCATCGCCCACCGACAACACCTCGTCCACCAACATGATCTCTTGCTGGAGATTCACGGCGACCGCAAAGCCCAGCCGCACCTTCATGCCGCTCGAATAGCGCTTGAGCGGCGTGCTCATGAACTCTTCGATGCCCGCGAAGTCCACGATCTCGTCGAGCTTCCGATGCACCTCGGATCGCGGCATTCCGATCAGCGCGCCGTTCAGGTAGATGTTCTCCTGGCCGGTCAGCTCGGGATGAAAGCCCGTGCCGACATCGAGTAGCGAGCCCACGCGGCCGTGAACCTCCGCGCGACCCTCATTGGGTCGTGTGATCCGAGAAAGGATCTTGAGAAGCGTGCTCTTCCCCGCCCCGTTTCGACCGATGATGCCGAGCATCTCGCCCCGCGGGACCTCGAACGTGACGTCCTTGAGCGCCCAGAAATACTCGCCCTTCTGGCCGCGCCGGAGCCACTCGATGAGCGTTCCCTGCGTGGCCGCACCCTTGCGATAGCGCTTACCCAATCCCTGTGTGCTGATGGCGACGTCACTCATAGCCTAGACCAGGTCGACAATCGAGTGTTCGGTTCGAAGGAAGACCACCGTGCTCACCAGCAAGAGCAGCACGATGATCCCTCCGGACACCGCAAGCGTCAGATCCGGTGCGCGCCCCGTGTCCAGTAGCGCCCATCGAAAGCCCTCGACGACTCCATTCATCGGGTTGAAGCGGTACAGCACGGCAAGAGCGTCAGGCACACGGTCGTTCACGACGGAGGCCGAGTAGGCCACCGGTGTCCCGTAGAACCAGAACTGCATCGCGTAGCCGAGTATGTTCGACACGTCACGATAACGAGCCTGTAACGCGGCCAGAAAGAGCCCCACGCTGAGCGCCAACGCCATGGTCATGCCGAGCAGCAAAGGTAGAACCAGCAACCTGGCGGTCAGCGGAAAGTCGTAGAGGAGGACCATGACCAGAAGTATTGCGAAAGACAGACAGAAGTCCACGAGGGCGGTGAGGACCTCGGCCACGGGAACGATCAGCCGCGGGAAATAGATCTTGGATATGATGTGCTGGTAGGTAACGAGACACGCCGTACTTCGCGAGACCCCGCTGGCCAGCAACTCCCATGGTAGTAGTGCCGTGTAGGTGAAGATCGGATAGGGAACGCCGTCGGACGGCAGCCCGGCCAGGCGCCCCAGGACGAGACTGAAGAGGAGCATTCGAATCAGTGGTGAAACGATGAACCAGATCGGTCCCAGAAGCGTCTGGCGATAGCGTCGCGCCACGTTGCGCCAGACGAGCGCGGAGACCACATGCCGGTGAAGCCAGAGCTCTCGCAGATCAGGTAGATCGAATCCGTGGGCCGGGCGAATGACCACGTGGCGAACGGGTTCGGAAGCGGGCACGGATACCGCTTCGGAGGTCGTGGTGGGTTCGCTCACGTCCACGAGCCGTTTCGTGGGTTCACCGTCTGTGTTCAACTATTCTTCCCTGCGCATTCGGAAGTAATCGGCCGCCCATTGCTCCAAAGTAGGTTTGCCGCCGCTCCACGTCCAGCAGTCATTCTCATCCAGAATCAGATCCGTGCGTGGATCGAAACCGCACTCCTTCAGAACGAGGAGCCGTGCGTTGTACTTGCGATCCGCCTGATTGCCGTGCCAGATGTGGAGGGTCCGCCCGGGAACATAGAACACGCTGCCCCTCACATCCTCATAGAAGCATCTGCTCCACTCGACGATGTGGGACAGGAGTTGGGGCGAAAGTCGATCGCACTCCCAGTTGCGTCCGCTCCAGAAGTCGTCGTTGCCGTACATGGCGTGACACATCACAAAGTCACCGTTGCCGAGTATCTGACAATCGTAGAGCCCGTACTTCTTCAGAACGGCCCTTCTCGCCGCCCAGGCAAATCCCGTGTGACCGTGTTTGAAGTAGCCGGAAAGCGTGTCCCGCTTGTCATCTGACCGGGCCATCGTGTAGGCCATGCCCGGCAGGCTCTGCCCTTCTCGGTTGCCGGACCCGAAGTCGGACTGATCCGGCCCGCTCGTCATGCCCTTCGGTAGCCAGCACGCCGTGTCGAACGGCTGCACGACCACGTAGGTATCGAGAAGCCGACTCGTCTCGCGAACCCACTCGTCATTCTCGAAGAGCACGTCTCCATCGAGCCAGACGACCTTGTCGCAGCTCGATGGGAGATGCCCGACACCGATGTTGAGAAGCCGCTCCTTCTGCCACAGCACGGTGTTGGTTCGCCGACGGACGAGTCGATCGCAGAGATCCTCGGGCAGCTCGAACGCCGAGTCCCCAAACGCAAGCTCGACGACCAAGAGCTTCAGACCCTGGGCCCGCGCCTCCTCCGCGCATAGTCTGAGATTGGCGAGCTTGTTCGCGTAGCCCGCCGGATTGTAAAAGGCAATGACCCCCCACAGCTCGCCCGGCAGCACGGTGGGGTACTCGGGAACGGATTGATTCATCGACACTTTCCGTACGGCGTCATCACAGAATGCGGGCCCGGCGCGCTCTTTCGGCGCCCCTATGCGGGACGTCGGAATGTCCTCACCGCCGCTTCTGACCTGGTGCCCATTCACTGATATTCACATCGGTATCTCGTGGCGGAACCTTTCAGACTCAGTAGGTCGATCACGACCTAGCACCAGCGCGAACGAGGATAGCACGCGCGTCGTTCTCGAAACCACCGCTCCCGAATGCGGCTTCCTTTCCCACCCGCGATGACTCTCCGGTGTGAAGACAACGCTCTGGCCACACGCTCATGGTCATGATAGAACGTTTTGAGGTTTTCGGGAGGAGCCATGGCAAGATCACGAAATCAGATTTCCGGAATGTCTTTGGCAACGTTGCGGGACCACTGCCGACGTGAGCTGTTCGAGGAGTACCTGCCTTTCTGGGATGCCCACGGACTGGATCACGATCGCGGGGGCTTTCTGTGCTCGCTGGACCACGATGGGACACTAGTAGACACAAACAAGCCGATCGTGTTTCAGGGCAGAGGTCTCTGGCTCTACTCCGCCCTCTACAATCATTTCAAGGATCACCGCCATCTGGAAATCGCCCAGAAGACGCGCGATTTCATCATTCGTCATGGCCGCGACACGAATGGTGATTGGGTGCACACCTTGGACAAGGACGGAAACGTCAGCCGACCGGCCGACGGGCTCGGATTCGCAGGGATCTTCGTCGCGGAAGGCCTTCAAGAATTCCATAGAGCAACCGGTGATCAAGACTCGATGGATCTGGCGCTGGAGTGTGTCTCCCGCTATCTCGAGATCTATGATGACCCGTCGCGAAACGTGTCGCAGTGGTACCTCCCCTGCAGCCACCCGGGCATGCGCACCCTCGGCCACGAGGAGATGACGATCCGCGTATTGACGCAGATTCTCGAGCAGATCTCCGACCCGGCGCTCGAGGCCCGCGTTACGCGTTCCGTCGACGTCGTCCTCACACGCTTCTGGAATCCGGAATTCCAACTGAACAACGAGATTCTCGACCACGACTACAAACGGCTCGACGACGTGGGTCGCGACTTCGTCTATTTCGGCCATTCGATCGTGACGTACTGGATGATCCTGCAAGAGGCGATGCGGGTGCGGAATCGATCCATCTTCGATCTCGTGGCCCAGCGGCTCAAGCGGCACATCGAGGCGGCATGGGATGATGAGTTCGATGGACTGATCCGAGGCATGCATGTGCATGGGACATGCAACTTCGACAAGTGGCTCTGGACTCAGGACGAAGCGCTGGTCGGAACGATGACCCTGATGGAACACACGGAGCTAGATTGGCCGGAGCGATGGTTCGAGAGGATCTACCGATACGTTGAGGAGAGATTCTCGCTGAGGCAGTACGGGCATTCACTCTGGATCTTGGGCGCGGACCGGAAGGTCACGTTCGAGCCACACGTTTCCCGAAAGGGGAACTACCACCACCCCCGCCAGCTAATGCTCAATCTCCTGGCACTCGAGAGAATCATCGAGCGGCAAGGTCAGGTATCGGAATTCTGGAGCTAGACAGTCCGAAGCGGCACGCTACCCGTCATTACCGCCGCGGCACTTGCAGTCCGTCCCGAACGGCGGATCGAGGGCAAGCAGGTCACCCATGTCATGATGCGCCTGAAGAACCGGGGGCTCGTACGGAAGCTCTTCCGTTGCGTCCACGTTCTCGGTCTTCGCCGCGGGCTCACTATGGTTCGAAGACGTCACGAGCTTCGCTTGTATGAGCTGCTCCACGAGCGCCTGGACGTCCGACTGCGCCTGTTCGGATGACACGTCGTAGCGCCGAACGACTCCCCCAATGACCTCTTCGAGGGTGCGATCGTCCTCGACCATCTCCCACACGACACCGCCAACGGTGTTCATGTTGAAGTAGGCGCCGTCTGACAATCTCATGATGACCGTCTCGTCGTCGAAAATCTGCGCGGCGATCTCTTCCTGAGAATTCAGATGTAGATGGTCACTTAGCTTCACCATTTGCATTTTCCCTTTGGCGCCCTGATGACGGGCTACTCCTCGATGCTCTGACAACAGCAGGTAGAATCAGGAGAAGAACTGGTACCAAGCAGATGGCCAGTACTCCCTACAGCTGCTAAAGTTAGCATCGTCTTTGGAATCCGTCAACCGGCGGGAGACCGAGCATCACAGCCCGGGACGCCCATATCCGGCCCGTTCGTAGTTTATCGAGTCGACCATAGTAGACGGCTCCTTGCAGTTGATCGGCATACACCGACAACTTGTTGAGAACAGCCCCCGTTTGCCCGAAAGCTGAAGTGAGACGGAGTAGCACTTGCCACGGTCGCCGGAGTTGCGACCGTGACGCGTTCGAGAGGATGACGCACGAATGAGTTCCCCGCTGGTCAGCTGCATCGTGCCGGTCTTTGACGGAGAGCGCTACCTCGCGGAAACCCTGGACAGCATCCTCGGGCAGACCCACAGCCCATTGGAGCTCATCGTCGTGGACGATGGCTCGACCGATGGAACGCGTGCGATCACGGAAGGATACGGAGATCGCATTCGCTATGAGTTTCAGGAGAATGCCGGGCCGGCGGCGGCCTACAACACCGCCCTCGGCATGGTTCAGGGAGAGTTCATCGCGTTTCTCGGCGCGGACGACCTCTGGCACCCGGAGAAGACCGAGCGCCAGCTGGCCTGCTTCACGACCCGACCGGAGCTCGACCTGTGCGTCGCACATCTTCAGAACTTCTGGATCCCGGAGCTCAAAGAGGAAGAAGAGCACTATCGGGGTCACCGCCTGGCGCAGCCGATGCCCGGCTATACGAGCGCGACGCTTCTGGCGCGACGGTCGCTCTTCGAATCGATCGGCAACTTCGACGCCACGTTGCAGCACGGGCATGACTTCGACTGGTTCCTCCGCGCGGCGGAGCACGGCGCCGTCATGGAGCTACTGCCGGACGTGCTCTTGCAGCGGCGCATGCACCACTCGAATCGCAGCCGTCGACTAGCCGACAACAGCCGGAAGGCGTTCTTGGGAATCCTGAAGGCATCTCTCGATCGCCGCCGCCGACAAGGTGACGGCGGCACGACGCCGTCCGACTACGTGTTTCCCGCCTCCGACTGGAGGGAGCGTTCGAAAGAAGGGCCGGAAAACCCAGGCACTCCTCCTCCCTCCTCAGAGCGGAACCCGTGAAGACCCGAACCCGATTCTTGCTGCTGACGAGCGTCTGGAAGCGACCGGAGCTGACGAAGATCGTTCTCCGGACGTATGACCGCATGCGGGAGTCTCTGGCGGACGAAATCGATCTCCGTCTACTTGCGGTGGGCTCGGAAGACGAGACGTCCCGGCTCCTCTGCGAGGAGTGCGGTTTCGACTACATCGAACAACCCAATTCCCCGCTGAGCTACAAGTGGAACGCCGGCGTGAACGCGGCGGAGAAGTACGAACCGGACGCGCTCGTCATCGTCGGCTCGGATGACCTCGTCTCCCCCGGCCTGTTTCACGCGTGGGCGGAAAAGCTTCGAGAAGGGCTCCACTTCTTCGGCATCAGCGACATGTACTTCTTCGACCCCACCGATTCCCGCCTGGGCTATTGGGGCGGATATGAGCACACCGTGATGAAGGACCGCGCGGGAGAACCCATCGGGTGCGGAAGGTGCTTCAGCCGAACGCTCCTGGAAAAAATGAAATGGAATCTCTGGCCGCCGATGCCGAAGCTGGATTCCCTCCTGGACCGGTTGGCGCTCAACTTCGCGAAGGTCCACGGGTTCAAACCCGTGTCCTGGAAGCTGGCGGAGATCGGAGCGCAGGCGGTCGATATCAAGATCGACACCAACATCACGCCGTTCGACGCCATCGAGTATCAGGTCGTGCGAAACGGAGATAACGCCATGGACTACATGCGGAGCCTCCTCACTCCGGATGACCTGACCCGGCTGATGCAGCTCCGCAACCGAGAGGCCTAATCGTGAACGCCGGGCCACGGAGACACGTTCTCCTCGCCACGACGGTTTGGAAGCGCCCTGAGCTCACCGACGCCGTGCTCGCCTACTACAAGAATGTCCGCGAGTCCATCGCCGACAGGATCGAGCTTTCGCTGGCGGCGGTGGGTTCCGAAGGGCCGGCGACACGTGAGCTCTGTGAGCGGAACGGATTCGCCTATCTGGAGCACGTGAACATTCCGGTGACCCACAAATGGAACGCGGTCATCGGCACCGCCCGGCCCCTCGAGCCGGACGGCGTCGTTCTCGTCAACAGCGACGACCTCGTTTCGGCCAACCTCTTCGAGATCTATGCCGATCGACTGGCGGAGGGGTGTGACTACTTCGGGCTACGGGGAACCCACATCTTCGACCTTCCGACGGAGCGGCTCGGCACCTGGCCCGGATACGAAGCGTCCTACATGAAGTATCGGATCGGAGAGCCCGCCGGATGCGCGCGCTGCTTCAGCAGGCGATTGCTGGAGAAGACGGGTTGGAGGCTCTGGCCGACCGTGCCCCAGAAGAATTCATCGATGGACTTCTGGTGCACCCAGTACCTCAAGCTCTTCGGCTTCGAACCGGAGGCCTGGACGATGGAGGAGCTGGGCGTCAGCGCCGTGCAGGTCAAGACGGATGTCAACATCACCACATTCAATCGGCTACCTCTCTCCGATCTCCGAACGGGGGGTGCCGCGTGGCAGGTGGTCGGAGAGATCGTTGGGCCGCACACGGCGAACGCTCTCCGCGCTCTGCGACGGGACCGGGCCGATTGCTCGGACACATCGGCAGGTCCCGCGGATCGTGAGCCTGTCCACCGGATCGAAGATATCGAGCCCGACGCGCTGCGCGATCAGGTCCTCACCGAGCTGCGCGCCATGCGCGCCAGTGTGCTTGCCGAACGAGGTGAGCGACCTTGACGATCCGTGGTCAACGACATGTGGAGTTCTGACCCGAATGACGGAGCGTGGCGACAACTCGAAGACGAGCGATCTATCACGGCCTGAGGCCACCGACGCCTACTTGCCGCTCGAGTACTACGTCGACTTCCTCAAGTTCCTGAACGATCGCCGGGATCAAATCGAGATCATCACCTACCGAGACCTCCCCTGGGGAACCGACTACGACTTTGAACGCGCGTACCCGGACGAATGGCGTTGCTGGGAAGAACAACTCACGTCGGGTGAGCGGAGCCGACACAAGATCTACCTTCTACTGCAGCACGACGTCGACAACTACCCCGAACGGACGACGAGAATGCTCGAGGCGGAACGGTCTCTCGGCATCCGCTCCAACGTCATGATCTTCAACACGCTCATCAACCGCCCCAAGCTGGAAACCAGCGGGGATCTCGAGCACCTGGAGTATCCACTGGATGATGACGTCCTCCGCGGCCTACAAGGCGACGGTTTCGTCATCGGCTATCACTGCAATGCCTACGAGCAAGCGCTCTTCGATCTCACCGACGCCGGGCGGATCTTCGCGAACGACGTGGACGAACTGAGGGCACGCTTCGACATCGAGTTCTTCTCGGCGCACGGCGGCGTCCGTGACACCTCGGGCCAATCGAATGCCTGCATCCGAGTGCCCGAGTCACTCCGCGGTTCCATCCGGTGGGTGCACAATACGTACGGGCCGCGCTTTCACGCGACCTACTCCGACGGCGCGTTCGCCAGCGGAAAGAAGCCGCCCGAAGCCCTCGATCTCCGGGCCTTCGCCAAGAGCTGGCGACCCGGACGACGATACCGGATCCTGGTTCACCCCCAGTACTATCACGAGCGCCCGTCGCGCCTTCGCCACATGGAGACCACGCCTTGGTATCGCGAGGTGTGGGCCCGCTACGGCGGACTATCCGAGGGGCGTGCAACGTCGGATCCCCATTCGGATTCGCCCCTGGTCAGCCTGCTCATCAACAACCACAACTACGCGCCGTTTCTCGGCGAGGCCATCGAGAGCGCCCTGGGGCAATCCTATGCCCGCACCGAAGTGATTGTCGTCGATGACGGCTCCACCGACGGTTCGCGAGACGTCATCCGGGAATTCGGCGATCGGATCACACCGGTCTTCAGAGAAAACGGGGGCCAGGCGTCTGCCTTCAACGCCGGCGTTTCGGCGAGCCGGGGCGACATCCTCTGCTTTCTGGACGCCGACGATCTTTGCCTGCCGGAGCGGGCCGAACGGGTCGTGGAACTCTTCTCGCGGAAGCCTCCGGAGCGCCCCGCCATGGTGTGCCATCGTCTGGAAAGCTTCGGCGAGCGCGTGGCGACGGGCTCGATCACCCCTTCACACTACCTGGATCTCCGTCTTCGAAAGCTGAAGGGTGACGTGGTTCGGATGTCCGACGCGGACGCGACGTATCAATACGCCAGGCGCTTCGCCTACCTCCCCTTTCTCGCGTCGCCGACGAGCGGCATCTCGATCGACCGTCGTCTCGCGGATCTGGCCTTTCCCCTGCCGGAAACACACCTCGTGGGGGCGGATTGCGTGATGGTGCGGGCCGCGATGTTGCTCGGCGATCTCTACGGTAGCCAGGACGTGCTCGGCCGTCGCCGCATCCACGGGGACAATCACAGCCGTTTCAGTCAGAAGCACCTCGTGGACGAGCGGTTTCTGACATCGATGAACGACTACCTGAACGGGGTTCTCGAGGCCACCGGCAGAGAGCCGGTCATCAAGGTCTTCGATTCGATGGGGGCGACGCGGTACTACACGCACATCGGTTCGGTGCGGGATCTCCTGCGGCTGACCCGTCTGGTGCCGTCGCAGGAACTCTCCTGGCAGACGCTTTCGTACAGCATCCAGGCGCTCTGGTGCGCAGCGACGACAGCTGTCACACATCGCCGACGCGACCGATGAGGCTACTCGTCCGGAGTGGCGATCGGCGACTTCCCGGGCGCCTGGGGCCCTGAGCCTGGCTCGACGGACGAGATCTCACGGTCAGCCGCCACCCAGGCCTGCGGCATGTTCTTCGCCACTTCGATCCTGTCGAAGCGCTGACAGGAACGCTTGCCGTGCTTCTTCACCCACTCGGCCATTCGCCCGAGCCCGTCGCGCAGGCTATGCGGCTCCCGTTTGCCGAATAGGCTCCGCAGTTTCTCGTGTGACGCGTACACGTGTTGCACTTCCTTGCGGGTCGGCAGGTGGATCAGCTTCCGTGGCACACCCATCGCCCGCGCCGTCTCCTCCGCCAGCTCGACAATGCGACACGGCTGATCCGCACCGATGTTGAACACCTGATTCCGCGCCGCGGGTAACGACATCGCATCCGCCATGATCGGTACCACGTCCCCCACATAGCTGAACGCGCGGGTCTGGGTACCGTCACCGAATATCGTCATCGGCTCGTCCCGTAGAATCTGGTTCATGAAGATCCCAACGACGTTGCGATACCGGTCTCCGATGTTCTGGCACTCCCCGTAGACGTTGTGCGGCCGGAAGATGACATAGTCGAGATCGAACATCTCTTTGCTCACGCGCAGCTCCTGCTCCACCGCGAGCTTCGCGATCCCATACGGATCTTCCGGATGCGGAGCCATCTCCTCGGTCATCGGCAGCTCAGGGCCTTTGCCGTACACGGCGATCGACGACGCAAAGACGAAACACTCCGTCCCCGCGTTGATCGCGGCGTTGATGAGATTCACGCTTCCCATCAGGTTGTTTTCGTAGTTGAACCGTTTGACGAAGTGGCTCAACGCTTCGGCCGCATGCGCCGCCAGATGGTACACGTAGTCATAGCGCTCACTCGTGAACAGTCCATTCACCCGGTCAACATCGTTGATGCTTCCCTTCACGAAGCGCGCACCATCAGTCAGGTTCTCGACGAACCCGCCACTCAGATCATCCAGTATCGTCACTCGATGTCCGCGACTGACCAACTCCCGGGAGAGATGTGATCCGATGAAGCCGGCGCCACCCGTGATCAGAATGTTGCTCATACGACCTCTATCTCATATCGACTCAGTGTCACCACCGCCGTCAACCTCGATGATCTCGTCATAGCCATCGCCAGGATCAGGTGGCTGCTGTTGCAGCGAGTCATAATACTCGCGCACCCTCTCGTCCGGCACGATCTCCTCGCGCCCCCGCACGCTCTCGAGACACTGCCCCAGATCACGTTTCACGTGGATTCCGGTTATCTTGTACTCGCCGTGCGACATGCTCCGTATGATTCCGGTGATCTCCCTTCGTGAGCGTCTCTCACGTTGCGCGGTATCCACCAGGAACTCCTGCTCTCGCTTTATGCATTCATAGATCTGAGCGTAGACATTTCCCCACGCGTTGATGGAGATCTCGTTCGAATACTCCCTGAGCTTTGATCGATCCCAGTGATCATCCGGGGACAGGTAGACGAGCCCCCTCTCTTCGCAGAACCGCTTGGCGAACGTCGTCTTCCCCGCACCGAGCGGACCGATCATGATGAAGCATCGCCGCTCGCCCGTCTTCCCGCCCCGGGGTCGTGTCCGGGCCGGCTCGTTTCGCGGCGAGGCGACACGGTGAGAGACCCCATTCCCGTCACCCGATGGACCTCGGTCAACCACCTGGGTGATGGTGTCGGCGATCTTCGGGGCATAGTTCTCCACGGTGTAGTCGGACACACGCTCACGAATGACCCGCGAGGCGCTCTCCCGACGCTCGTCGTCGGCGAACTCGACCACAGCCGCCGCCATGTCGTCCACATCCAGGTAGGGGCTCAAGTGCCCGCAGGATGCGTCGACGTATTCTCTGCACCCGACCGCCTTGTCGAAGCAGATGATCGGATTGCCGGCCCTCCCGCTCTCGAGGCATACCAATGGGAACGGGTCCTCGCGTGATGTCATGAGAAAGAGATCGAAGGCGTTGAAGTAGTTCTGGGGCTCAGACGTCGAACCGGGGAAGTGCACGCGTCCATCCAGATTCAGCTTCTGGACATCCTGTTGGAGCTGGACCAGATCCGCCCTCGAACCGTGATCCCCGAGCCACACGAAATGTATCGGTCTGCGTGAGAGGCGCGAGACGCGCTCCGCCACCGCGATGAATAGGTCCGTGCCCTTTCGCCACCCCACCTTGCCGCAAGCGCCCACGAGAACCGCGTCAGGCGGAACCCCGAGTGTCTCTCGAATCGCTACCGGCTGCCGCGTGATCGGCAGGGCCGCCTCGACGAATTCCGGGATTCTCGCTATCCGATCGGGAGGAATGTCGTGTCGCTCGACCAGGTTGTCACGGACGAGGTCCGATACGGCTATGAACCGCGAGACCCGCGAGACGACCTGATCGAGGATCCCGTCACCGCAGGTGAGTTGGATGAGACCTTCCAGCTCATGGACATGGACAATGACCGGCACACGAAGCGCATTCCACAGCGATGGGAGCATGTGAGAGCAAATGATCGAGTTCGCGTAGATGAGCTGATAGTGATTGCCGCCAAGCCGCTCGAGGAGCTCATCGAGCGACTGCGCCTCCGGCGCGGCGAGATCTTCGTACGTCTCCGGCCACCGATACGAGCGATTCGCCAGAGCGGCACACTCAGGCTCCAGCTCTCCGCCCTTGCGAAAGAGCACATCGAAGTCGAAACACGCACGTTCCCGAACCCAGCGCAGAAAGTGCAGCAGCACCATCGGAGCGCCGGAGCGTGTGGCGCGATGCAGGATGAACAGAACTCGCGGCCGCTTATTCCGACTCATCGATCCTCGTCTCTCGTCACGGACGCGGTGGCTCTCCCAGTCCGCAGGTTGACGTCGTGAACAGTTTCCTTCGAACGCGGCAACACGCCTCTCGACACACTCCGTAGCCGAGACGCAGGGCGCCCTTCAGACCCTCGAGATCGGTGACCCTGAGGAGGAACCAGTTCCGCACGGCCGTCTTCAGGAAGCCTGAGCGGAGTGCCGCCTCTACGAAGTGCTCCCGCCTGCACCACCGGTCGTATGTCTTGTCCACGGTGATGCTCGGAAGGTCCCGCCGTGTGCGATACTGATTGCAGAGCCTCTCCACTTCTTCAAGCTGCTCGGTTCTGTTGGCGGTCGTGACCCGCGACATGGATATCCGATATCGCAGGAGAGGCGTAGGCAGGTTGGCGAGCGTGCCCACGTCCAACAGTCGCAGCCAGAGGTCATAGTCCTCCGCGTAGCCCCAATCCTGCTCTCGGTATCCCCCAACCTCTCTCAGCGTCTTCGTTCGAAGGATGGCCGTGGGATGAATGACCTGGCCACCGCGGCCTTTAAGGAGTCGCTCGGCGATTTCCTCGTGCTTGATCGGACTTTTCCACAGGCTCACGGGAAGGCCCCGCTCGTCGATCCGCATCGCCCAAGTCCCTGACGCCACGATGTGCGGATTCTGCTCCATGTAGCGAACCTGCCGTTCGATGCGATCGGGATGCGCGACGTCATCCGCATCCATTCGGACGATGTACTCGCCTTCCGCGCGGCCGATCGCCCTGTTCAAGGCGGCGGGAAGGCCTCTGTTTCCATCGTTCACGAGCGACACGATGCGCGGGTCTTCTCGTTCGGCCTTTCGGATGATGTTCGGCGTCCCGTCGATCGACCCGTCATCGATGATGATGAACTGGAAATCGCGGAAGCTCTGTCGCCGGATGCTGTTGATTGCTTCCCGGAAATAGTGTTCGCCATTGTGGACGGGAAGTATGACCGAGACCGGCACCGGCATTGGTGATCCCCTCAGGCTTCCGCTTCTGGAACCGGCCCCTGGCCTTCAGCGCCAGCGGCAAAGAGCGCTTCGTAGCGACGATGAAGCTCCGGCTTCTCGCTTGCCCATCTCCAACATCCCGCTTCATCCTCGGCGATGTCGGTCGCCGGATCGAAGCCGTACTGCGCGAGCCACCGAGCGCGCGCGCCATACTGTCGGTCGGCCCAGTTGCCGTGCCAGAGATGGAGGACACTTCCGGGGACATACCCGACCTTCCCCTGGACATCGGAACCGAAGGCCCGTCCCCATCGAACGATATCGTCCAAGAGCGCCTGCGAGAGGCTGTCTCCCTCCCAGTGGCTGTGCTTCCACGTGTCGATGTTCTCATACATGGCATGGGACATCGACAGGTCGCCTCCCCCATCGATTCGGCGATCATAGAAGCCGTGCCGTTCGAGCAGATCTCTCCTCGCCGCCCAGGCCAGTCCGCAGTGGCCACTATCCTCGTAGCGCTTCAGCGCCCGCCGACGATCATTGATTCGTGACATGACATAGGCCATCCCATACATCCACTGTCCCTCTTTGGGACCGTAGCCGTACCCCTTCTCGGGTGACGTGTGCCCCTTCGGCAACAGGTACGCGATGTGAAACGGTTGCACGACGGGATACTCATCCAAGAGGCGATCGGTCTCGACGACCCAGTCGGCATTTTCGAACAGGACATCCGCATCGAGCCAGGCGACTTTTCGGCAACCCGCATCGAGGTGCCCGAGCGCGATGTTGAGCAGCCGCTCCTTCTGCCACAGAACGCTCTGGGTCCGAAGCTGGACGAGGATGTCGGTATCGGTTCGGTCCAAGACATGAGCGTCGTCTCCGAAGGCAAGCTCGACAATGAGCAGCTTGAGACCTTGCGATCGAGCGCGGTCGGCGAAGTTTCTGAGTAGCGCAAGCCGGCCCGCGTCGTGACCCGGATTGTAGAAGGTGCTGAGCCCCCAGAGCTCCGTTCCCGACTTCACGGATCCTACTCCTTGCCGCTTTTCGGACCGCCACCGCCGTCGCGGGCGTATCGCTCGAACGCCCGGCTGTTCTTCATGAGTCCAAGCTCGACGAGCTGCCGCCATCCCTCATACTTGGCCGACCCTTCATAGCGGGGATTGATCGATGCGTCTCGCGTGATTGCCTCGGCGTACGCCTTGTATTCCTTCGCCTCGCACCAGTGCTCACCTCTCCGGGCCTCCTCGACCGCGCGGTCACCGAAGTCGTCGAGGTATTTGAAGTGCAGGAGACCACCGAGAAGCTCGGAAGCGGTCACGCCGTCGATGAAGTGAAACCCTTCGTAGAGCCGAACGCCGAGTGAATACCGAAATAGCGGCACCTTGTTGAGAGTCGCGCGCACGCCGAAGACGCGCTCCCGCATCCCGCCACGGATGTAGAGCTGGCCGGGATGCTCTGTGTGCATCCCCGGTTCGGGGAGCGTCGTATCGAAGTAGGCGGCGACCTCGAGCGGATCGTCTCCCGCGCGACAGGAAGCATCGGCGATCGGTCCGTCGCCGTACATGTCGAGAAGGAGCGCCGGTTGAGCGGAAGCACCCCTCGAATCGAGATAGCGGCAGAGGTCCTTCAGCGCGAGCCGGTCGTGATGCGGGTAGATGAAGATCTCGTCCGCGTTGATGCAGATACACCAGTGGCCCACGCCGAAGCGATCGAGCAACGCGTCGATCCAATCCTGTCCGCGGGTGGCGTCGCCGAAACGCTGGGTCGTGTGGAAAACGTGCGTAGCCTTTTCGGCCAGAAGGAGATCGCGCGTGGAATCCGAAGAGGCATTGTCTATGAAGAAGAACCGATCGACACCCATCGATCGGTAGTACGACAGGAGATACGGCAGGCGAAGCGACTCGTTCCGTACGTAGGCAAAGAGTCTCAGCTCCGCGGGATCATTCGGAATCGTCCGATCATCGAGGCGATCCAAGATGTGTGCATCCTTGTGTTTCACGTTCGCCTAGCATGGCCACTGGCATGAGAATATGGATAAGTCTATCTGAATTGTCAGGTGGCCGGGGATCTGTTTCTCTCGCCCAGGCTGAGAACACCTGACCTCTTGTCGTCACACAGGTTATGAGGCAATCACCGATCATTCGTTCGGCCTCGTGACCGCGACTCCACGCTCCCCAGAGCGCAAAGGAACTCGGTGGAGGATGCGCGGTTGCCGCGTGTAAGATTATGCGGTATCGGATGATCTGACAGTCATGACGAGCGCTGAAGGCTCATACCGCTGAGCGTACGGAGGCGACCGATTGTGATCTCCCGCAAAACCACAGCGTACATATCGCTCCTGCTGGCGGCGGCGATCCTTCCCGTGGTCTTGTGGCTGCTGCTACCCGTGGGGACCCCACGGTCGAAGATGCGGGACTACCATAGCGTGCGTCAGTTCGACCCGACGCGCGAGGGCGGGCATCTCCTGCCGAACCTGGATCTCCTGGTCCAGGGAGAAGTGCGCGGACACCCGGTTCGCTTCGTCACGAACGCCAAGGGCTTCCGAAACCGCCGTGAGTTTCCCCATGACGTGCCGGATGGGACATTCAGGATCCTCTTCATGGGGGATTCCTTCGTCGACGGCATGCGAACGGATCAGGAAGAGACGATCGGGTTTCTCCTGCAGCGGCAACTGAACGAGCGGATTGGTCGGCACGACTCGGGTAGGTGCGAGGTTCTGATCTCGGGTCACAACAACTGCGCGAACGCCTGGTACTACTATCAAGAGCACGGGAACCGCTATGGGCCACAGCTCGTGATCCTGGGAGTGACGCTTGGCAATGACCTGACATGGCACAACTACAAAGGAGGCATGCTTCCCGTGCGCGACGAACGGGGAGCGACCACCCTCGCCTACGACGGCAACCCCGAGCAGGTCGCGATTCACCTCGATGACCTCTTCCTGCCGGGCGACGCCTTCGCTGAGCTGAATGCGCCCGTCCGCTTCGCCCGGAAGATCCAGCACGCCGTCCGCAGGCGGCTCGCCGAACGGACGACCCGGTTCGCCGATGCCGTGCCGCCGCGAATGGCGCCGGTCGCCGGCTCACCCGGTCACGTCAACGCCGCGGGGTACTACATCTCGCTCGGGCTCTTCTACCAACCGCTTCTGCCGGAGATCGAGCGGATGTTCGTCGACTTCGAGGAGGCGATTGCGGGCATTCACGCACGTACGGCGCAAGACGGCGCGGAGCTCCTCGTCGTTCTCTTCCCCGTGCGAATCCAGGTCTCCGGGAAGAGCTGGGAGCTACTGCAGCATACCTACGCGCTGGACGGCAGGCGGTTCGATCTGGGCTACCAGAACAGGCGCCTGAAGACCTTCTTCGACGCGAACGGGATTGCCACTCTTGATCTTCTGCCTGCGATGAAGAGGGTCACTGAAGAGGAGCAGGCGTCGCTCTATCGGCGACGCGGAGACATGCATTTCAACGAACACGGACAGCGGGTGGCCGCCGAGGTCATTTGCGAGCGGGCGTTCGCGATGATCGATAGCGCAGGACTTCTTCCGTAGTCGGAAGCTGCCGATCACACTCTTACCAAATCCTGGCAACCGACCAGACGACGATGCCGATCCCGATCGAGACCTTGAAGCCCATGGCGAGGAACTTGCCCACGAAGGCGCCCCAGCCGGCCTTGAAACCTTCGGCCGCGCCCCCCTCGTCACCTCGGTGGATGAACCACTCCAAGAGAAACGCCAGGAGAAACGCGCCGATGAACGACCCGATGAGGGTGCCGATCGGTGCCCAGAGCGCGCTTCCGGCGATGGCCCCAACGATGCCGCCGATGAAGGCGCCGGCCATCCCCCCCTTCCCCGCTCCGTATCGCTTTGCCATGGCCGATCCGAGGAGCGCTTCCACGACCTCACCGACAACCGCCAACCCAAGGAACACGAGAAGCGTATGGCCGAAAATGCTAAAGCCGTGAGTGAGATCGTAGAGGGCGAGAAGTCCAATGATGACGAAGTTGCCGCTCAGCCCGAGCGGGATCAAGAGGAGACCAACGGCGAGGCCCGCCATCAGAATGACGCGGAGGATGATATCGCCGATCGTGAGAAACATCAGCGAATGATGGGAATGAGCCAGTGCGCGAGGGAGAGATAGACGACGATCCCCAGCACGTCATTAGACGTCGTCACGAACGGCCCCGTACCGATGGCCGGGTCGACCTTCATGCGGTCGAGGATCACGGGAACCAGCGCGCCGATCGTCGTGGAGATCAAGATGACGCAGAAGAGGGCGACGCCGATGAGTATCGCGAGCCAGAACGATCCGAGCCAGAGGCCGGACGCGATCGCGAGCACCCCGCCGCAGACGAGTCCGTTGAGTAGACTCACGAGGAACTCTTTCAAGATGCGCCGTCCCATCGCGCGATAGGCACCCTCTCCCAATGCAAGCGAGCGCACCGCGATCGACGACGACTGTATGGCGACGTTTCCACCCATCGCCATGATTACGGGAATGAAGAAGGCGAGGTTCACGAATTCCTTGAGGCTGAGCGCGTTCTCGAAACGGCTCATGATGTAGGCGGCGAGGATGCCGCCGGCGAGGCCGAGTAGAAGCCACGGGAGCCGGTGGCCCGAGGCGTGGAGCACGCTGTCGGCCACGACACTCTCGGCAACGGTACCCGTCATGCGGGCCAGGTCCTCGTCCGCCTCTTCCTCCATGACATCGACGACGTCATCGACGGTGATGACACCGATCATCCGCTTGTTCTCGTCAACGACGGGGACTTCGACCAGATCGTACTGGGAAACGCGCCGGGCAACTTCCTCCTGGTCCATCTCGGGGGGAACGGTGAGCTCCGGCGGCTCCATCAGGCCTTGGAGAATGGTGCCGCGCTTTGCGAGGAGCAGCGCGCTCAGCGGAACGACGCCGGAGAGCCGCTCGGTCTCGTCGACGGTGTAGATGGCGGTGAGGTTCGGCATCTCGTCGACGAGTTCTCGGATGGTGCGGATGGCCTCGTCCACGCTCGAGGACGGAGCGAGTGAGATGAATTCGGAGGCCATGATCCCGCCGGCGGACTCTTCGTCGTAGACGAGAAGGCTTCGAACGGCTTCGGCGTCTTCGTCGTCGAGGCGTTCGAGGACGTCTTCCTGAACCGGTTCGTCCAGCTCGCCGATGATGTCGGTGGCGTCGTCCGAGTCGAGGTGCTCCACGTACTCGGAGATCTCTTCGGGCGGCATGTCCTCGAGAAGATCCTCGCGCGTGTGATCGTCCAGCTCGATGAGGACCTCGGAGGCGACTTCCGGGTCGAGGAGGTCGAAGAGATAATCCCGGTCGTCGGTGTCGAGGGCGTCGAGAAGCCGGGCGATCTCGGAGAAGTGGAGGTTGGGAAGGATGTTCCGGATCATCGCGTCGTGACGACGTTCGACGAGATCGAGCAGTTCGTCGATGACTTCTGGAGCGAGATCCGCCATGGCATCGTCCGAGTTTGGGGATTGAATAACCCGCTATTGATACGGGAGATGAAGGAGGGGGGCAAGGGGAAGTAATAGGTGCTGAACAGCTCGCTCCACGGGTCTCCGTGCTTTTAGGTTCTATTCAGATCGACTACCCTGCCCCCCAGAATGGCGTGACGGTCAGGGAACACGCATCGCCCACCGGAAAGGAGATGGCTGGATGAAGGACTGGCGGCAGTTCTTCGATCGCGTGACCTTCGGCACCGCTCTCGTCCTCATCGTCATCTCGGCTCTCTCTGTCCTCTTTGTCGGCTACACCTACCCGGGCACGGCGTATCTGGCCTACGTCTTCGACGATTTCTTCTACTACGCGCAGGTGGCCAGGAATATCTATGAAACGGGGGCCTCCACCTTTGACGGAAAGACCCTGACCAATGGATACCAACCGCTCTGGATGGCGGTACTGGTGGGGCTCATGGCTCTCGTCGGCGGTGAAGACCGCGCATTTCTTTTTGCCGTGTCGACGGTGATCTTCCTTTGCGTGGTTGGTGTCTTCTTTCTGGCCTACGCTTTGGCTCGACGCCTTGTCGGCGAACGCGCTCTCGCGTCGCTTCTTGCGTTGCAGGCTGCCGGCTTCACCTTGTTTCTTGCGAGGACCGGCGTCGAGGTCGGGCTACTGCTTTTCGTCCTCTTCCTCTGGGTGAATCGGCTCATGGCCGAGAGCAACGATTGGGATCGGACGACGGGTGGCTATGCCCTCGGCTTTTTCACCTCGCTTCTGGTCCTCTGCCGACTTGACGTGGCGCTCCTCGTCGCGCTCTTCCTCATCCCCTACAGTCTATCGGCGGGAAGCATTCGCGCCTCCGCGATCCGGCTCGGCAAGTTCTGCGCGGGAGGGATTCTCCTTCCTCTGTATCTCGCCTCGAACGTGAGCTTCTTCGACACGCTCCTTCCCATCTCGGGCATGGTGAAGCACCTCGATCTGAGCTGGCGACCGAGCTTCGTGTTCTTGGATATGTTCACCGCGCCGATCTTGGTGAACCCGGTCTACGTCTGGCCCTCTTTAGCCCTCGGAGGGGCTGCTATCCTCATGCTCCTCGTGGCTCGGTCGACCATCCAGGATCGACACCGGAAGATCGTCTGGCCCGTGCTGCTCTTTCCCTGGGCCTTCTTCGTGACATGGGCGTTTTGGAGCAACTGGACGATCTGGGAGTGGTACTTCTATCCGCTGGTGCCCAGCCTCACAGTGGCAGGTGCCATGCTATGGAGACTCCTCAGACGGTGTCGGGTTGTCGCGGAGGGTCCGAGCCGCGCGATGGTCGTCTTCGCACCGCTCGTACTTGTCGTGGTCGTGCTCACGATCGGTGCGCTGTGGCGGCGACCCATCGAACCGACAGACCCCGCGATGTTCATGTACCACCAGGCCGTGCGCATTCGCGATTTCGCCCGGACGCATCCCGGCACCTATGCCATGGGAGACCGGGGCGGCGTGGTGGGCTACATGCTCGGCCAGCCTATGGTGCAGACCGAAGGGCTCGTCATGGATCGCGCCTTCCTCGAGCACATCAGAAACCAAGACGATCTGATCTCGGTCCTTCGCGAGCACGACGTCGATTATTACGTCACCGTTCGCGCCCGGCCCGATAGTGTGCGTGGGGGGTTCAGCGTCACGGAGCCCTGTCTGTCGGGGAGTCTTTCACCGAGGATGCGTGGGCACTTTTCGGAGGCTCCGGTGCATGCGTTCAGCGTTCCGTGTCCTTGGGGGGAATCGTCGGTATCGATCTTTCGGCTGCGCGGCGAGCAGGTGGAGGCGGGTGCGCCGGTGGAGGAGTTTCAGGGTGGACATCCCGAGCAGCCCAAATGATTCTAGCTTCGGTATTAGTCATTGGGGATGGGGTCAATCTTGCTTGTCTTACCATTCCGGGAGTTGCCGGAGTTCCGGCCATCGGGAAAATGCCGATCGCAGCAGGAATGGTCCGTCATCTCGCCCTCCAGGGTGCGTTCGACCAACCGCTTGGTGAGATCCCTCAAGAGACCCTCGCCACCGAAAATCTCCCCGGGCTTCCTGCCCTTCAGCAGTTCATCGAGCAGTTTGTCTGTATCGTCCTTGGTCATGGAGCACTCTCCTTCTTTCAGATTGTACGTCATGACCGTTTACACAGATAATCCTACAGTCTCAGTGGAATGCTGGATATCTCTGCCCAGTTTGGCGGACGCGAACCAACTCCCAAGGAAGCACTACTTCCGATGACTTACCCCAACACCTCCTTAAGGTTTAGAAACCTACAGCTCATCCCATGGCCAGTTCTGCATCTCTCTGAGAATCTGCCACATCTTGCTGCTGTCATCACATCCCCATTCTGCATAGCCCGGCGCACTAACCACCTTCTTCATTGCTGATCGTGGACTTGACCCCATCCCCAATGACTGACCGGCTAAACTAGAATCCCCGCCGGGTCGGTGTGTCGATCCCGGTACTCATCCGGGGTCAGGTCCTTCAGTGCGCTGTGAGGACGGGACTGATTGTACTCCGTCCGCCATCGCTCGATCTTCGCTCGTGCGTCGTCGATCGACAAGAACCAATGCACGTTCAGACACTCATCGCGGAAGCTCCCGTTGAACGACTCGATGAACGGATTATCTGTTGGCTTCCCGGGTCTTGAGAAGTCGAGCGTCACGCCGTTCTCGTACGCCCAGCGATCGAGTGCCTTTGAAATGAACTCGCTCCCATTGTCGACCTGAATGCGTCGTGGCTTGCGACCGAATGCCTTGAGCCCGGACATGGCATGAACAACATCCTCTCCAGTGAGCCGCTGCCCGACGGAGATCGCGAGGCTCTCGCGACTATAGTTATCCAGTACAGTTAACGCCCGGATCCGGCGCCCGTTGAAGAGCTCATCTGCCACAAAGTCCATGCTCCAGCACTCGTCGATTCCAGTGACGCAGGGGCGTTCCATCCGGTGGGCAGCTGAGACGCGGCGACGGGGGCGCTTGCGCCTCAAGTTGAGCCCTTCCTCCACGTAGATGCGATGGGTCTTCTTGTGGTTGATCAGCCACCCCTCACGGCGAAGCAACGTGTGGATCCGCCACATGCCGTAGCGAACTCGCACTTCAGCGATCTCGCAGATCCGCCGTCGCTCTGCTCGGTCATCGCGAGGATGCGGCTTGTAGTAGAATGTGGGTCGGCTGAGGAACAGTAGGCCGGTCGCTCGGCGCACACTCACCGCGTACGTCGTCACCAGAAACGTCGCGAGATCGCGCCTGTGCGCCGGCCTCAGAGCTTTTTTCGGACGACCTCCTGGAGCATCTCTTTGTCCAGACTGAGATCGGCAACAAGCTGCTTCAGTCGCCTGTTCTCGGTCTCGAGCTGCTTCAGGCGTCGAAGGTCCGCAACGCCAAGGCCACCGTACTTCTTCCGCCACGCGTAGAACGTCGCCGATGAAATCCCCATCTGCCGGCAGATATCGGGGATCTTCGTGCCCGTGTCGGCCTGACGTAGGGCAAATGCTATCTGCTCTTCCGTGAACTTCGATTTCTTCATCGGATCCTCCTTCTCAAGAGTACCCGATCCGTCAGATTTTCTAGCTTTGAATGGTCAAGTTTTCCGGGAGGAGGTCACTACGACCTTGCACCACACGTGACTGACTTACCGGAAACCAAGATCTATCTGTCATCCGACGACGGCAATCTTGTCACCACCGTCTACGGACTCATGGTGACGGATACCCATCTGCCCGCCTACAGCACTTTCGGTGCTGATCGGAAGCCAGATAAGCTACCTGCCCTCATCAAAGACCTGCACACCTACCTGACTGTTCCCCGTCAGAGCGCGCGGGACTCGGTCAAGCGTTTTGTTAATGGACAC
>CAZAMP010000013.1:0-90583 GCA_964486455.1 uncultured bacterium | reverse complement strand
GTCCGAAATACAAGCGATTCGAACGCCAGCCCGTCTTCATCATGACGAGCGACGTTTAGCCCGGGTATCTCACCAGCTCTCTGCTGCGGTCACGAAAGCGCGTGCATCTTCAAGACGTACTCGTTGCGGCCTTCTCGACATACCTTCTGGTATGCCTGCGTCGCCCTCCACTCCGTGCGCCTTGAATCTGCACGCGCTTTCGCACCCTCGCGACGAGACCTGGTGAGACATCCGGGCTAGCCCGGGCGGTCGCGGACTCGCGGGCTATGGGTAGTTGCTGACCACGCGTCCCAGGCCGTAGTAGATCCGATTGAAGAGCACGAGCGGTTTCTTCATTTCGTCGACGGCCGTTCGGAGCACTTCCCCGTAGAAGACCGTGTGGTCGCCGACGGAATCGTGGCGAACCAGTTTGCACTCTATCCACGCACGGGCACCGGCGATGAGCGGCGCCCTCACGTGCTCGGCCGGAAGCGTCTCGAATTCCTCCATGGCCAGCTTGTCCGTCCTCGCTCCGCTCAGGGTTCCGGCAAGGCTCGAGAGCTCGTCCTGATCTTCCGCGAGGATGGATACACCGAACTCACCGGCCTTGAGCACCAGGTCGTGAGTGAAGCGTTCGGGCGCGATGCTGACCATGAGGACAGGCGGATCGAACGACACCGGCGACGCCCAGGCCACAGTCATGACGTTCACGCGTTCATCCGTTGCCACGGTGACCAGCGCGACCGGATCCGGGAACTGGCTTGAGTATTTGACCACCGTACCGTCCTCCTTCATCGATATTTGCCCCATCATCGCCAACTCTACCCGGGACCGCGAATCCGGCAGAAACCGACGCCTCGCCTGCCGGCCGGGAATCTGCTTCCGTCGTTGGGCTGTGTCGTTTCCCCCGGTAAAGGAGTCAGACATGCACGAGAAGAGCATAGATCTGTTGAACCGAGCAATCGCCGATGAGCTATCGGCCATCCATCAGTACATGTACTTTCATTTTCATTGTGATGACCAGGGATGCGACCCACTGGCCATGTTGTTCAAGCAGACGGCGATTCAGGAGATGCTGCACGCGGAGCGAATCGCGGAGCGGTGACAGCGTCTCGAAAGAGCTGTTCGAGGATCTGGTTGTCGACGAAGAGCGTCACTACGATCAGTCCGTCGGATTGCCTAGCGACTTGATCAGCTTGTCCGAGAACTTCGACTCTCGGCTGAAGAACGATGCCTTGATTCCTCGGGCCCATTCGGATCCCGAGTACGTGACGTCCAGAAGATGCCCGCCGCTTGGATCCGTATAGACGGTCCGAACCTGGGGACCGTCGATTCGGAACATCAGCGCATCCCCTTTCATGGTGCCGCGGCCGGCCAGGGTCATCAGGTCGGCCTGAAGGAGCGGCCAGATCCTGTCGAACTCGTCACCGGTGATGACGTTCGAACGGACGGCGGCTTCGAGGCCTTTTCTCGTTCCCTTGATGATGCTGTCGAATTTGCTATCGCGAAGGTAGCTCATCCGAATCAGCATGGTGTCGGCCGTTAGAACCAGGCTGCCGATGGTGTCGGCATGATCGGCTGCGCACTCGCCGTTCTGGATGAGGGTTCCGATCGCCGCGGAGGTCATTGGCGATATGCTGACGTCCACGAACGCCACGTCGATCTTCATGATCGTGACTTCGAACTTCATCCGCATCACCGAGTTGGGCCCTGACCCCACGCCCCGCGTCAGGTTGCCGTCGGCGGCCGCGGAGAGAACCCAGAGGAGAGTTCCCAAACAGACGAGGCGTAGTCCCTTCATATCGGCCCCTCCCACGCGGCTACTCGGGTGAAGACTCGAAGGTGGAAAGTGCTTCACCTTCATCGGTGTAGAGTTCGAAGACCCTGGTGAGCCACGTCGTCTGCAACGCACTCGCGATCCGCTTCGGCACGTTGAGTAGCTTCAGCGTGCCGTCGTTTCAGCGAAGCGTGGCCAGGTTCGTCGTCAGAATGCCGAGACCGGTCGAGTTGGCTAAGGAGACCTTCTGCAGGTCGACGAGAACGTTGCGTTTGCCGTCCTCGATCGCACCGAGAACCGCGCCGCGCATCGTCTCCGAATCCGGTCCGCCAAGGAGCTTTCCATTGAGCCGGAGGATTGCCACGTTCCCTTTGTCCTCTCGCGTGATCTTCATTGCGTCCTCCAATCCCTGTATGGCACCTCTGTGACTAGAGTCTGAGCCGTCATCTTCTCCCTGTCCAGTGTTAGGCGGAGGCCGTGGATCGGAAGGCGGCTGGGCCTACCCCTCTCTGGACGACGGTTGCCGGGCCCGAAGGTCGACCGCGCGCTCGGGCTTCCCCCACGCGTCGTACAGGCTGATGAGCGCCTCGGCGGCCTTACGTGTCAGCTCATCGTCGGGTCCGCGCGTCGAATCGAAGAGGGCGTGGCTGTTCAAGAGGTGCGGTTCGGCCGCCGTGTAGCGCCCGAGCGCGTACAGGCATTCGCCGAGCGATCGCCCCGTCGAGCCCGTGAAGCCGTGTGTCGGCCCCAGCGCCGCCTGACGGATCTCGAACGCTTCCTCGATCAGCGGGAGCGCTGCTTCGTTTCGGCCGCGCGCCATCATGAGCTCGGCAATGAGTTGGAGGGAGCGCGCGATGTCCGGGTGACCTTCACGAAGCGCGCGCCGGCGGATGCCGAGAGATGTGCGCGCCCTCGCCTCGGCGGCTTCGTCGTAGCCCAAATCACGCAGCGCGTTGGCTAGGTTGTAGATGGCGATCCCCACGAACGCGTGATCTTCACCGAGGGTCGACTGATAGATTCGGATGCACTCTTCGAGTTCCGGCACCGCCGCGGCCGGGTCGCCGCTCTCATCGAGCGCGAGCGCGAGGTTGTTGAGCGCGTGACCGACATACGGATGGTCCGGTCCGTAGCGGTCGCGCCAGACCTTGACGCTTTCTCTCTGGAAGGCAATGGCCTCCTCATACTGGCCTTCATTTCGCAACATCATCGCCAGGTTCGTTCGCGTCATCATGACCTTCGGATGGTCGTCGTCGTAGACCGCTTCGAAGATGGCCAACGCTTCTCGAACCAATGGAACGCTCTGGGCGCCGTTGCCGCTGGCCTCGAGGATCCAACCGAGCGAGTTCAACATGTGCGCGATGTCCGTGTGGTTGTTGCCGATCTCCTCCCTGAGCATGGCGACCGCGTTACGGAGTATCGCCTCGGACTCGGCGTAGTCACCGCGCTCTCGCAGCGTCAGCGCGAGGTCGTGGAGCGCGTGAGAAATGTCGTATTTCGAGGGCTCGGATGCGCTCCGGTAGAGATCGACGGTCTCGCGATAGAGTGACTCTGCTTCGGCGAAGACCCCTTCTGCGAAACGAAGCTTCGCTTTCGCCTGAATCGAGCGCGCCAGGAGTCCACGGCTCCCGTCGTCGAGAGCCCGGCTCATTTCGAGCGCCTCATCCAGAATGGACTGTGCTTCAGGGTAGCGCGCCTTCCTCGTGTGAATGTTGGCCACGCTCAGTAGGCAGCCCACGATGTCCGCATGAGGACCGTCGTGAATGGAGCGCTGGATGTCCAGGGCGTTGGCGTAGCGCATCAGCGCCTCGTCGAAGAGGGCGAGGTTCTTGTAGGCGGTTCCAATCGTGTGGTGAAGCTCGGCTGCGATTGCGGGGCGATCGGCCAGCTCCGCGTTGATGCGCGCCGCCGCCGTCTCGAGGACCTGACGGGCCGTGACGTCGGTCCGCTCCTGCGTCGCGTCCGGGTCAACGGCCTCGAACATGTTCTTCAGATACTCGGTGATCTCTTGAGCGGTTTCCCGTTGGGATTCGGCGTCGCGCTGTGCGGCGACGGCACGATCGTTAGCCCTCTTGGACTGGACGTACAAGACCGTGCTCACGACGGCCGCGCCCGTCATCGCGACGAAGAGCAACGCGGCGGCACCGACGGCAACGGCGTTTCTTCGAACGAACTTGCGGGTGCGGTATCCGAGGGTGTCCGCGCGCGCTCGTATCGGAAGTCCGTCTTGGTGTCGTCGAATGTCATCGCTGAGCTGCTTCGCCGAGGCGTACCGTCTGCCGGGCTCCTTGCGGAGCGCCTTGAGGATGACGTTGTCGAGGTCGCCCGACAGTCTGCGGGCGAGCCGAGCGGATCCACCCACCGCGGAGGCCGCGGCGATGCTCGGCTTCGCCGGGTCACGCTCGCAGACGATACTCCGTACTTCGGCCGGCGTGCTGGAAGCCACGTCGTGCGGCGGGTGTCCGGTCAGCAGTTCATAGAGCACGACGCCGAGCGAGTAAACGTCGGCTGCCGTGGTGATCGCCCCCCCCCGAATCTGTTCGGGACTGGCGTAGCGCGGCGTGAGCGGCTGGCTGCGGGCCGGACCATCGACCGTCGTCAGGTCGGGGCTCTCGCTGTCGAGGACCTTCGCGATTCCGAAATCCAACAGCTTCACGCGTCCGTCGCGGTCCACGAGGATGTTGTTCGGTTTGAGGTCGCGGTGAACGATCAGCCGTTGATGGGCATAGTGGACCGTGTCGCAGACGGTCCGGAAGAGTGTCAGTCGTTCCTCGATCGACAGCGCGTTGTCCCTGCAGTGTTGATCGATCGGGAGCCCGTCAACGTATTCCATGATCAGGTATGGAAGGCCGTCATCGGTCGCGCCGCCGTCGACGAGACGCGCAATGTTGGGATGCTCGAGGTCGGCCAACACCTGCCGCTCGTGCCGAAGACGCCGAAGGATGCTGTCGGTGTCCATTCCGCGCTTGATGAGCTTGACGGCGACCTGCTTCGAGAACTCGTCGTCGTCAAGCTCCCCGAGGTAGACGGTGCCCATCCCTCCCGTTCCGAGCAGCCGTACGATTCGATATGCCCCCACGCGTTGGCCGATGATCTCCTCGATATCGGTAAACGGTCCGGGCGGGTCGCCGTCCAGCGCGGGGTGTTTCAGGAATTCACCGGCCCGCGAGTGCGCCCGGAGCAGCGACTCGATTTCGAGACGTAGCGCGCGGTTCTCACCGCACACTTCGTCGAGAAACCGCCGCCGCTCGGAGGGTTCCTGCTCGAGGGCGTCGAGAAACAGGTCTTTCGCCCGCCGCCGTTTCTCGTCATTCCGCATTTGCATATCCTTCGCGGTCGGACGGAGCTTCCGTGAGCTCGCGGTAGAGCCACGCACGCGCGAACTGCCAGTGTCGCCGGACCGTGCGTTCCGACACCCCCATGACCTCACCGATTTCCTCATTCGTCAGTCCGCCAAAGAAGCGTAGCTCGACGAGGCGAGCGCTTTCCGAATCCTCTGCCGCGAGTTTTGCGAGGGTGAGGTCGAGCGCCAGCAGATCCGTATCGACCTCACCGGCCGAGATCGTGGCGACGTCGTCGAGGCTGAGCCGTTTCAACCCGCCTCCGCGCTTGCGTCGACCATGGTGTTTCGCGTGGTCGATGAGGATTCGGCGGATGGCCTGAGCGGCGACGCCGAAGAAGTGCGCGCGGCTCTTCCAATTGGAGTTTCGCTGATCGATGAGTCGGAGATAGGCCTCGTGCGCGAGGGCCGTCGACTGCAGCGTGTGGTCCGAGCGTTCCCGCCGTAAGTAGCTGCCCGCCAGTCTCTTCAGCTCCTCGTACACAAGCGGCAGGAGCTCGTCGAGGGCGGATTCGGACCCGTTGCCCAGTTCATGCAGAAGCAATGTGACATCGCCACGTTCGCCCACGAGACGCCTCTTGGAAAAGCGCATTCGGTCTGTCCGGTATTGGACCGTTCTGTCGCGTTGATCTGTTGCCGGGCCGTCCGACGGCCGCCGGTTCAGCAGTGTAGCGCATGGGATGAGCCGTGGAGACCGTGATTGTGAAGAACCGTGCCGACCGGCCCGGCTTCGCGGAGTTGTGGATCAGCAATATCAAGTTGAAAGGAGTCAACATGAGATGGAGATCGTTGAGCTGTGGCGGCGCGGCACTCCTGCTCGCCCTCCCAGCGGTCGCGAGCCTCAGCGAGCTGGCGGTGGACGCCGTCGCGCCGGGCGGCAACGCCGGCGCCGATACGACGTCGGGTTTCCAGAGGGCGAGGTTTTGCAGATCGGAACGCTCGATGGCTCGGGCGCGTTCACGAAGCTATGGGCGTTCGAGGAATTGAGCTCCGCCCCTGTCACGTACCTGCATGGGCCTAACAACGCCTGGAACGTCTTGCTCACACACAACTCCGGGAACACCGATGGCGGCTGGGTCGCCGTATGTGACGAAGCCGGCCTCCACGAGGCCGGGATGTACGTCGACACGAGCGGAGACGGGGTCATCTACGCCGACACGAAGAACTTCCGCGTGGACAATCCCCGCGACGCCGACACGGAGATCTGGTACGCGTGCATCGAGGGTCCCGAGGCGGCGACCTATTCCGGCAGCCGGTAGCAGATCACGGACATCGGCTCCGGCTCTTCCTCTTCGTCGGCCTCAGTGGATGACGCCGACGCGCCCGGGTGTCGCCTCCTCATGGCGCTGAACGCGTCCTGCGCGTGGCGGGCGACGTAGAGACGATCACCGATGATGGTGATCTCGTCGTCGGGCGGGTCGCCTTCGCCATGAACGGTGAGCTGTCGCGTGAAGCGCCCTTCCGTGTCGAAGACGTCGAAGGTACCGATCAGGTTGCCGTCCGCGTCGTCGTCACGATGCTCTCCGCGCGTCGTCAATACCCAGAGCGAGCCATCCTCTCGAGGAAACAGCCGGCGCACGGCCGGGTGATAGTCAGAGACGAGGATCACGACCTCGCGCGGTCCTCGGACGACAAAGCGGCTGCGGGCCTGTTCCTTTTCCGCCTCGTTCCTCGGCATGGCTTCGTAGTCACGTAAGATCACGCGCTCGATATCTCCCGACACGCTCCATTTCTCGATCTCGTACTCGCCCCACTTCGGTATCGAGTAGACGACGCCGTCAGGGCCGGTGGTCCAGACCAGGATGCCCGACTTCGTCTCGTCGAAGGTCGGGCGCGCGGGGTCCAGCGCGCGTGTGAACTCGAAGAAGCGGGCCACCTCGCTACCGTCCATGTGGTGCGAGGCGAGGGTCGATTTAGATGTCGGCCTTCCCGTGCCGAAGCGTCCCCGACGATAGAAGACGATGATGTGTTCATCGCACGCGGCACCGCCCATGAACATGCGGTTCCCGCCACCTTCGATCTCCGGGAGCTCGAACTCGCCGGCCGGGTCTCCGTCGGGTGTCAGTAGCACGATCTTTCCCGGTCGCGTCTGGACGACGGCTACCTTGCCGTCGGGTGTGAGGAACATCGTGCGCGGGCGGCGAAACTCGCCCGGCCCGTCGCCTTCTCGGCCGATGCTCCGCAGATACTCGCCGTCGGCGGAATAGATCATGACCTCGTTTAGCTGACTGTCGAGGAGGTAGACGTCGCCGCCGGCGTCCACGTCGATGGCGGAGACGAATCCGAAGAACTCGTCTTCGGCGTCGGGGTCCTCGCCGAGCCGCCAGAGTTCCTCGGCGTCGAGAGTCTCGGGAACGTGAACGGATTTCGAGGGATTCCAAACATGCGCGATGCCGTCAACCTCGGATTCCTGCCCGAGCCACTCCGCGGCGATCGACGGGGAAGCGCTGATCACGAAAAGCGAGACGGCAACGTGAAGCAGCGCACGTGATGACGGATCCGGACGCGACATGGCGGACCCTCCGATTTGTCTGACTCTACTGATGGTCTGGGGCTACTAAGGCTATGCGATGCGTCTCATCATGTCGAGGAGGGGGACGATCTCCAGGCCGGAGACCGTCCCCGAGGGAACGCCGACCCACAAATCGATCGAAGCGATAGCGGATGTCTATGCGTTTCTCGTCCAAGCGCTCAACATGAAACCGGACCTCAATTGATGCGCGTCTCCCGCTCGATCGGTCGGTTCGCGTCCCGATGCTCGCGGGGACGTTCGCCGAACGGGGCTACCTGGGATTGGAAGAGATGGTGGTGGTCACGGAGACGGGGGCCGAGTGGCTGTCAGCGCGACAAACGGACATGCCGCTTCTTAGTCGAGGATCTCCAGCACGGCCCTTCGACGGAGCTTCGTTCCGACCGCCGTCATGATGGTTCGGAGCGCCGCCAGCATGTTTCCGCGACTGCCAATGATCTGGCCGACGTCCGACTTGGCCACCGAGAGTTCGAAGAGGCTCGTCGCGTTTCCCTCGATTTCATGCACCTGAACGCTGTCCGGATTGTCGACGAGCGCCCTGGCGATGTTCTCGATCAGGAACGCCACTTCGGATCCATTCGGGGGAACGCCCAGTGTCTCATGACTCAAGAGAAGCCTCCATTCTGGCGCCCTCGTGCCTGCCCCACCCACTGGGGTCGCGGACGGTGGCCGGAGTCGCCGGAGACGGACTCGATCGCCGGCGCGTGGATTGCGTCCACGAATAGGGTTATCGGCACACCCTTGAGGTTTGCCTCACAAATCCTCGCAATGGTGGCGACACGAATCCGCGCGGCGTAGAGCTGATGAACCAGCGTGCTGGTGGGGTGTGGTGCGGACGGCTCCCAATCCGGGCGGCTGCCACCGGCCTGGAAACCGTGAGAAGCGTGGAAGGCAGACCGGCGTCAGGGCCGGCGGCCGTCCTACTCGACGACCTCCACGATGGCCTTCCGGTCCAGCTTCGAGCCGACGGCGGCCATGATCGTGCGGAGCGCGGCGAGGTTTCCACCGTGACGACCGACGATCTTGCCGATGTCCTCTTTCGCTACACTGAGTTCGTAGATACTAACGCTTATGCCGGCGACTTCGTTGACGGAAACTCGCGCAGGTTCGTCGACGAGCGCTCTCGTGATTTCCTCGATGAGCTCTTTCATTCTCTGACTCCTCGATATCCCGGTCGGTTGAGTGGGTACTCTCGGGTCTACGCTGAACAGATGCCTTAATCTGCATGGACCGTGCCAATGCAGATCAAATGATAAGTTACTGATGGTAAGGAGCTTGGCTCCTGCGGTGTTTCACGAGAAATTGAGAAACGCGAGAATTCGCCTCCCCTGGTGCGAAATCCTGCTACCCTTGAGGATCACGGTGAGATCCGGTCCAAGTTCCTCGCGCCGGCCGGCGTCGAGGCCGATCGAGGCGGTATCCATGGACACACCTACAGACAGGCCAGACGCGCCCGACGCTCAATCCCTGCCGGCGGAACGGCGCCCGGACATCCCGAGCGAGCTGATCGCGAATTGGCAGTCGGTGGTCGACCTGCTGTCCGGGGTCTTGGGCGTTCCCACTGCGTTGCTCAAGATGGTGGACGGGGCGGCCCTATCGGTGGTGGTGTCGAGCGATTCGGAGGGCAATCCATTTTCCTTGGGAGACAGCGCACCGCTGGAGGGAAACAGCTACTGCGCCGAGAGCCTGAGGACGGAGCATCCGCTCGTGATTCGTGATGCGCGACGTGACCCGAAGTGGCGCGGTTCTCCGGCGCTCGATCATGACCTCACCTTCTACATCGGGTACCCGATTCGGTGGCCGGACGGGGAAATCCTCGGGACCGTGTGCATCATGGACCGGGAGGAAAACCCGAACGCCCTCCGCTTCCAAGATCTCGTCGCGAAGTTCCGAGATCTCCTGGAAGGCGATCTCAAGGCGCTGTCCGAATCCGACGCGAGGGAGCGTTCGAGAGAAACGCTTCTGCAAACCATTCTCGATTCGGTCAACGACGCTGTCGTCATCGCCAAGGGCGATGTCCTATCCAGCTGCAATCGGAAGTTGTTGGAGGTGTTCGGCTATTCCATGGACGAGGTCATGGGTCAGCCGTTTTGGCGCTTTTCATCGCCCACTCAGGCCGATGGGCGTGACTCTCGGGAGGTCGGGCGGGAGTTCGTCACGCAGGCCCTACAGGGGCGACCGCAGCGCTTCGAGTGGCGCTTCCGCAGATCCGACGAGTCTCTGATCGATACGGAAGTAGGTCTCAGCACCGTCGAGATTGAAGGTGAGCGGCAGCTGCTTGTCATCATCCACGACGTCACCGAGCGTCAGGAGACCCTGGAGGCGCTGCGGGAACAAGAGACCGCCCATCGAGCATTGATCCGGAACATCCCGGGGATGATCTACCGCGGAAGAGCGGACCGGTCGATAGAGATCATTTCGGGCAGCGAGGCGCTGTGCGGCTATTCGCCCGAGGAGCTGAACCGCAGACCGGGTCACTGGCTGAGCCTCGTCCACGTGAGCGACCGGGATCGAATCGCCGGAGAGGGAGAGGCGCTGGTTAAGGAGAGGGCCTCCATCGTCCAGATCTACCGGATCGTCGATAGCCTTGGTGCCGTTCGCTGGGTTGAAGACAGAAAGACGTCGCTCTTTGCGGAGGACGGCGAGTTCATCGGGATCGACGGCGTCGTGTTCGACATCACCGAGCGCAAGCGGACAGAGATCGCCGTCCAGAACGAACGCGATCGCGCGCAGAGCTATCTGGACATTACCGGCGTTATCATGCTGGTGCTGAACGCCAAGGGCGAGATTGAGCTGCTGAATCGGGCGGGATGCCAGCTTCTGGGATACAAGGAGGATCAGATCATCGGCCGGGACTGGTTCGAAACATGCCTCCCGGAGAGAGAGCGCGCTGAGGTGCGGGAAGCGTTCGACCGTCTGATGTTAGGTGGGATCGAACCTCTCAAGCACTACGAAAACCCTGTCCTTACATCTACAGGAGAGGTGCGGACCATTGCCTGGCACAACACCTTTATCATGGATGAGACGGGGAAAATCACCGGCACCTTGAGCTCCGGTGAAGATGTGACCGAACGGCGGGCGGCCGAAGCCGCGCTGACGGAGAGCGAGCAACGCTTCCGCGCCATGTTCGAACAGGCTGCGGTCGGTGTCGCCCAGACCGTTTCGCGAACGGGACGCCTCGTGCGGGTCAACCAAAAGTACTGTGACATCGTGGGATACACGACCGAGGAGATGCTCGGGCTGACATATCAGGAGATCACGCATCCCGATGACGTCGAGGCCGACCTGGACAGCACGCGGCGCATTCTGGCCGGGGAGATGCGGAGCTTCTCGATGGAGAAGCGGTATGTGCGAAAGGACGGGGCGATCGTCTGGGTAAACCTGACGGTGTCACCCATGTGGGAGGTCGGCGAGCATCCCGAACATCACATCGCCGTGGTGGAGGACATCACCGAACGCAAGCTGGCTGAGGCCGCGCTGAAGGAAAGCGAGCGTCGATATCGTGAGCTTGTGGAGCTGATGAACGACGGGCTGGGTGTACAGGACGAGCGAGGCCGGGTGACGTACGCGAACAAGAGGCTCTGCGAGATGGCCGGCCGGCCGCTCGATGAGGTGGTTGGCAAACCGGTGACGGACTTCCTGGATGAGGAGAGTGGACGAGCGTTCGCGGGCATGGCCGATCGGCGCGAGGCGGGCACTCAGGCGTCCTACGAGATGACCATTCTGCGGCCCGACGGCGGGCGTGTTCATGCGCTCGTTTCTCCGCAAACGTTGTTCGGTCCCACGGGTCGCTTCGCCGGCAGTTTCGGGGTCGTCACCGATATCACCGAGCGCAAGCGGATGGAGAACGCACTCCGAAAGAGCGAGGAGAACTTCCGGGCGCTCGCGGAAAACGCCAACGACGGAATCCTCATCGCGAACAGGACCGGTCTGCACGTCTATGCGAATTCCCGTGCCGCGGAGATCAGCGGCTACACGATCGATGAGTTGCTGCGGTTGGATTTCCGCGGGCTCGCACACCCGGACGAAGTCCCCAAGGTCGGCGATCGATTCGAGAAGCGACACGACGGCGAAGAGCCGCCGCATAGGTATGAGACTGCCATTCGGCACAAGGATGGTACCCGCGTCGAGATCGAGGTGACGGCCGCGGTCACTACCTGGCACGGGGAGCCGGCCACGCTCGTGATCATCCGCGATATTACACAGCGCAAGGCCGCGGAGCAGGCGCTCAGAGAGTCGGAGAGCAAGTTCAGCGGCATCCTGTCGTCCATGATCGATCTCGTCTTCGTATTCGATCCGGATGGCCGATTCTCCTTCTGTCATGCTCCGACCGCGGATGATTTCTACATGAGCCCGGAGTCGTTTCTGGGCCGAAGCGCCGCCGACGTCATGCCGCCCCACGTGAGCGAAATCATTGCCGAAGGTCTCGAGGTGAACAGAAATGGGCGGTTGCTGGAGCGAGAGTACCGGCTCGAAATACCCGGGCGGGGCGCGAAGTGGTTCAGCGCCAACTTCTCCCCGATGATGTCCGGAGACGACTACGCGGGCTCTGTGGCCGTCGTGCGGGACATCACCGAGCGAAGACGAAGCGAAGAGGAAAGACGTAAGAACTTCGACGAGATCGCGCGACTCAAGGACGAGCTGGAACAAGAGCGTGACTATCTCCTCGCGGAGGTGAGCGACGCGCCGAAGCAGGGTGAGATCATTGGCGACAGCCCGGCGCTCCTGTATGTCCTGGCGCAGGTCGACGCCGTTTCCGCCACGAACGCGAGCGTCCTCCTCCAGGGAGAATCAGGAGTCGGCAAGGAGTTGATTGCGCGGGCGATCCACGAGCAGAGCCCGCGCGCGTCGAAGCCGCTGGTCCGGGTGAACAGCGCGTCGATTCCCAGGGATCTCTTCGAAAGCGAGTTTTTCGGCCACGTCAAAGGAGCATTCACGGGAGCGCATCGTGACCGGGTCGGTCGATTTCATCTGGCTCACGGTGGTACGTTGTTCCTTGATGAGGTCGCGGAGATTCCGCCCGAGCTTCAGGTGAAACTCCTGCGGGTGCTTCAAGAGGGCGAGTTCGAGCGTGTGGGCGAGGAAGTCACGAACAAGGTCGACGTCCGGGTCATCGCCGCCACGAATCGCGACCTGAGGCAAGAGGTCGAGCGGGGACGATTCCGCGAAGATCTGTACTATCGACTGAGCGTGTTCCCCATTGTCGTTCCCCCGTTGCGCGTGCGGCGGCAGGACATCGTTCCGCTTGCCAGACACTTCCTGGCCGAGGCCTGTCGTGAATTCGACCGCCCGTCCCTCGCTCTGAGCCGGGCACAGGCGGAGGAGCTTCAACGATACGAGTGGCCCGGCAATGTCCGCGAGCTACAGAACGTTATCGAGCGCGCCGCGATCCTGTCGAAAGGAGCGCGCTTGGGTCTCGATCTGCCACTGACGGGAGCGGCGTCAACTCCACCGGCCGGAGCGGTCCTGATCGAAACCGGAAGCGAGGAGTCGAGCGTGCTGACGGCTGCGGAGATGAGACGTTTCGAGCGGGACAACATTGTCGCCGCCATGGAAAGATCCGGCTGGAAAGTCTCCGGGAAGGGAGGGGCCGCGGAAATCCTGAACGTCAAACCGTCGACCCTGCGGTACCAGATCAAGACGCTCAAGATCCGGCGACCGGGCTAGGGGCGTCTACTCGACGATCTCGAGAGCCGCTTTTCTCCCCACCTTGCTACCAACGGCCGAGAGGATAACCTCCAACGCACGGAGGTTCGCCCCCTGCTTCCCTACTATCTTGCCGATGTCAGGTTTGGCGACCGTCAGTTCAAATACGCTCGCGCGTTGACCTGCGACTTCTTCGACGATCACCGCATCGGGGTCGTCAACCATCGCCTTGGCGATGAGCTCGATAAGGGCTCTGATGTCGGTCACATCGGATTGATCAGTGTGCAGTGCCGGCTCGTTCACGAAGACCTCCTTGATTCGCGGCCGCATCGCGTTCATGAACACGTATTTGCAAGGAGCGGGCCACGTGCGTGGCCTATTAACGTGCTGTTGGCAAGTGAGTTACCGTTATTGGGAAATCGCAAGATCTTGTGCCCCCCAAGATCTTCTGAGACAATTCCGAGAATCTGTGTCCCCAACAGGCGGATCCAGTGTCTGGATCAAGGAGAGCATGCGCGTGAAGAGAGCGGATTCACCGACAGCGAACTCCGACGGTGACACCCACAATCGGAACCTGATCGACGGGAGCTACTCGATCGAGGATCTGGTAGATATCGACAGACTCCGCGAAATCCTCGAGCAATTCTCGGCCGCCACGGGCTTCACGGCGACGTTCTGCGCAAGCCCAAGCATGGAGACGCTCATCCGCACCGGATGGCGTGACCTCTGCACTCAATTCCATCGCACCAATCCGGTCTCCCGGCAGGAATGCAGCATCACCAATCAAACACTCCGGCGCCAAATGGTCGGCATGGAGAGCTGCGGCACGTGCGACTGTGGGCACGGGCTGACGCACGGCGGGGTCCCCATCGTCATCCGGGGTATCCGAGTGGCGAGTCTCTGGACCGGGCAGGTCCTCCTGGAGAAGCCCGATATCGAGGCGTACAGGGAGCGAGCTCGGACCTACGGATACGACGAGGACGCCTATCTGGCGGCGCTGCGTGACGTTCCCGTCGTCCCGGAGCAGGTGTTCCGCAAAACGCTGTCGTTTCTGAGTGGAATGGCCACGATGATCGCGGAGCTGGGGCTGTCCAACCTGCGCAAAAAGGAGAGCGCGGACCTGTTGCGCCAGCAGATTGCCGATCGTGAGCGGGCGGAACAATCGGGCGCCGAGTCGCGGAGCACGCTCGAAGGCGTCTTGTCTTCGATGGCGGATTTCGTCTTCGCGATCGACACCGACGGCGTTTTCATCTTTCACCATTCCCCGGATGAAGCGCTGCTTTCCGTGCTCCCCGAGCGGTTCATGGGACGATCATATGCCGATGTTCTGCCATCCCATCTTTCCGAGGCTGTCGCCGACGTAATCGAGAAGAACAAGGCCGGGGACAGCGTCGAGTTCGAATACAATCTCGAGATCGAGGGTAAAGCGCGTTGGTTCTCCGCGAAGGTATCACCGTCGTTTCAGAATGGAGCGTATGCGGGATCGGTCGCCGTGGTACGCGACGTCACGGGCCGGCGCACCGCCGAGCGGATACTGCGCGAATCCGAGTCCAAGTATCGGTCTCTCGTGGAGACGTTCTCCGACATCGTGTTCATCACCGATTACTCGGGCAATACGCTCTACGCAAATCCGTCCCTGAAACACCAGACGGGCTACACGGCGGACGAGCTTCAGTTCGGGCCGGAAGAGAACCTGTTCATTCATCCGGATGACGTGGGGCGCGTCACGGAGTTCGTTCGAGAGTTCACCGAGAGCGACCGGCGATACTCTCAGGTAATCGAGAATCGCGTCATCGACAAGAACGGACAGACGCACTGGTACTCATCCGTCATCTCGAAGACGGAGTTTCTGGCAAAGCCGGCGCTCCAGTGCATTGCGCGCAACATCAGCGACGAACGCCGGGCCGAGGAAGCGCTGCGTCTCTCCCAAGACCGATTCTACAAAGCGTTCCACGTCAGCCCCAACGCGGTGGTGATTACATCCCTCGTTGACCAGCGGTTGATGGAGATCAACGAGATCTTCTCGAAGATGTACGGCTACACCCGGGCGGAGGCGCTCGGCAAGACCAGCGTGGAGCTGGGTATCTGGGGTGATCTCGCGCAGCGTGATGAGGTCTTTGACGCGGTGAAGAGGGGCGCGCACATCCGAGAGTGGGAGGTCGCCTCCCGGACCAAGGACGGCTCCCGCGGCGTGTGTGACCTCTGGATCGAGCGGATCGACCTCGACGGGGAGCCGTGCATGCTCACCGTGGTCCGCGACATCACCGAGCGGAAAGAGGCCGAGGCGGAGCGGGAGAAGGCCTTCAAGGAGATCGAGCGGCTCAAGGTCGAGCTCGAGCGTGAACGCGACTACTTGCGCGAGGAAGTCAACGTGGCCTTCCGTTTCGGGGAGATCATCGGTGAAAGCCCGGCCCTTCAGCACGTGCTCGCCAAGATCGGCGCGGTCGCACCGACGAACGCGAACGTTCTCATTCTGGGGGAATCCGGTGTGGGAAAGGAGCTGTTCGCCCGTGCGATCCATTCCCGGAGCCCGCGCCAGGACGAAGCGCTCGTGAAGGTAAACTGCGCGTCCATTCCGCGCGAGCTGTTCGAGAGCGAGTTCTTCGGCCATGTGAAAGGGGCATTCACCGGGGCACATCGGGATCGTGTCGGCCGGTTTCAGCTCGCGGACGGGGGCACGCTCTTTCTCGATGAGGTGGCGGAAATCCCTCCGGAACTCCAGAGCAAGCTCCTCAGGGTCATTCAGGAGGGAGAGTTCGAGCGCGTAGGGGAGGAGAGGACGAGCAAGGTGAGCGTGCGGGTCATCGCCGCCACCAATCGCGATCTGAGCGATGATGTGCGAAAGGGGCACTTTCGGGAGGACCTCTTCTATCGCCTCGGTGTGTTTCCCATCGAAGTGCCGGCCCTCCGAGAGCGGCGGGAGGACATCATTTCGCTGGCCACCCATTTCTTGGAGCGTGCATGTCGGGACTTCGACAGATCGGGTCTGGCGTTCTCACGCGCGCAGGCGGAGGCTCTACACAATTACGATTGGCCGGGCAACATCCGGGAGCTGCAAAACGTCATCGAGCGTGCGGTGATTCTGTCGAAGGGAACGCGGCTCTGGCTCGAGCTCGCGCAGCTCCCGGCCACGCGGCGGGGGGACACGACCACTCGGCCGGCACACGACCCTGGCACGGAGCCGGTCTTTGTGACGGACGAGGAGATCCAGCTGAAGGAGCGCGAGAACATGGTGGCCGCCCTGGAGTCTGCGGGGTGGAGGGTCTCAGGGCCGGACGGCGCCGCCGAGCTTCTCGGACTCAAGCCCTCGACGTTGAGCTACCGGATGAAGACGATGGGGATCCAGAAACCTGGCGCAGACTGACGTCGAATTCCTCTACGGGGCCGAACTGCTAGTCAATGACCACCAGACCGGCCTTGCGACCCAGTTTCGTACCAACCGCGGTGAGAATCGTCCACATGGCGTTGAGGTTGGCCCCATTCCGCCCCACGATCTTCCCGATGTCGCTCTTCGCGGCGGTCACCTCGAATACGCTGGCCTTGTTTCCGGAAACCTCGTCTATGTGCACCTGCTCGGGGTTGTCCACGAGGGCCTGGGTGATCATCAGAATGATCTCCTTGATCTCCTTGATCTCCGCCGTGGCAGCGCCGAACACATTCGCGGTTGGCTTGGTCACAGTGACTCCCCCCATCGAAGACGAGTTGTGGTCCAATCCGGCTGCGCTTGACCTCACTACGCAAGGGTCGCGCCAGACGCATGACTTTCTAATGAATTGGGTCACAACAAGATATGAAACGCCCGCCGTTCCGAGGATCCCCCGAATTGTTGAATCCCACGATTCATTGACAAAAACCTGGAAATCGACACCTTTCTTTGGCATATGTAGGTTTGGATTCATTCTATGAGACACACCAGCGGATCCCACCACCGTCTCACCACTCGGGAGGCCGCCAATGACCGTCGAAGAGAGCCGCACCGAAGGCGAAGACAAACTCCGTTCGCATGAGGAAGAACTCCGCTACCAGGCACATCTCATCGACTCCGTGTCGGACGCCATCATCTCGATCGACATGGACTCGAGGATCCAGAGTTGGAACAAAGGCGCCGAGCGTCTCTACGGATGGACCGCCGAAGAGGTCATCGGGCGGCCTGTTGCCGAAGTCATCCTGACCAAAGACCCGGACCATGATGGGGGCAACGCCGTTTATTCGTCGGGCGAGACCGAGAGCTGGAAGGGCGAGGTCGTTCAACGACGAAGAGACGGAGCCACCATAAACGTCCAGACGTCGGTGACGGTCGTGAAGAACGCCGACGGGAAGTCGGTTGGCGTGATCGCCGTCAATCGGGACATCACAATCCGGAAGCGGTCGGAATCGATTATTCGAGAGTCCGAGGAGCGGCTTCGCATGATCTTCGAAAGCTCACACGATCTCCTGTTCCTTGCGGATCATGCCGGTCAGACGGTATGGGCAAGCAGGAGCTGGAAGGAAGCAATCGGACTCGATCCCGAGCACGAACCCAATCACGCCGAGCTGGTGCACCCGGAAGATCGTGACCGCGTCACGGCTGCGTGGCGGAGACTCGTGCAGAAAGATGGAGAGTTCTCGGAAATCGAGTGCCGGTACATGACGGTGCACGGCACATACCGCCACTACGAAACGAGCGCCAATCGGGTCAACATCGGCGGGGGAGACTTCTTCTTTGTGGTCGCGCGCGATGTGACCGAGCGGAGGAGGGCCGAGGATCGTTTGGAGTTGGTCCGACGTGTCCTAAGCATTCTCAACGAACCGCGTGACAGAAGAGAGATGATACGGCGTGTCCTGTCGCTGCTGCGGGATTCGTTCGGATTCGACGGCGTCGCGCTGCGCCTCGGTCGGGACACGGACTTCCCCTACTTCGAGACAATCGGGTTCCCCGGGAGATTCGTCGAGAAGGAGCGGTATCTCTGCGAGCGTGACAAGCGGGGCGAACTGGTTCTCGGTGCCGACGGAGACCCCAGCTTGGCCTGCATGTGCGGCATCGTACTCCGAGGACGGACGGACCCGACGGCACCGTGCTTCACAAAAGCCGGTAGCTTCTGGACGAGCGCCGGCGCCGAGTTTCTAGCCGTTCTGCCGGAAGATCTTCGTAAGGCGTCTTTCCGGAAGACGTGCTTCACGGAAGGGTACAGATCTGTCGCCCTGATCCCGGTGAGGAGCGAAGGCCAGACAGTGGGGCTTCTTCAGCTCAACGACAAGCGCGTTGGGGTGCTCACCCTCGATGCGGTTCGGTTCTTCGAGAATGTCGCCGGCAATCTCGGCGTCGCGCTTGCGCGCTGGACGGTCCAGGAGGAGCTGGAGGCGCGCGAGCGACAGCAGGCGGCCGTCGCCGAACTGGGACACCACGCGCTTGCGGGGCAGGCGCTGTCGGCTTTTCTCGACGACGCGGTCGCAGCCGTCCATCGCGCGCTTGACGTTGAATTCAGCAAGGTGCTCGAGCTTCTTCCGGATGACGACAAGCTCCTGCTCCGGGCGGGCGTCGGCTGGGCAGCGGGCCTCGTCGGGAAAGCCCTCGTCCGCGCCGGTGATGACTCCCAGGCCGGGTTCACGCTTCAATCGAAGGCGCCGGTTGTCGTGAGTGATCTGCGAACGGAGCGACGCTTCAGCGGGCCGCCGCTTCTGCGGGACCACAATGTGGTCAGTGGTATGAGCGTTCTTGTTGGAACCGCAGACCGGCCGTGGGGTGTCCTCGGCGCGCATTCGACTCGCCAGCGGGTGTTCAGTCAGGACGACATCCACTTTCTGCAATCCGTGGCGAATCTGCTGTCGGACGCCATCGAGCGCAACCGCGCGCATGAGATGCTCCTCGAAAGCGAGCAGCGCTTCGAGATGCTCTTCGAACGGGCTCCCCTTGGCTACCAGTCGTTGGATGAGGACGGCCGCTTCATCGCGGTCAACCAAGCCTGGCTAGACACGCTGGGCTACTCGCGTGATGAAGTGCTCGGCCGCTGGTTCGGTGAATTTCTGGCTCCGGAGTGCGTCACCAGATTCCAGCACAACTTTCCCCGGTTCATTTCCGGCGGAGGAGTTCGAGGCGTCGAATTCGAGATGGTGACCCGAGATGGCTCACGGCTGGTGGCGTCGTTCGATGGACGCATCGGCCGTGACGCGCGGGGGCAGTTCAAGCAGACGCACTGCATATTGACCGACATCACCGAGAGGAAGAAGACGGAAGCAGCCCTGCGCAGGCGAGATAGCATTCTCAGTGCCGTTGCCACCGCTACGGCGCGGCTCACGGGTGAGTTCACGCCCGAGGGCGAGGATCACAAGAGCCTGGAATTGCTCGGAAAGGCCGCGGGAGTGAGTCGTGCCTACGTGTTCGAGAACCACCGCGACGCGGATGGCAGATTACTCGGCAGTCAACGGTGTGAGTGGGTGGCCGACGGCATCGAGGCTCAAACCGATAACCCCGACGTTAGCGACTTCCCATGGATAGAGGGGGGACTCGCACGTTGGGTGAAAACGCTCGAGAAGGGAGACATGCTCTACGGACTGGTCCGCGACTTCCCCGAGGCCGAGCGAGAGCTTCTGGAGCCGCAGGACATACTTTCGATCGCGGCCGTACCCATCTTCGTCGCGGATGAATGGTGGGGCTTCATCGGTTTCGACGAGTGTTCGCGCGAACGCATCTGGTCGTTGGCGGAAATAGATGCCCTACGGGCGGCCGCCACGGCCTTCGGAAGCGCCATCGAGCGTGGAAGGGCGCAGGCGGAGCTCGCGCAATCAAAGCGTTTTCTCGACAGCGTGATCAACGCAATCGCCGATCCCATATTCGTCAAGGACCAGGAGCACCACTGGATCGCGCTCAATGACGCGCTATGCGAACTGGTCGGACGCCGCCGTGACGAAATGCTGGGCAAATCGGACTACGACCTGTTTCCCAAGGAGCAGGCTGACGTGTTCTGGTCTCACGACGATATCGTTCTGTCGTCGGATGCGGCCGATATCAACGAAGAGGACATCACCGCGGGTGATCAGACGCGCCGGATCTCGACCATCAAATCCGCCTTCACTAACCCGATCACCGGCGAGAGGAACCTTGTCGGGACGATCCGCGACATCACCGATCGCGTTCGGGCGGAGAGAGACAAGGAACAGGCCCTCAAAGAGATCACGCGCCTCAAGGAAGAGCTGGAGAACGAGCGGGACTACCTTCGTGAAGAGGTCAACGTCGCGCTGGACTTCGGGGAGATCGTGGGTGGAGACAGTCCTGCGCTCCGGAAGCTGCTCGCGCAGGTCGAGGCCGTGTCTCAGACCGGCGCGAACGTTCTGATCCTGGGCGAGTCCGGCGTTGGAAAGGAGCTGGTGGCGCGCGCGATTCACGATCGAAGCGAACGACGCGGAAAGGCGTTGGTGCGGGTCAACTGTGCGGCCATCCCACGCGAGCTTTTTGAAAGCGAGTTCTTCGGACATGTGAAAGGCGCGTTCACCGGCGCGATTCGCGACCGGATCGGGCGTTTCCAGCTTGCCAACTGCGGAACGCTCTTCTTGGATGAGATCTCGGAGATTCCGCTGGAGCTTCAGGCGAAGCTACTCCGGGTTCTTCAAGACGGTGAGTTCGAGCGCGTCGGGGAAGACGTTACCCGGCGCGTGGACGTACGCGCGATCGCGGCCACGAACAAGAATCTCAAGGTGGCGGCGGAAGACGGGCAGTTCCGAGAGGACCTTTACTATCGCCTGAGTGTATTCCCAATCGAGGTGGCGCCGCTCAGGAAACGGCGAGCGGACATCATTCCTCTGGCGACACATTTTCTCAAGCGCGCGTGCGAGGAGTTCGACCGCGACGAGCTGGCATTCACGCGGGCGCAGGGCGATATGCTTTTGGCGTACGATTGGCCCGGAAACATCCGCGAGCTTCGAAACGTCATCGAACGCTCGGTCATCCTCTCAAACGGAGGGAGGCTGCATCTGGATCTTACGTCCCCGACACGTCATGATGACGAGCGGCCGGACGAAATCGACGCGTCATTGGAGTCGGCGGAAGTCGGTTTCGTCAGCGATGCTGAGTTCAAGCGGCGCGACCGGCGCAACATCATCGCGGCCCTCGAGCACGCGGGTTGGAGGGTCTCGGGCCCGGGAGGGGCCGCCGAGCTGCTCGGGGTCAACTCATCGACTTTGAGCTACCGGCTGCGCGCGTTGGGAATCCGCAGGCCCGCGCGGCAATGAGCGCATAGCTGGAGTCTCATGCCCACTCCATCGACACTATGGAACCGGAACTTCCTCCTCCTCTGGCAGGGTCAGCTGGTCAGCAAGATCGGCTCGCAGGCGTACGCGGTCGCCATGATGTTCTGGATCAAGCATGCGACCGGGTCCGCCACGCTGATGGGGCTCATCATGATGGTGTCGGCGCTCCCGGCCGTCATCCTTGGACCGTTCGCGGGCACGTTCGCAGATCGCCATTCACGGCGGTGGATTCTCATCGGCACGGATCTGATCAGCGGAATCTCCGTTCTGATTCTGGCCGTCGTGATGTTCACCTCTCCGGACGCCACGAGTCTCCTGCTCGTGCTTCTGTTCGTGGTCTCGCTGGTGGTATCGATCAGCGCCGGGTTTTTCCAGCCCGCGATCGGTGCGGCGATACCGGATCTCGTGCCCCGGAATCGGGTGGCCGCCGCGAACTCGATGAGCCAGTTCTCCGTGCAGATCGCGACTTTCCTCGGCCAGGGCACCGGTGGCGTCCTCTTTCGACTCTTGGGCGCGCCCGTTCTCTTCCTCGTCGACGGGATCAGCTACATCTTCTCCGCCGTCAGCGAGATGTTCATTCAGGTTCCGCAGACGATCCCGGAGAAGGCGAACGGCTGGCGCCAGAGCGCACGCATGTTTCTCACGGACACGCGCGAGGGTCTGCGTTTCGTATGGACGCGCGTCGGGCTGCGAAACCTCATCATCGTGGCCGCGTTCCTCAACTTCTTCCTGATCCCCATCATCGTGCTGATGCCGTTCTATGTCGAAGACGTGCTCGCTGCGCGGACCGACTGGTTCGGGTTCCTCATGGCGGGCTTCGGTGGCGGAGCCATGGTGGGCTATGGGGTCGCCGGCGGGATCCAGGTGAGCGGTCGGACGCGCGCGACGATGACGGTGACGGCTCTCATCGTGATGTCGTTGCTGTTCGGAGGTTTGGGGCTGGTACGCACTCCACCGGCGGCGCTTCTGATCCTGATATTGGTCGGGACACTCAACGGATACATCAATATCAACATCGCCACGATCATGCAGCTCACGACCCCGTCGGAGATTCGCGGCCGCGTCTTCGGTCTCATGGGCACGCTCGCCGGGGGGCTTGCTCCTATCGCGATGGGACTCACGGGAACGATCACCGATCTCGTGGACCAGAACGTGCCGCTCATCTATGTCGCGTGTGGCTGCATCACCGCGGCGCTCTCCGTCGTGCTGTCGCTGGGGCGTGAGTTCCGGGACTTCATGGCGTTCGAACCGCCGCCGGAAGCGCCGGAAGAGGAGACGGAACAATGAGCAGACAGGCCCACTTCGTGTTGCTGGGCATGTCGATTGTCTTACTCAGCGGATGTGCGAGGTCTACGGGAGGGGACGTCGAGATCAGCGACAAGGCCGAGATGGATGGGAAGACCGAAATGGATGAGAAGAGCGAGATTCCCGAGAACGCCGACAAGATGATCAAGACCGACGCGGAATGGCGGGAGCAACTCACGCCCGAGCAATATCGAATCGCGCGGCAGAAGGGAACCGAGCCTGCGTTCGGGAACGAGTACTGGGATACGAAGACTGAGGGCGTCTATCACTGCGTGTGTTGTGATCAACCGGTGTATTCCTCTGACACAAAGTATGCCTCAGGTTCGGGATGGCCGAGCTACTGGGCGCCGATCGACGAAGATGCGGTCGAAGCGGAGAACGATCGTAGCCTCGACATGGAGCGCGCGGAAGTGCTCTGCAGTCGCTGCGGTGCGCATCTGGGGCACGTGTTTCCGGACGGACCGGAGCCCACGGGGATGCGCCATTGCATCAACTCGGCGTCGCTGCGCTTCGTGGAATCGGAGTAGGCGCGCGGGCAAAGTTGAGGGCAAAAAACAGGCCGAGCCGTGCGTCAGGTGGCAGCCACAAAACCAGGACTTACTCCGTGTCCGCCCGATTAGCGCACGGCCCAGCATTGATGCTCGACCTATGTTGGTCTGGGTCTGACTGCGTCTTAAACGCAGCGGCGGCGAGGACCGCCGCCGCGCGTTGGTGAAACGCGTGATGTAGCCCCAGGCCCACGCATAACGCAGGACTCGTGCCAGCCGCCGTTCGATCGATGCGATTCGCAGTCAGTTGTGACTGTGCCACTTACATCACGCGTTTTCGCGCACGGGCGACGCGAATCGCCGAGAACCTCAGTTAGTCGAGGAGCACAGCTCAGAATTCTGTGGGGGCAAACGCCTGAAGGCCGCCAGTAGTGCGGCCCCCGGCGCCTCTGGCGACACCGGCGCATGTTAGAATCAGCGCGGAGTCACGCGCTCATCGGTCGACTGGTATCGGGGGGGTATGTATGTTTCTCTCGCGATTGATTTGTATTGGTGTCGCGCTCGTCGCCACCGGCGACATGGTTTTCGCTGCGGAGTGTTCTTTCGACCTCAACGCGGACGGCATCGTGGATATGTCGCTGCAGGCGGATCATCGACTTGCGCCGGATCCACCGCCGGGATGGCCCGCGGACCGAGATGACGACGGGCTCCTCGAATACTCCCTGGACCGCGAGTGGCAGGACACTCCTCCGCGAGGAACGCGCCTCTTCGAGCTCGATCTCGTGTGGGATTCCGGGACCGTCCTTTCAAACATCTGGTGCGTGGAAGCCGGTGACGCCGACCTCGACGGTGTGTTCGATTTCGCCGGCACCCACTTCAACCCGACGGTCATTCATCTCTTCGAGGCCGACGGGGGAGGTGGCTACACGGAGGTCTGGAATTCCGCCGGGAACTCGCCGCCGGGCAGCTACCGTGACCTCGCGTTCGGTGATACCGACGGCGACGGATTGGGAGAGATCTTCGGCGGAGAGCTGTCTACGCTCGGCAAGGTGATGCTGTTCGAAGAGTCGGGTGATGGCTTCGTCTTCGTTCACGATACGATCCGCGAGAGCGACTTCACCGGGACCCGGCAGGTTCGGACCGTGCTTCTCGGTGACACGGACCGTGACGGCCGGCAGGAAGTGATCGTCGCGACCGGTGGATCGAGCCCGACCAGCGGGCTCGTCGCCATCTGGGAGCACAACGGGGTCGTGGGCGACAACACCTACACGGAGGTCTACGAGTACACGACGAACTCGTATCTATTCCAAGTTGCCTTGGGTGACGCTGACAACGACACGTGGCCCGAGATCGTTCTTGGTCTCGGAGGCTTTGGCGGCAACCCTCTCATCATCCGTCGCGTCGAGTACGACCCGGGCCAGGGCACGTGGGTGCATCACATGTTCACGTCCGACGTCATCGGGCTGCCCGCCACGCCTCACGTCGCCGACCTCGATGAAGATGGGGAGAACGAGCTGGCGTACGGATCGTCCGGTGAGCAGGGTTTCGTGGTCGTGTTCGAGAACACCGGACCGAACGCATTCGCGCCGCGCTTCGAAACGGGCGGTGCGCTCGACGGCAACGTGCTTTCGCTCGCGTCGTTTCCGATGGGGAATACCCCGGCGATGACGTTTGCCGCCGGATCGTTCGAGGGCGACGTCGGACTCTGGTCATACAACGTCGATCTCGACACGTTCGAGCCATCCGCGTGGCTTCTCGATCTCGGCGCGGCCGTCCGCGAGATCGCGATGGGTGATGACGGCGTGGATGGGATCGAAGAAGTACTGCCCGCGCTCAGCGGGGGTGTGGATCAGGTGCATGTCTATCGGCGCGGCGCGACGATCGGTGTCGGCTCGGACAGATCCCTATTCGCAGGCGTTCGACTTTCGGTGTTTCCGAATCCCGCCGCAAGCTTCGCGCGCTTCGGAGCCGGTTATTCATCCGGCGTGATCACGATCCACGACGTGCGTGGGAGCCTCGTTCGGAGGCTGTTCGTCGCTGGAGGTGACACCCGGTGGGGCCTTCGGTCGACGAACGGCCTGCGCGTTTCTCCCGGTGTCTACTATGCGAGAGCGACGGGTGAAAGGCGGGCGGGTGGCGTGCGTGTGCTCGTCGTTCGCTGAAGGCTAAGGGTTTGGCTGCTCGTGGCGACGTCCGAACTCGAGCAGGAGCGTCAGCGATGTCCCTGACGCCCCTGCTTCTTCGAAACCCTCGCTTCTATAGAGGGCAATCGCGAAGTTCTGTGATTCCACACTCAGGCTCAACCCCGGGGCGCTTTCCTGACGTGCCGCTGCAATCAACGACGGAAGCAGCCGACGCCCAACTCCGTTCGCTCGATACTTCTGACGGACCGCGATTCCAAGCTCGGGATATCGAGAGTGAACGAAACCGTAGGAATGACGCTCCTCACACCAGTACCTGTACCAGGCGGCACCCACTAAATCGGAATCGGTCTCGGCGACAACTGCTCTATCCCCATCCCGTGATCCCCACTCGTTGAGGAGCAGTCTGAACCCGGGGTCTTCTAGAAAGTCCCGCAATCGAGATCGAGGCCGTTCTGGGTTCCAGTGGAACGCCTCGTACAGCATCTCCTCCAGGAAGGGCAGGTCTTCCTTCGATCCCGGGCGTGTTCGGATTTCGGCTCGTTGCGTCTCCCGCCCCGTGGCCAGACTATAGGATGATCATCTTTCCCGTGAGGATCCGCCGACCGGTGGCGAGGCGATAGTAGTACGTACCCGCGGCGACCGCGTTTCCGGAGTTGTTACGTCCGTCCCAAACGATTCCGTGCGGTCCCGTGTCCGCCTCATCATCGAACAGGCCCCGCACCAGACGCCCGGCCGAATCGAAGACGTCGATCGAGACACGGCCGCCCGCCGGCAACGTGAATCGGATACGGGTCGATCGCCCGAACGGATTGGGTGAGTTTCTGTGCACGAGGAATGGTCCCGCTCCCGGGTCGTTCTCGCCGTCGATTCCCAGCGGCGTCTCGCCGAAGTGTTGGTTCTTCATGTCCCACGCGAGATGGAGCGGCCACTGGTCGGTCACGTGATCGCTCGGCTGGCCGTCCAGTCCGACGAAAGCGCTCTGCCCGGGCGGGCAAATGTTCTCGTCGATGATCTCGGTGGCGCCCAGCTCGAACGCCTGCTGATAGGTGCCGTGACTGGAGATCGAATGCGGCGTTTCGGTGAGATCGCCGAATGCGAACGGCGTGATCGGTGAGACGTAGGCGTCGATCGTCAGCACGGGGTGCCATGAGCTGGTCCACGGCACATTGTCGCCGTTGTCCCACCAGGTCGCCGGCTTGTTGTTCCAGTTGACGAAGTAGCCTTGAGTTGGATTGTCGGCCGTGGGCAGCGAGCCGAACGGCCGGATGCCCCCCCACTCTTCGGAGCCGTCGCCGTTGTGCGGCAGACGCGGATCGACACCATCCGTTCGATCCTGATACCAGCCGGAGTGCCAGTACTTGATGGTCTGGTCCGTGCCGGAGTAGAAGACGTTGAACGACATCGGCAGGGTCGCGATCGCCGCCTCGAAGTCCGGTAGCGTCGAACCGCGCCCGATGTCGTAGAAGCCGAGGATCATGTCCAGCTCGTGGTCCTGAAAGGCGAACTTGTACGTGAACGCCTGGTGGTTCGCGAGGTCGGCGGCGAAGACCGGGCCGTGAACGGTGCGGTAGATCATGAACGGGTACTCCGCGCCGTTGGAGGCGTGCACGGTGTCGGGGATGGCCTCGAACGGCAACCACTCATCGTTGTGCCAGTAGCTCGAATACGACGCGTCGAACGTCGTCTCGATGTAGACGTCGGTGTTGTCCGAGATGCCGCTCGTGAGGGTCCAGCCGTAGCTTTCGTTGTGACCGATGATGACGAGCGGAATGCCGGCGACGGTCATGCCCCCCACGTGGAGCGTCGGACACTCCAGCTCGACCTCGTTCGTCACGTTCGGTTCGTTGTACGACGGCTCGCCCATCTGGGGACATCCGAGAAGCATCACATTGCCCGTCGACGACTTCGCCGTGGTGATTTGCACGGCGAAGCTTCCGAACTTGGGGGGAAGTCCGAGCGCGCGTTCCAGACGGGCGTGTTGGGTACGGCGGGCTTCGATCCCCTCGACGATCTCGGGACGAACCGGTGGTGCGGACGATCGCCAGGCACGTTGCCCTTCGACGGCGCTCCCGCCCGGGATCGTCGTCGGGGCGTTGGGATTGTTGATGGGGCGGTTCTGATCGAACCAGGCTTGGCCGTAGGTGTCTAGCTCTTGTTGCCGGACGAGCTCACTACCGCCGAACTGACCAAATCGCCGGAGAAGGCCCTGAACGACGGCGACGACGTTGAGCGGTGTCCACGGTTCGATCTCGACGGCCGCGAGTTGTTGCGGCCGGTAGTCGGTCGGGTTCGCGACAACCGAATCGATCTGAGCGTTCACCCCGTCCACGTAGGCTTCGATCAACGTCTGAATGTCGCTCGGGAGCGCCGCGTACAGCGCTTCCCGCTCGGCCCGCGTGTAGGAGAGCCGCCGCGTATCCTGATCGAGGCCCACATACCCGGGGCCGAATAGCTCGGCCAGACGCCCTTCCGCCATCCTCCGGTTGATCTCCATTTGATAGAGGCGGTCGCGGGCGACGGCGAAGCCCTGACCGTAGGCGACGCCGACCTCAGTGTCGCCGACGATGTGAGGAACTCCGTATTCATCCCGGTAAAGCCACACGGACGACGCGTCCGGCGCGGTGAGCGTCATGGAATCGTCCGGGCCGGCGGCGACGATGGTGACGGGAAGGATGATCGCGATCAACAGGCTGAGAAACGGGCGAGGGGTGCGCGTCATCGGTGATCCTCCGGCGTGGATTGATGAGACGTAGCGTTACACAAACCCGAGTAGGATTATATCATGGACCCTCGTCCGGGATTTCACCGGTCAGCTCCACGAAGACCGAATCCTCGTGAAGCGATTCGAAATCGGGATCCTGTCGCGCCCGCGCTCCGAGAGACGCGTCCAACTCGACGGCCTTTCGAAGGTCCTCGAGCGCGATCTCGCGTTGGCCGGCCAGCGAGTAGTAGCAGGCGGGATGATAGTAGGACTCTCCCTCGTCCGGGCGAAGCTCGATCAGCTTCTCGCCCGCCTCGAACGCCTTGCCCCACGCCTGCTTCTCGCACTGGGTGTAACCTTCGAGGATGAGCGCGTACCACTTCCAGTAGTCGAAGATGCGCCGGAGCTCACCGATGGGATCGGTGTGGTCGTCTACGCGTAGATCGCAGTATCGGTCGTTGAATCCGCCATACCCGCCTTCCGCGCGCACGACGAGAATCGCGGCCGACTGGACCCCGCGGGAATCCCCGCCCGCCGCCTGGCCTTCTTCCAGGGCACGCATCAGCTTTTCGCCCAGCATTCCTTCGGTTTCCTGAAACGCGCGCGCCATCGCCGCGACGGTCTCTTCTCCCACGAGGATGTTCCCCTGCGCGGTGAAGTTCTCGCCGTTGACGTGTCCCGCCCAGGCCTGGCACTCGGCGCCGGTGTGGGCGGTCGCGTGGCCCTTAGCGTCGACGATCCCGATCTGGCGTTGCGCCCGGCCCTCATCGTCGGCGAGAAGCGCAATCAGAACTTCTTCGGGCTCGAGTCCTGATTCGAGAAGCTCCAGGCCGTGCGGGCCGAAGGTCGTGTTGGCGTACGCCTGCGTCGCGATGGCGCCGACGCCGACTTTCGCCCACGGCACGACCGCGCCCACCGCGAAGAACTTCGATTGCACGGCGACACCGAGATCACCCGTCTCTGGGTCGTATCCAACGATGGAGAACGTGGCAACCGGTTCCTCGGCCAAGCAGGTCGTAACCAGAGCCATCAGCAGAAGAATGACCAACATCGAAACATCCCTCCGTTCGTTTTCGAACGGGCAATGCCCGTATGCGAACAGACTGCATCCCAGTAACACACAGGGTATCTAGAGAAGCGACGTGCGTCGATCGAAATGCGATGTCCGTTGTCCGCATCCCGTGTCCGATTCGCAGACTATCTGATAGAATCCAAAGTAGACGAGTGAACGACAGCTTCAACCTAGTATACGCAGCTTGGAGGAGTCCCATGAAGACGCTGGCCGCGGTCCTACTCGCCCTCGCGATTCCGTCCCTGAGCTTCGGCGAAATCCTTGACCCGAACTTCCACATGAACCTGTTGATCACGGAGCCAAGCTACTCCGGGTGCGACGATCCCGCCTTCGAATGGATCGACGAGGCGAATTGCCAGGACCTGGCCAGCACCCCGATCTCGGGGCTGGCATATGTCTGGGTCGTCACGAGCCACGACGAGAGCTTTCCGGATGGTCTCGGCGGTGTGCAGTTCGGCATCGAGCACACCGGCGTCACGGTGACCGGCTGGACGTTCTGTACCGGCGGGAGTCAGATACCCGAAGATGGCTGGCCGGATTCCGGTCACGGCAACGCCGTCGTGTGGGAGTACGGATGCTACGAGCCGCCCGCCGAGAACGCCAAGGTCGGTTTTTTCATCGTCGAAGACGGCGCGTTCGGAACAATGTCAATCATTGATGATCCACGGCTGGGGTACGCGGTCTGGGCCAACTGCCAGCCGATCTCTCTCACCGCATGCGACGAGGCGCTCGGCGGCGCGGATCTCTCCGTCGGCACGATTCCCGACTGTGAGAATTCCGCCGTCGACCCGGCCACCAATTGCGCGGCCACCGACTCGGAGTGTCCTGTCGTCGTCACATGGGAGCACAACGGGATCGACGTGACCGGCTTCATGATCATGCGGGATGGGTACGTGGCGGGCGAGGCGGATGCGGACGCCCGCTCGTTCGTCGACTCCTCGGCGGTGTACGGAAGAACGTACGAGTACTGGATGGTCGCCCAGGGAGCGTGCGGCTCTGACCCGTCCAACACCGACCTCGGAGGTGTGTCGCCGATTCTTCCCGCGTCGGAATGCGTCGCATCGGATTGGCTCTGTGACGTCGTGGACATCACGTGGGTCGACAACAGCGACAACGAGGGCGGTTTCAAGGTGATGAGAGGCGGGGAGCTCATCGGCACAACTGGCCCTGACGTCACCGAATTCGTCGATACGACGGCTGAGCATGGAGAGAGCTACTATTATCGTATCGTTGCGACGGGCATTTGCGGCGACGCGACTTGGTCGAACTCGGATGAGGGCGGTCGTCTCGTAGTCCCTGAGGCGGCGTCCGATTGCGATGCGAGTGATGACGAGTGCACGCACGTCCTGGTCACCTGGCAGGACAACAGCGATGCTGAGTCGGGCTTCCAGGTTCTTCGTGATGGGTCGCCGATCGGCGAGACCGATTCGAGCGTGACGACATACGCTGACAGCTCTGGCGATGCGGGCGTGACATACGCCTACAGCGTGGTGGCATTCAACGACTGCGGCGACGCGCCACCTTCGGATCCCGATGACGGCACCCGTGACGACGCTCCGCCCGCTGACCCCTCAGACTGCTCGGCAACGGACGACTTCTGCGGATTTGTTCGCGTCACATGGACCGACAACAGCGACGACGAGACACACTTCATCGTGATGCGCGACGCTGCTCCAATCGCCACGATCGACGCCAACACGACACAGTATGACGACTCGACGGCTGCCATCGGGACGGCCTACCTGTACGACATCATCGCCTCGGGTGAGTGCGGTGACTCCGATCCGTCCAACGCCGATTCGGGCGAGGTCGGATCCGATCCGCCCGCCGCCGCCACGAATTGCGCGGCGAGCGACACGCTTTGCGGCCACATTCGGGTGACGTGGAGCGACGAGAGCGACGACGAGGCCGGCTTCCGAGTGTTCCGAGATGAAGAGGAGATTGCCGTCACGGTAGGCGACGTCACGCTATTCGATGACGAGACGGCGGAATTCGAAGTGACATATGCTTACCATGTCGTGAGCACTAGTGACTGCGGAGACGGAGCGGCCTCGAACAGCGATGACGGCTACCGTCCCTATTCTCCTCCGGCGGACGTCCCGATGCTTTCCGCGCCCCCCGTCGGTGTCGACTGTGTGGCGACGAGCCCGACGTTCGAGTGGCATCCCGCGGAGAACGCCACGCAGTATGAGCTTCAGGTCAGTCTGGGATGCAGCACCGAAGTCGTCGCGCAGGCGACCACGGCGGACACGTTCGCGACGATTCAGGACCTCGAACGCATCACACGGCACGAGTGGCGTGTGCGGGCCGCGAACGTTTGCGGGGAGTGGAGTGACTGGTCGGACTGCCGGGCGTTTCTCACGACGCCTCAACCACTGCCCGCCACCGTGATGGCTGAACCGCATGAGACCGGCCAAGGGGAGTACGAGTGGACGTTTCAGTGGATGCCCATCACGAATGCCGAGGCCTACGTGTTGACGGTGGGGTTCGAATGTTATTGGTACGGCTATCCCCCGGCGGTCTTCACGGTTGCGGGAACGGACACGACCATCGATCTGGCCGACTACGGGTTCTCCGATGAGTTCCTCGCGTGGGTATCGGGGTTAGCGTGCGGCGCGCGAGGGGACAGCTCCGATTGCGTCGGGCATAGTGGTGGTGGCGTGCCGGTGCTACTCGATCAGTTCATCGCCGTTGCCGCCGATGAGGGCGTGATCCTGGAATGGCGGACCTCCGGCGAGCACGATCTCCTCGGGTTCAATCTCTACTGCCGCGGCTCCGAGGAGGAACTCGATCATCGAGTGAATCCCGAACTGATCCAGGCCGGCGCGGGGCGCACCATCTACCATGATGCAGGTGTGCGATCACAGGGGACGTATATCTACCGCCTCACGCAGCTCACGACAAACGGAAGGGAGATTCCACTCGGCGAGCTAGCCGTCGAGTTCACGCCGCGACCGCGTGAGATCAGCTTGCTTCCGAACGTTCCCAATCCGTTCAATCCGACGACAAGCATCGCGTTCACGCTTCCGAGCACGGGACATGTCGTGCTCGACATTCTCGATGCGTCGGGACGTCGGGTTCGTAGACTTGCCTCCGGCTCACACGAAGCCGGCGTGCATCGGATGATCTGGGACGGCACGGACGACGGCGGGCGCCCCGTGGCGTCCGGTACGTACTTCGCACGGCTGTCGGCGGGTGGACGGAGCGAGTCGAGGAGACTGAACTTGATTCGCTAGCGGCGGATCCTAGAAACAGATATAATCATGGGGTGCCAACCTGAATGGATGCGTCCGCCGGGAGGCCCCCATGAGATCGTCAGCGCTCATTCTCGTCATTCTTCTCGTTCTATCGATCACGCCCGCGCAGGTTGCCGATCCCGCGACCCGCCCAAGCGGTGGGTCCGTTCCCAACCCGGCGACGGATTGCGTCGCGTCGACCGATCGCTGCCCCCTGCTCGTCACGTGGGTCCATGATGGGCTTTCCGTCGATGGTTTCCGTATCTACCGGAGCGGGGATCCACTCGCCGAAGTGGGTGCCGAGGCGCGCGAGTACGTCGATTCCACAGCCGCCACCGGGTACGCGTATCCCTACAAGGTCGTGGCGTTCAACGAGCACGGCGATGCGGAGCGATCGAACATAGACCGAGGCTGGCTGTACGTGAATCCCCCGACCGATCTGGACGCGACCGATGACTTCTGTGAATACGTGGACGTAAGGTGGAGCGACAACGCTGACGACGAGCTGGGCTTTGAGATCTACCGCTATGGAACACACCTGACGACAACCGAACCCAACGTCACGTTGTATGTCGACTCTACGGGTGAGTCGGGACTGTACTACATGTACAAGGCCCGCACGATCACGGCGTGCGGCAGCTCGGAGTTCTCGGTGTCGGACGGAGGGAGGAGGCAACCGGGGGCGAACGCCCCGTATCAGTGCGCAGCCAGCCGTGATGATTGTTTTGCCGTGACGGTTTCCTGGCAGGACGGTAGCTCGGACGAGGTCAGATTCAATGTATACCGGGACGACGACCTGCTTGCGACCACGGGGCCCGACACGACCGTCTACCACGATTCTACCGGCGTGACCGGACTCTTTTACATGTACTCCGTCTCCGCCACCAACGCGTGTGGCGAGGGAGAGCGTTCCAACAGCACAGTCGGACGAATTCACAACGATGTTCCGGCGCGCGCCGGTGGCCTGGCCGCGTCGGAGGTTCTATGCGGTCTTGTACGGCTCGGATGGCGGGACTACAGCGACGACGAGACGGGCTTCAAGGTCATGCGCGACGACGAGCTGCTCGTGCTGCTGCCGCCGAATAGCACGAGCTACGACGATTCGAACGCGGTCATCGATGTGAGCCACGAGTACGCGATCGTGGCCACGAACGGTTGCGGCGATGCCGAGCCTTCGAACTCGGCAGTCGGTATCACGAGAATGGAGGGGCCCCCCGCCCCGACGGAGTGCGTCGCCACCGACAGCGTCTGCGCGTACGTGCTGGTGAGCTGGGTGGACAACAGCCTCGACGAGCAGGGCTTCCACGTATTGCGCGACGACGAACTGCTGACGGTGACCGGGCACGACACGACCGAGATCGTGGACTCGACCGCCGTGCCCGAAGTGATCTACGCCTACAGCATCGTGGCGTTGAACGCGTGCGGCGATTCCGGTCCTTCAAATGCCGACAGCGGCGGTCGCCTCGCGCTGCCGATTCCTCCCGCGCCGCTGTTGACATCCCCCGCCGACAGCGCCGAGTGCCTGCCGCGGCATCTCGAATTCGAGTGGGAGCCGGTGCCGCATGCGGCGTGGTATTTGCTGGAGCTGGACAAGGATTGCGATGGCGAAAATGTGAGAGAGGTCGTTTCCTACGACACGAGACGGCGGCTTGAAGACATCTCGGGCGAATCTCAGTTCTGCTGGCGCGTGTCAGCGACAGACATATGCGAGCAGCCGGGCGCATGGTCGGACTCGCGGACCTTCGTGACCGGACTCGGGCCGTTGGAGCGGCCGACCATGTGGTGGCCTTGGCCCGTAGACACCCTCGAGCACTTCCAGTGGGACCCGGTCGTGGATGCGGAGGGATATGTTCTCACGATCAGCGACCATTGGCATTGTTGGGAGTACAGCGAAGAATATGGTGACGAGACCGTCTCGTTCTACGTGGCGGCCACCGAGACGTTGATCAATGTCTACGCGCTGGAGATCTATTGGTACTCGGCATGGGTCTCCGCGCTGAGCTGTGGAACCCGGGGAGATAGCTCCTGGTGCGTCTTTCAAGAGGGCAGCACTCCCGTCGCTCTCGACTACCTGAACGCGTCGGCGGAGACCGGAGGTATCGCCGTCGAGTGGGCAACCCTCTCCGAGGAGGACGTACTCGGATTCAACCTCTACCGCCGGCCATCGACCGTCGACTCTTGGACGGGCGTGAACGCCGGGCTCATCGTGGGCGGCAAGACGGAATACCGCATCATGGACCCGGACGTCACTTCCGGGATGGAGTACATCTATCGTCTCACGGAGGTCACGACCGACGGTGACGAGATCGGCCTGGGCGAGGTGAGCGCCAAGGCGTCCGCCGCTCCGGGTAGGCTGGCGCTATGCCAGAACGTGCCCAACCCGTTCAATCCCGCGACAAGGATTGAGTATCAGGTGCCGGTGCCCGGACCGATCGTGCTCGATATTCTGGACCCCGCCGGTCGTCGCGTCCGGCGCCTCATCGACGCGCACCACGACCCCGGTGCTCACAACGCCGTCTGGAACGGGGATGACGAAGCGGGAAGGTCCGTAGCCTCGGGCACGTACTTCATCCGCCTGACGGCCGGAGACGGCAAGCTGACGAAGCGCGTGATTCTGTTGCGGTAGCACCTAGGACTGGTCAGGAGGGTACGACCATGCGGAAGCTGTTCACGATGCTCGCGGTTGCCGTAATGGCGTCGTGCCCGTCGCTTGTGGCCACGCAAGAGTTTGACGAGTGCTTCAACATCAATCTCATGATGGAGCCGCCGCAGTACGGCGGATGCGGTGTCAGTGTCCCGTACCTCGAGAGTTTCGAGACCTGCGAGAATCTCGTATTCGATCCGTGGTACCCGCAGATCGTCTTCGTTCACGTCGTCGCCTCTCGAAGCCCGGACTTCGATGAAGGGATCGGCGGGCTGCAGTTCGGTATCGAGTACGAGAACGTGGAGATCCAGGGGTGGGGGCTGTGCACGGGCGGCTCGGAGATTCCTGAAGCCGGATGGCCGCGCTCAGGCACGGGGAACGCCGTGACGTGGCCGGGCGGGTGCTACGACCCCGAGACTCAGCTCGCGCCGGTGGCGCTACTTCGTCGTAGTTGATGGGAGCCACGGGCTGTTCCGAGTCACGGGCGACCCGCGGATCGAGGCTGCCGTCTGGGCCGACTGCGAGCCGCAGTCCTGGCGGATCCCCCCCGAAAACCTCGACGAGGACGACCTGGCGGAGGGCTCCACGCCGACGTGCGCGGACTGTCAGGCCACACCCGTATCCGAAACTTCCTGGTCGGTGATCAAGGCACACTACCGCTAGAATGCCCTGACACAACTACCTCGACTTTCACGAAAGGGCATACCCGTGCGCATCATCGATATCACGAGGCCGATCGCCGCGACGACCGCTCCCTGGCCGGGCGACGTTCCGTTCTCCATTGAATGGGTCATGCGGCGGAGCAAGGGGCATCCCGTGAATCTCACCCGGTGGTCGATGAGCCCTCACTTCGCGACCCACGCCGACGCGCCGGTTCACGTCCGAGACGATGGGCAAACCATTTCCGACCTGGATCTCTCCGCGTTCATCGGGCCCGCGCGAGTCCTGGACGTGTCCGGAGCGCCAAACAGTCTCATCCCGCCCGAGGTCCTCGACGGCATCGCGCTCGATGATCCACCGCGGATACTCTTCAAGACGGGCACGCATCCCGATTCGACGAAATTCCCCGACGCGTTCGCCGCGCTCTCGCCGGAGGCTGCGGATCGTCTGGTCGCGGGCGGAACGCGCCTCGTCGGCATGGACACACCCGGCGTGGATCCACTCGGCGCCGAACGACTCGAGTCCCATGAGCGTCTGGCCGATGGTGGCGCTTTCTGGCTCGAGAACCTCGATCTGGGCGACGTTTCACCGGGCATCTATGAGTTCATCGCGCTGCCGCTTCGCATCGTCGGTGGGTGCGGAAGCCCGGTCCGGGCTGTGCTGGTGGAGAGATAGCGTGAGTCGCCTTACGAACCGAAACGCGGGTTCACCACGCTGCTGAAGATCGAGCCGAACGTGTAGGTGAAGCCGAACGATCCCCAGTAGTCGTACGACGTTGCGAGCTGCTTGCGCTGGAGCAACACTTCCTCGTCCGTCGCGGTGCCCTTCGGCAACGAGATCTGGTCGTGGATTCGCGATCCGCTTCCGTAGACGTTCAGCGAAAGCCCCTTGATCAGCTGTAGCGACAGGTCGCCGTAGAGCATCAGGCGATACTTGCCGAGATCATGGAAGTAGTGTGATCCGACGAAGGTCACCTCGGCGGATCCCCACGGCTGGGTTTGCTCTAGGGTAACCGACAGCTCTTCCGCGGCGAGCCACTCGGACGTCTTGCCGTAGATCGTTTCCTCACTGTACGCGGTTCGCGAGGCCCCCAGCTCGTACAGCAAGCGGAACTCGCGCCTCGTCGACTCGGAATAGGGATAGATGTTGAATTCGACGGCGGGGGCAACCCAGCCTCTCACGTCGATGTTGCTGTACGTGGAGGAGCTGACGCGGGCCGTGCCGCCGACCGACCAGTGGTCGTCGATGCTCCGAACGGCGAGAAACCGAAGACTCTGGCTTCGCGTGAAGCTCGCGTACTCATAGCTGCCGAAGTCGAATTTGCTCTCGCTGTAGTTCAGATAGGCGTTGGTGTGGAGCTTCCAGCTATCCGTGACGCGTTCCGCGGACGCGCGGCTGTAGAGCGAGATTTGGTTCGATGACTTCTGGCCGTTCAGGTAGCTATTGAGCGAGATGCTGAACACCCAACTGTTCCAGGGATCGTGCGGTTCGGTGACCTCGGCTTCCTCGCTGTAGGCGATGGAGATGTTGTCCGCGAGCGCGGTCCTCGCGAGATAGCGCGTGAGACCGAGCGTCAACGTGCGGACGAGCGCTTCCCGCGTCTGGTCCTCCGTGTCTCCCGGCGCCGTGATCATCTTCAGCGTGTCGTTGAGCGTCGCGAATCGATCGAGACCGAGAAACGCGACAGTGTACTCCTTTCCACGCCCACCCGTGGACTGCCGCGTGATGAGGATGTGGATGTCGGCTTCCTTCCGCTCCCAAACGAAGTCGACGTACGGGATCTCCGTGCGGATGTACTCCTCGTCGCAATAGCGGCAGTCGATGAAGACGCGGGGGGCGACCGTCATTTCCGTATCGCTGTCGGCGTCGGACGGTGATTGGATGATGAACAGCAAGGCAAAGAAGCAGACGAGATGTCGCATCGAGAACTGGATCAATCGAGGCCCCCGTTACCGTCATTCGAAACCGCGCCATCGGATCCCTGTCCAGTACCCGCGACTACCGTCGGCGGTTCCGAAGCGTCTGGCCCCAGTAATCACATTCAGGCTGGCACATCCTCACGCGAACATGCTACGCCTTTGGACATGGACGCTGGCACTCTATCACTCGGCATCGCCTGGTACGCGTGTTTTCTATTCTCGCTATCGTGTCACGAAGCCGCCCATGCGCTCGCGGCCCGGCTCGGAGGCGACCCGACCGCGTACAACGCCGGTCAGATGACGCTCAATCCGGTTCCGCACATGCGTCGCGCTCCGTTCGGCACGATCATCGTTCCAGCCCTCTCCTACATCATGGGCGGTTGGATGATCGGGTGGGCGCACGCGCCATATGATCCGTACTGGCAAGAGCGGCACCCGCACCGCGCGGCCCGCATGGCGCTGGCCGGTCCGCTCGCGAACTTCGCCATCGTGCTCGCGGTGGGAATCGTCATCAAGATCATGATCCTGTCGGGCAGCCTGATCGCGCCGGAGCAGGCCAGCTTCACTCAGATCGTGGCGTCGGCCGAGCCCGGACAGCTCGAGATCCCCATCACCCTGCTCAGCATTCTCTTCTCGCTGAACCTGCTTCTGGGGATTTTCAACCTGATCCCGGTCCCACCGCTCGACGGCATCACGGCGCTGGGCCTGTTCCTCAGCCGGGAACTGGCACTGAAAGTCGTTGCCTTTGCGCGGAATCCGACGGTCACGATCGTCGGTATCCTCATCGCGTGGCGCGTGGTGGGCGCCCTCTTCGGGCCGATTTTCAGGCTGAGCCTGAACCTACTCCACCCTGGAGCGGGTTATCACTAGGGTTGGACACGCCGCGTTTTGCAGAATCCCCGGAAATAGCGGAAAATAGGCGGTCCTGGGTCACATTCGATATCTCTCGGCCGGCTGCTTGGAGGAGCTGATGAAGGGCGCTGTTTCCGGATGGATCGCGATCGCGCTTGCCACACACGTCATCGTATCGGTCCTCGTGCCTCACGCCGTCTCGGCAGCCGAAGAGGCAATCGTCTGCGTATCGTATGTCGAGCGAGGTCAGCGCAGCTTCGTGGGACTCGATCGCGAAGGCAACGAACGCTTCTTCTTGTCCATGCCCGGAACGGTCCCCACCCTTCTCGGCTTGAGCGAAGCCGGAAACGTTCTCTACACGGAAGAGATCGAGTCCAGGATCGTGGAGATGGACGACGCCGGCGAGCTGCGCTGGCATCTACCGGAGTCGGAGCTTCTGCGGCGCATCGATCTCGACGGCTTCGACCACGGCATTGTCAGCACGCGCGGGGACGTCATCGTCGAGCACTCGTTCATCGGCGCCCGGCGCACCCATGACGGCCGCCTATATCTTCTCGTGAGACTCTCGGTGAAGATCCACACCGTCGGGGACATGTCGGGGAGCGGTGCGGGCGAGGTCACGCGGGTCGCGGGGAGGCACTCGTTTCTCTTCGCATGGGATGCGGAAGGGAACGAGCTTTGGCGCCGCGCCGCGGACGAACGTGCATATGCGTTTGACGTCTTTCCGGAGGGAAGCGCTGTCGTGGCCTATGACAAGCACGTGGAAGGACTCGATCGAAACGGAAACGTCATCCACGAGATCCCGTTCCCGGAGGGTGTGCGATGTCGTTACGTCGGCGCCGCCGAGACCGGAAACCCCCTCGTCTGTCTGACGATCAAGGCCGGGGCCATGGGTTTCGACGAGACGTCGGTAAAGGAGGGGAAGACCAGCATGTGCCGCGTGGGCGAGATGGATTGGACGGGCGAGTTCCTCTGGTCAATGGCCCACGGCTGCGCGCACAGCGTACATGTCCTGCCCGACGGAAACACGCTCGTGGGCGGCGGATGCGGTGAGATCCTCACCGAGTATACGCCCGACGGCGAGATCGTCCGCGAGCACGACGGCATTTCCGGTGTGGTTTTCTACCGGCCGGCAGGGCCGAGTCGTTAGCCTCGATTAGAACTGCCAGGCGAAACCAAAGAGGATCTTTCCCGCGCTACCGCTGTCGTCCACCGGCTGCTCGAGCTCGACCGAGCTGCCATCCGCGAGGTTCTGCGTGAGCACGATCTCGTTCCAGTTGATGAGATCGAGCCGCGCGGTGAAGTCGAAGACGAAATGCTGCGTCAGGCTGTAGAGCATGCCCATCCCCAACATGGCGGAACCTCCGCGCGCTTCGGCCTCGAACGCTCCCGTCGTGAAGCCGAGGGTCGTGCCGCCGAGACCGGCCAGGAGGTACGGCCGTGCCCGCTCCTCCGGCATGAATCGATAGTGAGCTTCCAACGCGAACGATGTTACGTACGCTTCGACTTCCTGCTGCGTCGTTTCGTGCGCGCCACCGCCGGCCGAGAGCCGCATCGCGAAGTGCGGTGTGAAGGTGTAACCGATGTTCAGCATGAGGCCGCCACCCACCTCGTCGACGAAGAGCTGGTTCGTATTGCTGTTGGGACCAGGATCCTTCGCGCCGATGATGCTCGTCAGAAACTGAAGTCCGAGGTCGAAGCCCCGCTCCTGTCCCCAGGCGGATGACGACTCCGTCTCCGACCGGGCGGCGGAGGCGGCGCTCAGAACGATCAGGCCGGTGAGAACGAGAACGGCGGACGCGCGTGTATGAGATCTCATGGTGTATCTCCCTCCGGTTTGCGTTGGCTGCCGGGGCGAGGCGGTCGCGCCTCGAGCCCGTAGGCCTGCATCTTCTTGTGTAGATTGCTTCGTTCAATTCCTAGTATGCGGGCCGCCTTGGAGACGTTGCCATCGGTGTGGTCGAGCGCGGCCTCGACGGAGGCGCGTTCGAAATCGCGTCGTGCCTGGACCAAACCCCCGGCCCGGCGGATCTGCTCCAGGTCTGGACGCGGCGCCCCACCCGACGCCGCATCGCGGGTCGGCGTGGCCGCTTTCGGAGCGAGCCCGCTCGTCGCCGCGATGGTGCTGACGTCATCTTCGGAGATCTTCGGTCCGTCACTCAGAATAGCGAGGCGCTCGATGACGTTTCGAAGCTCGCGGATGTTGCCTCGCCAATCCAACGCCGCGAGCTGGTCGATGGCTTCGGCACTCAGCGACATCCCGGGAAGATCGTTCTCTGCCGTGTAGAGGTGGAGAAAGTGATTGGCGAGCATGGGGATGTCGTCGCGACGATCGCGAAGCGGCGGAACGCTGAGCGGAACGACGTTCAGGCGGAAGAAGAGGTCCTCGCGGAAGTTCCCTTCCTCGACCTCCGCCGCGAGGTCCTTGTTCGTGGCGGAGATGACCCGCACGTCGACCCGGTGGACCTTCGAGTCACCGACGCGCTCGATTTCCCCTTCTTGCAGCGCCCGGAGCACCTTTGCCTGCACGCGCAGGCTCATGTCACCGATCTCATCGAGAAAGATCGTTCCGCCGTCGGCGGCGAGGAACTTGCCGTCCCGCGTGCGGTCGGCCCCGGTGTAGGCGCCGCGGAGGCAACCGAAGAGCTCCGTTTCGATGAGCTCCTCGGGGATCGCCGCGCAATTCACCTTGATGAACGGTGCGGACGCGCGCCCGCTGGATTCGTGAACGGCACGCGCGACGAGTTCCTTTCCGCTGCCGCTCTCGCCGGTGATCAGCACGGTCGCGGGTGTTGGACCCACCTTGTCGATTTGCCGGCGGAGTGACTTGATGGCGGCACTGTCACCCACCATCGTTCGTCGCTCCGCCTCGCCGCGCTTGTAGCGATCGATCTCTTCACCAAGGGTGGAGACCTGGAGCGCGTTCCGCGCGGCGATCAGCACGCGGTCCTTCGAGAGCGGCTTCTCGAGGAAATCGAAGGCGCCCAGACGCGTGGCCTCAACCGCCGTCGCGACGGTCGCCTGTCCCGAGATCATGATCGCCGCGGTGCCGGGATGACGCGCGGTGAGCTGTTTTAGAAGCTCAATGCCGTCCATGCCGGGCAGGCCGACGTCGAGGAGCGCCAGATCCGCGGGGGACTCCTCGATGAGGGAAAGCGCCTCCTCGCCCGATCCGGCCTCCCCGACCGTGTAGCCGGCGCCCGAGAGAATCATCGAAAGCGTCCGGCGGATGTTCTTCTCGTCATCGACAATGAGGATCCTCGGCTTCATTCGGTGTCTCCCTCGGTTTCCTCGGACGGTACGGGAAGGGTAACGGTGAACACGGCGCCGCCGCCATCTCGGTCGTCGACGCTGATCACGCCACCGTGTCGTTCGATCGTGTTCTCGACGATGGCGAGTCCCAAGCCCATGCCCTGCGACTTGCTCGTGACGTCGGGTTCGAATATCCGCCGGCGCTCGGCCTCCGGCACGCCGGGGCCTCGATCGAATACGCGGATGTGAAGCGCTCGCGCCTCGCCGGATTCTGACTTCCACCGGCCGCCCTCCAGCGTGATCTCGACTGGCTCCGTGCGCCCGATCTCGGACTGCGCTTCGAGCGCGTTGCTCACGAGGTTGATGAGCGCGCGGTGGATCTGATTCGAATCGCATCGTATCCGCGCCGGTGCCGTGGGCGTCACGCGCGCGCTGACCTTGTCGTCGCCGTAGAGCCCGGTGACTTCACCGACCAGCTCCGACGCGTCGACCCAATCGAGCTGCGGCTCCGGCATGCGGGCGAACTGCGAGAACTCCGCGACAAGAGACCGGAGCGCTTCGACTTCCTCTTGAATGATCGCGCACGCCTCGTCGAGAAAGCGACGATGCTCGGCATCCGATCCCGGATACGTATCGCGCATCTGCTCGGCCGCGAGCTGAATCGGCGTGAGCGGGTTCTTGATCTCGTGCGCGAGACGCCTCGACATCTGTCTCCAGGCCGCGATCTTTTCGAGACGGACCAGCTCGGTCTGCTGGGTCCGGAGGCGTGTGGTCATGTCGTTGAAGTTCGTGAGAAGCGTCGCGAGCTCGCCACCCGCTTCGATCGGAACTCTCGAGTCGAGATCACCGGCCGCGACGCGTCTGATACCGCGACCGAGGGCGGCGATCGGCCGCGTCACGCGCGACGCCAGATAGAGGCCGGACACGAGCACGATCACCAACAGCCCGCCGTAGACGACGAGAAATGTCGATACGAGGCTTCGGATGACGGACCCCCGCTCGCGCCGGACGGTTTCGACGAGTCGGATGCTCTCGGTGAGTGTCGCCGCCCGCTCCGCAAGCTCCGGCGGCAGTGGAGAAGTGACCCAGACGCCCACGCCGTCATCGCCGGCGATCCGGGCGATGAGTAGCTCGTCCCCACCGAGGGGAAAGCGCTCGGGCGGTATCAAGACGGTCCGCCCGGATGAGAGTCGCTCCCCGGACTTCGGCGCGCGTTCCCACGCGTCGATCGCTGAGCGCTCACGCGGATCGAGGGCCGCCATCTCACCGGCCGTGAGCGTGTCGAGCGCGGCGTCGCTCGCGATCGCGTCGTGGAACCGGCTCTTCTCGAACGCCAGCAGCTCCCGCGTGGACGTGAGTCCGGCGCGCGCTCCTTCGAGAATCCCGGTCTCGAGAAGTGGATCCAGGCTCCGGTTGAATAGGGCGCGGGCCGTGAACACGGTGGGGACCAGCGGCAAGAGCGCCACCAGGATCAGGATCCCGACGAGTTGAAGGCGCGTCTTCTTCACGGCGCCTCCGCGAGCGACTGCCGGGTGAACGGCCCCGACGTCGCGTCGGCCACCCAATCCTCGTCCGGCTGATCACCCAGGAAATAGCGGACCAGAGAGCTCAACCCCACGGAAACCTCGCGCCGATCGGCTTCGGATTCGGACGGCCCTCCGCCGAAGAGCGCGTGGACCCGCTCGATCTCGGCGGGCGCGATCGGATACACGGCCAGGCGCACGCGAATCCTAAACGTCAGCCCCCTAGGCAGACGTGCCATTGGCAGCACGGGGAGCGGCCCCAGATGGCGCAGCAGTTCGCCGACCTCATCGAGCGAGGCAAGCCGGCGGTCCACGAGCGGCGTGCGCACGAGCATGATCTCTTCCCATAGGTCCGGTTCGATACGGATTTCCGTCAAGGAGCCTCCGAGATCGTCCCCGGACGCGTCGACGAGCGAGAAGGCGAGCACGAGTGCGGACGGGAGTCCACTCGAGAGTGTTTCCCTCGACGGATGGTCCGGAAGCCCGCGCGTGCGAAGATTGCAGACGAGAATCGAATCCACCCGTGAAGGCACGACGGCCTCGATGCGGATATCGTCGTCCGCGCCGGCACGAATTGGATTCGGGAATGCGAGCGTGGCCACGGTGATACCCAAGAGCGTCAGCGAAACCGATCGCCTCATCACGCCACGTCTCATCTCAGAACGCCCAGCCAAGGCTCATGTTCACACGAAATGCCTCGTCAACCGGCGCCGATGATAGAGGGCGCCCAACGTCAAAGCCGAGGTAACCGATCCAGGGCAGTCGCACGCGGAATCCGTAGCCGATACCCGCCGCACCCATGTCGATGTCGGGCGTCCCGTCGTTCCATCCGACGCCGACGTCGAGAAACGCGAGTCCGACCAGCAGCGGATTGGTCGCGGGACCGATCCACGCGCTTCGGAGCTCGATCGAACCGGTCGCGATCCGGAGATTACCGCCGGGTGGAGAGAGTGACTGACTGGGGTAGCCTCGCACGCTGTACAGGCCACCCAGGTAAAAGCGCTCGTGGAATGGCGCGTGCTCGGAGACGACGCCGCCCCGGAGCCGCAGGGCGGCAAGAACGCCGGAGGTCAGTGGGGCGTAGGCCCGAAGGTCGCCTTGCCACGACGCGAAGTCGCCCGGTTCCGACAGGACAGCCTCGCCGGCGCTTCGGGCTCGGATCCCGCGCGTGCGCAACCCCGAACCCTCCCGCGTGTCGAGTCCTAGGGCGAGGCCGAAGCGAACCTGTCTACGTTTCGGCACGCCGTCTTGAATCTCAGGCGGAAGCTCGTCATACGAAAGGGGATCGCCCTTGTGACGATTCAGAGTGGGCCGGTCTTCATAGAATTCGGCCGTCGAGTCGGCCTCGACGTTCTCGGAACCGATCCAGGTCTCCACGCCGAGAGAGTGGGAGAGGCCATGGCCCAATCTGAAGTCCGCGCCGCCGCGACTCGTCGCGTGGAGGACCTCGGTCCCGTCGTGGAAGTAGACGCGGTCCTGGCCCTCTCCTCGGAGGCGGACCTCCCAATACGTGAGCGGGTTGTGGAAGCTGGAACGGCGGTACGTCAGGACGAGACCGCTCAGTCGATAGCCGAACCGACTGCTCAGATTGAACGACTCGCCGCGCCCCGTCAGATTGTCCATGTTGAGCTGGATGGGAATCAAGTACCAGCCGGAGAAGTCCTCGTACCCGAGACCGAGTCGGACATGCGGGCGGTTCTCCTTGACGACGAATACGACGATGATCCGGCCGGGATCGGCACCCGGACGGCTGTGCACGTGGACCTTACGGAAAAGCCGGCTCGCTCGGAGCCGCTCGGCCGCGGCGAGAATGGAAGATGCCGACGCCGCATCTCCCGCCTTGAGCCCGGCCGCGGCGAGGACGAGACTCTCGGATGTTCGTGTGTTGCCGGCGATCTCGACGCGCTCGATGACGAGACGTCGGCCGGACTCCACTCGTGCGCCTTCGTCCGCGAACGAAAGGGTGGGGACCGTGCCGCACGCCAGGATGAGCGCGACCAGCACGCCGATGGCGGCGCGTCGGTATGTCGTCTGTGCTGCTCGGGCCGGTGCCGATCGTCTCACTATGCCTCCTCGCGTGAGTGGACACCCATTGCGGCACAGACGCAACAACCGTTCCCAAACGCCACAATCCGCACACTTCTCGGGTGTCGAGGAAGCTATTTGGTATAAACGTCTTACACGGACGAATACTCTCTAACTCTTCCCCCGCGCTCCCCGCGGGCGTTCTGGGACGTCTATCTGTGTGAGTTTTTACCATAGGTGGGAACCCGCATGCGACTGACGACTGCCATTTGACCGGGTCTGTTCGAAAACAATCGAGATAGGTCAGTAGATAGCGATTCTGGAAGTCCCCTGTAATACATTTTTGGACAATGTGTTGCGCTTCCGCTCGGCCCGCGCGTGCGAGAGATCTCAGAAGATCGTCGTCTCGGTCAACCGCGTCGAGTAAGATCGCGCGGCGATGGGGAGAAGATTCGTTGTCCCAGCACCTTGGGGCACGCCTTGCGGACGGAGAGGAGGTTCTTGACCATGCGACGAGCTGCCACGCTATTCGTGATCGTTGCAGTCGCTGTCACCTTTGTCCTGGCAGGGTTCGTTGGGGCGTCATGCCCGGGTGTCGACCACACCAATTCCATTGTCGGCAGTTGGGAGTATGAAGAGTTTTTCGAATCGGCGAGCTCGACCCCACTCACTGTCGAACTCACCATCACGAAGATCGATCGCAACACTGAGGTCTATTACTACGATGGCTCGTGGAATCTCGTCACCGAGTCCACGACCGTCTACGGATCGAAGACGAAGTTCTCGGAAGGCGGGTTTGTCCACATCGCCTACACGTACGGCGAGTGTGGAGGGGAGATCCAGCCGCACGACGACTAATCGCCGCGACTCGACATCAGCTACTCGACATCAGTTCCTGTGAAACGCCAGCGCGTATCGTGACGCCTTGCGTGAGCCGAACCGCTCTAGGACGCCCTCGGTGCACATCCAGCGGAAGTGGCGTTTCGCCCGCTCCTGCGTCATCCCGAACTCACCCGTATAGTTCGCGCTCTTGAAGAAGTCGCCGGCGAACATCATCAGGAACTGCCGGAGATCGTCGACCCGCGGAACGAGTCGTCCCGGGATGCCGTTACCGAGTCGCCGCTTGAGCAGATCCTCGAAGTTGCAGCTTTCTTGCTGCGGGATCATTCGCGCGAGCGTCGTTCGTCCTTCGGCGGTGGAAACGTCGGGCACCTTCGAAGGCACGATGACCTTTTCGGGCGTCACGATCTGTTGTTCGTGCAGGATTTCCTGCATCGCGTTACCGAATTGCAGGAGGGAATCGCGTGACAGCCGATCGGATGCGATGTCCATGATCTCCTGGCAGCGGCTGAGCAGCTGAGGAATGACGCCCAGCCGCGTGCGGTGTTTCATGCAGACCGTCAGAAGATCGGCGAGAATCTCGAACTCGTGATTCGGCATTCCGAGCTCGTAAGCGAGCCGGGCACCGTATTCCAGCGCCGCGAGTCCCGCCTCGATCTCGCCGAGCTCCGCGAGGCAGAGGCCGAGGTTTCGGTAGTTCCCCGCGAGAAGCCCCATCATGCCGGCGGCGGAGTGATACCGGATCGCCTCGATCAAGGCGCTTCGCGCGGCTTCCTGATCGTTCATCCGCTGGCAGGCGATTGCCATGTTGTTGTAGTCACGACCCAGGCGCGGGATGTCCAGAACACGGACACCTTCCTCGATCGCCCGCTCCAACGCCTCGCGCGCGGAGACCGGGTCATCCTGCTGGAGAAGAAGCAGCGCGAGGTTGGCGTCCGCGATCTTCATACCCAACCAGTCGCCTCCCCGCCGAAATAGACTGAAGCTGCGCCGATTGAGCTGCGCAGCGGTCTCATAATCTCCGTCGCGCATGAACGCGACGCTCAGTCGCATGAGACCGTGCGGCACCAGGTCGCGCACGTGAAGGTCGTTTGCCGCCCGAATGCTCTGTTTTGCGCTTAAAAGACACCCGAGCCGCATTTCGGTCGTTCCCAGGGCGAGGAGGATCTCCGTCCGCAGTCGTCGGCTGCGCTCGGAGAGCTTGTATGCCTTGACCAGCTCCTCCTTGGCCTTGGCCGCTTCGCCGCGGCGGTGGTGATACTGAAAACCCTTCAAATAGTAGAACAGGGCCTTCTTCTGGTTGCCGCGACTGATGCGAAGTCCCTTCTCGAACAGCTCCAAACTGGTTGCGTCGTCGCCGCACAGGCCGTGCGCGATTCCGGCGCGCGCGAGAAGGTCACGCGAGAGGTCAGTGTTGCGTTTGACGTCGCGTCGCGACGCCAGCTTGATGGAGTATCTCAGCAGGGCATCCGTGTCGAAAGAGTGCGGAATTCGGCCGTGAATGCCCAGTTCACTCTCGATGGACACCATCTCTGAGCGAAGCTGACGCCGGGAATAGTTGGGGTCAAGTGCTCGGTGAAGAGACATGGCGGTTTATCTCCCTGAACGAGTCAGATGGTTGGGCTGCCGGCGAGATCGCCTCGGAGGATGAGTCCTAAGCCTGGCTGTTAGAGCAAGTATACCACTTTTTATGGTGCGGGGGCAGGCGATTCCGGGTCATCGGTCTGACCTCAACATCGACAAATCTGACCAGAAATGCCGAAATCAGCCTCCAATCCACGAATAGTCTGAATCCTATTCAATCAGCGGATGTCCGTAACCAGAAGTCGATTGTTTGCAGCGCTTGTGGGGTGATGGCGTTTGCCGGGAGGGTCGGATCGGTTATCGCCAAAAACGGCGTTGCGTCCGTTCCCCTTGGCTGCTAGGTCTTTTCTAAATCCTGCGTTACCGGTCGTCACGGAGGTTGTCCCATGCTGGAAGAAACCTTGTGTGATCTGTTTCGAATGGCGGTCGAGACGCACAAACGGCCGAATGCGTTTCGGGAGTATCGCGAGGATCGGTGGGTCGATGTTTCGGCCGACACCTATGCCGAGGATGTCGCCGCCGTCGGAGAAGCCCTCGTCGAGCGGGGCTTCGAGCCGGGCGATCGGGTCGCCCTTCTCGCCGAAAACCGTTACTTCTGGGCGGTTGCCGACATGGCTTCCCTGGCGCGAGGCGGCGTCGTCGTTCCGATCTACCCCACACTCACGGCGGCGCAGGTCGGGGAGATTCTAGAGGACTCCGGGGCCAAGTGGATCTTCACGTCATCCGGGGAGCAAGCGGAGAAGGTCTTGGAGATCGGAGCGCTGCTCAAGGACATCGGCGCCATCGTCGTGTTCGATGAGTTCGAGGCCGCCAATCCCGCGCTGGTCTCCATGGGTGATCTGATGGCGAGCGGACGGGAGAAGCTGGCCGCCAATGGGGTGCCGCCGCTCGAAACCATTCATCCGACGAAGCCGGAAGATCTCGCGACGATCATCTACACATCCGGCACGACGGGGCGCCCGAAGGGCGTCATGCTTTCCCACTCGAACATTGTGTCGAACGTGCGCGCCGCGCTCGACATCTTCGACATCACCGGGCAAGACGCCTGCCTCTCGTTCCTGCCGCTCAGCCACGTCTTCGAGCGGATGGCCGGCTACTACACGATGCTGTACCAGGGGGTCTCTATTGCCTACGCGCGGGCGATCGAAACGGTCGCGGAAGACGCGCTCACTATTCGCCCGACGATCCTCATCGGGGTCCCGAGGTTCTTCGAGAAGTTTCATGCGCGGGTGATGGATGCCATCGAGCAGGCCCCGCCGCTTCGGAAGAAGCTTTTCCGCTGGGCGGAGAGCGTCGGATGCGAGGTGGCCGAGCGACAGCACGCCGACCTCCCGATCTCCCGATCCCTTCAGTTCAAGCGCAATCTCGCCGGGGCTTTGGTGTTTCGAAAGCTCAAAGCGCGGATCGGAGGGCGAGCGCGTTTCTTCGTCTCCGGCGGGGCCGCGCTCCGGCCGGACATCAATCTCTTCTTCCACGGCGTCGGCATCCCGATCTTCGAAGGATACGGCCTCACGGAGACGTCGCCCGTGATCACGGCCAACACGCAAACACACTGTCGGATCGGGAGCGTCGGCAAACCGATCCCCGGCGTGGAGGTCAAGATCGCCGCCGACGGCGAGATTCTGACCCGCGGACCGAACGTCATGAGCGGTTACTACAACAAGGATGACGAGACCGCCGCGGTCTTCCGGAGCGACTGGTTTTGCACCGGGGACATCGGCCACATCGACGAAGATGGCTACCTCTTCATCACCGATCGCAAGAAAGACCTCTTCGTCACGGCGGCCGGGAAGAACGTGGCCCCGCTGCCGATCGAGCAAGCGCTCAAGCGCAGTCGTTTCGTCGGTGAGGCCATGCTGATCGGGGACGGCCGACGGTTCCTGTCGGCGATCATCGTGCCTGATTTCATTGTGTTGGAGGCAACGGCCAAGGCCGAAGGCATCACGTTCGAGAACTTTGCGGAACTCGTGACACACGCCGCCGTGAAATCGTTGTACGATAGCGAAGTCGCCGCGGTGAACGATGATCTCGCCAACTACGAGACGATCAAGAAGTTTGTGGTGCTATCGGAAGAATGGACCATTCCCGACGGCGCACTCACGCCGACGCTCAAGGTGAAGCGTCGAATCATCGAGGAGCGCCACGCGGATCTCATTGATGCGCTCTACGCCGAGTAAGACGACGAGGAGAAACACCATGAGGAGACTGCTCGGTGTCCTGGCCGCTCTGGCAGCCCTCGGAATCATCACGAGTCAAGCGGACGCCCAATCTGCCGCCTTCGGGCAGCGCGCTGCGGGTAGCGGTGCGTTGGGGATGGGCGGAGCCTTCGCCGCCGTGGCGGACGACGCTTCCGCCATCTTCGCCAACCCGGCCGGAATCGCGAGGCTACAAGGCAATCATGTTTTGATCGGCGCGGCCGGCCACGTCCAACGGCTCGAGTTCACCGGGGCACCGCCGTATCCCGGCTACGGAATCAAGGAAAAGTCGCCGAACGACATTCACTTTGATCCGCATGCCTTCGCGACGTTTCATCTGAGTGACTACGTCGTTGGCGGGATCGGCATGTACGTTCCGTTCTCATGGCGGACAGACTGGCAGCGCCGTGAAGCGTTCACCGGTCGCTACGTGATGGCCACGGCGGAGATGAGCGGGCTCTACCTGAACCCGACGGTTGCGATGGAAGTCACGCCGGGCCTGTCCGCGGGGATCGGACTCGACGTGGTGTTCACCGACGCCCGTTTCGTCCGCTACGAGCCCACGACAATTCAGATCGACGCGAGAACGGCGGTGGCGGATCTGGCCAAGATGACCGTCGTGATGGACCCGAGCCTGGGCGTGACGTTCAACGCCGGCCTGCTGATCGATTGGTCGGCCTTTCACATCGGGCTCTCGTATCGACACGGGCTCGACAACAGCCTCGAGGGCGACGCTGAATTCGATTTCATCGGGACGGGTAGCGGCGATCTCGATGACGGTCTACGTGATCGGCTGCCCGATGCCCAGCGCGCGTCGCTGAACCTGCCGTTTCCGGCCGTTGCCACGCTCGGCGTCGCGTGGAACATCGCCGATGGTTGGCTGGCAGCGGCGGACGTCGAGCTGACACGCTGGTCGGTGTTCGATGTTCTGGATTTCGAGTTCGAAGATACCGCGCTGTCGCGAGTCTACGAGCGTCGCTACGAGGACGTCGTCAGTTTCCGGGGCGGTCTGTCGGTTCCCGCGGGGGAGCGGCTCGCGGTGCGACTGGGCGGACTCTACGAGCCGACACCGGCCCCGACGCTCGCGATCGGACCGTTTCTTCCCGACGCGGATCGATTCGGGATCACGGCGGGGATCGGATACGCTTACGAGCGATGGCGGCTCGACATTCACGAACAGCTTGTCTTCTTCTCCGAGACCGACGTGAGTGACAACGTCGAGAACTTCAACGGACGATACGACGCCATGGCCTGGCTCTTCGGCGTGAGCGTCGGTCACGACTTCTAGCCGAGGAACAGAACATGGTGGGATGGCATCAGAAGGCCCGCGGGCGGTGGAGCGGCGTCGCGCTCTTCGGTGTGCTCGTCGTTGCGCTCGGGATCGCCGGTTGCGAACCCGGCCTGGCACCCATCGAAAGGTCCGTTCCGAAATCGTTCGTGAAGGACTATATCGCCCTCGGTGACGGTTTCACGGCCGGCGTGCAGTCGGGCGCGTTGTCCAAGCGGTTGCAGCTCGACAGCTATCCCGCGCAGCTCTCCTCCGCCTTTCAGATGCTGAGCGATCCATCGGGCGCGATGGTTCAGCCGCTCGTCGCGAATCCCGGCTTCAACAGCGGGGATCGAGTGACCGCCGCCGGCTATCTCGCCCTCGTGAGCCTCTCTCCGCCGGAGATCGTCCGCGCGGAATGGGAGAACCCGTTGCTCGCGACGCCGGCGTTTCGCGACTCGATGCATCACTCCTTCGAGATCAAGCGGGAGCACTTCGTCCCGTTCCGCAACCTGGGGATTCCGCGTGCGTACGCCTACGACCTCGCGGTGGCGATCGACTCGACGACCTGCTGGGCCTGTGATAACGGGCGTCCCAACCTGTTCTTCAACACCGTGCTCCGGCTCGGTCTTGACGGGACGCAGTTCGCCGATTCGCTCACGGCCGTCGGGCAGGCGATCACGCTGGGTCCGAAGCTCGTGACGCTGTGGGTGGGTCTCGCGGAGATCATGGACGCCGCGATCGTGGGCGATCCGAACGCGCTTCCGTACGACGCCACCGTCTTTGGCGGATGGCTCTCGCAGATCCTCGACACGCTTCTGGACGAGACGGAGGCAGTCGTGATTGCCGCGAATTTGCCGTCGCTTGCGACGATGCCGTTCTTCACGGCGCTGCCCGGGTACGTCATCGATCCGTACTTCGAACCGGTCGCCCATCCCGTCAGTGGCGGACGGATCGCATGGTTGGGCGAGGAAGGCACGGCCGAGAGTGACTTGCAGGCCGGCGCCACCGAGCTCGATGACGAGACGATCGTTCTCTTGAGCGCATTGGAGCTCATGCAGGAAGGCGTGGGGCTGCCCGACGTCGTCCTCATCAGGCGGATCATGGACGAGCAGGGCCTGAGCGAAGAAGAAGCGACAGCGGCGCTTCCGATCGAATATCCCCGCCACGGAGAAATGCTACCCGCGTCGGCCACGCTGACGACCGCCGAGTTTCTCCTCCTCGAGGGCGCGGTGGACGCCTTCAACGCGACCATTGGCGACACGTGCACGGCGCGCGACGTGCCCGTGGTCGACGTGCGGGCTGTCTTCGAGTCGTTTGCCGCCGGTGGGCTCGTCTTCGGAGGGGTCGGCTTCGAAAATGGTCATCTGACCGGCGGGCTCTTCAGCCTCGATGGAATTCATCCTAGCGGCGTCGGGTACGCCGCGATCGCGAACGCCTGGATCGACGTGATCAATGCCGAGACCGGCGCGGGCGTACCTCCGGTGGACGCGCGGGCCGTCATGGTTCCGTAGTGCCTGGCCCACACACCTCACCAGGTCTCGTTCGCGACCGCAGTAGGGAGCTGGTGAGGCGTGCGGGCTAGACGCTACACGTATCACCTCGACCGGGACGGCGTTCTCTCTCACGCCAAGACCGCCATCACCGATCCCGCTGTGCTCCGCACGTTCTTCAGGAAGCTCGAGCCGCGGTCGGATGGCACCTATCTCTCGATGTGCGCGGGCGAAGAGAACATACTTCACGTCGAGGACACCCCGTTCGTCGTGATGCGCGCCGATATCGAGCGGAGGTCCGGGAAGGTCACGGGCATCGTGCTCCGCCTGCAGGACGGAAGCCGCGAGGGGCTGGTTCCCGAGAGTCTCCGAATTCGATCGGATGAAATGCTCGTCTGCGCGGTGCGTGACGGACACTTTGCCGCCCGCTTCGGCAGGGCGGCGCAGCTCGCGCTGCTCAAACTCGTGGAGAAGCAGGGTGCCGACTACGTGCTCACACTGGGGGACGCACGCGTGACACTGGATAAGGACGAAGGATGACGAAGGACGCAACGGGAATCCCTGGCTTCGAGATCCGGTCGACGACGGAAGCCGATGCGCCGCTCATCCTCACGCTCATCAAGGAGCTGGCGGAGTACGAGCGGCTCTCCGATGAGGTCGTGGCCACGGAGGAATCACTCATCGAGTCGCTATTCGGGGAAAGGCCTTCGGCGGAGGTCGTGATCGGCGAGCTCGACGGTGCCCCGATCGGCTACGCGCTCTACTTCCACAACTACTCGACGTTCGTCGGGCGCGCCGGAATGTACCTGGAGGATATCTACGTCCGGCCTGAGTACCGCGGCCGCGGGTTCGGGAAGGCGCTCCTGGTCTACGTCGCGAGACAGGCGAGGGCCAGAGGCTGCCGGCGACTCGAATGGGCGGTGCTCGACTGGAATACGCCCTCCATCGAGTTCTACAAGGGCCTTGGAGCCGTCGCCATGGATGAGTGGACGGTCTTTCGCATGACGGGAGAGGCGCTCGAACGGCTGGCGGGGTAAAAAGGGCGCCGCGGCCACTCAAGAGATCGGCGACACGCGCGATAATGAATCTGTCGGTGTTGTGAGATCTTGGGGAGGGTCAGGTTCGCGCCATGTCAGAGCCCACGACGATTCATTGCCCGATGTGCGGCAGTCCGTTTCGATTAACGGATTTTCTCGACCATCCCGAGATTCATCCACGCGGCATGTCGTTCGTCGGCGACGATCTCACCGACAACCGTTACTTCTTCAATCACGTGGGGCTGGAATGCGACACGCTGTTCTCCGTGCCGGTGTCCGCGTTTCTACCCCTTGTCAATGAGCCGATCCAGTCGGACGTTCTCGCGGGGTCGGCGCAGTGTGAGCATCACTGCGTCGAGATCGATGACCTCTCCGAATGCACGCAGGAATGCGCGTACGCTCCGTTCCGCCGCCTCCTTCTCAGGATGCTCGACCGCCCGGATCGGCACTCCAAAGCGAGCTGATCGCCCCACGACGCACGATCCGCTGTGGCCTTGTCCTGCTTGCTGTCCTCCAAGTATAGTCCCCGCCTGGCGCGCCGGGTTCGGGAGGGCAGCAATGGCGTCCGCTTCGTCTGGACACTTCAAGAACTGTTACATATTTCTTCTCGATGGCGGACGACATGATGTCTTCCACGAGCTACTGGATGAAGGGCGTCTGCCCAATATCCGCAAATACCTGGTCGAACCGGGCGCGACGCGTCCCGCCGTGTCCACGTTCCCATCGACGACGGGTCCTGCCCACGTGCCGTTTTTGACCGGCCAGTTCGCGGGCACGTCCGGGATCGTGGGCTACCGGTGGTTCGACCGCCGGAAGGCGTCATCCAGCGATTTTCATCCGTTCAAACACCGCAGCTACAACAGCGCCGCCACGGTTCTCTTCAGGCACGATATGAATCAGGCTTGTGTCACGCTGTACGAGCTCTTCGACAAGCCCGCGCTCGTGCTCGGTCCCGTGGATCTCTGCCGGAACAAGCGGCTCAAGAAGCTCAGATGGCGTCGCATCCCGACGATCGCGCACAGCCACTGCACGGGCGACTGGGTTCGCGCCGATCGTCTCTCCGAGAGGATGACGCTCTCGTACATCGATCAGGGGTGCGATTTCATCTTTTCGGTCTTCTACGGGGTCGACGAATACTCGCATCTCTTCTCGCCGCATGATGAGCGCACGCTCAGGAGCTACGAGCGCCTCGACGGCGTCGTCGGCCGGGTCGCCGACCGTCTCGCGGCGAAGGGCGAGCTGGACCGAAGCCTACTCATCGTCGCGAGCGATCACGGGCATACGGCCACCGATACTCATATCCCCGTCGTGGACGAGGTCAAGCGGAGCGGATTTCGCACGATGTACTACCCGCGGACGCTGGTCAGAAACTACGAAGCGGCGGTCATGGAGAGCGGCAACAGCATGTGCATGGTCTACCTCTTCATGAACAGCAATCCATGTCACAAGACGCCCGATGAACAGGTCATGAGCAGTCCGCGGTCGCGCGATCTGGTCCAAACACTCATCGAAACCGAGGGAATGTCGTTCGTCGCGACGCGGGCTGAGGATGGAACAATCGTTCTCCGGAGACCGGACGGCGATCTACGCTTCAAGAAGGTGAACGGCAGCTTCGACCTGCAATCCAATGGAAGGCCTTTTCTCGAGGGTGCCGTCGCGGACGGGACGTACGATGAGCACGATCTGTTTCTCAGAACATTCGAGACGAGCTACCCGGACCTCATGACGCAATACTGGTCGCTCTTCTCGAGCCCCCGTTGCGGCGATGTGGTGCTCTCGGCCGAGCCGGGTTTCGATCTCAGGCTCCAGCACGAGCATCCTGAACACCATTCTTCGCACGGGTCGATTCATCGCGATCAGATGCTGACCCCGTTCGCGGTCAACACGCCGCTCACGAATCCCGAGCCCATCCGCACGGTGGACATCTACCCCTTGATCTGCCGTCTCTGCGGGAAACACGTTCCGGAGGACATTCCGGTCGATGGACGACCCATCAGCTAACGGCCCCATGCGCGACGGCGCGGGCGAGTTCGCCCCCATCGAGACGCTGCGATCGAAGTACCTCCGGCGGCGCTATCTCATCACCGGGATAGTCCTCTTCCTGGCCATCTCGTCCGCCGGTGTTGCTGTGAGCTTTCTGCTCACGAGCGGCGCTGAATTCTGGCCCACGATCCGGTCATTGCGAGTTTCACAGCTCGCGACGCTGCTCTTCCTCGTCGTGATGGACTGGGTTCTCGGAGGCTACCGACTCTACATGTTCGCGCACGCGATGGAGCCGCGCGTATCGTTCTTCGACGGGTTTCGGGCCAATTTGTGCAACATGTTCCTCGGGGCGATCACCCCGTCACAGACGGGTGGAGGGCCGGCCCACATTTATGTCTTGTGGCGCGCGGGCCTTCCCATCTCGGGCGGTGTCGCGCTCAGCCTGATCAACTTCGCGGCGACGCTCGCCGTGCTCTTCATCGCGGCGGTTCTCATTGTCGTCATGATCCCCGCGGAGTTCGCGGAAACCATGCGCGTCATCCTGCGTTTCAGCTTCGGCATTTTCGCGGTCGTGATGACGGCGATCTTCCTGCTGTTGCTGGCGCCGAAGGTCATGCTGACGCCGGCGACACGGCTGGTTCGGGCGGTGGGACGGCTTCTCGGCGGGCGTATGGTCACGCGGACGGAAACGGCGAATCACAAGCTCACGGAACTTGTCGGGCAGTTTCAGCAAAGCGTCGCGATGTGCACGAAGAAGAACCCGCATCTGCTGGCGCAGAGTCTCGGGGTGACGTTCGTTCTCTACTTCAACAAGTGTCTCATCGGATACGTCATCGCGCAGGCGATGGGGCTGTCGGTTGCCTTCTGGAACGTGATCATCGCTCAGGTTCTTCTGCTCTTCGTCTGCTACTTCGCCCCGACACCCGGCGCGGGCTTCATCGCCGAGGTGAGCAACACCTTCCTCATGCGATGCTTCACCGATTCCACGAACGTCGCGGCGTTCACGGTCGGCTGTCGCCTGAGCACGATCTGGCTCGCCGTCGTTCTCGGCGCGGTTTTCATGGTGCTACAGATTCGTCGCGACACGCGGGAGTACTTGAAACCGAAGGAGTAGCGGGCCTCTCGCCTAGGCCGCCTTGCGCCGTCCCGCTTCGCCTTCCGCTTCCAGATGGGTCCGACTGAACGGCACGATCTTCGCGCTGTCGTCGCGCTCGGCGTCGGTGCGGATCGGGGCCCGCTGAGGACGCGCCGCCATGACGACGTAGGCGAGGTCGTTTGCGGGATCGATCGATTCCGCCGCCAGGACGACCTTCCCGTCGACCATCCTTTGCGCGAACAGAACGACGTGCCCGAAGGTGTCTTCGAGCAGGCTACGGAGATCATCGATCGAAGACGTTTCCTCCAGCGCAAGCCCCGGGTCATCGCCGCCGGGCACAGTCCCCGGGTTCTGCACCGCCATGACGACCGCGCCCTTCGTGTGGAGCACGCGCGCCGCCTCGTAGATCACCTCGCGCGCGTGACGCTCATGCCGGATCGGATCGAGTGCCACGACGAGGCCTAGCGTTCCCGCGGGGAGGTATAGCTCGCGCAAGCTGGCGCGTTCGAAGCGCATGTTCGCCCGCCGGTTGTCGCGACTCGCCCGCTCGATGGCGGTCGGGGATCGGTCAATCCCGATCACGGATGTCGCGCCGGATTCCGCGAGGAGCATACTGCCCGCGCCGGTGCCGCAGCCCACGTCCAAGACGTCGAGGCCTTTCGCCATGCCGGCCGCGAACTCGTATTGCTGGGTCCGGAGCCGCTCATCGAGCGGCGGGTGCGGTCTTCCGGCCCGGAGGCTGTCGAGGACGGCCTCGAGACGATCCAGGCGTGTGTCCCAATCGTAGCGGGCCGCGACCGCGGCGCCGGTCTTTCGGAGGCCGTGCGCCAGATGCGGTTCACGGATGATCCGCTCGATGGCATCAGCCATGGCGATCGGGTCGCTCGGAGGAACGAACATGGCGTGGGCGTCGCCCGGCGCGATCGCGCGATGGGCGGGGATATCGGTCAGCACGGTCGGGAGTCCCGCCGCCATCGCCCGGAGGGCAGGTAGCGTCACTCCGTCATTCGGTCCGGCGGCGGATCCGAGGAAAACGTGGCAGCCGTCGCGAGCGCCCTCCGGACCCTCGACGCATTCGACCGGATATCCTCGACGACGGAGCTCGGCTTCGGTCTCTCGGCCTGCCTCGAGCTCGGCGCCTGGAGCGCCCGCACGAGCGCTCAGGCGAATCCGACAGACGGGATCGGCTTGAGACGGCTCGTCCCGAAGCACCTCGGTCTGGATCGCGGTAGGGACGAAGTGCGCGGAGATTCCTCCTTCTTCGAGAAGAGAAACCTGCTCGTCGCGGGAGCTCGTGAGGTGCGTGATCGCTCCATCCGCCAGACGCGACGTGGAATCCGCGTGGACCCCGACGTAGAGAATCGGAACGCCGCGATGGAGATCGCGCGCGATTTGTGCGTGGTCCGCCGACGTGGCGATCACGAAGTCGGACTCGGGGACGCTATCGCGCGTGAAGCCGTCCACCCGGGTGAACGGGATATCCGATCGCCAACCCTCAGGTGCGCGGTCCAACGACAGAAGCCGTATGTCGTGACCCCTGCCGGCGAGGCGCGATGCTTCCTCGAGGATGCCACTGCTTCCGTCACTGACGTCGCGGCATCGCACGAGGTAGGTGATGGTGTACTTACCCATACCGCCGTGCATACGCAATGCCCGTACCAGGGGATAGGTCGCCTTCACCGCGCAGAGCGCCCCGCGTAACGTATTGCGATCAAATCAGAAGTGCGGAGCGGAATCGGCCGGCGCAGGATCGGAGGAGATCGCGGAGTCACTTCCGCACTTCTCATGTGGGAATCTCGCCACCTTTCTGACCGGCGTATCGGCCAGTTTCGCGCCATCGCCTCGCTCGATGGGGAGACCGGCGCGACAGTGGTCTCCGCGCGTCGAACCTCCTACAATGCGGGATCGCGCGAACGGACAGGCCGTCGACGATCACCGCATCTCGACAACGACGCAAGGAATGGACATCCACAGTAGCCACTCGGTTGACATGGATCCCGCCGGCTGTCCGGGAGGAGGAAGCCTGAGGAGCTTCTTCCTGAGGCCGTTCGCCATTCTGAGCGCATATCGCCGCGCGGATCTCCCCGCGGATCTGCTTGCCGGCCTGACGGTCGCCGCCGTGGCCGTTCCTCAGGCGATCGCCTACGCGTCCATCGCGGAGCTACCCGCCCACTACGGTCTCTACACCGCCGCCGTGGCCGCGGTGGTCGGCTCTCTCTGGGGGTGCTCCCGCCACCTGGCCACCGGTCCCGTCAATGCCGTGTCTCTTCTGGTGCTGCCCGTTCTTCTCTCAGTGGCCGTTCCGGGCACGCGGGAGTATCTGCTGGCGGCGAGCCTGATCGCGGTGATGGTCGGCGCCCTCAATGTGCTGCTGGCGCTCCTGCGCTTCGGCGCGCTGGTGACCCTCGCATCTCGATCGGTTCTGATCGGCTTCGCCGCGGGGGCGGCCGTTCACATCGCCGTGGGCCAGGTGCGCCACCTGCTCGGTATCGAGATGGCGCCCATGCCGGAGCTCTATCGCAGCCTCGCCGCCCTGGCCGCCGGGTGGGAGCACACTCACGTTCCGACCGCACTGCTCGGACTGGGGACATTTGCCGGGCTCCTGGTGCTGAAGCGTCTCGGGGGGCGCGTGCCCGCCGCGCTCCTGGCCATTGCGGCCGCGGGCGGCGCTGTCGCACTGCTCGGCCTCGACGAGCAGGGCGTGCGGGTGGTCGGGACCATTCCGCGTTCGCTTCCGCCGCCCACGTGGTCGACGACTGGCTTGTGGCCGGATTCGGACATGATCCGCCGGCTGGCGGTCGGCGCGGTGGCCGTGGCCGCGCTGGGATTGGTCGAGGCCGTGGCCTCGGCCCAGACACTTGCGCGCCGGAGCGGTGATCGACTCAACAGCAACCAGGAGTTCTTCGGTCAAGGGCTGGCGAACATCGCCTCGGGCCTGTTGTCGGGCTATGCGTGCTCCGGTTCTTTCACGCGGTCGGCGCTCGCCCAGCAGTCGGGCGGGCGAACGCATCTGACCGGGGTGATTACCGGACTGGCCATTCTTGCTTCCATGCTCGTGCTGGCGCCGTACGCGCGATACGTGCCGCGCGCGGCCATCGCCGGGGTCCTGCTGGTGGTCGCGTGGGCGATGGTCGACCGCGACGGCATCCGGCGGGTTCTGCGAACGTCTCGGTCGGAGGCGGCCATCATGATCGTGACATTCGTCGCCACACTGGCGTTGCCCCTCGACTTCGCCGTGTTGGCGGGCATCGTCTTCTCCCTGGCGTTCTTCGTGATCCGCTCGAGCCTGCCTCGTGTACACCAAGTCGTTCCGGATCCGACGTTCCGACATCTCATTCACCAGCCGGACCAGCCCGTCTGTCCCCAGTTGGCCGTCATGAACATCCGCGGCCCGCTCTTTTTCGGTGCCGTCTACCATCTCGAGGAGGAACTCCGGCACAACCATGAACGGAATCCCGGACAGAATCATCTGGTGCTGCGGATGCATGGCGTCGACATCTGTGACTTCAGCGGCGTCGAAATGCTCGAGAGCACGATTCGGACCTACCGGCAGCTGGGCGGCGACGTCTTCCTGGTGCGGCTTCGTCAGCCCGTCCTCGAGACGCTGGCGAACTCCGGTTTCATTGATGAGACGTTGGGGCGGGACCATGTCTTGCAGCAGGATGGAGCCATCGAGCACATCTTCGAGCACGTCCTCGATCCGGTCGTCTGCGTCTACGAATGTGAGCACCGCGTGTTCGCGGAGTGTCAGGCGTTGGAGAAACATCGCTACGATGTGCAGATCCCGACCGCCCCCCGGCACGCTCACGACCATGCGCAGCATGTATCGGTTTCGGAGTTCCAGGAGCTGTTGGAGCGTCAAGACGCGATAGTGCTCGATGTGCGTGAGCCCGAGGAGTACCAGCAGGGTCATCTGCCCGGATCGGGTTTGCTGCCGTTGAGGACCTTCCCGGAGAAGGGCAGCGAGCTGCCCGCGGACAAGACGCTGCTACTCGTGTGCCGGTCCGGCCGTCGCACGTCACGGGCCTTGTTCATGTTGGAGGAGATGGGCTTCGAGGATCTTCACGGATTGCGGGGGGGGATTCTCGCGTGGCGAGCCGAGGGACTTCCGATAACGGGCTCGGTCCCCGACGACGTACCTGAGGATGTGGGGGAGTTCCCGCTGATGCCGGCGAGCTACGATCTTCTGACCCGCGACCCGACCCGGTTGCGCGCGCGCGGCAAGGTCGAACAGGTCGCCGACGAGTTGGAACAACTTTGCCGCACGGGCGACCTGTCGCTCGTACGTGCAATGATCGAGCGATCCCTCGAGGCGATTCCCGGCGTTGATGATGGTGAAGCAGGATGCGTTTCGATCGCGCCGGACATACCCGTGCTGATCGTGTCGGCCCTGAGCGGCGGGCGCGCCGCGTTCCACCGCTTTTTACAGGATCACTACTGCCCCGGCGGCGGCAGCAACCTGGAGAATCTCGTCGCCGGCCGCCTGCAGGTTCTGTTGCTCGGGGACATCCTGCTCACGGATGACGCCGACCGGTGGCAGACCGCCCGGGAGGAGTTCATCGCCCGCTCCGGGGTGGGGGAGGATGGGGCCTCGGGCCGCACACCGCGACTGGACCGGGAGATGCAGGACGGCCTCGGCCTCGCGGCCATGGTCATGCGGCTGCAGCGGGCCGCGAGCGGCATCTACTGCCTCAAGGGCCGTCACGACAACCTGTTGAACAGCGAAGAGCATGGCAACGCCCGGGTGGCGAGACACATCACCGACCCCGGGGAAGGCGAGATGGGTCGCGAGTGGGTCCTGGCCAGGCTGGGCCCCGCGCTCGCGGGGAAGCTCGTCGCCTGGCAGGACGCCCTCCCCGTCTTCGCCGTCTGCGACGGGGGCGGCACCGGCCCGCGGTTCGCGGCGTCCCACAACGATCCGGCCGCGGCGTATACCCTCGAACAGATACGCACGCGCTCGCCGGAGGTCGTCAGCGGCCTAACGGGGACGCACGCGGGGGGGGTGCATGTGCCGTTGGTTCTGGAGAGCGTGTTCGGTCGGGGATGGGAACGCGCCCGCTACTTCGCGGGTCACATGGGGAGCCTAGAGGGTGTCATTCACGTGCCGGAGAACCACATTGCGTTCATCGGCAAGCCGAACCATGCCGTTGTCATTCAGCTCGTGCCCGGCGGAACGGAGACCGATGAGGTCCACATCCTACCCATCCGATGACCGGTGAGCCTCGATCCACGACGCCTTCCGCTTCTCCAGAAACGCGGCCATTCCCTCCTGGGCTTCGTCCGTGGCGCGGATTTCGGCGATGAGGCGGGCCGTGAACTCGTTGACCTCGGGGAAGTGGCGCGCGGACACTTCTCGCACGAGCATCTTCGCCGCAGTGACGGCACGGGGGCCTGAGGTGGAGATCGCGGCCACAATGGTCTCCACTGCCTCATCGAGCCCATCCGGCGGGGCCAGCACGTGGACGAGGCCGACGCGGAGCGCCTCATCGGCGCTCATTCGCTCGCCGGTGATGAAATAGCGCCGCGCGGCCGACTCGCCGATCTTTCGGTAGACGAACGGGGCGATCGTGGCGGGGATGATCCCGAGCTTCACCTCGCTAAACGCGAATTGCGCGCGTTCGGAAGCCACGGCCACGTCACAGCACGAGACGAGCCCACAGGCGCCGCCGTATGTGGCGCCGTTGATCCGGCCGATAACGGGCTTCGGGCAGTCGTTGATCGTGGACAGCATGCGGGCAAGCGCCCGGGCGTCCGCCAGGTTCTCGTCGCGCCCGTAGCCGGCCATCCTCTTCATCCAGTTCAGATCGGCGCCCGCGCAGAACGACTTTCCCTCGCCGGTCAGGATGATCACGCGTGTCGAGTCCACGTCCGCCAGGGCGGCGAAAGCGCGTGTGAGCTCGGCGATCACGGTCTCGTTGAAGGCGTTGTGAACGTCCGGGCGGGACAGCGTGACTCGGCTCACGCGGTCGCTCGTCTCCACGCGCAGCGTGCTGAATTCCTCGGTTGTCATCCGGCTCCTCCTCGTCACGACCGCGGCGAGTCTAGCAGTGGGGTATTCGGCTGCAAAGCGATCCCTACAGTTCCTACAGAAGGCTCCCGATAAGACGATGAGTGAAAAGTACGCAGTGTCGGGCAATCTAGGAGGAGTGCCGCCTATGTTCATGGCGGTCAGGCACGGTAAGGATGGGTCCTGGGCGTTGGTCGAAGAGCGCCCCCCCGACTGTTCGTCTAATGCGCCGCCGGTCGTTCTCCCCGTGGGTCAGCTGCGCGAGCTGATCCCCGGCGCGTCCGTGTCGGTGGAGTCGTTTGAACTACCCGGGTCGCGCGTGATCGACGTTGTGGGCGTGGACTCACGGGGCGAGATCACGCTCGGTCTCTGCCGGCTGGCGGAGACGGCCGAGATCCGGCAGGTGTGCGTCGCGCGGCTGCTGGAGCTTGCGGTCCGTCTGCGACGTGAGATCCCGTTCAAGGAATTCGAGCACCGCGTCCAGTTGCTTCATCGGCGCCCACTCGCCGAGCTCATCGAGGAGTCCCTGTCGGAATCGGAACGCGAGAACTTCGATTCGCGCGAGTTCAGGCTCCGCTTGGCGCAGAACCTCTCGGCCGGGCGCTTCCGGTTGGTGCTTGCCGTTGACCGCATGAGCTCGGAGTTCGAGAGCTTCCTCAGCTTCATCGAGCGATCGACGGAGGGCTCCATCGAGTTCTACCCGGTTGAGGTCGCCGTCTTCGAGCACGGGGAATGGCAGGCCATGATTCCGCGGATGAAGTGGCCTCAAGGCATTGAGGTCGTCCTTCCGGAGGTCGGGCCCGAAGGCGAAGTAGCGGAGGGGCCGGATACGTACGATGAGGACGAGGTCGGATCCGGATTCCGGATGTCGGTGACGGGCCGACATGACGCCGAGGCGCGCTTCTTCGAGTCGCTCGCGGGCAACTCCCGACCCGAAGACGTCGGACGCGTGGAACGGCTCCTGGCGCTCGGCCGGGAGCAGAGCCGACTTCTTCCCGCCGGGTGGATCATCTCGGATGACGCGCTTTCTTTTCAGGTGGGGTTCTTTCGCGAGGGAGATGCCCCGGAGCCGATCGTCGCCGAGTTCATGAGGATCAGCTCGGATGCCGTGCTCGCCATCGATGTTCCCTTGCTTCGACGCGTGCTGTCGGATCAGGCCATGGATGCGCTCGCCAGAGACCTGTGCACGAATTTGGTTCTGAGCACACGCCTCGCACAGGGGATAGAACCTCTCGAAATCGACCTGGCAAAGGCCTTTCAGAACGACGCGGATGTTCGGCTGTTCTGCGCGGCCATGCGGAAGCTCGTTCTGGGCCTGGGACTGACGGACAGAGGACGTGACCGCGACTGGGCGGCGTAGTTCGATGAGACCGGGAAAAATGAAGGAGAGTCCCGCTTTTGTCGGCAGGACCCTCCGACCCGGTCGGGTATCGGGACCGTTTTGACGCTTTTCGAGTAGCTCGCAAACGAGGTCCGACTGGGTTCGCTATTGATTATATCACTCATACTACATAGTAAGAAGATAATACGTGTCATGACAGTCGTTCGTGATGGATCCGACTTGATGACAAGGAGTTGCGTAGGTCATCACTTCCGAATCACCGATTGAAGTCGGTTTTCGGCACTTTCGGCCATATCGATATGGACCGACCGATGGCTTCAAAAGAGGCTGACACCTTCAAGAATTTTCTGAAGAAAGTCGTCTCGAGGCGCATTTTCTCTTGACATACAGGCCTGGTTCGTCGAAATACACGCGTCTGGAGGCACGAAGCTCTGGGCAGTTTTTGCACCAGAGCACGGATGACGGCACTCATCCGCAAACGTCCCGTTTTCGTGGCCAGCGCCCTCCGGCGGACGGCGCGAAGCGGGGCAGGAGGCACTTCGGTTGGAAACGAAAGGGAGGTCCTCAATGAGACGAGGGTTGATTCTTACGCTGCTGGTGGTGGTGATGCCGCTCACCACCGTCATCGCAAACGAGGAATGGCAGTACAACGGCTACCCGATGGGCGTGAACCGCACGTCCACCCGCGTGGGAACGCTGGGCGGGAGCCACGACCTGGTCTGGGACGAGTCGAACGTCTTCATGTATCCGTCGACGATCCTGGAGTGGACGGACCTGATCGCTGTCGATCTCGGAAACCCGACCGGCGCCTTCCGGAACTCCGTCTATGCGTCCTGGGCCACCGAGAGCGCGGGCACGTGGGGTCTGTCGCTGTCCGGTATCCAGAACAACCAGGCGGCGGATTTCCAGACACCCGGCAACTTCGCGGGCGTTCACTGGGGCTACGCGTATGGGAGCGGCGGGTTTGGCGCGCTCTTCAACTTCGCCAGCAACTCCGAGAAGCAGGAGCTGGCCGGTGATGTTCAGGAAGAGCACACGTACAGCTCCATGGATCTCCGCGTCGGTAGCCACTGGGCCGCCGGTCCGTTCGAGCGCGTCGACGCGGCCTTCAATTTCCACAACCACACGGACGACAACACCGAGGTCACGAAGGACGACACCGAGGAGTACAAAACCTCGTGGTACGGTGTCGACCTGCGTGGGACGTGGGAGTGGACGAACAAGATGACGTTCGTCCCGGCCGCGCACTACCAGGCGATCTCGACGGACGTGACGGCGAGTGACGGCACGACCACGACGACCCAGGAGAACACGCAAACCTACATCGACGTCATGCTGGGCAGTCGGTATAACGTCGCCAAGAACGCCACGATCCTCACGGGCTTCGGCTACCGGTCGCTCACGGGTGACGCCACGACGACGACCAAGGCCACGCTCGAGAACAGCTTCACCGACTTCCCGTATTTCATGGTCGGTTTCGAGGCTGGCGTGTGGGAGTGGTTCGACTTCCGACTGGGCGCGAACAAGGGCCAGCAGACAACCAGCAACGACACCAGCACGGCCGAGGGCGTCCTGACGAACACGACGACGGCCTCGAACCTGAACGTCAACTACGGTTTTGGGTTGCACTTCGGCAACTTCAACATCGACGCGACGTTCAACAACAACTTCCTCTACAACTGGGGCTGGATCGCGAGCGGCCTGTCCAACAGCCCGGTCACGCAGGTCACAGCCGGCTTCAACTGGAAGTAGTGAGCTGAGAGCCGGTCCGCCCGGGCCGGCTCAATCGCGGCAGTACCGGCCCGGTGGTCAGACGACCGCCGGGCCGTTCTTCGTCCCCGCGGCGGCCCTGAGCCTGCCGTGCCTCAAGGTTGGTCCCGGCCCTACCGATCTAAGATTCCAACACCTTCAACCTGGAGCATGTCATGCGTGGGACCGACACCCTACTCCTGCTCTTGATCGGTGCCTTGGCCGGATGCGCGTCCATGATCTCTCCGAGCCACAATGCCACCGTCAGTAAGCCGGACGTTCAAACCACACATCCATACATCGCCGGGCTCTATCTCGGTCCCGAGATCGTCTCCGCGACCGCCTCGGTTCTGACGCCGGACGGCGATTCGGCCTCGGTGGCCATGGGGGACTATCTCCGCAGCGCGCTCGTGCGCAGCGCGAAGCGGGTTTTCGCCGACGTGGTCGTCGTTCAGGAGCCCATCCTAGACCAGGCAAAGGCCACGGGGGCGGCCGCTTCCGAGATCTGGCCGGCGGAGAAGGCGGCGCCGCCGGCACCGGACGTCCTGATCGTGTGCAACGCGACCTACCTCAAGGGACATACACAGGGGCAGACGTCGTGCGACGGATGCGAGCGCAATCTCTCGTTCCGGGTGGCAATCAGCTTCGAGATCCTGGAGCGTGACGGAAGTCTCCTCGGTCGAGGCACGGTCTCGGGACATGGCCTGACCCGCGCGGACGGGAATACCGAGCTTCCGCTCACCGCGAGCTTCCGTGGCGCGATGGCAGAGGCCGTCGAGACGCTCTCCGGTCACCTTTCGCTGGCGCTGAGCTCCACGCCGATCCCAGCAGAGCGTCCATTGCCCGACGCGTCGCGTGAGCCCGAGCAGTACGCGGAGCGGGAGAGCGGCGAAGAAGCTATGTAGCCCACGCCAGGCCTGAATGCGATGTAGCCCACCTCGCTCACGGGGTGTAGGCTCTGAGCATGCCTACACCCGCCCGCAGATCCACCGACCATCATGCCGCCCGTTGGTGGCGCGTCGATCGCGACGGACGGGTCCTCTGCACGCTCTGTCCCAGGTATTGTCGGCTTCCTGACGGGAAGGCCGGCTTCTGCTTCATCCGGAAGAACGAAGGCGGGAAACTCGTCGCGCTCGGATACGGGCGACCGACGAGCCTCGCCGTCGATCCCATCGAGAAGAAGCCGCTCAACCACTTCCTGCCCGGGAGCTCGATCCTTTCCTTCGGGACGGCCGGGTGCAATCTCGGCTGCAAGTTCTGCCAGAACTGGGACACCTCCAAGGCGCGGCTCAACGATCTCGGCAGCTATTCGCTCATGCCGGATGAGATCGTCCGTACGGCCGTTCGCGAACGATGCCATTCCATCGCATACACATACAACGATCCGATCATCTTCGGGGAGTACGTGATCGACACCGCGAAGGCGGCGCGTGAGGCGGGGCTCAAGAACGTGATGGTGACGGCCGGCTACGTCACCCCGGAAGCGCGCGGCGAGATTTTCGAGTTCATCGACGGCGCGAACGTGGATCTCAAAGCGTTCAGCGAGACCTTCTACCACAAGCTGACGCTCGCCCATCTCCAGCCGGTCCTCGACACGCTTGTCTGGCTCCGCCGTGACACCGACGTGTGGATCGAAATCACCACGCTTCTCATTCCGGGCCTGAACGACGACGACGATGAGATTCGCGACGCGTGCGCCTGGGTTCTCGAGAATCTCGGCGATGACGTGCCGCTTCACTACACGGCCTTTCATCCCGACTTTCGAATGACGGACCGACCGCGCACGCCAACGTCGACTCTGCGCCGGGCGCGGGAGATCGCCATCCGGGCGGGGCTCAAGTACGTCTATGTCGGGAACGTCGTCGATCCGGACGGCCAGACCACGTGGTGTCCGGGCTGCGGCGAGGGGCTCGTCCGGCGCGGGTGGCACAGCGTGTCGGAGAGCCGGATCGACGATGGCACATGCCCATCATGTGGAACCGCGATAGCGGGAGTGTTCGGGAACGGGACCGACGGCCGCGGAAGCGACGGGCGGCCGCGCTCCGTACGTCCTTAGAGCCAAAGGAGGTTCGCGACATGGCGGACGAGGTCAAGATCGGCCACGTAAGCCACTACTTCGGCAAGATCAAGGTGGCCGCGATCGAGCTGACGGAAGGCGAGCTGAGCGTGGGCGACACAATTCACATCAAGGGGCACACGTCCGACTTCACTCAAACGGTCGAGCGGATGCAGATTGAGCACGCAGAGGTCCAAGAGGCGGAGAAGGGGCAATCGATCGGTATCCGCGTGATCGAGCATGCCCGGGTGGGTGATGAAGTGTTCAGGGTGACGGGTTGATCGGTGAATGGCCTCATGGGGCGCCCGGAGGCGCCCCATGAGACGCATCGGCCTACCAGACCTTGAACTGATGCAGGCGGTAGCTGCCTCGCGGAAGGACATGGCGACCGATAGTGCGGCTCCGAATGAAGTTGGAGTCTATGACGTCGATTTTCGTCGCCCTCCCCTGGCTGTCACGCTCGAGGATCTTGAACACGATCGCGGTGTGGGGGGTGCCGTAGCTGTTGGAGCGCTGAATGACATCGCCGGGCTTGCACCAGGCGATGTTGCCCTGCGCGTAGTTGTAGCCGGTCGGGAGATCATAGCGGTTCCCGGTAGCTCGTCTGACGATCTCTCTGGCGAACGACTTGCACTGTCCACCAATCCCTCGCCCGAGCCCCCGGTAGCTCCAATCCCCGGCGAACCAGCCGTTGATGATGCGGTTCGACGCGCCCCAGTCGCCGTGATGATAACGTTGCCTTGAAATCGCGTAGCAGATTTCTCGGTACACCGCCTGCCGCCAATGGTCAGGAAGGTGTGATTCAGGGCTGGACCCATCGGGCAGGTCGAGCTGATGCTCGATCGACTCGGATGAGGGATTCGCTTCGCCGTCAATTGGCGAACTGGGTGAGACCGCTTCGTCGCCGCAGCCGCTCAGCATGAGGGTGCAAAGGGCCACCCCGACCACCATCATCGATACTCTGGAGATCATGACGTCCTCCTGTTCAGATCACCGGGGTTCGATCGCCTGCGTCCTGCAGAAGCTCGAACCTCTAGTCCGTGGCGCCTGTCACGGCTGCTGTGGCGAGATGTCCGCGCCCGATATGGTTTGCCGGTGAGGGGCCGCTTCGTGCCATGAAAAGGGGGCATAGAGTTCCGGCCGGGGGAGCGTCTCGTGTGTGGGAGTGTGGACTTGAACGCGCCGCCACCGGGAGGTACGATTTGGGATCTATCAGTCGGGAAACAAATCACTTGGCTGATTTCTGTCGAATTGATGGCACGAGGTGTGACTGCGTGGGCATTACTAATAAAGGGCCATCGGAGCCGTGATACCTATTGACGCCGAGACGCGATCCGCCCTCTCCCGTGAAGACTGGGAGGAACTCACCATTCGGCTCCTATACTTCGCTCACCGTTACTCGTGGCTGCGACAGGAGGTTTCGGGGGCGCCGGAGTTGGAGGACCTCGTGCAGGATGCGATTCTCGCGGTCTGGACGGGGGTAAGGACGTGGCCTCGCGACCGCGTCCGGGTCTTCGGGTTGCTCTGCGGGATCATACGCAGCCGGGTAAGCCACATCCTTGAGATTGCCAGGCGGAGGCAGTTGGCCAGCGTCGAGCGGATGAGCGAGAGCGAACGCAACGGAACGCCCGAACTCAGCAACGGGACCTCAGACGGCCTGCTGTTGTCGAGATTGTACGTCGAGAGGATTCAGAGCACGCTCATGAGCAGAGTGCGCGGAGATTCGCTCGCGGTTCGCTACCTGGTGCTTCTGCGAGACGGCGACATCTTGTCTGAAGACGTAGCGGCGAGCCGACTGGGCGTTTCGGTCGCAGAGCTTCGAAGTGCCAAGAAGCGTCTGCGGCGGCGATTGAGCGACTTGAGGTTGAGCCGGGAGACGTAGCGGCGAGTGTGCCGAGGCCCGCGAGGGTAGATTGAGGAACAAGTAACATGCCTAAGTTCACTCCAGAATTCGGGGTTCCCGGTCCTGACAGAGGCGACGCCGAGCGCGGTCGGGAAGGAGAAGGGGAGGCGCTTCTGGAGGCGTTTCTGTTGAATCTAGGGCTCTCCCCCGATGAGATTCTCGCCGAGTCGCTCGAGTCGATCAAAGCGGACCTGGAGGATGCCGGACATCATCCAGAGAATGAAGCCGGTCGAATTCTGGATCACATCGAAGTATCCCCGGGAGTTGCACCATCGATCCACCCGATCACGGAGTTTCCTCTCGAGCGACCTCGTCATGACGCCGAGCACGGCCCGGGCGTCGAAGAGACCCGAGTTATTGACGTGAGACGTTTCATCGCGCTCACGATCCTGGATGAGCGCCTGCCATGGCTCGAGCCGGAGCTCGACCTCACGCGTAAGCTCGCATCGGAGGAGTCCGATCCTCCGCGCTACCGTATCCGCGCCCGAGAACGGTCGGATGCGGTCCATCGATTCGGGGAGCTTCGCGTGGCCCTCGTCGGCACCGGAGGAGAGTTCAGCGTGCTTCGCCTGTGCGCGGAGCGCCTCCACGGGGAATTCACTGGTGAGCCGCTCCCTGCGGACTGGGGTAGGATCGGCGTTCAGATTTCCGTAGATGACTAATCGACGTCGTAGTGCGTCGAAGGCCGGGTGTCTCGCGGAGGAGAGTTACCATGTGTCCTACTCGCCGCAAACACCGGGTTGTTCTCACCGCAAGGCGAAGGCGGCACTACGTCGCCTGTCGAGTCGAGCGGGCGCTCACGTTGGGGGCGCTTGGCCTCAAGGAGGACGACCTCCCGCGATACCACGCGGCTTCGAGACGCCGGCATGCGGAGCTTCTCAACGGCCTCACCAATCTCAAGGACGAACGGCTGACATACGATCTCAGGTTGATCTCGTTTCCCGATACCGAACGCTACACGCGTGGGCGCATCGACATCGCATTGCTCTGCCGACTGGATGACGCGGGCGCCGCTGAAGCCGAAGCTCACGCTCATCATCTGTTGGGACTTCTGGATGCCCTGTTCGAGGAGTATGAGTTCCGCATGATGGCCGCGCGTGAGATCGAGAACTTCCTTCACTCGTTCGACGGGCGACATTCGGTTCAGATCATGCGACGGGCGGAACTGGCAAGGCTCGACACGTTGCAGAGCGGCGAGCGGGCCACTCGGCCGCTGGGGTTTACACCGCCGCCGTCGCCAGCGCCTTCCGAGCGGCGGGGTTCGGGGACGATCCTGCACGTCTATCCCTTTCTTCCGACGGGCGGTGACTTCTCGACGCTCTTCAAGATGCTCCTGAGGGAACCGGAACCGGTTGCGGTCAGCTGTCGCCTCCGACCGACCTCCATCTCGTCGATGGAGGAAGCCTTTTTGGAGGAACAGATAGCGTCCTGCGAACGCGCGGCTCAGGTGGGATTGGGTTCTCTACGGGGCGACCTTTCGTCGCTGAGACCGACGCTGCAGCATCGGGCGCGGCAATACGAGGAGTATCAATCCAGGCTTCTCTTTGGGCTGAAGGACAACGCGGGGCAGATGCTGATACAGATGGTTTCTCCTTCCGAAATCTCCGCACAGCTGATTGACACGATCGGCGGTTTGACTACGGAACCGGCCGGGGGAATGCCGGGAGGGTCGGCCAAGCTCGGGCACCACTTCCTCGCGGGCGGATATGAAGTGCTCGAGTGCTCACGGCGCGAGCAGCTGAAGGCATTCGAGGAGATCGATATCTTTCTACCGGATCTGGAGTTCGTGCCCGAGAATTCCGGGCGGCTCCATCATCTGTTCGATTCGGTCGAAGCGCTCGCGGCGTTTCGCTTCCCGCCGGCGATACTCGACGTTCCCCTCGGTCTCGAAGCCCGAACCTGGCGGCGAGAGCTGCCGTCGAAAGACCTTCCGGAGACGGGCACGCAGGTGGGCGTCTGCGAGACGGGCGATTTCCGCCAGCCGATCTACCTGGATCACGAGGACCGCCGACGCCACACCTACATCGTAGGGCAGACGGGAACCGGAAAGACCACGCTTCTCAAGACGATGATGCTGGAGGACATCGAAGCCGGGGAAGGCCTGTGTGTGATCGACCCGCACGGTGATCTCTATTGCGAACTTCTGGGGAAGATCCCGGAGCACCGTGTAGACGATGTGGTGCTTCTGGATCCAACGGACACGGAACATCCGGTTGGGCTCAATCTGCTTGAGTGCGACTCGGCGGAACAGCGGCATTTCATCGCGCAAGAGCTCACGGGGATCGTGAGACGTCTTCTCGAGGATGAGTACGGTCACGCGGCGGAAGCGTACGCTGGCCCCATGTTCTTCCAGCACATGCGAATGAACCTCTTGCTCGCCATGTCCGATCCGGAATGTCCCGGAACGTTGCTCGACTTCTACTCAATTTTCGAGGTGGAAGGCTACTGGAAGCGATGGAAAGCGCTAGGATCGATGGACCCGCAGCTCAGGCTTTGGGTCGAGCAGGTTCTCCCGAAGACGAACTACTCTGCGGCGAGCACCGATTCCCTGGCCGTCGGGTCGTACTTCGCGAGCAAGTTTCACGGGTTTATTTTCGATCCCAGGCTGAGGGGCATCTTTGCGCAGGAGCGCTCGACCGTCGACCTGCGAAAGATCATGGATGAGGGCAAGATCCTTCTCGTGAACCTGGCGAAGGGGGAGCTTACCGAGGAGAGCGCGCGGTTCCTCGGCATGGTGCTGATGGCGAAGCTGATGGCGGCGGCCATGGGGCGCGTTGAGATCCCGGAAAGCGATCGCCGGATCTTCCACTTGTATGTGGACGAGTTTCAAAGTCTCGCTACTCAGAGCTTCGTAACGCTTCTCTCCGAGGCACGGAAGTTCGGCCTGAGTCTGGTTCTCGCCAATCAGTTTCTGTCGCAGATCAAGCAGGAACGAATCGTTCAGTCCATCTTTGGGAACGTCGGGACACTCATCTGTTTTCGGTTGGGTATCGCGGATGCGGAGATGATGGAGCGCGAGTTCTTTCCGGTCCTGACCCGGTTTGATCTGGGGAGATTGCCCAACTGGTGGGCGTACATGAAGACCAGCCTTCACGGGCGATTGGTGCAACCGTTCAGCTTTCATACGGTGCGGAGCGACCTGCCGTTCGATGCGGACCGGGCGGATCAGGTTCTCCAGGCGTCGCGCGAGAAGTTCGGACGTGCCGCGGGGGGGTGTGAGGAAACGTCGAGATGACACGAGTTCCCTTTGATCTTCTTCTGATAATGGTGTTCGCAAAGGAACTCTGGAGTGCCTACACCGGCGGCAACATTCCGCAAGATCTCGTGACGGTCGGACTGATCGTGCTGCCTTTCGGGCTGGGTATCCTTCGCAGCGAGCCCAGGGGGGCGGCGAAAACCCCCGTGGGCGCGCTGATCCAGTTCTTCGTGTCGTTGGGGTTTCTCGCGATTTTCTGCGCGCTCCAGTGGATCCAAGGGACCCTTCCGGTTTTCGCCAGTGTCCTAGGTGTCGCGGTGGTGGTCTACGTTTTCGGCCGCGTCATCGGGTGGTCATTATCGCGCATTTGGAAAATTGTTATCCTGCTGCTACTCGTTCTCCTGGCCTGGCGCGTTTTCGCGGACTTCGTGGCTCCTTTGATGGCCGATTGAACGGTCGCCGGTGCATCTCGCTCCCCATCCGTCGAAGCGCTGTTTCCTGTTCTATGAGAAGAACTTGCGGGCGATATGAACGTCATTTAGAATCACCGTCGACGTCGAATGCTACTGGGTAGATCGCAGACTCACCAAAGCGAGAGTTGCGATATGTGCGGGGTGCATTTCAAGTGTGAGGTGGCTGGGTGGACCCCGGCACTCTCCATCGCAGCGCGCGGCAGCGTGACGCGGATCATCGTCCACAGGGCTTCCGACTCCACGCTTCCGACCCGCTTCATCAGGCAGTCGCCAATCGAAACCGCTATTGCGGCTCTGGACGCGCACGCTGAGGGCACAACCAGTCTTTTAGCGTTGCGTTTCGAGATTCATCACCTGAATGAGAGGTGATATGCCATGACACGTCTTGTTCGTCCCTTCCGGCTTGTGGCCCATGCGGCCGTGGTGATCACACTGGTGACCGGCGTGGGCGCCGCCCTCGCGCAGACCGAGGTGGAGCGGGCCACACGCCAGAAGGTCCATCTGGTCGTCACCGGCCAACATGCACAGGCCGTGTATGATATCGTGACCGAGGTTTTGGCTCAGTCATACGATGTCTCGCCCGAGGGGGGCGACTTCTCCATGACGTTGGCGTCCGGGTACAGAGTCACCAGATGCAAGAACTGCAGCAAACCCTGGCACCATGCATGCTCGCTGGTGGGCACGTTCCGGGACATCGAGGTCAACGGGTATCAGACGAGCACCGAGAGCACCAACCAGGCACCGATTCCCGCTGTGGTGGCAAAGACGTTTCGCCAGGTCATGCGAAAGGTCAGACGCGAGTATCCGTTCTCCTCCCGCGTGACCTATCTCGAAGGTGGCGACGCCATCGTGGACATGGGTGAGTCCGTGGGACTCCAGAGGGGCCGACGGCTGGTCGTCCTCTCGGAAAGCGGTGAACGAATGGCCCTCCTTCGCGTCGAGGAAGTGCGACCGAGAGAATCTGTCACAAAGGTGATCTGGGGCCGGGATCGGTTTCAAGAGGGAGATCTCGTTCGGGAGAGCATTCCGCTCACCAAGAGTGTGCGAATTCTCTTCAGCCGATTTCCGGTTGATGTCGATCGAATGGCGAACGGGGAGTTCATCGGTGATCAGTGGACCGGACCGGAGGAGCGGATCGTCGAAAATAACTACTCGTCTGGTATGAGCATACGTATCGCTATCGACCCCGATCTGCAGGGCGTGTATCCGAATTTCCCGGATTGCCTGGATTTCAGCGCGTCGACGGGGTACGTGGATCTCGGGGGTGTGGCGGGCTGGGAAGCCTTGAACCTCGAATTCCTCATCGTGAAAGACCTGGTTCCGGAAAAGGCGAAGGCGGAGATCGTGTTCGGTCTCGGGGGTGTGCTCGGGCTCGTCACCGAAAGCGGTGGCAACGCTTCGGGATACTCGTTCGGATCCACCGGGATTTCCGGCAGGCTCCACTACTTCCTTCGTCACACGTTCAGCATCGTGCTCGAAGCAGGATACAGAAACTACTGGAACTCGAGCGGCGGTCAGCTGCAGACGTCTCTGGATTTCAAGAGTCTCGGTGGCCCCACGCTGGGCATCGGCACGGGCGTTTGGTGGTGAACCGCGCGGCATCTCATGCACGCGCGGTCGAAAGGAGAGTCACGCGTGAGAAAGACACTCCGGGCCTTCTTGATGGTGATGATCGCGGCGGCTGCAGGCGGCCCGATGGCCCATGCTCAATTGACTCCGGACAGGGCCGAGCGGGAGATCGTTCACCTGCAGGTGACGGGGAATCACATCGATGCCGTTCGGGAAGTCGTGACGGACACGCTGACGGCCTGGTACGAGGTCTCGGAGTCGAAGGGCGACCACGTTCTGCGCCTGCACTGCTCTTACACGGTTAGGGGAAGAAAGAGCAAAGAGAACCCGTTTGAGCACACGTGCATATTGACTGGGAGTTTCCGAGATCTGCGATTCGAGGTTTCGGAGAGTCACAACGCGAATAAGAGGGACGTCTGGTTCAGATTCCTGATCACAGAGAGTTTCGCGGACATCCTTTCCAAGATACGCACCGCGTATCCCATGATGTCCCGAGTGCTTCTCGTCGAAGGGGAGCGAGTAGTCATCGACATGGGGAAAAACGTGGGACTTACACCGGGGCGTCGCCTGGTCGTTCTCTCCGAAGACGAAGAGCGATTGGCCATCCTCAGCGTCGAGACCGTGCGGGAGAAGGAGTGTGAGGCGCGCGTCGTCTGGGGCGAGGGAAAGTTCCAGGAAGGCGATGTCGTTCGGGAGCGGGCCTGGCTCAAGGGAAACCTGCAGCTTGTTTACGCGACGTTCCCGGTAAAGATCGAAACCTCGAATCCGCTTTTTCTGGATTCCATGGATGAGCCCAAGCGTTTCACCGAAGGACGAAGCTACCACTTCGTCTTCAGCATGGTGGACAAGACCGAGACGAGCGGTGGGGTCGGGCAGCTTTTCGCCTGGAGCCTGTCGACGGGGCTGCTCGATTTCTCAGCCGTCAAGGTCTGGGAGATTCTGCACGTCGATCTGGGCCTCATTCTGGAGCTCGTGCCCGAGAGAATCCTTCTGGAGCTGGGTGGCGGTGGTGGGATCGGGATCGGAAGCTCGCTGAGCTGGCGGCGGCCTCCCGGAGACTACGACGACAAGATCGAAAGGGACTCGGGTCGAGCGGAGAACTGGGTCGGGATGTGGTACGGCGACTACTCCGTGTCCGCCCGAGGACATCTCTTCATCGGCCGTACGACAAGCTTGTTCGGCGGGATCGGATACACGAGGTACCACAAGTTCAGGGGCTTGACCGACACGAAGGAGCCCACCGAAGAGAAAGGGGGCTACCGCGTGAATGAGGACTGGCTGGAATTCGATTTCCAGCGAATGGGTGGGAGACGGATCGAGATTGGCCTCTCGTTCTGGGTCGAAGGTCTCTAGATCTGCAGGAACTACGGGGGTTCTTCGCGTGAGGGATATCGATATGAATGCGCCGAAGCACCATGGCGCGGGCGTTCTTCTCGCCGTCTGTGTGGCCGGTCTGGTTGCGTTCCCGGCCGAATCGTGGGGCGAAACCTTCGCGCTGTCGGAAAAGGACCGGATATATGTGCGCGTCCACAACGTCGACGATCTCGGCGAGTGCTTTGTCAACGGTGACAAGGTGGCCAATGTCGGTTACCGGGACGATTCCAAGTGGAAAGAGATCACGAACCTGCTGCACACGGGCGAAAACAGGATTCGCTTCAGGCTCACCAATCGAAGGGGTGGGTGGACGTTCGGGTTTCAGCTTAGGAAGAACGAGTCCGTCCTCTGGGAAGATGCGTGTGGATCGGCCGGTCGAAAGGGCTGCACGCGTGCGGCGACAGGGAAGGTCAAGTTCGACAAGACCATCGTTCTGAATCGTGCCGCAAGCAAGCCGGCTCACGCGCCGGAGCAGGTGCCGAATCCGGGGGCGCAAGGAACGGCGCCCCTCGAGCGATGGCCCTTCGAAACGAGAGACCGGCCGCTCGCAGTCCGCACGATCGATGGGTCGACGGTGGCGTGCACAGACGGCAGTAACGTCCACATCATCGCGCTCGGACGTGGTACCGGTCGGCTCTTGAAAGGACATCAGGACAACGTGACCTGCCTCGCGTCGCTTCCCGGCACCGACACACTCTATTCGGGGAGTTGGGACGGTACCGTCAGAAGCTGGGACGTGAGAACTGGACGATCCGCCCGCATCGAGGCGGAGGAAGGCGCCAAGGTGTTCTCCGTCGCGCTACGGCACGACGGCCGGGAGATGGCGGTCGGTCTCTCGAACGGTGAGATCGCGATCTATGAGCTTCCGTTACGGAAGCGGAAGCACGTTGCACGGGTGGGGTCCAAAGGGATCGGGACGCTGGCCTATCGGGGCGATGGCGGTCTACTGCTGTCCGGTGCCGCCGACGGTCAGGTGGTTCAATGGGATTGTGAGGACTGGGATGCCGTCTGGAAGAAGAAGCTCCACAAAGGGAGGGTCACGGGGCTCGCCTTCACTCGGGACGGACGATCGTTCTATTCGTCCGGTCGCGATGGGAAGGTTCTTGTCTGCGACGCCGCCGACGGAGGGCGGCGAGAGAGTCACGAGTTCCACGAGGGCAAATCCGTCAACGGCATCGATCTCTCCTACGACGGCCGACACCTCGTCACCGCCGGAAGCGACTATCGGGTAAACGCGTATGACATCGTCGCCGGAAACATCGTAGCCGGCTTCCCGCAGGTGAAGGCCTCCCGGATCGTCGCCGTGTCGTTCGATCCCGCGGCCGAGTTGCTCGTGTTCGCGGAAGAAAATCGCCGGAGTTGGGGAATCAACTTCGGCACCGTCGAGGCGATCGTGGAGATCAGAGATCTTGCGTGTGCGTTCGAGCTGGAGGCGACGTTCAACGATGAGAACGCGTTCATCCCGAACAATGCACTCGACGGCGCGGAGACCGAGGGCTACTTCGATGTCGTCATTCGAAACGCCGGTCCGGGTACCGGATACGCCACGCAGCTGGGTATCGCTGTCAACACCACCGGGATCACGTTCTCCCCTCGGCTATCGATCGGCCACATTCCACCGGGAGAACAGATGTCTCAGCGTGTGCCGGTAAGGGTCGATCCCGATGTGAACGACGGTGCCGCTCAGTTCACCTTCACGCTGGACGAGAAGAGGGGATACGACGCCGAGCCGAAGGTCTATCAGTATCAGGTCTTTCGACTTCACAAGCCTGCGTTCGAGATCGCCCAGGTCGTCCTCAATGACGGAGGGGGGCGGGCGCAGGGGAACGACGACGGGCAAATCCAGAACGGCGAGACGATCGAGCTGCGGGTGTTCGTCAAGAATGTGGGCGAAGGGCCGGCGACCGGCGTGAAGCTCTCTTTCGATGTCGCGGCCGATGGTGTGCGGGTTCGCCAGAGGGAGGCGGCCCTGGGCGAGATCGCCACCGGGGTGACGGTCGAAGGGGATCTCGTCTTCCACATTCCTCGTGACTTTGCCGGGAGCACGGTCCCGTGCACGTTTTCCGTGTCCGACCGTCGTCCGGGCGTCGCGTTCCACGAGGAACGCTACACGCCGCCGCTGGATCTGGTAGCTCCGGCGATGGTGTGCGAATTCGATTTCGCCGGGGCGGCACGAAACGGCGGGCGGACGCCGTTCACGATCACGCCACGCAACGCCGGTCGGCTCGCAGCGGAAGACGTATCGATCCGGGTGCTCAGTGACACCCCCGAGGCGACGATCACACCGAACGAGCTCTTCGTCGGAAACGTTGCGCCCGGGGACGTGGGAACCATTATGAAGTGTGAGATCGATCTCCCGAGATCCTATCAGGAGGGTGACATCTCACTCGTTGCGGAGATCTCTCAATCTGACTATGCCGGCGCCCGCACGGGAAGCGTGATGCCGGTGGAGATTCGTCGCCCGGTTCTCAAGCTCGGATGGAGCGTGACGGGAGGTGATGACGCCATCGTTCGAAAAGGAGAACACGTCCGCGTGTCCCATATCGAAGTTCAAAATGAAGGCGATCTGGATGCCGAGCAAGTCATGCTCTCGTTCGATCTATCCCCGCTCACGGTGCTGCGACGCCAGGAGGTCTTCATCGGCCGAGTGGTTGCCGGAGGGTCCTCGAAGAGAGAACGGTTCGACTTCGGGCTTCCCCGGGATCTACGCGATGGAGACATGCGGCTGAGTTTCTCGGTCACCCAGGCGGATTTCGCTTCGGTCGATACGATGCAGGTCGTCGAGCTGCACGAACCTGAGGGGCCGGAAGTCCTCGAGCGGGTTCCGCTTCCGCTGCCCGCGACGCCGACGCCCGGCGTTCACTCGGGCGCCGGCCCGGGCGGAGGACCATCGCCCGGATCCAGGGACGCTGAGATCGCGATCGAGGGGATTCCCGAGAGCGGCACGGTATACGAAAGCAGCTTGAGTGGGTTGGTGGTGTCTGCCAGTCACCCCTCGGGTGTGAAGAACGTTCGCGCCGAGCTTCGCCACGGGGACTACGTGAAGCCTCTGCTGGCGAGGACGACCTCCAAACGCCTCGTCATCGTTCCGTTCAGCGTGACAGGCCTCCGGCCCGGTGAAAATGAAATCAAGCTGTCGGTCCAGGACGAGCACGACGGCTGGTCGCACAAGAGCGTGTGGATCACGTACGAGGTCGTTGCGGCGGTTCAGGAGTTCATCGACTTCCGCAATCGGTCGGACGTGGACGTGAGAATCCCGACAGGCAAGGTCGACCGGGGCCACCGCGTGGCCGTCGTCATTGGAAATCGTGACTATGACGATCGGGACATCTATTCGGTCGAGTACGCGCGTCGCGATGCGGCCGCGGTGGCCGCCTATCTCGAAGATCTCATGGGATACGATCAGATTCGCCTGGAGACGGACGTCACGCTGGGCAATCTCAATACCCTGTTCGGGTCCGTGACGGAGTCCGGTTCCGGTTGGCTCGGCTCGATGGTCAAGCCGGGCGAGTCGGAGGTCTTCGTCTACTACAGTGGTCATGGTGCTCCCGTCTCGCGGAAGGATGAGCGTGACGACGAGCGGAAGGATGAGAACGACGACGAGATCTGGGACGCCTACCTACTGCCCGTCGACTGCAACATGCGGAGCATAGCGAGCAACGGGTATCCGCTGGATCTCCTGTACGAGAAGCTGAACTCCCTCCATGCAAAATCCGTCAGCGTCGTGATCGATGCGTGCTTCTCCGGTGGAGGAGAGAAGGGCATGTTGTTGAAGCGGGGGAGTCCGGTGACCGTCGAACAGCGGCTCGGGGCGACCATGGGACCCGGATCGCTTCGCATGACAAGCTCGAGTGGCAGACAGATCAGCTCGTGGTACGGCCCGAAGCGCCACGGACTCTTCACCTACTATTTTCTGAAAGGGCTGCAAGGGGCTGCTGATCGAAACAGAGATCACCGTCTCACCCTGGGTGAGCTTGACGGATATGTCTCTGACCGCGTGGTGACGGTGGCGGATAGCCTCGAAGGGCGTGCCCAGAGACCTATCATCGTGGGTAATCGGGAGAAGACATTGATACGTTACCGATAGCCGGCAATCAGGAGGAATCCATGTTAACCGGGATGGCACGAAGAGGCGTCCTTGTCGTGATGGCCGGCGCCATCGGGCTTGCGTTCGCGGATGGTGGCGTCCGTGCACAGGGATCATTCGAAGATTGGCAGGAAGAGGAGCGAGCACGGCGAGCGTCATTCGATCAGGGCGTCACGGACGCGTACGAGGCGTTCCTGAGGGCCGACAGCGTTGCGTTCGTGGAGTTCAAGAGTGAGATCGAGGATCGGTGGGGAGATTGGGTCGGATCGACCAAAACGCTGTGGGTCGAGTATGAGTCTGATCTCAATGGCCGTTCGGTGGTTGATTTCGAGACTGGAGAAGTGAGTATTTCGGTTCTCGTCCCGGAAGATCAGGCGCAGGAAGATCCCGGCGCGATCAATCGAGAGCTCGAAACGGCGATCACGAAGCTCGTGACAAACCGCGGCAAGAGCCTTGACTACGACGTGGCGGACCAGAGACCCCAGCCGCTCGGTGAGAAGCCCGTGCTGGAAGGACAGCTCCGCCTGAAGAACGGCGAGGACGTCAACGAGAAGAACGCGAAAGCGTTCGCGGAGGAGACCGTCCGGGCATCCCGATCCGAGCGGGTCTCAATTCGGTCCAAGGACGGGGCGAAGCGAACGAAAGCCACGGTCGTTCTGAAGCTCGTGCCGAATCACCTGCGGGTACGCGCCGAGCGGTTTCTGAAGCTGGTTCGCCGCTATGCGCGAAAGTACCGGCTTGATCCCAGGCTGGTGCTCGCCGTCATACACACCGAGTCCTACTACAATCCGAAAGCTCGATCACCGGCGCCGGCGTACGGACTCATGCAACTCGTGCCGAAGTCGGGTGCGCGGGACGCGTATCGATACGTCTACGGGAAAGACAAACTCGTGTCGCCGAACTACCTGTATTCGCCCGAAAACAACATCGAACTGGGGTGCGCATACCTCCACATTCTCGGAGATCGGTACTTCGGGCGAATTGCGGATCCGTCCGCGAGGAAGTACTGCGTGATCGCCGCGTACAACACGGGACCGGGCAACGTGAGCCGTGGGCTGTGCGGTTCCACAAACGTCCCAAAGGCCGTCGACCGAGCCAATGGTTGGACACCCAAAGAACTCCTCGCCAGACTCGTGTCCAACCTGCCATACGCGGAAACGCGGGACTATCTGAAGAAAGTCTCCTCGCGGATCAAAATCTATGACGAGTGGAGGAGGTGAGCGTGGCTCAGCGGGGCCTCGCTACCAGATGGGAGGAAGGATGAAACAGAGGTTTTTCGCGGTAGGCGTCTTCCTCGCCTGGCTGATCGGGCTGGTCTGCCTGGGAGGGGCCATCCTGCTGACGGTAGGCTTCTCCTACCCGGACATCGCTCTGGACACGGCTGAGAGCGACGTGACGCCGGCCATGCTTGAGAGCATCGTCCAGGGCGTGCAGGGGTTGCTCCAGCACCACGCCTCGCATCTGTTGCTCGTGGGTGAACTGCTTTTTCTCTCGGTGTTCATGATGTTCACGGCCCTGATGCTTCAGCAGGCGCGGTGGGGCAGCGGAAACAAAGTGCTTGAGGGGCTGGGCTACGTCTCCAATCAGCTCTACGGTCTCTCGGAAGAACCCGAGATGGTCCGAATCCCGCTGGACCCGTTGGAGGACGATGAAGGCGGTGCGGGCAGGAAACCATCCGGTGTCCCACCTCGCTTCGGTGGATGCTGTTGTGGAAACCCGAGCCCGAGATCGTACTCGGCCCCGTCGAAACCCGATGCCGGTCCGGGGCCCAAGGTTGGCGGCAGTTGCTGCGGCGGTCCCGGTGTTCCCGGAGGCGCGTCGTGACTGACCGCGCCGAATCCAGCTCCGACGATCCAAGAGACGGACGCGGTCTTAACAATCGTGTGTGTCTAGGTCAGAACCCCGGCTTCACCCTCAGAGAGTCCGGCGGCGACTTCGTTCTGGTGCCAACCGCGGCCGCGAACGGATCTCGCGCGGGCGAGATCTACGTGCTGAACGGAGCGGGGGCCCGGATCTGGAACGACTTTCGCTCGCCCCAGGTGTACGAGCCGTTGCACGCTGAGCTCGGCCCCACGAGCGGTCGGGAGGCCGGCCGGGTGGCTCGTGCCCGGCGCTTCATCGATGAGCTGTGGGCGGCTGGACTGCTGGTCGACTGTGGAGGCGCCGCCGCGCCGCCCCCGACATGCGATCGCCCCAAGGAGGTCGCCTATTCGAGCTTCTACAACTCGAGGAAGCAGCGGGCGATCACCAACCGCGACCCGGTCGAGGGAGGTATCGAGCTGACGCCGCGGTGTAACCTGCGGTGTGTGCATTGCTACAACGCGAGCCAGAGACGAGATGGCGAAATGCCCGCTGCGCGCATCAAAGAGCTGCTGCTTGAGTTCCGGGAGGCCGGCTGTCTATGGCTATCCCTAACCGGTGGCGAGCCCCTCGTGAGAGAGGACTTCTGGGAGATCTACGAGCACGCCCACGGGAGCGGCTTTCTCCTGACGCTACTCTCCAATGGGCTGGAATTCGATCGCGCGGCCGTGACACGCCTGGCGAGGCACAGGCCCTTGCTCGTGGAGCTATCCGTCTATGGGATGTCGCGCCACGCATACGGTGCCGTCACGGGGAATGCGAGGGCGTTCGATCGGCTGAAGCAGGCCGTGGAGATGCTCCTGGAGCGGGATATCCGTGTGAAATTGAAGTTTGTCGTCATGTCGCTCAACCGACATGAGCTGGATCGTGCAATCGAGTGGGCGGAGGATCTCGACGTCACGCTGATCTACGAAGGTGCCCTGCATCCAGGCCTTCGAGGGGAGCAGGACCCGTGTCAGCTGCGCATTCCCGCGGATGACCTGGTGGCGATCGAACTCAGGGACGCGACCCGGCGGAAAAGGTGGCGGGACTACGCGGACCGGGCCGGCCCGGTCCACAGATCGAGCCTGCTCTACAACTGCCAGGCCGGCCGAAACGTGTTCTTCGTCGATTCGGCCGGTCGACTCTGTTTGTGCATACTCTGTAGGGCCCCGAGCTTTGATCTGGCTGAGGTTTCTCTTCGCGAAGCCTGGAATCGACTGCTGCCCGACGTTTTGGAGAGGCATCGACAGCGCGAAACGGCATGCGACTCATGCGACCTGCTGTACCTGTGCAGCCAATGTCCGGCATGGGCCCGGTTGGAGAGCGGGGACTCGGAAGAGCCCGTTGGATATCTCTGTGAAATCACTCATGCGAGGGCGAGAGCACTGGGCATCAACGCCGACTTGGGAGAAGCATGATGGGAAACGAACCAATGGGAGATGACATCGTCAGGCGGCTGGAACTCCATCTGCCACCCGACGCGCGGGAGGTAGCCGAGAACCGGAAGCTGCGCATCCGTCCTAACTCGTTGGGACCGGATGGCCGATTCGCCGGCCTCCTTCTTCAGCTAGGCGACGTTCCCGGATTCGTCGATGGAGTTCGGCGCCTGGGACGCTCGATAAAACTATGTCCTGGGGAACGGGCGCTTCGCAGGCGGTCTGGGGCCTTGGACGATGTGGAGGTTCTGCCGGACGCGTTTCCCTGCCCGATCGCACTGGGCGACTTCACACCGACGGAGGTGGAGCAGCTCTCGCGACTCCCGAGCGTCGACCTCGTGGAGTCCGCCCGCGAATTCAGGGCAAAAGCCGGGTTCACCGATGAGGATGAGGCCGAGGACAATGAGTGACCTACCGGAAGCAACAACCAAGCTCGACCGCTCCTTCTATACCGAAGAGGCCCGGGCGAGATTCGACGCTCTGCGACTTCAGGGGGTCCGACTCTCTCGCGAGTTCCAGGCGCGGCTGGAGACCCACACGCGAACGCGCATCGAGATCGAGCCGGAGAAGATCGTCGTCGAGAAGGAAGAGACGCGATCTCAAGAGATCATCGAGCGGGAAGTGGTCGAGGCACTCCTCAACGATGTCGGAGGCATTACTCAGCGGGTCGGTGTGGGAGAGCTGAGCCTGGCCGAAGGACTGAGTCAATATGGGACGATCGTGGCATCGACAAACTGGACCACGGCCGTGCTCGAGACGGAGCCGGGACGCGATATCGCCGCATTGGTCGAGACTCTGGAGGCGCACGGCATCGAGCTTTGCCCGAACGAGTTCGCCGGAGACTCCGCGCCGGCAGACAAGCTGAGGCGCTTCGGTATGGCGCATGTGCGCGTGCCGCCGGAAGTAGCTCTCATTGAGCAACTCGGCGGGTTGCCGAGCGTGCGTTTCGTCTACGACGCGGAAAGGCCGATCGTCCTGCCGGAACCCGCCGATGTCGACATCGCTGAGGATCTCGGTTCCTGCGTGGACATGATCCTCGACGCAACGAATCTACCCCGAGACTTCCCCGCGCGACGTGGAGAGGGGGTTGCACTTTGCATCGTCGATACGGGCGTTGACGACGATCACCCGGATTTGAAGGATCGTGTCGTCGGAGCCCGAGACTTTTCGGGCGAGGGCCACACGCGAGACGGCAGTGGACACGGGACTCACTGCGCCGGAGCCGCGGCTGGCTCGGGCGTTGCGTCGGAGGGAAGCCTTGCGGGAGTCGCACCGTTCGCGAACATCTTGAGCGCAAAAGTCCTCGACTCCACCGGGTGCGGAACGACCTACAGCGTCGTGGCGGGCATAAGCTGGGCGGTTGAGCAGGGCGCTGACGTCATTTCCCTGAGCCTCGGAAGTGCCGGCGCCTACACCGACGGCACGAGTTTGGACTCGCGGGCTTGTGAGAAGGCCGTTGAGGAAGGTGCCGTGGTTGTCGTGGCGGCCGGCAATGAGGGGCCGGGCGCCGGCACCATCGGGACTCCCGGAGATGCTCCTTCCGCTCTAACAATCGGGGCGATAGACCGGGAGAAGAGACTGGCCGATTTCAGCAGCCGGGGCCCGACTGATCGTCCCGATCTCACGGGCCAAAAGCCGACCATCGTCGCGCCGGGTGTGAATATCGTTGCCGCTCGATCCAAGGACTCCAGCCTACCGAGCTACGGTCCGGCGGGCGCGTACACGGTGCTGTCGGGCACGTCCATGGCGACCCCCCACGTCGCCGGCGCGTCTGCGGCCCTCGTGGGCTATCAGCGAAAGAAGAAGCGCGGGGGAAAGCCCAATCGAAGGGTCATATCCGCGATTTCGGAATCGGCAGACGCGCTCCGGGGCCACGACCCGGACGAGCAGGGACGCGGGCTCGTTCAGGTCGGTCGCGCGGCCAAGCGTATGACGAAGGGAGCGGCATCGAGGCGCGGCGTGACGGTGACGGATCCGGGGGCCAGATCTCGGGCGGGTCTCATCCCGGTGCTGATGGTCGGGCTGCTGGTGGCCGCGCTCGTGTGGCTGACGTGGCGCAAGGCATCGGATCTGTTCGAGAGCGGATCGGCGCTCCTGAAACCCGTGGTCAACACTCTGGAGTCCGCGCCCACCCCTCTTTCAGAAGCCGCGACGGAAGCTAGAGAGGATCTATCAGCGGAGAATGCACCGGTGCCTCCACCGGAGTTCTCGGTGGCCGAACGACTCTACGCGGACGGGGATTACGGAACCGCACGCCCGCTCTACGAGAAGCTGCATCGGATGTTGGCGGACGAATCCGCGTGGCGCCCGACGGTCGATCTTCGCGTCGCGCAGTGCATGGAAGGCGAGGGCCATCTCGATGCCGCCTTCGACGCCTATGGGCAAGCAAGTCGAATCCACGGCGGAAACCTCGACGTGTGGCCCGCATCTCAGGGGCAGGTGAGGATCGCTCTCCACTTTCAGGACCAGGTCACGGCCGACAGAATCACCGCTGGTGCGCTGAAGGCGTATCCGAACCACGAGGCCCTTCAGGCGGGTCTCTACCTGGAGTATGCTCGCTTTCGCCTACGCATCGGGGAGGTAAAGGAAGCGCGCCGAATGCTCCGTTTGGTGATTGAGACCGCTCCGGATTCCGAGGCGTCCTCGATCGCGCGGGGCGAGCTAGGCAGGTTGGGTGATCAATGAGTTCACGGTTTTGCCGAAGACTCGCGCTCTTCCTCCTGACCATATTTTCGGTGGCGGGGTGCGCACGAACGCATCGACAGGCATTGAGTGACCCCGGCCACCTCTACCCGGCCTGGTTTCTGGATCCACAGCTTCCATCGCGGGAGTGCGCGGCGGCGGGCTATTCCACCAGAAGCCGCAGCGGGACCGAGGCGGCCATCAAGGACGCGATCGCGGCCCTGGTGCGGTGTGAGCGCGTGGATATCGTGGCCAGGCGGGGATACGTTCAGACGTCTTCGGGTCTTGAGCCCCAGGGCGCGGTCTATCGGGAAAACGCCGATGAGTCCCGCTTGGCACGCATCAGTCAGCATGCCGTGGTGCTCGACACCGCATGGGTGGGAAGCATGGTGATCGTTCTTGCGTCGACGAGAGAGATCCCGTTCTCTGATAATCTTCGCGCGTCGCCCCGAAAGCCCCCGTCTTGGACGACCAGACCACCTTTGCGCGACGGCGCAATGACCGCAGTCGGGGTATCCGAACCGGGCCGCCAACTGCACGACGCCTGGAGGCGTGCCGAGAAAGCAGCGCGCCGGGAGTTGGCGTTTCAAATCGTGAGTCGCGTTCAGGGAATGAGTCACGAAGATCGAGACGCGCACATGGCCGTCTTGAACCTGGAATCCGAGGTCGAGATGCTCAGCTTCAGGGTCCTGGCCCGCTATCACGACCATGGGACGAACATGTGCTACGTACTGGCGGAGTGTTCCGAAGGGAGCCGGGGAAAATGGTAGGACGACGAGGAGCGCGGATTCCCCTTCTATTTGTACTGAGCCTCGCCGTTTCCGTCCTCGCACAGGCCCGACATGACCTCGAGCCCGGAGAAGAGGTCTGGGTACCCGTCGCCGGCGTGGCTTCGGGAGAGATGATCGGGCTGGAGGAAGGGAGGCGGGTCGCGTATGAAAGGGCGCTCAAGCGCGCGCTCGAGGAGACACTTCCGGTGGAAGTGCACGGCCTCATCGTGAGAGAAGTTGTGGAGTTGGACAGCGATGAGTGGCGGCAGAGCTTCCATCAACTCGTTCAGCTAGACTTTCACGGGCAGATCGTAGACACGGAGGATCCAGTCTATTCCACACACCTGGAAGGCGCGACGCCGGTGTATTCGTGCTCGCTCAGGGTGAAGGTTCGACGCGCTTACGGGGAACCGGATCCCACGTTCAACATAGACGTACGGCTCGACCATGAGAACCACATCTATAGCGATGGCGACGCCATGCGAATTACGGTGACGCCGACCCAGGATTGCTACTTCACGGTTTTCTGCATCTGGTCGAACGACACAGTGAGCGTTCTCTATCCAAACGCCAGAACACCTTCTCGGCTACATCGGGGGCAGGAGCCGGTCGACTTCCCGTCCCCGGAAGACAAGCGGAAGGGCATCCGGTATCGTGTCGGCCTTTTGGATGGGAGGGAACGCGATCGGGAAGTGATTTGTATCGTCGCGACGAAGCGGGAGTATCCATTCGTTGCAGGTGAGGCCGGGGCCACGACGGATCCATATGTCATTCCGGGATACCACGCGGCCTATGTTGCGCTAGGACGGTGGCTCGTGGACATTCCTGTGGGAGACCGGGCGCAGGAGTGGGTTAGCTACGAAATCGTGCCAGCTGAGTGATGGACCGTGTATATGGAGGAAGGAGGGGACGATTGGACCACAGCCCCGTGCGAGTTCACGGGGAGTTCCTTGTTTTCTGCTGCTTTCAACCTGGCGGGAGGTTTGACATGATGAACCGCAATGTTCTGTGGGCGCTCACGCTGCTCACGTCGTTTCTATTCGTGTTCGGGTGCGGCGGCCCGCCCAATCCGATTCCCAAGGATGCACCGTGCCCGGACTGGTTCTATGAGACGCCAGACGACCCAGAATACTGGATCACGACAAGGACCGCAACGTCGAGAGATCTTCAGACCGCGATCGACAATGCGACGGCGGCGGGACGGCACGAACTCTCCAATCAGATTGAAGTCTACGTGCAGGGCCTGACGAAGCGCTTCAATGAGGAGATCCGGCTGGAAGACGACCACAATCTTCACGGTCTGTTCGCTCAGGCCACGAGGCAAGTGACCGAGCAGTCGTTGCGCGGCTCACGCGTCGCCAAGCAACATTCCGGCAAGGAGGAGAATATCTGGCGCGCCTGTCTCATGATGGAGGTTCCCAAGCATCAATTCAACGAGGAGTTGGTGGGTCAAATCTCGAAGGACGAGGAGATGTACGTCGGCTTCAGGGAGTCGGAGACGTTCAAGGAGCTGGAGCACGCGCTGCAAGAGAAGCGCGCCTACGAGGACCGCGACAACTAGCCACGTTCGAGTCGGGCCGCAGGCGATCTGCGGCCCGACCTTACCGCAGCCGGAGCAAGACCCTCTTGGGATCACCCCGGATGTACGGGTGCTGGTCTTTGTTCTTCAGGCGACGGGCGTGATAAGGAATCTTTTCGGAGAGGAAGTCGTCAAGCTCACCGATCGTTACCCGGCGATCCCTGTTCCGGTCGGCTTCTCCACGAAAACCTCTCAGTAGGAAATACGTGAAGAGGCCATGCACCTTCTCATCATACCAGCAGCTTACCTCGTCGCCCTGGGCACTGGCGAACACGGCCCCACCCGGTATCGAGGCAAAGGGGTCGATGTGCTCCACGCTGACCGGGCTGATGCCGCTTTGGAGATCACCACCGTCGTACCGCCCGCTGAAGCAGGCGTCCACAAAGACCGTGACGCTCCGCGCGCCGAGTTTCCCCAGGTTTGTGTAGAGAAGATCGAGGGGGTAGCCGTAGGTCTGCGCGTATTCTTGGCGCCAATCGACGGGGACGAGATACGACGAGCCGCTTCGTCCGTGGCCTTCGGCGCTGCTGGCGCCGTGGCCTGAGTAGTACACGTAGACGTCCGATGCGCCGCGGGTGACGTAGTTGGCGAGCTGTCCGTCCGGTGCATCCGGTGTTCCAAAGATACTTCTCAGATCTCCGATCGTTGCGTCCGTTCTGGTGATAACGTTGTGCGAGCTGATCCCGAAGGTTCTCACGAAATAGTTGTTGCATACGATCGCATCGCGCCCCGCATAGTCGACATCCGGTACGTTTTGATAGTTGCGATTCCCGATCACGACGGCGACCGCATCCGGATTCTGGTTTCGTCCCCGGGGTATGTCGATGTCGACATCGACCGCGACGGGGTCGACATCGCGGCGCGGCCCGTCTTCGCGCCAGACACCCGGGACGTCGATTTCCTGGATGCTGCGGGCAGCCCGGCGAAACTCGAGTCCCAGATTCTGCCTCGAGAGGCCGTAACGCTGGAAGTGCTCGTCGATCTCGATGAAGATCGGCAACGTGCTCCCGCCGCCGTATCGGTTGTTTACCATGATCGCGAACGAAAAGGCCTTGGTCTCCCCGGTTCTCAAATCTCCGAGACGGAAGTTCTCATCACCGAAATACGTGACGTTCGGATCCGCCGAGGTGATGACGGCGCGCGTCGCCTTCGCCCGGCCGGGCCCTCGGTTCTCGATGACGACCGCAACCTCCACCCTTTCCATGTTCTCGATGATGTAGTCGCCGTCTCCCTGTCGGAACTCGCCCGGACGGTCGTCGATTCCCGAGGCCTTGACCACTAGCTCAGGCTCTAGAAATTCCTGGGTCTTGAATGTCAGACGCAAAGGCGGGGGATCGAACCCGTTACCCTCCGAAATCTTGAACACGACCGACACCTTGCCGCGCGGAAGGTCTCCATCGGCGGATATGGGCAGCCCCAGCGTCGTCGACTTGCGCGGGGCGAGCTTGCGTATCGCGTCCGGTAGCTCACCCAGAGTGATGTGCCGCTTCGCGCCCCGACCAGTGACCGAGACTTCAGGCACGAGATGCCACGCCGTTCCGCGCCCCGTGTTCTGAATCGTCAGCCTGATCGATCCACTTTCCAGTGCATCGCGCACGCATAGACCTCATTGCTGTCGCTCGCCGAATCAAGGATTTCTTCGAAAAATGCGGTAATGTGTAAACGCCGGCTGAAAACCGCGGCACCCCTTTCGCCGGTCGAAAAGTGCGG
>CAZAMP010000012.1:0-92130 GCA_964486455.1 uncultured bacterium | reverse complement strand
GGCATCGAGATGTGGTGGGTGACCTACGATCATGGCGAGCGGCAACGATCCGGCGGGCTGTTCTGGAATGGACAGACCTGGACCGCGCTCAGCAGAGACTGGAATCCCGGATCGCAATGGCAGGAGGTCATACCGGAGCCCGCGACGATTCTCTTGTCTGGGCTCGGCCTTGCGATGATGGGCGGGGCGGCCTACAGGCGTCGAAAGAACCGATAGGACGCCCACCCGCGCCAGTCAACCAACTCGCTGCAGACGGCCACCACGGTCGCGTCACTCCAACCGTCCGTGCCGAGGAGTCGCGCGTTCTCCGGGTGGCCCACCTGAGCGTATAGCGCCGCGAACAGCGCTTCCACGGAGTCGCCGGCTTCCGTCAATGCGGCCGCGTCAATCGGCTCGCGCGTGGCGATCGCCTTGACGGCGATCGTGTTTCCATCCGACTCCATCGCCAGGCTCGCGGTCACGCTCGTTCCCGGTGAGAGATAGACAACCGGTCCGTCCGTGCCGTCGATGGACAGCAGCCTCACGCTCCCATCCTCACGCGCAGCCAACAGCAGGAGATGACACTCCTCACCGGCGAGCGCCGTCAACCGCATTGTTTCGCCCGGGCGATAGTACGGACGGAGCCCGCGATCGGAACCCAACGTGACACGAAACGGCGGGCTCGGGTTCGACAACCGCACCAGCCGCTCCTGTGTCGTTCGTTTAAGGATGTGCGCCCAGACGCTCGCCCAGACCTCGTCGACCGTAGCGCCCGTGAACGGTGCGCTGTTCACGGCCCCTCCGCCTGCGATGATGTTCACCTTTACGCTGTCCGCGTCCGCCTCAGGCACCAGGACGAAGTCCGCGCTCGACTCGGGAAACGCAAGGCTCGCGTCCGGAGCTGCCCCCACGACTCGGGCGAAATCACGCGAAAGCGTCGGGTTTTCGTTCGACACGAATATCCGATGTGCCTGCGCTTCGAATTGCACACTGGCCGCTACAGCACGACTCCCCTGAACGACCGTTCCCTCGACGACTTTGGCGAACGTCATCGGAAACGAGTAGCCGACAACCTGGATGCGACCCACCGGCGCCCCACTCACGACCGGCTCGCCGGGTAGAGGTGGAGCATAGACGTCGTAGTCCGCACCGGTCACCTTCCCGACAGACTGCGCCGTCCACAGCACGGCCACGCCGTCCTCGCCGACGCTGTCGATCCCGATCGACGGGCGAACCCACGCCATGGCGGTCTCATCCACGATTTCCGTTTCGAACAGACGCCGACCGACCGGCCCCTCGCTGACGGGACACTGGCCCGGATTCCGTGCCACGACATCACGCTGAATCGCGGGAAGTAGCGACGCCCAGCCGGCCGAAGGATCGGCCTCTCCGAGGGCACGGGTGAGATAGGTCGTGAAGAGACTGGCCTGCGCGCTGTCCCCCTCGAAAGTGAACCAGTCCCCCCCCGTCGACGAGAATTCCCACGGCTGACTCGACGCGAGAAAGAGAACGTCCGTCGGGGAGTCGAGTGCCGTCTCCGATAGATTGTCCGCCACCTCACGTGAGGCTCGGCGTGCCTCCCTCGGCATCATGGGCGGAAACGTGACCTGCGCCTGCTTGATCTGCGGCCCTCGAAGCTCTTCCGGTGCGCGCTGCGCGGTGCCCGAATGGCACGAGTCGAAGATGAGCGTGACGTTCTCGGTTTGCATCCGCAGGAGAAGCGCCGCGATCACGTCGTCTGAAAGAAAGCACCGATCGATGTCTTCACGGGAGGTGACGGCCCCCGCGCCGGGTTCGGCGCACACCAGCGCTTCGTCCCAGCCGTCTTCCTCATCACCATTGAAGTCCGGCACCTCGGTGCCGTGGCCGCTGTAGTAGATCACGACGGCATCATCGGGCTTCGCGCGGGCGATCAGGTGTGTCTCGATCGCCTCGATAATCGCGGAACGTGTCGCTTCGGCGCTCGTCAGCGCAACCACGTGATCGTCCGCGAAACCGTGACGCCCCGTCAGGAGGTCGCTCATGAGCGCCACGTCCGTCTCGCACGTCGTGAGGTCTTTCGGATGTCCGGAGTGCGGCCCCGCGGGCGGATAGTCATCGATCCCGATGAGTACCGCGTAGCGTTCCGCTCCGCTCGATCCCGGCAGCGCCAGCGTGAGCGCTGCCAGGAGAGCGACGACAAGAAACCCACGTTGAACGTTCATCGCGCTTGAAATACCTCGATGCCCTTCACCGCGCCGTCCAACATCCGAAACGTGATGCCCTGGCTCGGATACTCGAGCAGCCACTCGTCGTTCCAGCTACGCGTCTGCTCCGGGTTCCCGTAGGCCGCGTAGACGGCGTCACCATCCGATCCGAGGCTGATCCCCTCAGGAGTCGCGTCACTGTTCGGCACGAAGGTAAGCACCGTCCACACCTCGCCCTGGTTGATGCCGCTCTGATCCACGAAGAGCGTGACCCCTTGCGGATCGAACTTGTACCAGTCCCAGGCGCCATCGGTCGTGCTGCCGCTGTCCTCGGTCCAGCCGACGTAGGAGAGCGCGTAGTCGACCCGGATCCCCAGGTCGACGCCCGCCAGCCCGGTTTGAGGTGACACCCCCGACTCTCCGATGTTCATGGGTGGCGCGGACTTGAGGATTTGATTCCAGATCCACTCAGCGTACCCGCTCCTGCGATCGGTCCGGGCGACGTAGTCACGCATGAGCCGTTCGCGCTCACCGGGCTGCCGCTGCGTGCGCACAAACGCGAGGTTGAACTCGAAACGATGGTTCGGCACCGGCGAAGCCTTGATCGCCATTTCGAACTGCTTCTCGGCAGAGGCTAGATCCCCCGCGTGAAACTCCAGAACGCCGATGTCGTTCAGCGCATCCGATGAATTCGGATCCAACGTGAGCGCGTGCTCCAACACCGCCCGGGCGCCGTCGGTCTCCCCCATCTCGGCCCGCACCGCCGCGATGCGCGTGAAGGTTGCCGCGGAGGTCGGATCGAGGCCCGCCGAATGCTCGAGTGCGTCGAGCGCGCCCGCGAGGAAACCCGCCGGATCACCGGCCGGCGTGGGACCGCCGCGGAGCTGCGGGTCGATGTCCACCGAACGGACCGGAGGTTCGAGACCTTCTCGACTGTCCATGTACGCCAGAAGCCTCGCGAGGCCAAGCTCCCGCCAAACGCGCGCGCTGGATGGGAAATGACGCGAGCCCATTTCGAGGTAGCGCGCCGCGTCCGCGTAGCGTCCCTGCACGAGCGCCGCCCGACCTACCGACACGTCAGGATTCTCGGCGTAGTTGTCCGTCCCACCGGCGGCCAGCCCCGCGCTCGAGATGAGCAGCGCGATCGCCAGTGCCGCCGGAATCATCTTTGAGAACGCCATTCTGAATCTCATGGCTCGTACTCCTTATCGTCTACCGTTAATCAAGGTAAGTGTAGGCGCCGAGATCACCGTCACCGCCGGCCGGCAAGGGACCCGGGTGGCCGATGCCGTCGTTCGAGTCCTCGTAGTATGGGGTCTCGGGACGCGTGTCCTTCTCGACCGCGTAGTTGAAGGCTTCGAGAACGGAGATCCGACCATCCGCATTTGCGTCGGCACCGACGTAGTTCCCCTCGTGATCGTACCGCGCGATCGCGCACGTGAAGTAGTAGCTGAACTCGTTGAAGAGCCCGGTGTCCATGGAATAGGACGGCTCGACCTGTGAGGCGGCCGACATGATGATCCGGTTCGAACCACGCAGGTCGCGGATCAGGCCGCCGCTGAAGCACTGCTCCATGAGAATGGTGATGTTCTGACAGTCGGGCAGCGAGTTGACCAAATACGCGAAGTCGTCATCGTACGCGGCGCCGCCCCAAAGCCAGAGAACCTCGTCGAATGAGCAGCGGTCGGACGTGTCGCCGTCCTCGTCGATGTCGACGCCGTAGTTTCTCTCGTAGAAGGGCTCGATCCCCTCATCGCCGTTGGAATCGTAGCGGCTCCCCCACTTGCCGTAGTCGGAGTCCTCGGGGCTCGTCAGAGAGATCCCACCGCCGTGATTCGTAGTGAAGATGAAGAGACGTGACTCCGAGTTCATACGACCCGCGAGATCCTGGAAGGCCGCCGTCAGTCCGTCAGCGTCACCCGTGTAGTCCACGTATTGCGGTTCGGGAAAATGCTCCGGTTGAGTGCCGTCCGCGTACGCGAAGACGATATTCTCCGGCGAGTAGCCGAAACCCGTCAGCACCTCGTGCATGAACGCGAGGTCGTGGAAGTAGCGCGGATAGTTGTTCGACTCATCGAGGCCACCACTGTAGAGAAGCGCGTAGGAGTTGCCGAGAGCGGGCTCGTTACGCTGCCCCTTGAGACCGGACTTGATGCGTTCGAAATCGGCACCCTCGAGTCGTACCGGCGCCGATACCTTCGATTCCTCGAGCAGCTTGAACGACTTGACCTGGATTCCGAGCATCTGGCCGATCGGGCCAGGGCCCTTGGTCCCTTCCGGAACAGGGACGTGGCTTGTCACGATTGCGGTTCCCGGCACGCTGATCTTTGCGCCATGCCATTCACTCGGTGGGACGTCGCCCTGCAGGACGACGTAGTCCGATTCCCGCAGGGGCATATTCTTCAGCAAAAGCTCCATGTCGCTCACGAGCATCGGTACGGTTACGGACGAGAAGAAACCCTCGACTGACACATCCCGGTCGACAAAGCCCTCCCCCGCGCTCTTCAGCTCCGAGACGGAGATGGTCTCCTCGGCAATCGACGGGATGGGCACTAGCGCGACCATGAGCAGTGACGCAATCACGCTTCGAACGATCGATGACTTCACGTTGATCCTCCTTGTTCCAGTTCAGAGACCGACCGAATATAGTATCCGGCCAGGCACCGGTCTACGATGGAACGGTGCTGCGCTTTTCGTACAGGTCGCTGGCGGAGGGGGATTCGTTTACCTGATCGATCCGGTTCTTCCGCCGTCGGCCGACGATTCTCGGCCCATGAACGGTGTCGGCGGGGTCGGACCGCTAATCCATTGGTACACTGATGAATAGAATGCCGATTCCCAGCAAGAGAACTCTGGCCATGCTCGCCTGCGCGCTGGCCGCGTCGTGCTATTTGTCCAGCTCTCATGCGGATCCGATGGGCAGCGGCACGGCCTACAAGGGTTGGCGAGTTTCGGATCTTCATATCATCGGTGTCGATTCCGATACCGCGGATGAGCTTCTGAAGGGCCTCGCACTAGCCGGCAGTCGATCACTCTTTCGAGTCAAGCGCCCGGACTTCTCCCCCACGATTCTCGAGGCCGACCTCGACCGGGTACAGCTCCACGTGGCCCGTCACGGCTATCCGTTCGCTACGGCTTCCCCACGGTTCGAAGCCGACTCGCGAAACCGCTCGGTGTCGATCACGTTTGACGTCGACCTCGGGCCACCCATTCTGATCCGCGACATCACCGTCGATGGCGCTCCGGAGCATCTGCGCTCGGCGTGTCGGACAGCTATCGGCATACCGCCCGATGGCACTTTTGTGGATGAGGAGGTCAATGCGGCATCCGATCGGCTCGTCGACCTCCTCAAACGGAGTGGTCATGCGGACGCCGCCGTCGCGGTGGACGTCCGGCGCAGCGGGCAGCATATCGTCGACATCCGCTATCGGGTCGTCCCCGGTCCCGTCTACACCTTTGCCGGGATCCGAGTCGAAGGCATCGGCAATGACCTCGTACCTCTTGTCGAGCGACTCGTCGCGCTGCCGATCGGCGTGCGATACACACCTGATGTTCCGGATGCCGCGGCGGGCCGGCTGCGCCGGGTCGGGCTCTTCAGGCAGATCCGATTGGAGACGGAACCCAGTGGACCGGACGGGCTCATCCTCGTTTGCCGTCTGGCCGAACGGTCACACCGTACGCTCTTCGCCGGCGTCGGGTACTGGTCGGACGAGCGCTTTCGCGCGCACAGCTCGTGGGAGCATCGCAATCTCCTCGCGCGCGGTCGAGGATTTGCCGCGCGGGCGGGCTATTCGATCTTTCTCCAAACGGCGTCGGCATCGCTCTGGCAGCCCGCTCTTTTGAGCCCACATATTCGAGGTGACCTGAGCCTGCGCGGGCGCCGCGAGAACGAGGACGCCTACGACGTTCGTAGCGGTGAGATCGAAGTGGGTATCCTGCGTGCTCTCGCCGGTTCGTCCTCACTTCGACTCTCGCTATCCTCGTCATACGTCGACATTCGTCTCAAGGCCGAGGAGCTCACCCGAACGCTCGATGAAATCGTGGGGGCGCTCACGATCGCGAAGCTCGCATGGACACGCGACACGACCAAAGACCGCCTCTTTCCACGGCACGGTGTTCGAACACGACTGGCGGTCGAGTGGACGCCACCCTCGATAGGGTCGGCAACACACTTCATACGAACAGATGTCGGCGTGGCCTTTCACAGACCGATCGGCAACGACCTCGTCCTCGCCACGCGCCTGCGGACGGGCCTCGCCGCCCCCGCGCACGGCGCGGAGAGCCTGATCCCTCACAAGCGGTTCTTCGCGGGTGGATCAAGCTCGATGCGAGGGTTCAAGCGACGCCAGCTGGGGCCCCTCGATGAAGCGGAACGTGCCCTGGGTGGCGAAACACTTCTCGAGGGTGCGGCCGAGATTCGTTTTCCGCTCATGGGACGACTCAAGGGAGCGCTCTTCGTCGACGCGGGGCAGGTTTGGGCCCGGCGCGAGATCAAGCCGGACGAGCTCGAGGTCGCGGTCGGGCCCGGGCTCATCATGCTCACCGTCATCGGGCCCGTGCGAACCGACCTCGGCATCCGTCTCACCGACCGCTCCGACACGCAGCCGCGTGTCGTCTTTCACATATCTATTGGGCACCCGTTCTAATGGAGAGCAACGGCGTGGGCACGACCAGGGACAGCGCGACGAGAGCGGGAGGCTCACCCCCACGACGGCGCCGACGATGGCTCCGCGTTCTCGCCGTGATCATCGGCGGCATGCTCATCCTCGTGCTCGCCATCGCCGCCCTCTTCAGCCGGCGGGACGTGCGCACACGAGTCCTCGGCGAGGTCATCGTTCGAATCCAGGATGCGGTGCCGGGAAACCTGACCGTCGCAGGGCACGATTGGACGCGCTGGAACGCCCTCGAGCTCGTGGGCGTGACGTGGACGGAAGGCGTCGATACGCTGCTCATGGTCGATCGCGTTGGCGTCGAGATTCGACCACCTCGTCTGAAACGGGACCTCGAGCTGGACTCTCTCGTGGTCGCCGGGCTAGCGATCGACATCCCAGCCATGCAGGCGAGATACGCGATCGACGCACGGAAGGTGCGCGAGGCCCGCGACCAGGCCCCGCAGTCGCCGCTCATCCGTGAAGGGTCGATCGCGAAGCTCCCCTCCGTCGCCATCCACGCGATCGCGGTGACCGGGCGACAGGTTCGGCTCACACCGCTGAGCGCGATCACAGATCTGAACGTCGTCGGTCGATTGAATCTCATGCATGGCTCCGCCCCGTCATTGGATTTCACCCGGCTGCGTGCCCGGGAAACCGCGAGAGACATGACGCTCGACGACGCGGCGATCCGCGTCGATTTCGCGGAAGGACTGGTGGCCGGCAGAGGAGGCGGACACATCGGACCGCATTGGCCGTTTTCGTTCAGTGCAACGACCGATGGCTCCAGGCAGTTCACGCTTCGGGTGACTGAACCGGACACGGAGCCGCCGCCCGTCGGACTCGGGCTCAGCGTCTCCGGGTCGCTCACGATCGATGACGACAAGCTCGCCTCCGTGGACTTCGAAGCACTCCTCAAACCGCCGGGCCCCGCGGATCTCGCCCGCGATCCGGCTCTGGCTCCGAAGCTCGACCCTCTCATGGACATGGAAGGGATCGTCATCTCGGCGGCCGGCACCGCCGCGCTCTCTCCCGATGTCGCCGTCGACATGACGGTCAACGTTGCGCCCAACGACTGGATTGATGGCGGTGGGGCGTTGATTGCGCTCGATCGCCGCGGAGTCGCGGCCGACAGCCTGTGGGTGCGGATGGACGGCCTCGACCTGAGTGGGGCTTTGCGTCTGACGGACGGAAACCACGCGTCTCACCTCGCGCTGCGGCTCCGCGGCATGCGCTGGTTGGAGCGGCTGCCGTTCGCGCCCGTGGACCTCGACATCCCGGACTCGCTCGTTCTCGACCTGGCCGGACGTTTCGAAGGTCCCGTCAACTCCCCCGACCTTCACGTGTCGCTGGACGCCTCGCTTCGCGACGAGCGATTCGCGGTCGACACCGTGTCCGTTACCGCAGCGTCGGACACGCGAGGACTACACGAGATCGCGTTCGATGCCACCATCGCGGCGCGTGGCTATGAGATCAACAGCAGCGGATCGCTCTCGCTTCCCATTCACGTCGGCGAGCGGGGTATCCCGGAGATCACCGATTCCACGGTCGCCTTGACATTGGCGCCGATTACGATCCGGGACCTTCTCGCGCGAAGCGGAGACGGGCCGTTCGCCGTTCCACCCCGACTGGGTCGACCGTCGGGATCGACGCTCCAGGTCGATCTCGATGGCGGGTCCATTCGAATCGCCGATCTCAGAGTCGTCGGCGATCTTGGTCGCATGGAGATCGATGCGACCTACGACAACGACACCGGCGGTAGCGCGAGAATCGCGGCGCGCTGGCCGGCTCCGCCAAGCGTGTTGGCGCCGCCGCTGGCTCACGACGCCGCCATCTCCCATCCGCTTCACGCGCGCTGGCGTGCCGCGGAGACACCGAAGCTCACGATCGACGCGACGGTGACGCCGATCGACGACGGGCGGTCGATCGAGGTCGCCGGCTCATTCAATGCGCCCGGACCCAGAACCCTGGCGCCTCTCTTTCCGGATCGAGTGCTCGTCGAGGATCTCGGCGACCTCCGCGGTGAGTTTCACGCGAATGCGTCGACCGGAGCGAAGGAATCGACGATGAGGCTCGATCTCGATTTCATCGAGGCGGCATGGATCGATACCGCGTTTGCAGCATTCACGGGATCGCTGCGTGATGGTGCATGGTCGCTTAGGGCCGATAGCCTCTCGTTCGCGGGAGAAGGCGTCACGATCGCCGCGCATGCCGAAGTGGACTCGAGCTCACTCGCGGGCTCGGCGGTGCTGACGCTCGACGACGCCGCTCTCGCGCGCCGCGTCGTGTCCGGTCTGTCACCGGAGGACAGTCTCTCCGCGGTGGTGAGAGCCACGCTCGGCGGAACTCCTCGCCGACCCGACGCGAATGTCTCTCTCGCGGCGGAGGTGAACCTGGCGCGGCTTCATGTCCCCGCCGTGGTGGGATCGCTCGCGATCGAGGCCGGGCGTCCGACGATGGCCGAAATCCGAACCCAGGGCACCATGGATCTTTCCGGCCTCACCCTCGACCGCATCCGGGCCTCCTACAGGTCGACAGGCGCCACGAACCGCGGTGTGGGGATTTCCGACGGACAGATCGTCCTCGATCTGGAGGGACCCGACCTCGCGCTACGGCACGTGCTGGATCTCGCGGGAACGGCCGCCGACGAACGATCCGGCATCGTGATCCGGACCGATACGCTGGGGGTGCGGTTCGTCGATCGTGATCTCGTTAGCCGACACCCGTTCACGATCCGATTGGATCCCGATCGAAAACGCTTCATGGTGGATGATCTCACCATGAGCGGTGACCTCGGCACCATCACGGCTCGGGGGGCAAGCGCGCCTACAGGGGGCGATTTTTCGGTAGAGACGCGCATCACGGTTCCACCGCGACCCGAGTGGGTACCGGCACCCCCCGGACTCTGGCCGTCTTCGATGGAATTGACCGTCTCGGCGCTCACGGACGACAGCGTTGCCGTCACGGCCCGTGTCGCGGGTCTGACGCTCGGCAATCGCGAGGATGTCGCCGTCTCATTCGAAGTATCCGGTCATCCAGGAGACGTTCGCGGAACGGTCACGATGGAGGATGAACAGGCCATGGCGCGTGTAGACGCGCGGGCCCCCGTCATCTTCACGCGTTTTCCCGCAGCGGGTTCGCTCGGGAGCGGACCGATTGAGGTCGTGGCCGAGTGCGAGGACTTTCCGTTGCCGGGACAGCCGCCGGTCGACGGAGAGTTCCACGGGTATCTGGACGGTCGTGGCCAGGAGCGTGAACCACTCCTCACGGGCCGTCTCGCCGTGACGGGCACGCCCTCGGACCCCGCGATCGAAGCGGATGCCGCGATCGAATTCCCGGAGGTGCCCGAGCTTTCCCGCTATCGCCTCGAGCTCTCGGGCACGGTTGACCCCGCGAACGGTGTCACAGGCGACCTCATTCTGCTCCGCGGAGAAGCGAGCGCGATGACTGGACACGCACGAATCCCCGGGCGGATCTCGTTGACCCCGCCCGCGTTCACGCCGGACACCGGCGGGGATATCGACGTACGGACGGAGGCCGAACAGCTCCGGCTCGAAGAGTTCAACGCGCTTCTCCCCCCTTCTCTCAGGGCGTCGGGCGCGCTCTCCTTTGAGCTTTCGGCCAAGGGACCGTTCGAGGATCCGGATCTCGCGGGCCGCATCGCCGGCGAAGACGTCACCGTGCAGCTCCCGGACCGCTCACGAGCACTCGCGGGGGGCGAGGCCATCCTCGCCGGCACGGGGAAGCGACCGAAGCTCACGGGTGTAGTTGAGGTAGAGAACGCCATGGTCCGGGTCCCGGAAACTCCACGCAACCTTCTCCCTGCCGATGGTGTTGCCATGCTGTGGGAGGAGCAGGCCTTTCGCCTCGCGTTTCATCCCGTCGCTTTCACGCACGGCGGCGACGATCACCCGAGGTCGCCGAGCCTCCCGGACGCAACCGGCAGACCGATTGATCGGCTTCCCCCGGACGCGGAGTTGGCGCTCACCGTGCGGATCCCGGGCGGGTTCTGGATCGTCGGTCGCGGACTCGAGGTCGAGCTCGCGGGAGAACTGGCGATGAAACTCGAAGACGGCATCCCGATCGCGGTCGGGGAGCTCCGGCCCGTGCGCGGACAGCTCGAAACGCTTGGGCGCATCTTCGATGTCGAGAAGGGAACCGTCATCTTCTACGGACAGGATGAGCTCAACCCCACGCTCGATCTCGCGCTCTCCGCGAAGATTCAAGACGTGACGGTGCGCGTCCTGCTCACTGGCACCGCACAGAAGCCGGAGCTGAACCTCACGTCCGAGCCGGAAATGGAAGAGGGTGACATCATGTCGTACCTGCTCTTCGGGAAGACGCTCGACGAGCTCGATCAGGCGCAAATGGGACTGGTCGAAACCCGCGCGCTCGACCTCGCGCGGGGATTCGCCGTCGCGAAGCTCCAGGAAGCGCTGTCACGTCAGCTTGGCGTCGATCTCGTCCGCTTCCGGCAGGAAGAAGGAGAGTCCGGCGGATCGTTCCTCGTCATCGGCAAGTACCTGAGCCGTCGGGCACTCGTGAAATACGAGCACGAGCTCGAGCGCGGTCGTGACTTGGGCATCAATCTCGAGTACTGGCTCACGCGGAGCTTCAAGCTCGAGACGCACGTCAGCCCCTCGATGGACTCAGGCGCCGAGGTGAGCTGGAGCCGAGAGTACTGAGATGTGGCGCCGGACGATCATGCGCTCGATCGCAGGAGCGCTTGGCCTCTTTTTCGTCTCGACGATCGCTCCGGGCGACACCGAAGCACAATCAGGATGGGATTCGCAGTCCTACGCGCTCACATTTTCCGGCGGTATCAACATCCCACGTGGTGAGCTCACCTGCCGAACCGATCACGGACCCAGTTTCAACCTCGGTCTCGAAACCTTCGTCAGTCCGTATCTCTCAAGCGTTTGGACGGGTGGCTATCATCGTTTCGGTGGCCGAGACTACTGCGGCACCGGGGACGAGTCCGGGCTTCGCGTCTGGCAGATCACCTGGGACGGTCGATACTATCTGAGCCGGCGATCCAAGCGGCCGTTCCTCCAGGTGGGAAACGGCTACTACGATCTCGATCCCGGGGGTTTCGAGTACGGTTTCACGTTCGGTCTCGGCTGGCAAAACGTATCGCCGTGGGGGCTGACCACGGAATGGTCCGGAGCGTACCATCTCGTGATCGAGGACGAGTATCTCGCTCAGTTCTTCACGGCCCAGCTCGGTATCGGGATCCGACTTTAGCCCGCATTTCTCACCAGCTCTCTGCTGCGGCCGCTGGGTCTGGTCGGGACGGGATGAGAGCGGTCGGTCGGTGGCGTCCGGCATCTACTTCGTGCGGGCGGGATCGCACGCCGGCATCGGCGTCAAACGAAAGATCGGGCTATTGCGCTGACCAGTGGATGATCAGCTTCCGCCCTCTTCCTCGACGATGAGCTCCATGGCCCGATCGATGGGAATCTGCACGACGCCGTCCGCCTCACTGACCCAGCCGTAGCTCGTGAGCAATGCGTCCTGCTCGGCGCGGTAGTTCTCGAGCGCGACCGGCGGCACGTACTTGGCTTCCTCGTGTCGCCGCTCTTCGGCATAGTAGAACGCCTGCAGCCCCACGACGATCGCCACAACCGAAATCACTCCGATGGCGGCCACGACGAAGATAGCCTTGTAGTCTGGGTCGCCCCGCTCCTCGAGCGGTTCGCCATGCGTCTCGTTGCGTTGGTCACTCACGGTACGTTTCCGCTCCTAGTTCGACTCGAAGCGTGATCTCAGGTCGTCCGGCAGATCTGCGGTGGACGCGTGCTGACTCCGCTGAAGGGCACGAACGTAAGCGACGATCGCCCAGCGATCCTCGACCGAGGTCTGGCTTCCGTAGGACGGCATGTTGCGGATCCCTTGGCTGATCGTGTTGTAGATATGTCCGACCGGCCGTCCCCGCACCAGTTCGTCATGCAGGCTCGACGGGGGGGTCCAACTGCCCTCCTGAAGCTCGTCCGCCCTGCGTGCCACCATGCCGTCGCCCTTGCCCGCGAGGCCGTGACAGGGCGCGCACAATATATCGTAGCGCTCCCGCCCCCTGATCATCAGCTCACGCGTGACGGGAAACGGAAACTCCGTCACCCAATCTTCCCCGACCTTGCCTCGGTAGAGCGCGTCGTCCGAGTGCAGTTCACCGCGGGCGATCGTTCCGGCGAGGATCGGCCGCATGGACCTGCCGTCCGCGAAGAGCGCGTTCGCCTCTTGCGCATCGAAGCGCGGCTGCGCGTCCATGTCAGGAATGAGGTGTACGGCCGGTTTGGCGGACGGCACGGTGCGCGCCCGCACGATGAAGAGCACAGGTAGGATAGCCGCGACCACCAAAATGAGCGTCACGTAAATGATGCCCTTGGGAATCTCGGAGATCGTCGGGATTTTCAGCACCGCCTAGACACCCTCCTCTCAAGACCGGGTCTCAAGGCGGGGCAGTATAGGCGCAGAAAGTGAGTTGAGCAAGCCAATGGTGTCTATTCAGGACGGGCCCCGTCCGATGCATTGACATTCGTGGAACCGCGGCGTTGCTGAAACCCATGTTGCCGTACCGAATTTCAACTCCGGGCACGCCGAACGCTTCCGATGCCTGCCGGATGCGAATCCTCCCGACGTTGACGACCATGATCGACTCGTCGGGCTGCGTTGAAGACCTGTTGCACGTGACCAGGTTGCCATCTGAGATGAACCGCTGCTGGACGGAGCCGCCCCAAACCAATGACGCCGTTGTATAACACGGGACCGTCGCGACTGCCATCCTAATTAACTGTCTATTAATGAGTTATAGAGAGTAATCTGTGAATCGACGCTTCGCGGGGCCCTGGGGTGGGCCGGCACGCGGAGCGTCCACTCTCTTGACGCGAGCGGCGCCCTCCTCTAGCTTCACGTTGCCAACTCTCTAATCCACAACCATCTAGGGAGTGATCCTCATGTCCGAGCGCAACACGAACGCAGCCTGGGAGGATCGTCTCGCCGACGTGCGCGGTGTCCGCTCCATCGCCCCGAACCTCACCGGCGTCGACCGCTACTCGAATCTGTTCGCGCCCCGTCGCATCGGGTCGCTCACGGCGCCCAACTCGATCAAGTACGCGGCGTGCTCGGTCTCGAACTTCAACCATCCCGACGGCTCCATCTCCGAGCGCGAGTTCGGGCGCATGGAGGTCGTGGCCAGAACCGGGTGCGGCATCATCACGAATCAAGGTGCCTACCCCGACAAACTCGCATACGGAAAGGCGTACTTCAGGCAGCTCTCGATCGCGGAAGACCGCTTCATTCCCGGGTTCGCCAGGATCGCGAGGATGATCCACGACGCCGGCGCGCTCGGCGTGCAGCAGATCCTTCACGCCGGTCGCTACGGCGGCTTCGATCACGATCACTGCATCCAACCCTCGACCGTGGCCCAAACGCTCCGGCATTTCCGTCCGCCGAAGGCGATGACGATCGAGGATATCGAGCAGTGCATCGACGATCACGCACAGGCCACGCGTCGCGCCTGCGAAGCCGGATTCGACGGCGTGGAGGTCACGAGCTTCATGGGCTACCTGCTCTCGAACTTCCTCTCCCCGTTCACGAACACGCGCACGGATCGCTACGGCGGGGACATCGAGGGTCGCGGTCGTTTCATGGTGGAGTTGCTGGCCGCGATGCGAAAGGCCGCTGGTGACGACAAGATGCTCTGGGTAAGACTCAACGGCGCCGAGCTCATGGACGAGCACGGCGGGAACTCCGAACAGGATTGCCTCGCGTTCATGCGCATGGCCGAACGCGCGGGCGTCGACGGGATATCCCTCGTCGTGGGATGGCACGAGTCGAATCGGGGCGCCCTTGGGCGCGATGTGCCGTCCGACGGATGGCTCCGGCTTGCGCAGGCCGCGAAAGAGGCGGTAAGCGTCCCGCTCGCGTTCGGTCCGCGCTTCGGAGACCCCTGCATGGCCGAGGAAGCGCTCGGTCGCGGCGATTTCGACTTCTGGGAAGTCTGCCGGCCGATGCTTGCCGACCCCTTGCTCGTTCACAAGGTCGCCCACAATGCCGCCGAAGATGTGCGGCCATGCACGGGTGGGCTCATCTGTCTCTCGCGGATGTTCCGAAACCTTCCCTACATCTGCACGATGAATCCCAAGCTCGGCTACGAGTTTCAGCTGGAAATGAAGGTCCAGCCGGCGCCGGAACGCCGGCGCGTGCTGGTGATCGGCGCTGGGCCGGCCGGTCTCGAAGCCGCGTTCGTCTCCGCGCGACGCGGACACGAGGTGGAGCTCTGGGAAAAGCGCCCGCGCCTCGGCGGGCAGCTCATCGCCGCCTCGCGTGAAATCGGCGGTGGTGACGTCTTCATGAAGCTGATCGACTTCTACCGGCGCCAGCTCGACCGGACCGGGGTCACCGTGCGGCTCGAAACAGAAGCCGATGGGCGCGCGGTCTCCAAGTTCGCTCCTGACGTCTGCATCATCGCAACCGGAGCCGAGGTGCCGATCGACGCCATGGCCGCCGCGGCTCCCGACGGCGTGAAGGTCTGGTACGCCGACGATCCCGACGATCCGCCGGCCGCGAAGAACGTGGTGGTGCTCGGTGTGGAACGCTCGGCGCTCGTTGCGGCGGAGACCCTTGCGAACGACGGCGCGCGCGTGACGATGCTCGCGGGCGGCGGAAAGCAAGGTTGGGACGTCGCGCCCACGTTCAAGTGGCGTCACGCGGCGTGGGTGCGCGAGCTCGAAATCAACATCCTACGTGACGCCTCCGCGGACGGTTGGGACGACACCGGCCGGCTACGCCTGTCCTGGTCACCCGACGATGCGAAAGCTGACGCTCACGAACGTCCCGGTGCGCTGGACGTCGATCTCCTCATCGTGGGGGGCGAACGCCGTAGTCGGCAGTCGCTCATCCGCGATCTCGAGTACCGGGCTGACGTGGTTCGCGTGGTCGGGGACGCCGTCCATCCGGAGTCTGTGTGCCAGGCCGTGCACGGCGCGTATCGGACGGCGATCCAGGTGTAGCCACCGACGGCGACCGCCCACGCCCGTAGGGTGGATTGCGCGTCGCGCCCGCCGGATCCGAACCGCGTCACTCGCCTCCCCGCGCGAACAGATCCGCCCAGTGGCGGGTTCGCTTCAAATAGTAGTCGGGCGCGAGCGGCGCGTAGTCTTCGTAGATGTATCCATCGATCGCCTTGGGAACAGTGGGCTCGATCTGAGTCCCTTCGTGCCATTCATTGAATGACGTGATCCCAACAAACGGCGGGCGGACGCCGAGCGCCGCATCGAACATCCTGTCGTAGTACGCTCCGCCCTCCCGGGGTCGCGTGGTCGAGCCGTTCCAGGGCCGGATTCGGGTATCCACGTATCCCGGCCCGACACACGGAATGAAGAGCAGATCGTGCTCGCGCGCCACGTAGGCCAGGTGCGTCCAGTTGTCGGATGTCGACCCGAACGTGAAGCCATCGCTCGCGAAGTACGTGTAGTAGCCATCGAACCCGCCAGCGAGGAAAAACGCGAGCTCGTCCTCTGTGACCCAGAGACCGATCGCGATCACGTCGTAAGACGTGTCTCGGATCGTCACGTCACCGTCCACGTGCAGCAAACGCCGCCACTGGTCCGCGTCCGTGAGGTACGAGTCGTAGATGTAGACCATCGGCCGCCCACCGTATTGCGCCGGTCTGTAGAGCGCCGGATGTTCTCCGTAGCGGTCGAGCAGATAGACGAGCGCATCGCGGCTCGTCTCGGCGCCGCGACCGGGGATGGGTTCGAGATGAAACGCGATCCGAATGTCGAACTCCTCCGCCGAGTCGAAGAGAAGCGGTAGCGCCTCGTCCTCGAACGAGCCCTCTCCCCACCAGCTCGCGACCACCACGCCGATGCCCGCGTCGGCGCACTGGCGGAGATGGGTCCGGACAACGGTCGCGTCGGTCGAGCTGTAGGTGCCAAGGGTGGGGTAGTAGTTCGCACCGATGTCGTCTCCGCCGGGGAATCGCGCCGGTTCGTCGACTCCGAGAACATCGTGGTTCCAGTGGCGTGCCTCGCCGTCCGTCTCCTCGTTCGCGTACCAGCCGTAGTAGAAGGTGTGGACCGACTCGTGGACGGTCCGATCAGCCTCACCGCAACCCACGAGGCCGACCCCCGCGAGGGCGACCGCAAACCAGGGGATTGCTGCTACAGTCGAGTGCAGGCGCATGTGGGCTCCTCGCTATCCACGTCGGCGGGTCGCCTGAACGATCTCGTCCAGACGCTGAAGGAAGTGCGACCGATCGCGCTTTCCGAACGGCGGCGCCCCGCCCGTCATGGTCCCGCCATCGCGAAGCTGAGACAGTAGATCGCGTGTCGCCAGGGCATCGCCGATGTTCTCCTCCGTGAAGACCCGGCCCCGGGGTGAGAGCACCCTCGCGCTCTTGTCGAGACACCGTGCGGCGAGTGGGATATCCCCCGAGATCACGATGTCGGTCTCGCCAATATGATCGACTATCCAGTCATCGGCCGCGTCGAACTCATCGCCCACAACGATCATGTCGATCCACTCTTCCGATGGCGTGCGAATCCACGTGTTCGACACCAGAATCACCTTGAGCCCGTAGCGCTTGGCGACGCGATAGACTTCCTGCTTCACCGGGCAGCCGTCCGCGTCGACGTAGATGTCAGCCATGCGAGATCCGCTCCCCTTCTCTGGCCATGCTGCGAACCAGAGCCTCCACGGCCCTCATCGTCCTTCGCTTGACCACGCTCGCCAGTAGCGGCGCGATCAAGACCCAGGGCGCGGCGGTGAGCAAGGCGACCCACCAGTGCTGCATTCCGGCCAAGGCGAAGCTGGCGGCGAGGACCGCCGCGAGTCCGGGAGGAAAGAGATAGATGAACGTCATCATCCGCGAGACCCCGCCAAGCACCGCCTCGGCACGAATGCTCGAGGACGCGACGACGAAGCGAATCGCTGAGACACCCAGGAGAGCGGGCTGCTGTGTGCTCTGCATCCCCGGGCCTTTGGCATGAAGCTCGCTGCTCGACTCGGTGCGGAGATCGAAGCCCAACGCCAAAAGCGCCGGCCGCGCCACATCGAAGGCCGCGCCCGCTCTTCCCCGATACGGCTCTGAAAACGTGTATGTCTTGGGAACGATCATTGGACGTCACCCGTGGCTGAAGAACGCGTGGGCCTGGATCCGCCCACGACGAGGGCCGAGGAGATCATCACCGGCTCGCGACCTCCTCCTCGCTCGGTGAGGCATTCTGTCGCGCGCGGAGCTTCTCCTCATAGAGCTTCATGTTCTCATCATTGGGAAAGCACACGACCATGGACCATTCGCCGTCTTGCTCCCGCAAGAACCGGATGATGCTGACGGAGGAATGCTCATCCGTGTTGAATTCGATCGCTATCTGGTGGGTCGGTCTGATTGGCCATCGCATCGCATCACCGAACGGAAGCTCGTCACCCTTCAAGCCTGCGACGGTAGCGCTGTGGCCTTCAGGAATGGTCCGCGAGAAGTTCCGCTCCAGCTGCTCATCCAGGAATTTCTGTTCCAAGGATGTCAGATCCGTCAGGCAGCCCGGGTGAATCAATCCAGCGAGGCGGTCACCGTCCTTGTCGTTCACCGAAGCAACGAATGCATCGGCGAGCTGATCGGATGTGCCGACCCCGCCGGAACCGGAGCATCCAACGAACACGGCTCCCAGCACCAACATCACGACAAATCGCATCGCGCACCTCCTTGCCGATATCTACCCCCATTCATTCGTCACGAAAGATGGCGCGTGCCCGGCGATGCTTCTATCGGCCGCCCAGCGCTGGATCTCAGGATCACGCGCCGCGGCTGTGCAGAGCAGATCGTTGCGTGGTCGGATCCCGACCCGAGGCAGATCAAGGCGATCGGCGTCCCAGCATGTCTGAACGGTGACATCCGCCTCGGTCAGCCCACACGTATGCTCTTCGCACGCATATCGAAGCAGATCGAATTCCGCGTCGGTGATCTCGAAGTGTGCGTCGCGCAGCGTCGCCGCCAGCTCGGCACCCCGCCGGCCATGCTCGGGATCGATGGCATCGTTCTCGCGGCGCGAATCATGGAAGACGGCGAAGAGCGCCACGACCGACCGCGACGCTTTCGTCTCATCGGCCAGTCTGAGCCCGATCTCCAGCACGCGACCCCAATGCGGAAGCCCGTGGACACCCATCGGAGAAAGGGTATACCCACCGACGATCTCGCGAACCAACCCGGGGTCAACGGGCGTCATGATCACAGCTCGGCATGTTGCGTCTCCTCCCGCTCATCAGGCGTGGGCCACATAGGGAAACAGGACGTCACGCACCGGCAGCCGAAGCGTGGGATGGATGTGCGTGTTGTTGTCGGCCGGCGTCGTCCGCCCCGTCGGCTCGATCAACATCCTGTCCGGCATGAAGAGAAACCACACCTCCCGATAGGGGCGCAAGCCCAGATACGGCTGAAGCTCGGAAAACGACGGTACGTGGCGCCCGAGAACATCGTAGAGAATCAGCTTCCCGTCGCTCAGCTTGAAGAAGGCCACCACATCGAGATCCTCAACGTAGTAGGCATGATCCCGAAGCGTGTAAAGGAAGTGAAACATCAGGAGCTTGGGTGTGAGCACTCCCAGCGCATCGGAGACCGGGGTCCGCGCGCACGCCAGGGCATAGACGCGCTGGAGGTCCCGATCGCGCTCGGGATCCAGCTTCACGAGCGCGCCGCGTGGCTGGGGAACGTCGGTCGCCAGCGTCGCGATCGTCTCTCGAACGGGGACGAAGCCGCACCGCTCGTAGAAGGGAACGGCCTCCTCATCGGCGAAGAGAAAGAAGCCGTCGTGGGTGGGAGTGGCCCACTCGAGGACACGCTCCGTCAGCCAGCGGTTGAGTCCTCTCCGGCGGAACGACGGAAGCGTGCCGACGCCGGAAAACTGGCCGACCCGGCGACGCAGTCCATCGATCACCATGTCCATGGAGTAGAGACACACGCTGGAGACGACGCGCTCCCCGTCGAAGAGCGAAAAGGCGGTGTAGTGATCGTCCCAGAACCCCGCTTCGTCCCAGAGCGTCAGATCGAGGTTGTGGATGTCCAGGAGGAACGCCTTGAAGGCGTCCTTGGCGCGACGATCATCCCAGTAGTGTGATCGGAGAACCAGCCCGCTGTGCTCACTCGTCATGATCCGCGACGTGCCCCCAAAAGCCGCTCAGATCTCGAAACTGAGGATGAGACCCTCGCCGTCGAACTCGTAGAAGATCGCATCCTTCCGCTCATCTCGCGAGACGAATGCCGTGACGAACCGCCCCGCGGTTTCCCAAAAGGTGTTTCGGCGGGCAACCACCGGATGATCGATGAGCTGGGCGAATCCGTGCTCGTCGATGTGTCGGCGGGCGTCCCCCTCAGGGTGAAGAAGACCACGGGCGTCAGACAACCGCTTCTCGGCGATTCCGGCATGGAACGCGACGAGTGTGCGGACCAGGCCTTTCTCACCGCGGGGAGCACCGGGGGAGAATCACCGGCCGTGGTCAGCCCGACCCGTCCTTCCTCCGGTCCGTTCCGGATCGCCTTTCCGAGCCGGCCCGCCGATCCGCCTTCGTTCGACGATCCGTCTTGGATCTGCGTTTATCGGCGTCGTGATCCGTGCCACCGAGGTTCATGCGAGTACCCCTTCGAGGCGCGGGCGGAATGGATTCGGACGCGTCCAACTTTCCACACCGCGCCGACCGTGTGACCGCGCCCCCGGTCGCCCTCACACCCGACAGGTCGCCCACGGAAGACGCTCGACCGCGAGATCAACGGTGCGATCGTCTACACAGAACGCCATTCGGAAGTAGCCACTGCAACCGAAGGTCTCACCGGGAACCAGCAAGAGAAGTTCGTTCCGCGCTCTCTGGACGAACGTCTCATCATCGGTGTCCGGCGTCTTCGGATAGAGATAGAACGTCCCCTCCGTCTCTGTCACCTCATAGCCTTTCGCGATGAGGGCCTTCATGAGGCGCGCTCGGTACCCGCGGAGCTGTTCCAGATCGATAACGGCGTCGAGGCACCGAGAGATCACGTGCTGCCAGAGAACCGGTGCGTTCGTGAACCCGAGGATCCGATTCGAGAAGGACATCGCGTCGACGAGGACGTCCGCCTCCGGGCAGCGCGGGTTCACCGCGAGATACCCGATTCGCTCGCCGGGCACGGAGTGCGACTTCGAGAACGAGTAGGCCATGAGCCCGTGCTCGTAGACCCGGGCCGGGCTCACGAAAGGTTCAGTCGTGAAGCGAATCTCGCGGTACGGCTCGTCCGAGATGAGATAGATCGTTCGCTTGTTTGCGGCGGAGCCATCGCGCAGAAGCGTGGCCAAGGCCTTGAGATCGTCCTCCGAGTACTGACGCCCGGTCGGATTGTTCGGGTGGTTGATGATGAGGGCGCGCGTCTTCGGCCCGATCGAACGCGCGATAGCTCCCAGGTCCGGTAGAAAGTCAGCGGTCGTGGGAACGACGATCGGCGTTCCTCCGTGGTTGAGCACATGAGCCGGATAGTCCGGGAAGTGCGGAGCGATGAGGATCACCTCGTCGCCGGGTTCGAGGATGGTCCGCAGCGCGATGTTGGTCGCCGCACTCGCGCCCGATGTCATCATCACGTGTGAGGCGTCCACGCCCGGGAGAATCCCCCGAGCGTCCAGATGGTCGGCGACCCGCTCGCGGACTTCGGGAGCGCCGGCGCTGTGCGTGTAGCGGTGGAGGTCCTCAGGAGGATCGGACACGATCTCCTGGAGGGTCTGCCTCAGCAGTTCAGGAGGCTGGGCGACCGGGTTGCCGAACGTCATGTCCGCGACGTTCTCTTCACCGTACTGCTGCTTGAGCTCGAAGCCTGCCATCCACATCCTGCGGATGCCGGAATCGGTTTCCATGAGCCTCGCGATTTCCGCTGAAATCAATGAACCACTCCCCTCTCGAGTAGATCGTCAATCTCATCCGACGAAAGCCCCGCGTCGCAGAGAACCGTCCGCGTGTGCTCTCCGTACCGTGGCGAAAGTGTGAACGCGTCGCGTCCCGTCTCCACCGCGGCCGGCGGAAGACGAATGGCGCGACCGTCCGGTAGCGTCGTCGTCGTCAGATGCTCCCGGATGCCGGGAAGCTCGCGCACGTCACCGATCGAATTGACCGGTGAGACGACCAGTCCGGCCTCGCGAAGCATCGGCAGAAGGTCATCCGTCCTTCGCGCACGCATCAAGTTAGAGACCTCAGAACGAATGGCGTCTCGTTCCGCCTTCCTGCCCTCGTTCGTCTCGCGCGTCGCACTGGCAAGTGATCGAAACGGTTCGAGCGAAATAAGCCGTCGCCACTGCACGTCATTACCGATCGCGAGGTAGAGCCACGAGTCGGCAGTCCGATAGACGTTCACCGGCACGAACTCCCGATGCTCGTTCCCGCTTCGCCGCACGTCGTCTGCCGACGCGCCCAGATCGAGGAGCGGTAGTGTCGTCTGCAGCCACGACGCCGCCGCCCGAGACATCGAAATGTCGATCCGCCTTCCCGACGCGCCGTCCGCCTGCTCCGCCAACGCATGCATCGTCTGCGCGAAGACCTCATCACCCGCCTTGAGGTCGATCATCGGAACCCCCATGAGCGTCGGCGGACCCTCCGGCTCTCCCGTGAGATCCATGTAGCCCAGGAGCGCCTGTAGGGCCGGATCGTAGCCGGGCATGTCCGGATCGTCCGGCCCCATGGCCGACACGCCCAGCCAGATCAGCCGCTCGTTCGCCCGGGAGAGCGTCTCGTAGTCGATACCGAGCTCCGGGTAGCGGCGCGGCAGCGTGTTCGACGCGAACACGTCGACCGGCAGCTCCCGCACGAGGCGTGAAAGAAGGGAACGCCCCTCCTCATGCTTCAGGTCGATCGCCATGGCTTCTTTGCCGACGTTGGGGGCCAGGTAGTAGCTCCGACGATCATCGCCTGCCGCCGGGCGCCCCACGTATCGATTTGGATCGCCGGGCGTCTTCTGCCCCGGCCGAGGAGCCGACTCGAGGCGGATCACCCGCCATCCGATCTGCACGAACCGCTGCGTCCCGTACGAGAGCGAGAGCGCCTGCTCCATAGACAGCACGGTCCGCGGTCTCATCTCTTGAGCTCCATGTAGACCCGCTCCGGCGTCAGCGGGAGCGCGGTGAACGCGCCTCCGGTGGCGTGCCGCACGGCGTTCGCCACCGCCGCCGCCGTGCAAATGGCAGGTGCCTCACCGATACCCTTCGCCCCGTAGGGACCTTCCGGGTCATTCGTTTCAATGAACGTAATATCGATCTCCGGCACTTCCGGAGATGTGACGAGCTTGTATTCGCGAAACGAAGGGTTCAGCACGCGCCCTTCGACAACCTGTAGCTCTTCGGTGAGCGCGTAACCGAGCCCCATGACCACACCACCCTGCACCTGTCCCTCGGCACCCATGGGGTTGATGGTTTTCCCGATATCGTGGGCGGCGGTCATGCGCAGGACCTTTACGACGCCCGTCTCCAGATCGACCTCCACTTCAGCGACCTGTGTCGCGAAGGCATACGAGGCCGATACGTCCCCCTTGAACTCGCGGTCCTGCATCACGCTCGGCGGTTCGTAGTAGTGCTGGGTGACGACGACGTCACTCTTCTCGGCGAAGTGAATCGCCCGAAGCACCTTCCCCAGATCGAAGATGATTTCGCCATCCGCCGCGCGAACGACCTTACCTCCCCGAAGATCGAGATCGTCGGCGGAAACGCCCGTTTGCTCCGACGCGGCGTCGAGGAGCTTCGCGCGCGCCTTTCCGGCCGCGAGACGCGCGGAGTTCCCCGCAATGAACGTGGTGCGCGACGCATGCACGCCCACGTCCCAGGGAGTGACGTCGGTGTCGTTGTTGAGCACCCGCACGCGATCGATGGGGAGCCCCAGCTCCTCGGCGGTGATCTGTGCCAGGACCGTCTCCGATCCCTGACCGACTTCCGACGCGCCGGTGATCAGAGTGACCCGCGCGAAATCGTCGATCCGGAGTATCGTGCCGCAACCGTCGCTCCGGTAGATCTTGGCTCCACCCCCCACGTGCATCATCGACGCCATACCGATGCCGCGACGGACGTGAGGACGCTTCGCGGTCGTCGCGCCGCGCCGCTCCTTCCATCCGGAACGCGTCGCCGCCGTCACGAGACAATCCTTGAGCCCGCAGCTCTTGAGCACCATGCCCTGGCCGGTCGTCTCCCCCGGTTCCTGCGCGTTCGTGAGTCTCAGATCCAACGGATCCATGCCGAGTTCGGCCGCCAGAAGATCGATGCTGCTTTCGACGGCGAACGTCGACTGAAGATTGCCGTAGCCCCGCATCGAGCCAGCGTACGGATTGTTCGTGTAGACGACCTTTCCCGTCATTTTCACGTGGGGAACGCGATAGAGCGACGAGAAGCACTGCATCATGACGAACGGGGTCGTCGCCCCCCAGGACGTATACGCGCCGTTGTCGTGGACGAATGAGATATCTCGAAACGTGAACGTCCCGTCCCGCTTCGCCCCGGATCGAATCGTGATCTCCGTGGGCTGGCGTGTGGGTGAAGCGATGAACTCCTCGGTGCGACTAAAGACCAGTTTCACGGGACGTCGCGTCTTTCGGGCGAGGTGAACGGCGATGGGCTCATACGGATAGATGTCGAGCTTCGATCCGAAACCGCCCCCGATCGTGACCTGAATCACGCGGATCTTCTCGGGCGGAACGCCGACGATCGCCGACATGTCACGCCGGTAGAGGAACGGGATCTGCGTCACGGAATAGAGCGTGAGGTCGCCGCGTGTATCGAAGCTGGCCATGATCCCACACGTCCCCATGCAGCAGTGCGTCACGTAGGGTAGCCGGTACGTCTCCTCGACGATGACGTCGGATTCCCGCTCCCCCGCCCCGAGGTCGCCGTGGGCGTAGTCGTAGGTGAACGGGATGTTGGAGTCCTTCTCCTCGTGGATGAGCGGCGCGCCGTCCGCCAGCGCGTCATCCACGGTGAGGATCAGCGGCAGCTCCTCGTACTCGACGCGGATGAGCGAGACGGCCTCGCGCGCGATCTCCTCCGTCTCGGCCGCGACCGCCGCGACCTCGTCCCGCACGCAACGAACGCGATCACCCTTGAGCGGCGTATTGTCTCTCCCGTGCCCGAACGGCACGTTTTGAATGTCGGCGGCGGTGATGACGGCGCGAACACCCGAGAGCCGCTCGGCTTCGGACGTGTCGATCGAGACGATCCTCGCGTGAACACGGTCGGTGCGGAGGACGGCCGCATGGAGCATTCGGGGAAGCGTGAGCTCGTGGATGTAGATCGATCGCCCGGTCGCGCGCTCGGCCGCGTCGATCTTGGGAAAACTCTTGCCGATGAGGCTTTCTTTCTCGATGTGCGTCACGAGCCCACCCCCGTAACGCTCTCCGCCATCTCCTCGGCCGCCGACCTAATCGCGTCCAGTATCTTCACGTAGCCCGTGCAACGGCAGATGTTTCCCTCCACCGAGCGGGCGATCTCATCGTCGGATGGGTTCGGGTGCTCGTTCAGGAACGCGACGGCGCGCATGATCATCCCCGGTGTGCAGAACCCGCATTGCACCGCGCCCACGTCGACGAAGGCGCTCTGCACGGGATGGAGCGTGCCGTCGGGTGATTCGAGCCCTTCGATCGTCACGACCTCACGTCCGTCGAGAAACGCCGCCGGCACGAGGCAGGAGTTCACGGCTTCGCCGTCGAGTAGGATCGTGCAGGCGCCGCACTCTCCTTCGCCGCAGCCCGGCTTGATCCCGGTGAGGCCGAACTCGCCCCGGAGAAGCGCCGACACCGACCGGGCCGGATGAACGCTCGCGCTCACGGCCTCTCCGTTCAATGTGAAGCGGACTTCAATCACGAAGCAGTCTCCTCACGAATACGCCCACGAGCGCCCGCCGGTACGCCGCACTTCCCCGAACATCGGAGATCGGGCTGATCTCACCTTCCGCCGCGCGGGCGGCCTGTTCGATCCGCTCTGGTGTCAGACGCCGCCCCTCCAGCACGCTCTCCGTCTCGCGCCCCCGGAACGGTGTCGCCGCCACCGAGCCGAACGCCGCGCGCACGTCGACGATCCGGCCGTCAAGCGGCGTGTAGGCGATGCCACAAGTTACAACCGAGCACTCCATCGCGGGCCGGGTCCCGGCCTTCTCGAAGCGGAACAGTCGCCCATTCGGTGGCACGTCGAAGCACGCCTCGACAAGGAGCTCGTCGGCGCCGAGAAGCGTCTCCCCCGGTCCCGTGAAGAAATCGCTCACGGCAACGGTACGCCGACCATCCAGCGAGGCGAGAACGAGACGCGCGTCGAGAAGAAGGAGTGGATTTATGAGGTCGCCCGCGGGTGACGCGTTCACGAGATTACCGCCAACGGTGGCGACGTTTCGGATCTGGGCCGACGCCATGCGGTCGGCCACGCGGGCAAGGATCGGCGCGTGCTCGGCAATGACCGGATCGCGAATGAGGTCCGTAGCGGTTGTCGACGCCCCCACGACGATCTCATTGTCTCGGCGACGACAGCCATGCAATCGTTCGATACCGCGCGTGCTCACGAGCGTCGTCCATCCCGGTGGGACCATCCCCCGGCGGACACGAACCATGATGTCCGTGCCGCCCGCGACGATCCGGGCCGACGCCCCGTGCTCATGAAGAAGACGAAGGGCCTCATCCAGCGTCTTCGGCGCGACGAAGTCTGTAAATGCGCGTGCGCTCAAAACCTCACCGGCTCCTTGAACGTGCCGAACGCCGACTTGAGAGCGTTCATGATTTCCCCGACGGTGGCGAACGCGGTGACGGCCTCCATTAGCGCCGGCATCACGTTCGTCCTTGATGCCGCGGCACTCCTGACGCCCTCGAGGGTCGTTCTCACCCGTGCGCCGTCTCGCTCCGCACGGAGCATCTCGATCCGCTTCCGCGCGCCGTCGGCCACCTCTGGCCGATACGGGTGAAGCTCGACGCGTCGTTCCTCTTCATCGATTCGGTAGCAGTTCACGCCGACCTTTCTGATCTCGCCAGCGCGGATCGCCGTCTCGTGCTCGTATGCCTGCCGCGAGACGTGGGCCTGAAGATGACCCTCGCTGATCGCCCGAACGATCCCTCCCCACTCGTCGACCTTGGCCATGGCGTCTCGGATCTTCTCATCCATCTGGTTAGTGAGCGTCTCCATAGCGTAGCTTCCGGCGAGCGGATCGACCGTGTCACAGATCCCCGTCTCCTCGATCAGGATCTGCATCGTGCGAAGCGTGATGCGCGCGGCCTCCTCGGTCGGAATCGTGTATGCCTCATCGTAACTGCAAAGCGCCATCGTCTGGGTTCCGGAGAGCGCCGAGGCCAGCGCGTAGTAGGCGGTCCGGACGATGTTCAGCTCCGGCTGCTCGATCGTGAGCCCACCGCCCCCACCGCCGGCGATCATGCGAAGCACCATCGAGCGTGGGTTCTTCGCCCCATACTCTTCCTTAACGCACTCCGCCCACAGGCGACGCCCCGCGCGGAACTTTGCAACCTGTTCCATCAGGTTCCCGTGGATGTCGAAGTTGAAGGAGAGTCGGCTCGCGAACTCGTCCACGTCGAGGCCGCGCTCGATCACGTGATCCATGTAGGCGCGGGCGATCAGGAACGCGTATGCCATTTCCTCATGTGGAAGCGCGCCACTCTCGCGGATGTGATAGCCGCAGACGCTCACCGGGCTGTACTTCGGTAGCTTCTCGGCACAAAACTCGATCGTATCCCCGATGAGACGGATGGACGGCTCGACCGGGAAGACCCACGTGCCACGTCCCACATACTCCTTGAGAATGTCGTTCTGCGCCGTTCCGCGGAGCGTGGAGAGGTCGTAGCCGCGCTTTTCGGCCATGGCGAAGTACATCGCCATGAGCACCGCCGCCGCGCCGTTGATCGTCAGCGATACGGTGATCTTCTCCAGGTCGATCCCCTCGAACGCGTCCTCCATGTCGAGAAGCGAGTCGACCGCCATACCCACGCGACCCACCTCAGCGTCGGCCATCGGATCGTCGGAATCGAAACCGATCTGGGTGGGAAGATCGAAGGCGACGTTCAGACCCGTCTGTCCGTTGGCGATGAGCCACTTGAATCGCTCGTTGGTCTCCTTCGCGGTCCCGAAACCGGAATACTGCCGCATCGTGAACGGACGCTTTCGGTACATGAGCGGGTGGATTCCGCGCGTGAACGGATACGCGCCGGGCTCGCCGATCCTCTCCCGTCCGCCGCTGGCCTCGACGTCCTCCGGGCCGTAGACCGGCTTCACGTCGATCCCGGATTCCAGCCGCGCCGGCCGGATGCCGTCCTTCTTTTCCCGGCTCATGCCGTCTTCTCCCGAATGAAATCGGCTATCTCGTCGAACGATGCGCCCGTTGGAAAGACACCGCTGAAGCCCAGCTCTCGGACCGCGTCGTGATCGTTCTTGGGGATGACGCCGCCGACGAGCCAGAGCTTGTCGTCGAGGCCGGCCTCGTTGAGCCGGGTCGCGAGCCTGTCGAGTAACGGCAGGTGCGCGCCCGACAGAATCGAAACACCGATCGCGTCCACGTTTTCCTCGAGCGCCACGGTCGTGATCTCTTCCGGAGAATTCCGGAGACCCGTGTAGATCACCTCGAAGCCGTGGTCCATGAGCGCGCGGCAGACAACCTTGGCCCCTAGATCATGGCCGTCGAGCCCGAGCTTGCCGATGAGCACGCGTTTCGTCATCCGCAGATTTCCTTTGCGATGATCAGCTTCAGAATCTCCGACGTTCCGCCTCCGATGAGTGTGAAGCGCACGTCCCGGAGGTGGCGTTCGATGGGAAACTCCTCCGCATAGCCGTACGACGCAAGCACTCTCGCGGCGCCGTCACATACCTTGAGCCCCGTCTCCGAGGCAAAGAGCTTTGCCATCGCGGCTTCCTTGCGATTGGGAAGCCCCCGGTCCTCGCGCCAGGCGCCGTAGTGGACCAAGCGTCGCGCGGCTTCCAGCTCCGTCGCCATATCCGCGAGCCGCATCTTCACGGCCTGAAACGCCTTGATGGGCTTTCCGAATTGAACCCGCTCTCCGGCGTACGTGAGCGCCGCGTCGCACGCGGCCTGTCCCGCGCCGAGCGCGAGGGCCCCCGTCATGAGGCGGATCTTCTCGAGAACCTCATCCAGCACCGCGCGGCCGTTGCCCTCCTCCACCAGGAGATGGTGACCCGGAACGCGGCACTCGTCGAACGACACCTCCGAGGTCACCGATGCCCGGACGCCCATCTTGGGAATGCTCCGACCGACGGAGAGTCCCGGCGTGTCGCGGGGCACGAGAAACGGCGCGAGCTCCTTCTCGGAGATCTTCGCCCAGACCGTGAAAAAGTCCGCGACGGGCGCGGACGTGATCCAGGTTTTCCGTCCCGAGATACGCCAGTCGTCGCCGTCCCGGACCGCCGCCGTCTTGATGGCCGAAAGATCGCTACCCGCTTCGGGCTCGGTGAAGCAGATCGTGCCGACGAGCTCGCCGGCCAACGCGGGTCTGAAGAACTCATCGAGGAGGGTCGGGTTGCCGGAGCGATAGAGAAAGTAGGTGCCCATGAGCGATTGCATCGTGCAGGCGGCGGCAACCGAAAGCGATCCGCGCGCCAGCTCTTCCACAACGAGGCAATAGGTGAGCACATCGTGTCCCGTGCCACCAACCTCTTCGGGGTAGCGCATGCCGAAAAAACCAAGGCCACCCACCGCGTGAAACGCCTCGCGCGGGAACTCGCCGGCCGCGTCGATCGCTGCCGCCTCCGGCGTGATCTTCTCGTCGACGAGCCGACGGAAGGCGTTCCGAATCGATCGCTGCTCCTCGCTCAGCTCGAAGTCCATCAGTCGTCCCCCACCGCACCCTTTAGGTCGTCATCGGTCCGACCATAAAGCTCTCTCGCCGCCTTGGGCGACACCACACCGTCCCGCACTTCGGCCCGCACCTTCCCGACGGGACGCTTCGCCGGCTCACCGTACCCACCGCCACCGCCCGCGTGCTGCACGTAAATGGTCCCCTTTGGAACATCCTTCACGAGGTCCTTCGACGCTAGCCGCTTCGTCTCGCCGCCGGGCATGACCAGCTCGATCTTGTTCAGGCTCCCCTCGCGGCCGCCGTCAAGCCCAAACGCGGGTTCCACATCTCCGTCGCCGAACGTGACCAGGGTCGTATCGTCGCTACCGATCTCGAACCGCGTCTCGACGCCCAACCCGCCCCGCCACTGGCCCGCCCCCGCCGAGTCGGTAAGGTACTCGTGCTTGATGAGGCGGTGCGGCGTCTGCTGCTCGAACATCTCGTAGTCTTGGTCGAGCACGCCGCCGGACGCGTCGATCATTCCGATGTGATCGTAGCCGTCCGTGCCGGACATCGCGCCCGAACCGCCTTTGAGTCCCATGAAGCCGATGTCGACGTACTTCTCGTTCTTCCGTGGATCGAGGCCCGTCGTCAGCGCGCAAAGAAGCTGATTCCACCCGGCGGTCACGCGGTCGGGAATCACGGACGCCAGCGCCCGGATGATGGCGTCGGCGTTCGGCGGACAGAGATGATTGCCGAACGTGGTCGCCGCCGGATAGGCGGCGTTCAGAATCGTCCCCTCGGGGATGATGATCTCGATCGGCTCGACCATTCCCTCGTTGTGCGGGATGTCGGGATTCACCATCTGGAGAAACGTGAGGATCGTCGCCGAAGCGGACGACGTGTACGTGCCGTTCACGAACCCCGTGGTCTGCGGATCGGTGTCCGAGTAGTCGAAGACGACGCGCCCATCCCGAACCTGGATGCGCACCCGTATCGTGTAGGTCGATCCCGGTGTCTTCCCGTCGTAGTAGACGGTGGCTTGCCCCTCGTACGTCCCCTCCGGGATCGTGCGGATCTCCGCTTCCATCATCTTCCGCGTGGATTCGAAGAGATGCGCCTTCACTTTCCCGAACGTCGTCCGTCCGTATTTGTCGATCAACGCCAGGAGGCGACGCTCCCCCACCACGCATGCGCCCATCTCCGCCTTCATGTCCTCGCTCACGATATCCAGACGGATGTTGGCGAAGATGAGGTCCCATACGTCTTGCCTGAGCCGTCCCCGCTCGACGACCTTCACCGGCGGGATACGAATCCCCTCTTGCCAGCACTCGGTCGCGTCCGGGTTGTAGCCGCCCTGCACCGCGCCGCCGATGTCCGCCTGGTGTCCCTTTGCCGCTGACCACCCGACGAGCGATCCATCGTGAAAGATCGGCTTGTAGACGGCGACGTCGTTGAGCTGATTACCGAGTGAGAAGACGTCGTTGTGGAAGATCACGTCGCCCTCGTGAAGATCGTCACCGAAGGTGCTCACGATGTGCTTGCAGACCGGCGCCAGCGAAAACGACAGGATCGGCAGGTTCTCCGTCTGCTCGAGCATGCGCCCTTCAGCGTCGTAGAGGCCGGTGACGAAGTCCTTCGCCTCACAGAGGATCGGAGAACGCGTGGTCCTCTGAAGCGAGATCGACATCTCATCGGTGATCGACTTGAACGCGCGGGCGAAGACGCTCGAGAGAATGGGATCGATCATCGCGCACCTCCTCGCAGCGTCTCCGGCAGAATGTCCTCGCGCCCCCGCCGGTAGACGAGGAAGGACCCCATCGGGTCAACGTGCACGTCGAACACCGCGCTCACAAAGAGCGTCGTGTTCTTCTGCTCGATGATCGCCGGGCCGGTTATCGCGTTTCCGTAGCGAAGCGTGTGGCCGTCATAGACGCCGACCGCCCCGAAGTCGCTCTCTTCCGGCACCCAGACCGATCGCTCGTTCTTCAGCGCGTGCCCCGCATCCGGACCGTCCCGTTCGCCGGTGCGCGGCTTCGGCTTGTCGGTGATTCCGACCGCGCGCGCGCGGAGGTTGATGAGCTCGAGGGGTGTTTCCTCCTCCTCCAGGGAATAGCCGTAGAGCCGATTGTGCTCGTCGTGAAATCGCTTCTCCAAGTTGTCGAGCGGGGAGAGCGGAAGGCTCACCTCGTGATACTGCCGGACGTACCTCATCTCGGCCTCGACGTGAAGCTCGATGCGATCTTCGGGGACGTTCTCGTCCCGAAGTATCTCGCGTCCATGCGTCACCAGCGCGTCGGCCTCGGCCTGAAGCGTTTCCGCCGACAGCTCGTCGAGTCGCGCGATGTGACTCTTGACCACATCATGTTTGAGATCTGTCATGAGCATTCCGGCCGCGCAGAAGATGGATGACTCGCGCGGCACGATGAAAAGCGGTAGCTCCAGCTCGGCCGCGATCGCACAAGCGTGATTGGGACCCGCGCCGCCGGCGACCACCATCGGGAACTCCCTCGGATCGTATCCGCGGCGGATCGTCACTTCGCGAACACCGGCCGCCATGTTCGAGTCGACGACGCGCGCGACTCCGGCGGCCGCCTCCGCCACGCTCATTCCCATGGGTTTCGCGATCCGTTCGTCGATCGCCGCTTCGGCAGCGGCCATTTCGAGACGCAATCGCCCGCCGGCAAAAAACACCGGATCGAGCCGCTTCAGGACGAGATCCGCGTCCGTCACCGTCGGCTCCACTCCACCCTTCCCATAGCACGCGGGGCCAGGGTCTGCGCCGGCGCTCTTGGGTCCGACGCGCAGGAGCCCACCCTCGTCCAGCCAGGCGACGCTGCCGCCGCCCGCGCCGATCGTCACGATATCGAGCATCGGGAGTGCCAATGAGTATCGGTTTACCTCGCCTTCCGTGACCGTTAGCGGCTGACCGTCCCGAACGAGGGCTGCGTCAAAAGACGTCCCGCCCATATCGACCGTGATGCAGTCCCGATAGCCCAGCGGATCGGCGAACGCCATCCCTGCGCTCGGGCCGGCCGCCGGCCCGGACAGCAGCGTGACCGCCGCCTGATCACGCGCAACCTCTGGCGACACGACACCGCCGTTTGACTGCATGATCAGGAGCACTCCGTCGAAACCGATCTCGCCCAGACGCCGGGTCAGGCGTTCGAGATATCGACTCAGGACCGGTCCAACGTACGAGTTCAGCACCGTCGTCGACACGCGCGGATAGAAGCGAATCGAGGGGAGCAAGTCCGTCGATACTGAGAGGTAGGCTCCAGGCAGTCGCTCTCGAACGATCTCCGCGGCCCGGTGCTCATGCTCGGGATTGGCGAACGAGTTCATGAAGCAGATCGCCACGGCATCGACCCCCTCGTGCTCGAGGAAGTGGACGGCGTTCTCGATGTCTTCGATCTCGAGCGGGGCGACTTCTTCGCCGCGATAGTCGAGGCGGCCGCGAACCGGACGACGCAGGTAGCGCGGCACGAGCGGCGGGACGTTCGTGTAGCGGTTGTTGTACTGCTCTTCGCGGATTCCTCGACGCATCTCGAGCGCGTCCCGCACGCCTTCGGTCGTGATGAGCGCCGTCTTGGCACCGGTGCCGGTCAGCACGACGTTCGTCGTGACCGTCGTCCCATGGACGATCGTCGTGATGGAACCGGCGAACGCCTCGAGACTCATTGCACGCTCACCGGCCAACTCTTGGAGCCCGTTCAGAAGACCGAGCGAAGGATCCTCCGGCGTGGACAACACCTTACCCACCTGAATGGCGCCGTCATCGTCGGTGACGAGAAAGTCCGTGAATGTCCCGCCGACGTCGATCCCGACCTTCATTCTGCGTTCACCTCCTCCGCGTCGTTCCGGGTGGCGTCACGTGCGGCCCTCTCACCGACCCGAAACGCGTTCCGATTCACGTCCCCGAACGCTGCCAACCCGGCCGTCAGGATCACATCCAGCAGCCGTTCACCATCGAACGGCAACACGCCGAGGCCCGAGAGCATCCCGAGCATGACGACGTTAAGCGAACGAAACGACCCCGCCTCTATGGCCAGCGACGTCGCGTCGAGCGACACGAGACGGTGGGCCCGCGCACCCACCGGTCCGAGAAGTGCCTTCAGATCCGGGTAGGGCTTGCCGGTGCTTTGCAGCGATGCCGGAACGATCGGACGCGTGTTGACGAGCGCCGTCGTCCGTTCCGAGACCTTGCCGAGCACCCGTGCTCCCTCCATCGGTTCGAGGGCAACGAGCACATCCGCCATGCCGTCGGGTATCTGCGGAGAGCGCGCCCCACCGATCGCCACCGACGACTGAACGGATCCACCACGCTGCGAGAGACCGTGAAGTTGGGCGACGACGACCGGAATGCCACACGCATGCGTCGCGTCGCCCAACCATCGACCGGCCGAGAGCACGCCTTGTCCTCCAGCGCCTGCGATCAGGATTCGGAGCCATCCGCTCATGCTTCACTTACCTCGTGGATGGCCCCGTTCGGGCAGAACGCCACGCACACACCACATCCGTCGCAGAGCGCCTCGTCGATCACGATCCGCCCGTTCTCCTGGCGAAACGCCGGGCACCCGAAGAGGTCCGTGCACGCGGAGCACGATCGGCACATGGCGCAGAGCAGACAACGCGATGCTTCTTCCCTCGCCTGCGCTTCGTCGAGCGGAACCACCACGTCTTCGTGATCATGGCGTCGGACATCGGCCGGCCGGAGCCCCGTCCGGTGCGCGGGCTCGGTGACGAGGTTTCTCGGCGTGAAGAAATCGCGCCCTTCGGCGCTCAGAAACTCCACCGGCTCCACGTCCGTACCCGGAGCCGCGAGGTGAAGGTCAATCCCGTATGCCGCGCGACGCCCCTCGGCGACCGCGTGGATGACCGTCTTTGGCCCGGGGGTCAGATCGCCTCCGGCGAAGACGGACTCGATCGACGTTGCACCTGTCTCGGGATTGACCTCGATCGATCCGTTCGACGTGAGCACCGGTTGGATATCAAGCATCGAAAGGTCGGGCCGTTGCCCGACGGCCGACACGACAACGTCGGCGTCGAGGTCCAGTTCACTGTCGGGGATCCGGACAGGTCTCGGGCGGCCGCTCTCATCGGGCGGACCGGCCTCCGTCCTCGCCACGCGGAGACCGGAGATGCGCTCTCCACGGAGCACGGCAACCGGCTCCATGCGCGTGAGGATTTCGATCCCTTCGCCCTCGGCCGCGTCCACCTCCTCGACATGCGCGGGCATTTCATCGCGACCTCGGCGGTAGACAATTCGAACCGATGCGGCGCCGAGACGCACCAGGACTCGCGCTGCGTCCACCGCTGCGTCACCGCCACCAACGACCAGGAAACGACCGCCCGTCACCTCGATCCGATCGCCTCGGTGATACCCGCGCAACAGGTCCAGCGCGAGCATGTTGCCGGGGAGATCGTCCCCCAGCACACCGAGGGGAAAACCGACCATCGCACCGATGCCGAGGTAGACCGCGTCGAACCCGTCCAGCAGGAGCCCGCTCACCGTGATGTCCTCCCCCAATCGCATGCCACCCTGGAAGGTAGCGCCGTGCGAAAGGATCCAGTCCATCTCATGCGTGAGCACATCGCGCGGAAGCCGGTGCTCGGGAATCGCCTGAACGAGAAGCCCCCCCGGCGCCTCGTGCTCGTCGAAGATTCGAACCTCGTGTCCGCGGACGCGAAGCTCGTGGGCGCAAGCGAGACCCGAAGGCCCCGCGCCGATCACGGCCACTCGCTTGCCCGTCGGCATCGCGGTGGCCGTACGAGTGTCGGTATCGCCCTCGCCTCCCGCCGCGAGAGCCATCTCCCAATCCACGAGCCACCGTTTGAGATCGTTGATCGCGATCGGACCGTCGGTCTCCGCTCGCGTACAGACGCTCTCGCACGGACGGTGACACACGCGTGACGATACGACCGGGAGCGGGTTTCGACGCCGGATGAGAGCGAGCGCTTCGGCGTAGCGACCGCCGGCGATTCTCCCGACATAGCCTTGAACGCAGATGTTGGCCGGGCACGCGATCGAACACGGCGGCTCATCCCCCACGGCCGCCGGCTTGGCAGAGGCATCCGCGTCCTGGTCGAGGATTCGACGGAGCACCAACGCGCGTTCATATTCCTTGATCGGCCCTTGACCACAGAAGAGACCTTCCCGTTCGTGTCCGCAGTGACGACACCGATCGATGTCCACCGTGAATCGCCGTTTTTCGGGGGCGGCACCCAGCTCCCTGAAGCGAACGATCGCGCAGTCGCGGCGGGCGACGATCACCGACGTGCCGCGGTGCGCTTTCGCGTCGACGAACGCAGACACCGCGCTCTTGAGATCGTTGGGATCAACCGTGGAAACAAGCGTAGCGCCTAGCGACCGGGCGATCTCGGCGGGATCCGGTCGCGCGCGCGACCCGTCATCGCCGTCTCCGTGGCCGTCGGGGACGCCATCACACGGCAAGGGGGTGGACGGACTCGGCTGATGGCCGGTCATCGCGGTCACACGGTTGTCGAGAACAACAACGACGACATCATCATTCGCTTCGGCAGCGTTGAGAAGGGCGGGCATGCCGGAATGGAAAAAGGTCGAGTCGCCGATGAATGCGAGCGTCTTCCGATTCAGAACTCGGCTCGCGGCCGATGCCATCGCGATCGACGACCCCATCGAGAGAAGCGCGTCGACCGTTTCGAGCGGCTCACCGTAGCCGAGCGTGTAGCAGCCGATGTCGTTGAAGTAGAGTCCATCGTCGCCGAAGACGGTTCGTACAGCGAGATACGTGCCGCGATGCGGGCACCCCGGACAAAGCGCTGGCGGGCGGGGAACGACCTCGGAATCGCTTCCGCCGTCGGTTGGCGCCACCGGCGCGGGGGATGCCTCCGGCGAATCTGCGGCCGGCCGAGCGTCCACGAATGCCGCAAGCGCGTCGGCTATGATTTCATGAGAGTAGGCGAAGCGGGTCGGCAGCGTGCCGGTCTGCTTGCCGAGTATCTCGACATCGGGACACGCTTTCTGCGCGACCGCTCGGAGCTGCTCCTCGAGAAACGGCGTCAGTTCTTCCACGACGAGCACACGGTCCACGCGCCGCAGGAACCGTTCGAGCACGCCACGGGGCACGGGATGACTCGCCCCGACACTCTGGACCGTGAAACGATCCGCGAGTCCGTTCTCCTCGATATGATCCAAAACAATCGGTACCGGCGCGCCTGACACCAGCACACCCAATCGCCCCGAACCCCGGGCTTCGAAGAAGGGTGTTTCCTCGAGGAGCGCCTCGCACGTCGCGATCCGCCGATCGAGCTCGATCCTCATTCGGCGGGCATTCGCGGGAACGGGCGTCAGCTCACGCGGTCGGCGCCGGAAGTCCGGCATCTGATCACGCTCCACGATCTCCCCGACCTCAACCACGCCGCGAGTGTGGGCAACCGTCGGCGTCGTCCGAAGGATGACCGGAAGCCCGGACGACTCGGATAGATCGAAAGCGAAGCGGGTCATCGCGTGGGCGTCCGCCGGCGAAGCCGGCTCCAAGACCGGGATCATGTTCATGCGGGCGAGGTGGCGCTGGTCCTGCTCATTCGGCGAGACCACCATGCCCGGGTCTGCGGCGGAGACGATCACCATCCCACCGAGAACTCCGACGTAGGGAATCGTGCCGAGGGGATCGCCCGCGTAGGCGAGACCGAGGTGCTTCATGTAGCAAAGGGAACGAGCGCCGCTGATCGCGGCGCCGAAGGCGGTCTCGAGGGCGATCTTCTCGTTGATGCTCCACTCGAAGTGAACGCCAACGTCACGGTGGACCCGCGAAAAGAGGTCGCCGATTTCGGAGGCGGGCGTACCCGGGTAGCCCGACACGAATCGGACACCTGCCTCGAGAGCACCTCGGGCTATGGCCTCATTGCCGAGGAAGCAGAGCTTCTCTCCGGTCCGCGCAGTGAGCACTCGATCGGGCAAGGGCGCTAGCTCCTTGTACCATGCCAATGTGCGGGATACCGTCGGCCGGATATTAGCACGTCGCCGATGTAAGTGATGCACGAATATGGTGATTCGTGCGATCGGTCTTGCTAGGATCGCTCCATTGCACCCGGTATGCTCCCGGGTGTGACGCGGATTTGTGGGACACGGAGGTGGGCTCTCATGAGCAGTGAACTCCCGATCGAGGAGAGGTTTCGAATCCTCGTTGAGATTACCCGGGCCAGCCACTTCGCCTGGAGGGAAGCCGTTCAGCGGCAGTTCCCGGGCGTCGATCCGGCGGCCATTGTCAACGTGATGTGGGACATCACGGGTGTGCAGACCGCCGAGGCGTATCTCAAACGTATCGATCCATCTAAAAGTCTACCCGAGCAGATCGCCACTTCGATTGTCTGGTCGAGTCAGTGCATGGGAGAAGACGCCTATGTAGAAAAGGGTGACGCCCCCGGTGAAGTCTACGTGCGTCATGACGCCTGCCCATGGCATCGCTGGCACGAACGGCAGACACTTTTGCCGGAAGACCGCCCCGGGTGTGATACATGGTTCGACGCGATGATCAGAACGATCAATGAGCGCCTCGGCACCGACGTTCGCTTCGAAACGGAGTCCGCGCTCCCGGACGGCGGGCCATGCTGCCGGAGGCGGATCTGGGAAGAAAGTCAGCTTGATCAAGCCACCGGTGATGGATGAACGTGAAGGTTTGAAGTCCTCGGGAGATATTCATGTTGCGGACAGGAGGGGTTGATCGATGAGTAGCGAAGAAGATCTCCGAGCAGAATTGGAGAAGCTCAAGGCCGAGAACGAAGCGCTCAAGGCCACCAAGCAGCGGGAACTGAGCCTGAGGGTCAGCGCGAAGGGCGCGGTCTCTCTCTACGGGCTCCGCCGCTTTCCCGCAACGTTCTACGCGGACGAATGGGATCGCATCCTGGGCATGGCGGATGAGATCCGGGATTTCATCAAGAAGAACGAAGAGAAACTGAGTCGACGAGACGGTTCCTAGGGTCACGAAGCAGCCCCAGATGTAACCTCGTCTTCGCGAAGCGTCATCACGCTGCCCGTGACGGCGCTTCGCGCGTCTTCGACCTAGGCGCCGGCCTCGACCAGCGTCAGCTCGAACGTCAAGTCCTTCCCGGCAAGTGGATGGTTGGCGTCGAGGGTCAGCGTATCCCCTTCCATGGAGACGATCCGCACGGGCAGTTCCCCGTGGGGCGACTGCATGGAGAGGACCATACCGATCTTCGGCTCGAGACCTTCCGGCAGCTTCGAGTGATCGATCTGTCCTACCATCTTGTCGTTCACCTCACCATACGCCTCAACACAGGGAATGGTGACGGTCTTGGTGTCGTTGACGGCCATCGAGGCGACCGCGGCATCGAAGCCGGGGATGACGTTTCCGGCGCCGAGCACGAATTCGAGGGGATCACGACCCTCCGAGCTGTCGAACACCGTGCCGTCGTCGAGCGTGCCCTTGTAGTGGACCTTGACGGTCTTGCCAGCTTCGATCATGGGATGCCTTTCGAATGGGACCAAAGTAGCGGGCGAGCGCCAATCATAGATCATCCGACTAGGGACGCAACTCCAAATGAGCAGCGTGCGCCCCCGGCAGATGACTTCAAGGAAGATGGAGAAGCCCAACAGCGGGCTGAGAGCAGGGCCGCCACCCGAGCCGGATTCCAGCTCTCCCGATCTGTCGGTGTACCGGGCGATCGCTTCTTGCGGTGTTAGTCGAAAAATGAGGAAAGGCGCCTCATCATCGAGCTTTCACCTGCCGAGAGATTCTGTGTTCACCGATTCCACAGTCGACCGTAAAACGAGCTAGAGCAGAGGCGAAAGCGATGGGACTCCTGCCTTGGGACACCGCCCGAAGGAGCGGTGCCGGACTTCTGATTGCCGCTCTCATCTGGACGAACCAGTCCGTAGCAGAGCCATGCATGGGCTCTGAAAGTGATCCCCTCTTCGATCGAATAGAACACCTGATCTCGAAATCGCACTACGCGGACGCGCTCTTGCTCGCCGAGCGATCTCTCGGTCGAAATCGTGCAAGGCCGACCGTCGGTGACTCCCTCCGGGAACAGGGCCGGGAGGAGTTCACGATTGGTCGCTTGCGCGCGGCCCTCACGGCTGACACGGCGATCATCGGCTGGATCGACACGGATCCAGGCATCGTGCCGTCACGCGCATGGGGCTATGTGGTTCGACGAAGCGGCCCTGTGATGTGGGCCGAGATCCCCGTGGCGCCCGAAACCGCGACGAGCGCGGGATCCCCCGAGAGGGCTCAGTTGCTCCGTGAGAAACTGCTGCGTGCCGGCTCCTCGCCCACGGGTGCACCACCCTACGCCGATGACATTCCCGCCAGCCTTGCCCTCTGGACGGAACGGATGAAGCCGCTCGCAGACGGGCTCGCGGGTGCCGATCGCCTGATCGTCATTCCATCGCGGGCCACGGCACCCCTCCCGGTCGAAGCATGGATCAGGCCCGACGGGCTCTTCCTCGGTGAGGCTTTCTCTGTCTCCTATGCGCAGTCGCTGGCCAAGGTTGTCGGTCAAAGCGATACCGCACGGCTTCGCTCGAGTATTACATTGGCGCCAGCGCTTTTGGTTGGCGACCCACCATTCACCCCGGCAGACCTGAATGCCATGCTGGCCGCTACGTCAACCATCGCCCCGGTGGCCGACCGCATGCCGCCCCACGAGCGGAGCGCGGATGCCAAGCGGGGCATTCCGGCAAACGAGACGGGCCTGACCACATCTCTACCTCGACTCGCCCATTCACGAAGGGAGATTCACGACGTCGCGACCTTGTTTCCAAACGCCTGGGTGCTCCTTGGCCCCGACGCGTCGGAATCGATGCTCACGGCACTCGTCACGGGCGGTGAGATGCGGACCTTCCGGACGATCCACTTCGCCACCCACACTCTCATCGATGACACCCGGCCCGAGCGATCGGCGATCGTTCTGTCCCAGGTCGATCACTCGCGTCACTCGGCCGCCACGCCGCGGCACCACGCGATCCGTGACGGGCTCGTCACCGCACAGGATGTCATGAGGGACTGGAAACTCGACGCCGATCTCGTCACCCTCAGCGGATGCGAGACCGCGCGGGGCACGTCTGTCACCGGTGATGGGTTCCTCGGACTCGCCGACGCCTTCCTGCTCGCCGGCGCGCGGAGCATCGTCGTAAGTCTCTGGAACGTGAACGACGAGGCCACCGCGCTGCTCATGCGACGCTTCTACGAGAACTGGACCGGATCGTATTCCGATCCGCGCGGCGGTCGCCTGGAACCCATGACGAAGGTGGACGCTCTCCGCGAAGCCAAGTGTTGGCTCCGCCGGTACGAAGACGAAACCGGGACGCGGATCTACTCGCATCAGTACTTCTGGGCGCCGTTCGTCCTGATCGGTGCGGCAAGCTAACCCTTTTCACGCTCTGCGTCCGATCAGTCGCGTGCGGATCCCTCCGTCACACCGCTGCTGTTGCGGAGAACGCCAAGCGGGTACTCCACCGACGACAAGCGCTCGAGCTTTCCCGCCTTCTGCGACATGAGCCCGATCACTCGCCCATTTGCATCGATCACCGGCGAGCCACTGAGCCCGGGTATAGTGTTGTCGGAGAGAACCTCGGTGGAGATGAGAACGGTTCCGCCCTCGACGCGAATGAATGCGCCTTTGTAGATCACCTGGGGACAGTTCTTGTCCGAGTAGCGCCAGCCGACGATGGCGACGGGCTCGCCGGCCACGAGTGGGGTCGTCCGAATCTTCAGCGGTTGGATGTTGGTAGATGTCTCACGCAGCTCAAAGAGCAGCCAGTCCTTCGGCGATGGCACCCCGTCGATTGGCTCCGACTCGTCGACATTGATCAGGCGATCGACGACAACCACATCCCCCGGGCTGTTCTTGGGATACATCCTCCAACGCTCGAGCGTCCCGGCGAACGAAATCGCGTCCATCGAGTCCGACTTGAAGTACGTCAACACATGCTTGGCTGTCGCGGCGATGGTGTCTGCCCCCGTGTCGATGAGGAAGGCGCATCCTGCTATCGGAAACGCTTTGTCCGTGTACGTAATCTCATTGATCATCGTGATTGGCGGCCACTCGTCTGGCGGACGCGAAGCCCAGTCCGTCTCCGCGGCCGGCTCGGGTGCTTCCCCGACAACCGCCACCGCCGCGAGGAGCGCGCTCAGTAGCCACACGTGTCCGTTCACCCTTCACCTCCCTTCGTCAACCGCTCCTCCACACCATCGAGAGTTTGGCCATCACTGCGACACGTATGAACGAGAGTGGGTTACTGTGCCCCGGTCGGAGACAAGCATCGTGGTTACGGCGCGCGGCTGAAACTCGGATTGAAGTAGCCGAAACCCAGCCCTTCGTGCCGTTCGGTGAGCTCCGCCATGAACCAGCGCATCCCCCGGCCATGCGACGCCGTGCCCTGAGGCAACGCCTCCCGGTATAGGTCAGGATCGATGTTCAGGTTGCGCATCTGGATCATGTCGAGGCTCACCCCACCAGCGAGCTGGGACACCGCGTCGAGCTCGGGCTCCGTATCGGTCACCCCCGGAAAGCAGAGCAGGTTGATCGCCGTGTGCCCTCCGGCGGCCTTCACGATGCGTAGGCTCTCGACGAGCTCGCCGACCCCGTAGCCGCGTGGCTGAAAGTACGCCTCGTAGAGGTCCGGCCGGGGACTGTTGAGGCTCACGCGCATGGCATCGAGCCCCGCGTTACACAGCCGGCGAACGACTTCCGGTTTGCTGCCGTTCGTGTTGAGATTGATCGTGCCAGCCGAGGTCTTGGCGCGGATCCGCTCAATTGCCCCTTCGAGCACGTCCCCGAGTAGAAGCGGCTCACCCTCGCATCCCTGACCGAATGAAACCACGGCATCCGGCACACGCTCGATGTGCCCGAGGGCGATCTCCGCGACCTCTTCCGGTGTCGGCGACACGTCCAACCGATCGTGGCTGGCTTTGAACTCGCCGTCGGGTTGAAGCGAGATGCAACCAATGCACTGCGCGTTGCACGCGACGCTCACGGGCAGAGGCGCCTCGTGGCGGTTCAGAAAGTAGTTCTGCGCGGCCCGGCATCCGTACTCGACGGCGCACCGCTCGAGCTGCTGGGCGACGCGGTTTCGGCTCAGATCGCGCATTCGGGAGGCCACGGCGTGCTTCACCTTCTTGAGCGAGAAGCGCCAGGGATCCTGCCGCGGATCGGGATCGACGCGCACCGCGCTCGCCCAGTACTGATCGTCCGCCATGCCGACGGCGGTGTAGGCGTAGGTGGGAAGCATGGGGGACTCAGTCGCCCGTTCCCACGCGGCGTTGTGACAGCTCGTGTGGGCGGGAGCCAAGAACACCGCCACGGTCCGGGCCTCTCCCCCCTCGAATTCACGCATGACGGCTGGTTTCCCGGTCCCGGGGTCAAACCCGATGGGATGCCTACCGGGGCAACCGAAGAGATCGCTTCCCCGTGGGAGCGGGATCAGCTCTTCCACGCCGATCGGCTCAGGCCCCGCGCCACGCTCGCCGGCCAGGAGTAGCTCAGGATGGTCGTATATCCATCCCTGCTCGTCCGCGACGAGCATGCGGACGGGCTCGGTGGGTTTTTCGAGCTTTCGCTTCTTCGTCATCGGCACCCCCTGTGGGGATCCTACCGCGACGGCGCTCCCCGCACCACTCATAGGCAAATCGAACCGATCCCGCCCGCCCAGCCCTCGTTCCGCGATTCCGGCCATTGCGCCAGGGGCAATCCGGTATACAATCACTCCCCCGCAACTCGCGCGGGTCTTTGGAGGAACGGATCGAAATGCCGAATGAGCCAGGGCCGAACGTCGAACGGCCCGCCAATCAGAAGCGTCGCCGCCTACCGCTTCGCGGAGTCCACATCCGGCTGGGCGAGCGGACCAGCATGATCTTCATCGCCATCCTGATCGGTGTCGCGGGCGCTCTCGGCGCGTCGTTCTTCCGCTGGCTCATCATGACGTTCCAGGACCTCGCCTGGGGCGCGGACGGAACCCCGCTCGAGAAGTTCGCGAACTCATCACCGTACATGCGTCTTCTCGTTCCCGCGGCGGGAGGCCTTCTCGTCGGGCTCATCGTGAAATTCGTCGCCCCCGAGACAAAGGGGCACGGCGTGCCGGAGGTCATGAACGCCGTCGCCCGGCTCGGTGGCGTCATCCGGCCTGTCGTGGCCCTCGCGAAGTCATTCGCGTCGGCGATCTGCATCGCGACCGGCGGAGCGGTCGGGCGTGAGGGTCCCATCGTGCAGATCGGTTCGGCCATCGGGTCGTTCGTCGGCCAGCGTCTGCATCTTTCGACACGGCGGATTCGAACGTGCGTCGGTTGCGGGGCCGCGGCCGGAATCGCCGCCACCTTCAACGCCCCTATCGCGGGCGCGTTCTTCGCGGCGGAGGTCATTCTAGGCGAGTTCAGCGTAGGCGCGTTCGGTTCGGTGGTCATCAGCTCGGTCACAGCGACGGCGGTGGCGCGGTCCATGCTCGGCGACGAGCTGGCGTTCATCATTCCGGAGTACGCGATCGTTCACCCGGCGGAGCTTCTGAACTACGCAATCCTCGGTATCGTCGCGGGCTTCGTTGCCGTCGTCTTCGTGCAGGTGCTCAACTGGTCTGAGGATTTCTTCGATAAGCTCAAGGCCATCCCCGACTTCATCAAGCCCGTCATCGGGGGTCTTGGGATCGGCACCGTCGGTCTGCTCCTGCCCGAGATCATGGGGGTCGGCTACGACACGATCACCGACGCGCTCCACGGACGTCTCGTGCTGGGGATGCTCCTCGCGATCCTCGCCATGAAGCTCGTGGCCACGTGTTTCACGCTTGGCTCAGGTGGCTCGGGCGGTGTCTTCGCCCCGTCGCTCTTCATGGGTGCGGCGGTGGGTGGCGCGGTCGGAACCGTCGCGCGGTCAGTCTTCTCGTTCCCCATGGCTACCTCCGGCGCCTACGCGGTCGTGGGTATGGGGGCGATGGTCGCCGCAGCCACACACGCGCCGATCACCGCCATCCTCATCATCTTCGAGATGACCGGAGATTATCGCGTGATTCTCGGCGTGATGACGTCGTGCATCCTGGCCACGTACGTCGCGCAGCGCCTCCGGCGCGAATCGATCTATACGATCAAGCTGCTCAGACGCGGAATCGATCTTCACCGCGGACGCGAGATGAACGTCCTCCGGGAAATGAAGGTAGCTACGATCCTCCGGAAGGACGTCGAAACGATCCCGCGGAGCGAGCCGCTTGCGGACCTTTATCGCCGCATGGCGATCTCGCCGCACTACGAGTTCATCGTGGTCAACGAGGTGGGAGAAATGATCGGTGTCGTGAGCGTCGACGACATACGGAAGGCGCTCCCGGACATGGACGCGCTCCGCGAGATCGTCGTGGCCGATGACCTCATGGTATCGCCCGTCATCTACGTGCGCGAAGACGACACGCTCGACACGGCGATGCAGCAGTTCGGGAAACGCACCTTCGAGGAGATGCCTGTCCTTCCGACCGGCGGCTCCCGCGTGCCGATTGGAGTTGTACGGCGGCACGATCTCATCAACGCGTATAACAAGGAGATCTTGAAGGTCGACCTCGCGGGATCGATGTCCTCACGCGTCCAGGAGGCGGCGAAATTCCACTCGTGGGAGACGGTCGGAGACTACGTGATGGCGCAGATAGAGGCGCCGCCGCATCTCTGCGGTCGTTCGCTCGAATCCCTCCGGCTTCGGCAAAAAAGGAACGTGCAGATCATCCTGATCGAACACGTGGAGGGCGCGCCGGATGGCCCGTATGCGTTCCCGGCACGCGACACCGTGCTCGTTCCGGGCGATCAGCTCATCATCTTCGGCCGTCGGCAAGACGTGGACAAACTGGTCCGGGAGACGGGCTAGCGGATCAGGGTCAGCCGCGTCGTCTCCGTTCCCGCTCCCGATACGATTTTCACGAAGTACGTTCCGGCCGGCATCGGCGATCCGGCCGTTCCCACCCCATCCCACAACGCGAGACCAGTACCAACCGCCATCTCGATCGATCGCACGAGACGTCCCGACAGATCATAGATTGACAGGGTCGCGCTTTCATCGATGAGCGCCCCCAAAGCCCTGAACTCCACGCGTGCGCTGAATGGATTCGGCATCGCGCTGAGGAAGCGTACGGCATCCGACGGAACTGCCTCGTCGACGTCCAGAGGCTCCGATGCCTGGTTCGCCACCCAGATGCTCATGTCCGCGCCGAACGTGAAATCCGTGATCCAGTCCGAGACTCCCTGCAGATAGGTCGAACCCACCACGATCCCGTTCCGGTCGAACTCGTAGAGCGTACGATCGTTCACGTTGATCGTGAACAGCGTGCCTGAGCCCCCCTGATCGACCTCCAGCCCGCGCATGTTGCTCCCCGGCACCCCATTGGATGTCGAGAAGTAGTCGAGCAGGTTTCCATCAAGATCGAATTCGCGAACGAGTTCCTGACCCGTTCCGTTGCGGGGGGTCCGGACCCAGATCGTGTTGTCGTGGCTCAACGCGATGTCGCGATGAAAGAAGGACGAGCCGGTCGGGCTGAAGGTATTCACCGTCGCGCCCAGTGTGGTGAACTCGGTCATCTGGTCGTCGTTTCCGCTGCCGTGCCACGAAGAGACGTAGAGCCGGTCCATCGAGACGGTCGCGATATCACTGTACTCGTCGATCAGTGTCCAGCCGGCAGTGTGGAAGTGTGTCACGTAGGAACCACTCTTCGTATACTTGTAGACGTCGCTCGCAAACGTGACGTCTTCGGCGGGGACGTAGACGTTGCCGAAGCTGTCCCATCCCACGCTCATCGGATGGCGCATGCCACCGCCGCTGTACGTCATGACCTCTGTGCCGTTCTGCAGGAATACGGCGATCATGTCGTTCGGATTCGGTTGCCCGTAGACATGTGAGTTATCCGCACGGGCGAGCCAGATGAGGCCGTCCGGCCCCCACTTCACCTGATCGATGTGCATGTCCTCCCCGGTCGCGAGGAACTCGCTGATCGGGCTTCCGTCGGCCTCGAGGATCGAGACACGGAAGGGATGGCTCCGTCGGTCAAAGGGCTCCGTCTCGTGGGCGACCGCAAGCGAAGACAAGATCGACGCGAGGAATGCCGCGATCAGAAGACGCGCGGCGAGGGGTTCGAGGAAGCGTCCCATTCTCCACCTCCGTGTTGAGTGATCAAGCTATCTCAGGAGGCTGATGCCCCAGAATCGTACGACAGCCGGCACCTGCAAGTCAAAGCGTGCGACGCACACGAGAAGACGCCCACCCGGACCATACCGGGCGGGCGTCGACGTCGACGGAGTCGTAAGGCCGGTCGTCGCCGGCAGATCACTCTACTTCATCAGCACGATTTTCCTGATTCTCTCCAGACCTCCCGACTCGAGCCTGGCGAAGTAGATGCCCGAGGCGAGCGGCGCGGCGCGTTCGGTCCGGGCGTCCCAGGACACGGAGTGCGTCCCCGCTCGCTGGACTTCATCGACGAGCGTGGCGACTTCTCGCCCCTGGGCGTCGTAGACGGCGAGGCGCACCGCTCCCTCGTTCGACAGTCTGTAGGTGAACGTCGTCCGCGGATTGAACGGATTGGGTGCGTTCGAGATTTGCATCCCGGCGATCGACGCATCCGTCCCCGGCACGTCGATGAGTGTCCCCGCCGTGCGGAAATCCGCCTCCGTTGCGCAGTTGTCTGGCAGAGTGAGCCAGGGAGTGCGCGGGAAGAGCGGGTTGTCCGAGAGCACGCGCAGTCGCCAATGATAGAGCGTTCCTGCGTAGAGACCGGTGACGGTCTCCGTCAGGCTCACGACGCTGCCCGGGGCACCCGAAGGCGTGCCGGTATCCGACCAGTCGCCCAGGATGGTGTCGTTTCCGTTGAATGGCGTGCCGTAGGGCTTCACCTCGACTTCCATTCGGACCGCGCCCCGCCCGGCGGCGGTGCGTCCCCGCGCCTTCAGCGCGAACTCGGTCTCGGAGTCGGAGAGACCGAGCACGCCGATGGGCGTCGACAGGTCACTCCGCCACTGCTGGGGTGTGCGAGCGAGGCCCCGGCTTTCGTTTCCGTAGTAGATGAAGGCACGTCCTTCATCCGCTTCGTTGCCGTTGTACCAAGGCGAGCCGATGATGATGTCGGAAAAGCCGTCGCCATTCACGTCGCCCGCCGAAGCGAGGGCCTCGCCGAAGCGGGCGCCGATCTGCGATCCTTCGACAAGCCACTCCGCTGCTCCCAACGAAAGACCGTCGTCCGATCCGTGCCAAAGGCCGACGAGCCCGGCGGAGTATCCCACGTCGCCATCGTAGTAAGGGGTTCCGACCAGAATGTCGCTGTAGCCGTCTCCGTTCACGTCACCGGCCGATGCCACCGAACTCCCCCAGGATGCGAATTGCTGATGGCCAAGCTCCGTCTTCCAGTCCGCGTTGTCGGGATCACCGACGGACGGGGCGGTCTCATCGCCGTGATAAACGAACGCCGCGCCGCCATCTTGGGTAATCGTGTCGTAGTGCCACGCGCCGATGACGACATCGCTGAAGCCGTCGCCGTTGACGTCTCCCGCCGTCGCGACGGCCCGCCCGAAGTCGGCCTCCTCCTGGTTGCTCTGGGCCCACCACCACGGCGCCCCGGTCTGCAGTCCGGTTTCCGACCCCGTGTAGACGAAGACACATCCCTCACGGTACTCGGGGTTCTCGAACAACGGGGAACCGACAATGACGTCACTGTAGCCGTCGCCGTTGAAATCTCCCGCCGAGGCGACGCTCGTGCCGTATTCGGCATAGGCATTGCCGCTGTCCCGCAGCCAGTCGTACGTCGCCGAGGGACCTGTCTCGGATCCGTAATACGCAAAGACAGCGCCCTCGGCTTCCAAGGGATTGTCATAGAGCGGCGCGCCGACGATCACGTCGGAGAAGCCGTCGCCATTCACGTCACCCGCCCCCGCCACGGAATATCCGAAGCGCGCGCCGGCCTGCCCGCCGTATACGGCCCAGTCGGCATTGCCGGGATTGCCGTACGGGATGCCGCCGGGTTGACTGAGCCATATGAAGGCCGCGCCTTCGTAGTTCTCGGTGTTCGTGTAGCGATAGGCGCCGACGATCGCGTCCGCGAGGCCGTCGCCGTTGACATCACCGGCCGGGGCCACGCCGGTCCCTAGGTTCCCGCCAACCAAATTGCCCTCCGCGTACCAGGACGGAACCCAGGCCAGACCGAGGTGCGTACCGAGGAAGAGGAACACGGCGCCTTCCTGCAATTCCCCGTTGTCGTATTGAGGAGCGCCGACGGCGACGTCGCTGTAACCGTCGCCGTTCACGTCACCGACGCCCGCGACCGACTGGCCGTAGAGGGCGGAAAGCTGTCCGCTCTGTGTCACCCATCCCGCGGAAAGCTGCGGGCCGTACGAACCGCCGTGATAGACGAATGCCAGTCCTTCCGCATCCTCGGGATGGTCGTACTCCGGAGCGCCCACGAGGACCTCGGTGAAGCCGTCGCCGTTCACGTCACCGGCCGTCGCAACCGAAAAGCCGAAGTGCGCCTCGGTCTTGTCGCTTTCCTTGATCCAGATGGGATCGCTCTTGGTACCCGTCCAGTACCCGAGGTAGACGTACGCGCGCCCTTCGTTCGTCTGGCCGTGGTCATAGAGAGGCGCACCGACGATGACGTCGCTGTAGCCGTCGCCGTTCACATCGCCCACGGTGGCGACGGAGTATCCGAACTGGGATTTCGCTTGATCGCCAAAGACGTCCCATGCGGGGGCTGACTCCACGCCGGTTTCCGACCCGTGAAAAATGAGCGTATGGCCTGGATCGGTCACCGCAGGGTTGTCGTCGTACGGAGCGCCAACGATTACGTCGCTGTAGCCGTCGCCGTTCACGTCACCCGCCGTGCACACCGAATTGCCCAGGTACTCCCAGAAATCGGATCCTTCGTAGCTCCATGCGGGATCCTCGGCCAGCCCGCCTGCGGAACCGTGGTAGACGTGTGCGGAACCCTTGTAGGCCATCTCGCCACCACTCCAGCCCGTGCCCGGGGCGCCGATGATGACGTCGCTGTAGCCGTCGCCGTTCACGTCGCCGGCCGTGGCGACACTGAATCCGAACTGCGCGAACCCCGCGTAGGCGATGGGATTGGCCTCCTCCCAATCTGCCCACACGCTGGGCACGGTATCGGTGCCGTGAAACACGTACGCGCGCCCTGGCCATCGATCCATCGGTCCGCCGTGCTCCTCACCGACGATGATGTCATCGTATCCGTCGCCGTTCACGTCGCCGGCGGAGGCCACGGAGCTGCCGAAGTGGGCCGCCGTCGAATGCGCCGACGTAGACCAAGCGTGAGACGTCTCGAGCCCAGCAGCCGAACCGTAGTAGAGATAGGCTCGCCCTTCATCGGCATTGACGGATTCGTACTCCTTGGCACCGACCACCACATCGTCGTAGCCGTCCGCGTTCACGTCACCCGCACTTGCCACGGAGCAACCGAAGAGGGCGCCGGCCTGATTCCGTTCTCCCGTCCAGGATGGAGAACCCACCAGGCCGTACGCCGTGCCCATGTAGACATAGGCGCAACCTTCGTCAGTCTCCCCGTGATCGTAGTTCATCGCGCCGACGATGACGTCGCTGAAGCCGTCACTGTTCACGTCGCCCGCCGTCGCGACCGACACTCCGAAGCTCGCGGCGACCTGGTCACCTTGGTCGTACCAGTTGGGCGCGACCATGATGGGATCAATGATGATCGGATACGCGGCGCCTTGATCGTCGACGCACAGGGCGATGCCGCCGTCCGTCAACAACATCTCGCTCGGTAGCTCGCGCCCGTCGGCGTCCCACGCCACGAGATCGCTGTAGCGCATGACCGGGGCACCCGTCTGGTTGGCGAACGTCACCGCGTCCGCGCCCTCGGAGATCTCGGCGGCCAGATCACCGTGAAGCGTCCCGACAACCGTTAGCCGACCGACGCCGGAGGGACGCTCGGTGATCGTGAAGCCCTGTTCCACGCCTTTGCTCATGTTTTCATACCACTCGGTGAACCCTTCTCGTGCGTACTCCACGCGGGCCACGTCGTAGGTGGGGGGGACCTTTTCGACCTGGCGCATGCCATCCGGCCGCCCGATCGAAACGGTTTCCCAAATCCAGCTCCACTTCGCTGCGCTCGGGTCGCGCGGCACAATCTCGACCGCTCCTTCACGGAAATACGTGCGAAAGTCCTGCGCGCGGTTAGGCGCTTGAAGGCCCTCACTCGCCTCGGAGACGTGATACTCCCTCTCCGCGAGATCCTGCTGGACCGCGCTCCACCAATCGGCGCTCACCCCGGTGGGGAGCTCGCTTGCCGTCTCAGAATCCGGCACATCTTCCACACGTGGGGTGACGAAGAACACGAACAGAACCCCCAACGTGAGAGCCGGCAATATCAATCGCAGCAACCAGTTTTGCGGGTTTCGTCCACTCCGTGACACCATCGCTCCACCTCCTTGCGCATCCCATCAAACGGGTCGTGGTTTCGGTCAGCTAGTTGTTTGACGCGGCAGGGCATGGGGAATCACACGAGCGCAACTCGAATTCGTGCGCCGGCAAACCGCTTGACTTCGCCCGTCCCCTCTCCAAGACTGCCGACGCCATGGAACCGACTATTCTCATCGTCGAGGACGACGAAAAGATCGCCACGTTGGTGGCGAAGAACCTCGAAGCGGCGGGGTTTCGGTGCGAGCGGGTCGCCGACGGAAGAACCGCCCTCGATACGTTCCGGAGAATGATGCCGGCGCTCGTCGTGCTGGACATCATGATCCCGGGCATCGACGGACTCGAACTCACCCGGCGAATACGACGAGACAGCGAAACCCCGATCCTGATGCTCACGGCCCGTACGAGTGAGACGGACAAGGTGCTCGGGCTCGAGATCGGCGCCGACGACTACATGACCAAGCCGTTCAGCACACGGGAGCTTGTCGCCCGCGTGCGCGCGCTGCTCCGCCGCACATCGGCCGGAAAGCACGAGGAGAGCCTAGTACGGGGAGAGCTGCGCATCGATCCGGCAAGACGCGAGGTCTACCGTTCAGACTCGCACGTCGAAATCACCTCGCTCGAGTTCGACCTACTCCACTTCATGGCGTCGCGTGCGGGGCGCGTATTCAGCCGCGAGGCGCTCATGGATCAGGTTTGGGGCGAGGGACGAATCGTCGATACGCGATCGATCGACAGCCTCGTCAGTCGCCTCAGACGCAAGCTCGAAACCGATCCGGCAAAGCCGGAGTACATCCAGACGGTTTGGGGCGCGGGCTACCGATTCGCCGAGTTGGACGCATGAGACCGATACGACTTCGCTCACCCAGCCTCTTCTGGACGTTCGCCGGTGCGTTCTTTCTCGTCCTGATCGCGGCGGCGGCACTGCAGCTTTTCGCCGTCGTGGCCGTCGTGCGTCCGTTCACGCAGCGGTGGGCCGAGGTGAGCGCGAAGCTTGTCATCCGCGACGTCGCGTCCGAAATCGTCGCGGGAGATTCCCTCGCGTCGGGCGAACGCATTGTCCAAATCCTCCGGGCGCGGGGCGACGCGAAGCGGGAGCTGTTGATTTTTCGTGGTCACAACGGCCAGATCATCACCGAGCATCCCTTCCCACCGATGGTGATGCACCAGCTCAGGTCGATGGGCGATGAGCTGCCGGAGGTCGTAGTCTTCGAGAGACCGGCGCGGCGCGGCTGGCGAGAGCGTGGGCGTCCGGACGCCGGCGGTGGTGCCCCCCCACCGCCGCGAGAGGACGATCCGTTTCCGCATCGCTTCCGCATTCTCGGAATCTACCCGGTCGAGCTTTCCTCGGGACCGGTGGGTGACATCATCGCGATGATGCCTGAACGCCGGTTCCCGTTCTGGCCGAGCCCCGCCCCCCGCCCCGTGCTCTTCTTCATCCCGCTCGCGGTTCTCATCGCGGGGACGGCCGGTCTCATCCTCTTCCGCGCCTTCGTGCGCCGCCTGGGAAAGCTCGAGGTGCACGCCGCCCGAGTGGCCGACGGCGATCTCGACGCCCGTGTAGCGGACTCGAGCGGAGATGAGATCGGGCGGCTCGGCAAGACACTCAATCGGATGACCCGCGCTCTCGCGGAGGCCAAGAGCCGGCTGGAAGAGAGCGACCGCCAGCGCCGACGGCTCCTCGCCGACATCACCCATGAGCTTGCCACACCGCTGACATCGATCCGCGGCTACACGGAGACGATCGTCAATCCCGAGGTCTCGCTGACAGAGGACGAGCGGAAGGTCTTCCTCCGAAACGTGCTGGATGAATCGGAGCGCATGGATCTTCTGATTAACGACCTTCTCGAACTCACGCGGCTGGAGGCGGAGGGGATCACCCTGTCACGCGAGCGACTGGACTGGGCCGCTCTCTGCAAGAACACAATCGATCGATTCGGCGTGCGCTTCCGTGAGGCGGGGCTCACGCTCGTCTGGGACGGCTCCGACGAGGCGGCCTGGATCGATGCCGACGGCCGGCGCATCGAGCAGGTCCTCGACAACCTCTTGACCAACACACTTCGCTACGTGCCCACCGGCGGAACCGTATCGCTCACACTCGATCGCGTCTCGGTGCCCGGGGATGAACGCTACCGACTTAGCGTGAGTGACGACGGCCCCGGATTCCCGCCGGAGGATCTTCCCCATGTCTTCGATCGCTTCTATCGCGGAGATCCAGCCCGCACCGCCGGCGGCACCGGTCTGGGGCTCGCCATCGTCCAGGAGATCGTTCGTCGGCACGGCGGCGCCGTGACCGCCGTGAACCGTGAGCCGGGCGGGGCGTCAATCCTCGTGGAGCTTCCCATGCACGACCCAACCTTGTCGTAGATTGTCGATCGCTTGACACATTTCTGCCACATCTCATGGGTACTGTCTTATGTAGGCAAGCACACGACGTGCGACCCGTAGAGACGTGAAGGAGGTGGATCATGAGAAGCCAGGCAATCCAACGAGGCTGGATGGCGGCGGTCGCGCTGGCGACCCTGCTGGCATCGGTCTTCGTGACAGGCTGTGACGACGTGGAGACGAGCAATGCCGCCCCCGGCATGCTTTCACCTTCGGCGTCGTCCGATGCGACGGCCACCGGGATTCCCACAATGGGTGAGATCGAGAGTGCGCTCGAGCTGACCCCACAACAGGCGGCCGCGCTCCAACCGGCCCTCGCAACGTGGCAGAGCGCAATGGAAGAGCGCCGGGCGCGCTTCGGTGATCGTGCCGGCGGGCAGAGAGGACCTCGCGGCGACCGCGGCGGACGTCGGGGTCAGGGAGGTGGCTTCGGTCCCGGGCAAGGGCGCGGTCCAGGCTCCGGGCAGGGACCCGGTTTCGGGCAGGGATCGGGCGCTAACTTCCCCGAGGGTGAACCGCCGCTCCAGACGTTTCTCAGCGCGTGCGCGGACGTGCTCGAGCCGGAGCAGTTCGTGAAGCTCGCCGAGTTGATCAGCGAGAAGCGCGCAGAGTGCCAGTCACCCGGTCGCGGCATGCGTGGCGGACACGGTGCCCCCATGTTCATGCCGATGATGCGTTTTGCGAGGGAGCTCGACCTCGAACAAGAGCAGGTTCAGCAGATTCGCGCGTTCGTCCCGGAAATCGCCGAGAGCGCCCGTGATTTGTTCTCCACATACGCAGAGGGAACCATCACGCTGGACGCGCTTCGCGACGGGATCCGCGAGATCCGTATTCAGATCGAGACCCGGCTTCAGGACATCCTCGAGGCGGACCAGCTCACGCAGCTCGAGGAGCTCATCGCCGAGCATCAGGCCGAGATGGCGGAGCGGCGTCTGGAGAAGATCGACGAGGGCTCTGAGCGAAAGGCCGACTTCCTCACCCGTGTCCTCGACCTGACCGACGCTCAGCAGGAGCAGCTGGGCGCGGCATTGGCCGAGGCGACGGCACGGATGGAAACACTGCTTCAGGCGATCGGTGCCGGCGATGTCGAGATCGAAGACGCCATCACGACACGGATCGAGATTCGCGAAGAGACCGACACCGCCATCCGTGCCTTCTTGACGGATGAGCAGATCGCGGTCTTCGACGCGTTGCAAGAGCTGCGACGAGGTCATCGGGGTTGGATGGCGCATCGCCTCTAGACAGGCGATGCCGTATAAAGTGGGGCCCGGAGGGCTTTGGTCGAAAGGACCGGAGCGGACGGAACTCCGGGCCCCGCGCTGGAGACGACCTCAATGCGGCGGAAGGGTGATGCTGTGCGGTCTTGACCGAACGACCTCGTCCCCGCCCCGAAACCCGACAACCCGCCACAGAAGCGGCTCGCCGATGCGCCAGGGATCCAAGACTTCGGCCGGCTCGAAGACGATCTCACGCGCCGTCTCGGCGTCGAACCGCGCCATCTCCTCGAGCGACATGCTGTAGATGACGACACGATACGCCTCGGCCTCCGAGGAGCCCCCCCAGCTCAAGCGGATTCTGCCGTCGGAGAGGATCTCGACCGGACGTAGTTCGAGTGAGGCAGTCTCGTCGACGCCGATGCGGCGGGTTGTGATCGAATCGCCATCGTCGCGAAGCCCGCTCCGGTCGGGCACCAGGAGTAGCACGATCAAGACGCCGGCGATCACGAGCGCGGGCCGCCAGGCCGGGCGAAGGAGAACACCTAGAAACCGAGCGACGCGCGTGTCGGAGTCCCCCCCTCCGATCTCCTGGCGCAGGGCCGCTGATAGTCTCGCATTCGCCGCGGCGACGTCCGCGACGTCCGCGACGTCCGGGATTGTCGCGGGTTCCACAAACTCCCGATAGGTGGAAAGCAAGGCGCGGCACCGGGGACAATCTTCCAGATGCAGAAGTCTTCGGTCGTCGCGCGGAAGGGCGGCGATGACCTCTAGCTCGTCGGTCCGGAAGCACGCGTCACTCATGCCGAACCCGCTCCTTCCTCCTTGTCGCGCTCACTGAGCGCCGCGCGAAGTTTGCGCCGGGCACTCTGCAAGACCCCTCTCGCGCCGGACGCGGCGTCGATCTTGAGAAGTGCGGTAATCTCATCCACGGGCAATCGTTCGAAGCAACGAAGCCAGATTGCCTCTTGTTCGATCGGTTCCAGCTGCTCCCGAATGAGAGCAAAGACACCTTCCTCGTCGAGTCGCTCCTCCAGGGCTCGATCCGGGCCGGGCTGATCACCAGCCACGTTCAGCGACTCGACATCGTCGTCCACCACGAGCGACGGGCGCCGCATCAAGCTGATGCATCGGTTGCGCGCGATGGCGAAGAGCCACGACGAGAAGGACGAACGTTCTCCAAAGCCTTCCAGACCGCGATAGGCGCTCAACAAGACTTCCTGTGCGAGATCCAACGCCTGGTCGTGATCGCGAACGATCCGCAAGCACCAGATGTAGACACGCTCCTGATAGCGCTCCAAGAGCTGCGTGGCGGCCCAGCGTGCCCGTGGACTCCCCGGGTCGACCTTCACCTGACGCACCAGGGCTTCATCCGCCCCGTCGCGCATCGGCTCTCCACTTACTTGTGACGCGGATTGACTCATGGAATCACAACCGATTCGAACGGCCTCTGTAACTTATACATCCACCGGTAATTACGGCGATCGCCAGCGCCACGGCGAGCCCGCCGCGAACGACCGGCATCGGTTCCCAACGCTTCTTCAGATTCACGCGGACGTTGCCCTCGCCCACCAAGATAAATCCCGCCCAGTAGAACGGATGCCGCGTCTCCGGGTTGCGCTTGAGCGCCAGCTGCGCCTCCCGTAGCGCCGCCGCCGCCGTGTTGCCAGCCGACAGCTCGGAATAGAAGCGCGCCATGAGTGTAGCCGTCACGCGGTCGTCAACCGACCACAATGTGGCGACGACCGCCGGGACACCGGCGCTCATGAAGGCGCTCGATATGCCCTGCACTCCGGTTCCCGAGAGGATCCTTCCTCCCGCCGACTCGCAGCTGGACAGCACGGCCAGCCGCGCCGATAGATCCATCGTCGCGATCTGTCCGGCACGCAGCGATTCCGACTGTGGCCCAGGCCCCAAGCGAATGGAGGAATTCCACGGAGCCTGATCATCCGTACGCGCGTGGGCCGCAAGGTGGATCACATCATAGGGGATGAGAATGTCTCCCTCTATCCTTGTCGTGTCCTCACGGGTCACAACTCGAGAATCGACGCGCGAGTAGCGGCGGGCGAGACCCCGCACCTCGTGGACGGCTCCAGGCAATGGGTCTCCATCAGACGTTTCCCGGGCCGCCATCGCCAGCACTCTCAGAGCGCCATCACCGTTCTCGTCGCGTGCCTGACGCCGCTGCCAGGAGAGAATGGTCGCCGACGGGACGCGCATCCATTGTTTCGAGTCGATGATTTCACCCGGCACATCCGGACGATGTATCGCCAGCGGTAACTCGCTGAACGGAAGGAGATTGAGCGGGCCATCGGGAACGAACAGGATCGTGTCGCTGCTCTCCAGGAGATCCACGATGTCATCGAGCAAGAGACGCGCGATGCTGCTGCCCACCTGCCGGAGAACGATCGGATCAGCGGTGGGTCGTCGCGATGAGTGAGTGGAAAGCAACTCATGGTAGAGCCGTATCTTCTCGCCCAGCTCCCTCCTGGCGGGAAGCCGTACTGCGCGCGCCACGTCTCGAGTCACCGCGAAAAGGAACGACTCTTCGGCACCCAGATAGGCGTCCAGCAGGAGCTCGCCGGGGTGAAGCACGTCGCGCTGCAGTCCGACGAGTGTCACGGGTTCGGACATCCCGGTCTGTTCCGCCCAGTTCAGGTCGCCTGCGGGTCCGAGCATCCGTTCGAGAAGCGTCCTCGCCTTGAAGCGTTGAAGTGTGTTGAACGCATCCCGAAGACGCCGGGGCTCGGAGACGTGCGGCGGATGCTCGAGCATCAATGCGGCGAGGTCTCCGTAGAGTCGCTGTCCCAGAGCGCTCCGTTGCTCACGCCACTCTGGATCGAGCGGCATGGCGCGGGCCGATTCCCATATCTCGGTCGCCATGCTGAGGCAAGCCAGCGCGCTGTCCGGCCGATCCAACCGACGCCACGCCCGCGCGGCCCCTACCAGAGCTCCGGTCTGTTCGTGATCGTGTCGGAATCGCCGCGCGTTGTCCGCCGCGACGCGGTATCGCGCGAGGGCATCCTCGGTCCGCCCAACGTCGAGAAGACACTCGCCCATCCTGAGTTCAAGGAGGACCTGATTCGCCCCGCTCAGCGCGCCCGCCATGTTTCGCTCGGCATCCTCGAGAATCGCGATTGCTGCGGCGCTGCTGTCCATCCCCGCCAACACCGATGAGAGCCCGACGACCGCCTCGACACGGTTATTCCTGCTCGCCACCTCGCCGAGATCGAGAGCCTGTGAATAGAGAGCAGCGGCCACATGATCGCGACCCTCGAGAATCTGCACCTTGGCGAGCTGGTTGAGCACTGAGGCTTGGAGATCCAGATACCCCTGCCGCTCACACTCGGCTAGGAGTTCCCGAAGTCCTTGCGAGGCCTTCGTGTGTCGTCCGAGGTACGTCTCGCAGATCGCGATGTTCAGCGCCGGCGTGATCATCTCCCGGGCATTTCCGATTTCACGCTGGATTTCGTACGCCCGATGGAAGTGCTCCGCGGCGGCCCCCGGATCACCGAGTTGGAACTCGAGCGTGCCCAGATTGTTCACGGCGAACGATTCCGTCATCGAGAAGTTCACCTGCCGGGCAAGGTGTGCCGATCGTCGGTAGGAAGCCAGCGCCGCCTCGTATTCCGCCAGGGCGCTTTGCGCCATGCCGAGACCATTGAGCGCCCACGCCTCGCCGCGTGTGTTGTCCAGACTGCTGAAGAGGTCCGCCGCCCGCCGGTATCTCCGCGCGGCCCGCTCCGCTTGCCCCGCGTTCACGTCCTGCCACGCCAGCCCGACGAGCGCCCATGCTTCGTGATGGGAATCGCCCCGCGCCACCGCGGTTCGTAGGAGTCGCTCGAATAGCTCCACGGCCTCGGACCGTCGCCCTTGAGTCGCGACCGCGACGCCGAGCCAACGCAGGGCGGAGCAGAAGGCGGTGGAGTCGACCAACACCTCGGACATGCGGACCGCTTCTCGCAGAATTGGTTCCGCCTCTTGTGATCGGCCGAATGACGTGAACAGCTCACCCTGTCGAGAGATCAACCTGAGCAGACGTGAGCTGTCACCCTCGGCCCGCGCCAACGGCACGAGCGGTTCGATGAGAACGAGGGCGGCCCCCCCCTGATAGCTAACGCAGAGCGAGTCTATCTCGGCGAGGATCTCGTCGGTCAATTCGACGCCGTGCGCGGTGGGCGCAGTCCACGGGTCGGTCGCGCCCGCGACAATCAAGATCGACAAGAATACGTAGGTTACAGCGCTCGTACTCATTGGAACAGGACCGCCGGATGAAGCCACACTCCCCCACCCTGGCGGTGGGCTGGACTGGTGGAAGGATAACAGATCGCGCCTCTTTCCACCGTCAAACGTTGTGGTCGCCGGCCGTTCTGGATCCGCGCTTGGCGACGGCGCCGGGACGCAATAGCATTCCAGTTTCGCCGATGTCTCTTAGATCGCATCACGACAGGGGGGGCATATGAAGGCTTCGGACCCGGTGTTGCGGTGGCTCTTGGACTCTCCGGAGCCCGCGCCCGTGAATTACGCCGCAGGATTCCGGAGGGACCGTGGGTCCGCGCGCTGCTCGCCGGCCGGACGCCGCCTGGACGATCTCGAATATCCACCCGTACAACAAGTGGTATGGCGCTCACTGGCGGCTCATCTCATTGGTCGAGCTTGCCCTCGCCCCCAATCACCCAAAGGCTGTTTCAGAGCTTCAGTCGGTGCTCGGCTGGCTGACCGGCAATCGCCATCGAGAAGGGATCAGAACGATCAATGGGCTCACGCGCCGATGCGCATCTCAGGAAGGAAACGCGCTCGCGGTCGCCTGCCGCCTCGGGCTGGCCGAAGACGAGCGTGTATCCCTTCTGGCGCGGTCGCTGGTCGAATGGCAGTGGCCTGACGGTGGCTGGAACTGCGACGACCGAGAAGACGCGCATCACGCATCGTTTCACGAATCCCTTGCTCCGCTCTGGGGGCTGATCGAGTACGCGAAAGCAACAGATGATGCACGCGCGGCGCGGGCGGCGAAGAAGGCGTCACGGCTCTTCCTGCGCAAGCGGATGTTCCGTTCGGAGACGACCGGCGAGGTCATTCACCCCGAGTGGACCAAGCTCCACTATCCACCTTACTGGCACTACGACATCCTCCAAGGACTGCTCATCTTGAGCCGGATGGAGAAGCTCGGTGATCGGAGGACCCGCGCGGCGCTCGATCTCCTCGAGGCGAGGCGGCTGCCGGACGATCGCTGGCGGGCGGGATCCTACTGGTGGAACAACCCAGGGAAGACGAAGTACAACGTCGACGTGGTCGATTGGGGTCGTGGCGGACCGAACCGGATGATCACTCTGAACGCGCTCCGCGTGCTGAAGGCGGCGGGCCGACTCGATTGAAGTGGATGTATCGAGGGGTTCATGACAATGCATGCGAAAGAGATCCTGCGGAAGCTCCAGGCCAAGCGGAACCGGAAGAACACCGAAGGGATGGCGCGCTACGGAATCAACGTCGAGCGCGCTTACGGAGTTCCGATCCCTGTGATCCGGAAGATGGCCAAGGAGATCGGGCGCGATCACGCGCTCGCCCTGGAACTCTGGGATACGGGCGTGCACGAGGCCAGGATCCTGGCCGCGCTCGTCGACGATCCGATTCGCGTGACCGCGAGCCAAATGGACCGGTGGGCACGAGATTTCGATTCGTGGGACCTCTGCGATCAGTGCTGCATGAATCTCTTCGACAAGACGTCATATGCTTACAGGAAGGCCTCGCTCTGGAGCGCACGGCGCACCGAGTTCGTCAAGCGTGCCGCCTTTGCGCTCATGGCGGCGCTGTCCGTCCATGACAAGGTGGCGGAGGACGGCGCATTCACGGGCTTTCTTCAGATCATCGAGCGCGAAGCGAGTGACGAACGCAACTTCGTCAAGAAGGCCGTGAACTGGGCTCTCCGCCAGATCGGGAAACGGAATCGCTCGCTCAACCGCGAGGCAATCGCCACTGCGAGGCGGCTTCAGAAAACGGAGTCGCGCTCCGCCAAGTGGATCGCATCGGATGCGATTCGAGAGCTTACGAGCGAAAAGGTTCAGGAGAGGTTCAGTCTGCGCTGACGGCCGCGTGGCCGTCACGGGCTTTGGCAGGGACTTCGCCCCCCGCCTCGGCGACGGATCCGGTGCCGACCTTCGATTTGCCGGCCTTCGCGAAGTAGCGCCTCGCCGATCGGCCGATGCTCAAGGCAAAGAACAAGGAGAGGACGATTGTGGCAGCCACATGAACGACCGGCGGCATCATCTCGTGATTGTGTGCCAGCAGCCTGGGGTCGAGACCGCGCGCCCCGATGATCATGTTCAGGACCGCCCCCATCGCAAGGCTGACTCCTCCGACGACGAGGAGATAGGTCAGGACCGTTCGCCGCCCCAGGAACCGACCGAGAAGAACGAGGCTACCCGAATTTGTGGCGGGCCCGACCAGCAGCAGCACCAGCGCCGCGCCCGGGTTGAGTCCGCTTGCGATGAGCCCCGCCGCAACTGGAGTCGTTGCCGACGCGCAAATGTAGAGCGGGATCCCCACGATCAGCATGATAAACATGGAGACTAGCGTTCCGCCCCCGACGGCGTTCAGCGTGTCGAGCGGAACGGCGGCCGTCACGATTCCCCCGAGCGCGATTCCGAGTAGCAACCACAACGCCATGTCATCGAAGAACTCGACAAACGAATAGTGAAGCACGCTCCTCACTCGATCGCGGAAGCGATTGCGCCGAGCCTCGGCGCGCTTCGTCTTCTCTCAGCCGCATCCGTCATCGACCTCCGGCGCGGGTGCTCCGGTCTCTGGCGGAGACACGAGGCCGGCCTCGGGAGTCTTGTCGATCGCGTTGACCGCGAGTCCGCTCGTGAACGCGACAATCAAGGCGGCAATCGGACGGTAGATTGCCATGAACGGCCCCAGTAGCGCATACGTGACAAGCACCGAATCCACGCTCGTCTCCGGCGTCGACACGAGAAATGAGACGGTTGCACCTTTGTTCGCCCCGCCTCGCCGGAGCGCGATGGCCGTCGGGAGGACGCTGCACGAGCAGAGCGGCAGCGGCGCACCGATGAGTGCGGCCCAGAAGACCGACCCGCGTCGCCCTTCGCCGAGGAAACGCGTGAGCCAGCCGGGTTTGACGAGCACATCCTTGAGGACGCCGGCAATCAGGAAACCGGCGAGGAAGTACGGAGCGGAATCGTAGAAGAGCTGGCCGGTTTCTTTGAGAATGTTCCAGATCACGATGTCGTCCATATCTCCTGCGTCATCCGGCCACCTTTGGGAGGCACAAGTCTAGCCCATTTGGTCGGAGCGTCTCATTAGATTCTGCGCTGTGCGTTCGGCTTGTGACGATTCACACACGTCTTGCGTCCTGGGGACGGCTCGGGGCTCGTCTCTCTGGGGAGACGGCGGCGGATTTGTCTCCCCGGGGAGACAGGCTGCAGTTCGACCACCTCGTTCGATTATGTCCTCAAGGGTGGGAATGAGCGGCCCTTCTCGATATGCGTTTCCTGAGCATGTTCTCTATGCGGTGATATGGGATTAGTTGCTGGTGATATCCTTCTGCGACCCTCACACTCACCTATGTTTTCAACATTTTACGCTTGTCTTCTCCTGCCCTTCCGTATAAGTTTGAACTCCCCCGGATCTCAACCCATCGACCGTCAGGTGACATCATGGCTACTAAGACTGTGAAGACGATTGTGTCCGCGCCACCCTCCGCTCTGACCACCTATCGTCCCGGACTGCCCGCCATCGAGGTCCACGAACATCTCTGCGAGGCCGTCACGGAGATGCGCCTCGTCGAGCAGAACGCTGTGTTCTGGTTCTCCGAGGTCCTCCGCCGAAAGCTCTTCCGAGAGCTCGGCTATGCATCGATCCATGCCTATGGCTCTGAAGCGCTCGGCTTCTCCCGCAGCAAGGTCTATCACTTCATTCGGCTGAGCGAGGCGTTCGCGGACCTTCCCAGGCTCAAGCAGGCGGTGACGACGGGACAGGTCCCCTGGACGAAGGCCCGGGAGATCGTCTCGGTGGCGACGAAGACCACCGAAGCGCGCTGGGTGAAGGAAGCGAAATCGTCCTCTCGCCGCGAGTTGGAGGAGAAGGTAGCGGAGACGAAGCGGCGGGCGGTGGCCGTGCGCGGATCGAAGGCACGCCGGCAGGAGCGGGCGGGTCAGGCGACGCTGGCGTTGGCGGGCCCGGCAGGCAAGGGTTCGGGGGACGCTGGCGCTCCGACGGACGGCGGCGTGACGAGTGGGTGCGCGCCGCGTGACGATCTCCCCATCGAGGTGCCGGTGACCATGCAGCTTCGGCTATCGCCGATCCAGGCGGCCCGTCTGGAGGCGCTCATCGAGAAGAGCCGTTCACAGGGTCACCGCGAGTCGCGGGAAGAGCTGATCCTGGGCGCGCTCGAGGAGCTGGTGTCGGCGGACTATGTCCGGGTGCGTGACGAGAGGCGCGCGAAAGGCAAGAGGGGCGGCAAGCGCGGAAGTAGTGGTAAGGGAAGCAAGGGCAGCCAGGCCGCCGGGGCCAGCACTGGTGGCGAGAAGTCGCGCCCTCTCCACTCCCCCTATCAGGTCGTCGTCTACACCTGTGAGACGTGCGGTCGCGCTCACGTGCCCACCTTTCAGGGAAACCGGGAGATCGACATGGCGACGCTCGAAGCGGTGATGTGCGACTGTCGGATCTCCGAGCCGGGGAAACGGAACCGCTCGACGATCCCGCCGAGTGTGCGGCGGACGGTGTTCGAACGCGACGGCTACCGTTGCACGGTCGCGGGATGCGGATCGCGCCACGAGCTCCTGAATCATCACGAGATTCGCGTAACCGATGGCGGGTCGGACGACATCGAGAACCTGAGGGCGATGTGTGGCTCGTGCCACAGATGGCTACACAGAAATGACCACAAACCAACGACTTCCGAGTCTCCCCGGGGAGACAAATCGGATCGGTGGGACGGACGCGAGGACAGGGGCGGCGGCCACGAGAGCGGTGACGATGGGCACGCGGATGAGTGCAATTGCGGGTGCGGTGATGAACGCTTCGGCGAGTGCGAAGTCAGGTGTTGCGACGGGAGCGAAGATGGTGCCTGCGGCAAGGACGACTGTGGTCACCGCTGAGATGTTCATTCAGCGATCAGGTGAAGTGCTGCAGCGGAGCGTGCTCCCCGTTCGAGCGCGCAATGCGATCCGCGCTCCAGAGGAACGGGTTGAGGGTGATTTCCCCTTCGCGGTCTGGGCATAGCCGGGCATAATTAGCATGATATCATTCACGTAACGGGCCGAGACGCCGTTCGGCCTAGCGCTGACGAAATGTCGATCCGCACACACTAGTCATGGAGACGATCATGAAGAAACGAATGATTGCCGGAACACTGGTCATCGGCATCGCGATCGGGGCCATCGGGCATGCCGTCCTCCTCCCCACTCCCGCTCAGGGAGAACGTGGCGCCCAAAACGTACTCATGGATTTCAATCAGCACAAGGAGACGTACGGAATAACGGGATACGCCGCGCTCCCGATCATCGGATGCGAGATCGAAGCCACGGATGAAGTCGTCTTCATCGTCCAAAACGGCAAGGTGTACCGATCAACAGAAAACGGCGAACCCGGGAGCTGGCAGCTCTGCCTCGAGTAGCATGTGCGGCTCGACGACGCGGCTAGCCGCCGAAGGCGCCCCGAAGCCACGCCCGAAATCCCTTCGCCTCGATCTCGCGATCGGATGCCAGCGTGACACGACCGAGCTGCTCGTCGCCGTAGTAGATGATCGCTTCCCCGACCGGACTTCCCTCGACGAGCGGCGAAAGTAGCGGATCATTGAGTTGCGTACGTAGGCGCACCTTTCCGGCCTCATGTGCCGGCACGAATATCCGCACGTCACGCGTGGCCAGTGGATAGATCTCCGCCGCCTGGCTCTGCTTCACCACGACCGCCTGCTCCGTCACCGGCTCGCCGCGTGTCGCCAAACTGACCAAACGAATGTCGTTGTAGGCGCGCGTCATGAGGCGCGACGTGATCTTGGCGCAATCCTCACGACTCTCCGCGCCCAGGACGACCGATACGAGTCGCATGCCCCTGCGTTCGGCCGTCGCGCATAGACAGTAGCCGGCACGATCGGTGAACCCTGTCTTGATCCCATCCATCCCGGCGAAGCGGCCGATGAGCGTGTTCGTGTTCTCGAGGATGAACGTCCCGTTCCGAAACGGTTCGCGCACCATTGCCGACCACTCGAGAACCTCCGGGTAGCGTAGTATCTCCAACGCGATCTTCGAGATGTCGCTGGCGGTGGTTACGTTGAAACGGTACGGATTGTCATCGAGACCATGAACGTTCACGTATTGAGTCGCGCCGCATCCGAGCCGCTCGACACGCGAGTTCATCATGTCAACGAAGGCATCCGTGGAGCCGCCCATGTGCTCCGCCAGCGCCACACACGCATCATTGGCGGATGCGATGGCGATTGACTTCATCAGGTCGCGCACGGGGAAGATCTCACCATCCTTCAGAAAGACCTGCGACCCACCCATCTTGCTCGCCCAGGCCGAAGCACGAATCGGGTCATCCAGACTCAGCTCACCCTCCGCGATGCGCTCCATCACGATGAGCTCGAGCGTCATCTTAGCGATTGATGCCGGTGCACGTGGTTGATCGGCATCTTGTTCGTAGAGCACACGTCCGGTGCCAGCCTCCACGAGCATGGCCGACGCGCACGGAAACGGCTCGAAGCTCAACGATTCGGGTAGGAAAACGACCAAGGGAGGGAGTTCCTCCTGCAGCGGCTCGGGAGCGTTTGGTCCTCCGCAACCGATGACACCGATCGACAGGAGCGCGATCAAGCTGGCCGCCATGCCAATGCGCAAAGCGCCGAACACCGTCCACCTCATGTTGAACCCTCCCAGGGAACATCGCGGTCAAGCCGCGCGAGGCCATCCTTCACGGCAATCATCGCCCGACAATCGTCCTCGTTGTATTGCAGGACCTTGTCGAGCCCCTCGCCTTTTCCTCCGGCCTCGGCCTGCCGAAACCACACGATGGCGCTCGTCATAGCCCCGATCTCATCGGCGCCGTACGTCCAATGAAAGCCGAAGTAAGGAGCGACCAGCTTCACCGACCAGCCCGGCAACGGCAGAACGAACGCCCGCTGGGCCTTATCGCACAGATCCACGAGATGCGGCCCGATCAGGTTTTCATAGCGATCCAACCAGCCATGCCGCTCGCATGTCTTGCGAAGCTCGGTGCGCTCGTAGTGGCTCCAGTGATAGAGGGCGTATCCGCCGAGACCTTCCAGATACTCGAGGAACGCCCCGAGCGCAATCCCTTCTTGATCAGGCCGTCCGGCCATGAACGACTCGTAGGCGGCTTCACCGCCGGTGCGCTCACGTGGGATTACTCCCGTCAGGTAGAGACAGTTCCACGATGGATCGTCTTGAAAGAGCTCCCCCGAGCCCTCCAGGTCGATGAAGAGCTCCAGCGCCGGGGTATCCGCCTCCACCGTCCACGGTCCGATTCGTTGTACTTCATCGCGAACGAGCGCGTTCGCGGAGCGCCGGATCTTCGTAAGCTTGCGTCGCCCCACGCCCGGAAGATCCATGAGGGTCTGATCGTCCGCGCGGGCAATCGCCTCCAGGGTATTGAGCCCGGCGTATTGAAGTGATGCCACCATCGACGGTCCCACCCCGACGGCGAGGCTGACGTGCCGACGTCGTTTCGCCTCTTCGTCCTGAAGGGACTTCCACCGGGACTCCCGGCAGTTGTAGACAGGCGCCGGTGGCTCGGGGGCCTCGACGATCTCTCGTGCTCTCCGAACGGCGTCCCGAACGGCCCCCGAATCGCGTTCGACATGAGTCTCATTCCCGACTCGCGTAACGACGACGGCGTCGGCGTGCTTCCCGGATTGCCGTTCGGCGAGATCAGCGTAGATCATCGCCTGCGTCAGATGATCCACCTTCGTGTGACCGGCGAGCTTGTACTCTTCAACGCGGATCGATCCGGCGAATGGGACCAGCAGATCCGGGCGTCCCCGGACGCCAAGGGTCTCGTCGTCAAGTGCGCCCTGGTAGATTGGTGGCGAATCGGACCGTAGCGCCCGGCGCGTTTCCTCGAGTGCCTGAGTGAAAGAGAGATCGCTGAGATCGAGGAAGTCAGTGTGGCGCCGGGACAGGATCTGTTGTTCCCACGCGATCCCCCGCTCGACGAGAAATTCCGAGAACGCATCGGGCCGATCGCGTTGATCCGGATCGCCGTTCAGCTCATGCCAAAGCCCGAACGGATCCCGCCCGGCGAGAACGACGTGGCCTACGGAGAGAACGATCCGTGACATACGCTGACAATAGCGGCTTTGCCGGCGGTCCGCCACTTCTCGCACCCGCGGATCACCGGGGCAGGGTGAGAAGAGGCGCTTCGGCAGAAAAAAGCGCCGGGCGGGAGCACTCCGCCTGCCCCCAACCGGCGCGATGGGACTCTCTATCAGTCCTCAGCGCAGTAGCGTCAGCTGCCGCACCTGCATGTAGCCCGGTGCCTCGAGACGCATGAAGTACACGCCGGATGCAACCGCGCGTCCGTTGTCAGTCCGTCCGTCCCAACGCACGGAATGCTGACCCACGTCCACCCGACCGTCCACGAGCGTCCGAACCAACCGGCCATTGACGTCGTAGAGCTGGAGCTTCACCGACGAGCTCGTCGGCACACGATACGTGATGGTCGTCATCGGGTTGAACGGATTCGGATGGCACGGATCCAGCCCATAGTCGGTCGCGATGACGGCGCCATCCACGCCGACGGTCTCGTTGCGGGCGATCAAGAGAAAGTCGTCGACCGCCGCTTCCACGAGCGAACCGTCGCCTTCATCCGCCGCAACATAGCGTAGCTGCACCGTGTTCGAGAGCGTGACGTGTTCTTCGAGTAGGAACGTGCGCTCCACCCACGCATTAGTGCTCTGGGTCGTGTTCTCCAGGTGGAACCAGTTCGAACCGTTCGCGGTCACATCCACATCCCAGTAGTCGTTGTTGGGATCGTTCCCGCGGTCGTTCGTGTACCAGACCCAGTATGTGAGCTCCGCGGTCGTGTACTCGCTGAGATCGAAGACCGGCGAGAGCAGCGTCGTCTTCCCACCATCGACATCATTGTCGCCGGGGCCGCCGCCAACCGCGGTGTTTCCGGTGACGTAGCACAGCACGCCTGGATCGGCCGTGTGATCATCCTCCGGCTGCACCGGATTGCCACTGTACTCGGTTCCGACAGGATCGGCCCAGATCCAGACGCCCGTCGATGCGTTGTCGCCGGCCGCGCCAATCGTCCAACCCTGATCCAGCTCGAAATCGTCATCCAAGACCTCGACGACCTCGGTGATGGTGAACGCAAAGAGGATGATCGGTGCGCCCGGAGGATCCACCGTCTCGTAGTCGAGCTCATCCCGTGCATAGATGTAGTACTCGATCAGTGTGCCGTACGTTTGCCCCGGAATCGAGCCGACGTACTCGTCGTCACCGATCGAAGTCATCGGCACGGGTACGAATTCACCGCCATTCAAGCTGTAGTGGAGCGTCTTCTCGGCAAGCCCTGAGTATTCCTCGATGTTCACAATGATCGAGTACGGACCCAACGTGTCGTTCGTCGACGCGTGTTGCTGGGTCGTGATGATGGGGCCGCCGATGTCAGTCAGCGAAAAGTCGAGATTGGTGATGCCGTCGTCGATCACCGACACACCGTAGGCCGTGTCGGGTTCGAAGCTCGGATGGGCGGAGGATACCGTGTAGCTCCCGATGGAAACCATTCCGCCGTACGTTCCGCTGGGTCCGGTGACCAGCGTCTGACCGCTTTCGAGAAGCGTAACCTCGGCGCCCTCGATCGGCGTGTTACCCCACGACCCGTTCGTGACCGTCCCCTCCAGGCGACCGGTCGCGGTGATGGGCATCGCGACGAACCGGATCGCTCGTCCGTCCGTCAGCGTCGCGGCCCCTCCCGGGTATTGGTTGAAGAACGTGTAGAGAACGCCGTCGGACTGGTCCTGGTTCTCGATGCCGACGGTGCAATAGCCGTCGACCGGATCGGTCACCGTGATGTCGTTGTACTGGTATTCGATGATGCCGTCACCGGTCTCGGTCGGATGGTGGGCGGGATCATAGAGGATCGCCTGGAATGTCTCGCTGGCGCCGCCGTAGTCGTTTCGGACGCGGCTCCACTCCACGATCCACCGGTGGTTCGCTTCATCGTAGTAGTGGTAGATATCGTTTTCCGTGTCCTCGAGGTCATCCCAGAAGACAGCCAGCATGGCGTCCGGTCCACCGGCACCTGGAATCGTCCAGTTCCGATAGGTCCTGAGCCAGGTCGACCCCATTGCGAGCCAGCCGTTCGAGCAAACGGTGGCCCGATCGTACGTCACGCCGTAGTACTGAAAGTCGAACGGGAGGTCCACGTCAGTGGACGCATCCTGCCCATCGCCGTTGTCGTTGAGCGGCAGCACCGTACCGCTACCGCCGTAGCTGGGATCGATTTCGATCCAGTTGTAGACCGGGGCGTGCTGATAACCCGTGTCCGTGTTGTCGAACGCGTAGTACCCGTACATATCGGGCCCCACGGGGTCGTTGCTCGATACCAGACCGACGGTCAGCGTGACGAATGCGGTGTCCGTGACCGAGCCGTTGAACTGCGTGATCAGATTGAAGTTTGCGACGTGTCCTTCGAACGCGCCCGGATCCGCGCTGATCTCGTAACGGTCACTGGTGTTCTCGGCCGTGCCGCCGACGCCGATCGTGCCGTAGCTGCCCGACGCGTCGAGTACGGAAACGAACGGGCTCAGCGACTCGAGCGTACCGAAGACGCTGGTTGCGGTTGCGTCGCCGTTGTTTCTCAGCTCGACGCTCAGCTCAACGGTCTCACCGGGATCAAGTCGGCCGTTTCCGGACCCGTAGAGCGTCTGCCCGTCGGTCACGAGGTCGGCCGTGACGACATCCAGATCGATCAGTGAGTGCCACTCATCCCTGCCGGAAGTGACGTCCAGACCGAAGCGAATGGTTCGACTGTTCGGACACGCCGGGCTGATCGTCACGTCGAAATCATCAGGACTCCAGACCTGGGCGCCCCCCGAGATGTCCCCGTAGTCCTCGGTCGCGTCGGTGATGATGACGTACGGGTCGGTAGAACTCAGCGTGGCGGAAACGCCCTCCGCGATGATCGTACCGAAGTTCTTCAACTGGACCTGGAGCTCAATCGTCTCGCCTGGATTGATGAGACCGTCGCCGTTGCCACTGCTCGATCCCGATTGATCATCGTCGACCGAGGCGGCATTGAAAGCGACAAAAGTCCCGCCCGAGTAGACGGGGATCGTGGAGAAGTGCGGATGCTGGTTGTGCTTCGTGACCGTGACCAGTATCTCGCCGATCGTCGTCACGTTGACGGGGAGCTCGAGCTCTCCGCTGGAGTTCGTATGGCCAACAGAGTAGGTCTCGCTTCCCTTCATCAGGCAGACCTGAGCGTCCGCGATCGGAAATCCGAAGTCGTCCTCCACCTCGACGGTGATCGCGTTCGCTCCGATATGCGTCATCGTCGGATGCGTGACGGTCATCGGCTCGGGATATCCCGTGAAGATGTCGACGCCCGCGTCTCCCATCAGGGTGTTCCAATGGGACCATATGAGGACCTGTGTTGCCTCCACGTCGATGTAGTTCATGTAGAGCTCGAGCTTGCCGCGGGTGAGCGCGGAGCCCATCGTCGTCTGACCGTCCCATAGGAGGCCGCGGAGGATCCCATAGTGCATGCAGTTGTTGTACCGCGTGTGCGTGCCGATGGTGGCGGTTCCGATGGCACCAATGCCGCCCTTTGGCGAGCCCGATGTTCCGGCCCGCAGGAAGCCTTCGGAGCGCGCCGTTCCCGACGCAAAGGAACCGGTATCACACGTAATGATGATGCAGAACGGCAGCTCCCAGGTGTTGCTCAGCTGGTTGGTGTTGCTGTTTGTCCATCCGCTCATGCCGTAGTAACCGCGATAGCTAAAGATCGTGTCGCCGAGGTTGAGCGCGTTGCGCATCGACGTTACGTACGAGCCGCTGAAGACCGTGTCCACGTCCGTGTACCCGATCTGAAGGAGACGCGACTTAATCCACCGCTGGACCGTGATCGTGCTGGGGCCCGAAGCGCTGGGGTCGCCGACCAAACAGGCGCGCGTGAACCACTCGGGATCGGTGCCGGTGGACGGGTTGTTCTCGTAGCCCGTGGATTTGGCGACGATCGTCTCCAGTTCACTTGTACTGCCGAAGGACAGACGACCCAGATGAACGTCGGCGAGGACGTCGCCGCCCTCGAGCTGGCAGTATGGGTGATCACCCTCACCGTTGTAGCCACTGGAGGATTCGAACCAGGTCGGGATCGTGTAGGATCCGTCGGCGTCACCGGCGAAGACCACGTACTCAGGCGGATTCGCCCAGTTGTTGTAAGCGTTCTGGATGAAGTTCTTGATCTGGGTGCGGCTCGTGCCGGTTTCGGAGGTCGTAGCGAGATAGACAGGCGTCCCCTTCCGCTCGCGCCAATCGAGAAGCGGCTGAAGTCGACTCGTCACCTCCGAGTTGTTCGGGCAAATCACGAGGTAGGTGCCCGGAGTCACCGTCTCGTCACGCGCCCCCCGCCATTCGGCGTAGTTGACCACGACTTCGCGATACATCTCGTCGAAGCTGGGTGCGATAGGGCGACGGCGGTCCTGGCGGGCGTTGTGGAAATCCGTGCCCGTGAAGTCCACGTCCACGCGCATGCGGCGTGCGACGCTAAGGGTTCCGCGTACCGGGTTGTATTTGACCGGCCGGAACGTGATCGGCACAACCCGAAGATCTCGCATGATCGCCGGGCTGCCGACGCTGACCGAGGGATCGTCATTGTAGCTATCGCGAGAATACGCCGCTAAGTCGTGTGCGAATTCGTTCCCCTCGTCCGCCTGCATGGGCAGAAGATTGAAGCCGTTTAGCTCGTCCTCCTGCTCAATGACGACGGACACCTGGACGCCCGATGCGTCCGGGATCGCCACAAGTCGCGCATAACTGGGGAGCGAGGGCGCCCCAACATCACCTCTCAGAACCCCACCCGGGATGGTGACGAGCTGAAATTGGCTGTTTCCAACCGAAAGCTCTTCCACCGACATCTCCGGCAGCTCGAATAAGAAGCTGACACCGGTGTCGTCCGAGGACAGAACCTCCACTCGGGGAAGCTCACCGTCCTCCAAACCCAACACGGTGGAGTCGATTGCGGATGCTGTAGAGAATGCGACCAGGGTGCAGACCATGGCGAGGAGAGTCGCGTTCCGCATAACTACCTCCATTGGTAGGCATAGAAAAATAAAGGGCCTAAACGGCCCCCCGATAATGTGTTCACGTAGATGCCGATTGCGATCAACAGTGGCTATATTATATCATAGTAGGGTCAATATGCTACGGCCTACATGTGTTCCACGCGTTCCAATCGGGGCCAGAACTATCAACACGGGGGATCCAGCAATGAGAAGATGGCTCATTCTGGCTGCTATCGCATTGGTCTTTGGGAGCTTCTCCCAGGCCACGACTCATCATGTGCCGAGTGAGTACGGCACGATCCAGGAGGGGGTCGACGCGGCCCAGTACGGCGACACGGTCTTGGTGGCAGGCGGCACCTACGGTGATGTCACACACTACCCCCCCCCACCGGACACGACCCTTTGTGCCGTCATCATGAAGTCCGGCGTTACGCTGAAGGGCTCCGGTCAAGGTGTGACCACACTCGACTGTGAGGATCTCGGACGCGGCATCCACTGTCAGGATGTCACAGACGCGCGAATCGAGGGATTCACGATCACCAACGCGTTCGCCGAGGTGTACGGAGCGGCCATCTTCATGCGCGATGGATCCGACCCCACGATTACCGACTGCGAAATAACGGGCTGCGGTGACGGCGGCATCATCGCCATCTTCAGTTCCGCACCGATGATCCACGATTGCGAGATTACCGACAACGGAGCCAAGCAGGGCGGAGGAATCGCGTTCGAGGACCAGGCCAGCGGCACCGTTTGGGATTGCCGGATCACCGGCAACCACGCCCCGCTCGGCGGCGGGCTCTACGTGCGCGCCGGCTCGTCACCGGTGATCTACAGCTGCATCATCTCGAACAACTACCTCGACACGGTGAACGGTCAGGGTGGAGGCGTGACGGTCATTTCGTCCACTCTCAACATCTCCGACTGCGAGATAAACGACAATCTGTCGACGGGTGCCGGAGGCGGCTTCGCGGCGATGGAGGAAGCGCAGGTCTACGTCACTCTCTGCTCCATCCAGGGGAACTCGACCACCGGCGGCTACGGTCCGGGTGGCGGCGTCTACGTCGACGATTCACACGTGAACCTCGATCGCTGCCTCATCACCCGCAACGATGTCTCCGACGCGTTCTCGGACGGCGGCGGTATCTACGCGAACTTCGCCAGAACTCTCAACATCACTCGCTGTACGATCGTGGCCAACATCTCCGACTCGGATCAGACATGGTCGGCGGGGAGCGGGATCGGACTCTGGGCCTCGGATCCCACGATCGAACAGACCATCATCGCCTTCAACACACCCAACCGCGCGCTCAACTGCCAGGAAGGCGAGGACCCGGTCTCACTTCCGGTGCTAACCTGCTGTGATGTATACGGAAACGACGGCGGGGACTGGGTTGGATGCATCGCGGACCAGGCGGGCACCGCCGGCAACTTCGCCGCCGATCCGCTCTTCTGTGATATGCCCAATGATGACTATGGGCTGCACATCGACTCGCCGTGCCTGCCCGGAAATCACCCGAACCAGGAAAACTGCGGCCCCATAGGTGCTCTCGGATATGGCGATTGCGACGGTGCAACCGGTGTGCCGGTGGTCACGGACGGTCTGATCACATCTCTCTATGCGGCGCCGAATCCGTTCCGCCCCGCCACGAAGATCCACTTCGAGCTGGCCGCGTCCGGTCATGCGACGCTTCGGATCTTTGATGTCGGCGGACGTGAGATCCGGCTTCTGGAGGATAAGGCCCTGTCCGCGGGGCTCCACGAGCGCGTTTGGGATTCTCGTGACAACGCGGGCATTCAGGTGCCCAGTGGCATATACTTCTACCGCCTCAACATGGAAACGACTCAGCAAAGCGGTAGATTGGTCCTGACTCGATAGACGATACTATCGGGAGAGGAGACCTTTGAGCCGGGGGGCGGCAGAAACCGTCCCCCGGTCCTCTGACATATCCAACACGATGGCGCTGCCATGGTAGGGCCGGGATGGTGGAGTCGCGGTGTGGTTCATTTGGGAGGGGATCGATGAGGACCATCCTGTTCTCACTGGTAATGGTGGGCCTTTTTTCTGTGCCCGCTTCGGCAATTGACGTCATGCCACGGGACAACGGATCGGTCGTCCTGGAGCTATCGTCGTCCAGCGGCATGACCGATGTGACGGTGCGCGACCTATCCGATGAACCGTTTACGAGAAGCGTCTTCCGACTCGTGCCGTTGCCGGCCGGCGCGGACAATGTCCGTCTAGACCCGCTCGGCGATGAAGCGAGCGGCGTGAGTGTGACCGCCGAGCGACCGATGATCCTCCGTGGACTTCGTGTCCTGCCGCTTCGGATTTCCCCCACGCCGGACGCAGGCCCGTCCCCACTACCCGAATTCGAGCTGAAGATCCGCTACGACGAGACGGCGCACCCGATGAGCGCATCGCGGTCCGTGCTCCCCCACAGCCGGGGGTTCTTTGCACCGTATGCCAAGCTCTTCGGCGGGACGCTTCCGGAGAACCTCCCGGATGCGCAGGAAGGCAGCTACCTCATCATCACCGACCCTGAGTTCGAGACCACCCTCAACGAGTTCGTGGCATGGAAGAGAGAGATGGGCTACGTGGTCGACATGGCGACGACCGCGGAAACCGGGATTACGATCGCTGAGATCCAGGCCCACATCGGAGACAAGTATGCGAACTCACCGATTCCACCGCAGTACGTATTGCTGGTTGGAGACATCGAGCAGGTCCCGGCTTACGATTTCGACACCAATCCCAGCGACCTTCCCTACGTCATGCAGGATGGTGACGACTTCCTTCCCGATCTCTTGATCGGCCGCTTCTCCGCACAGTCGACGGAGCAGCTGGAGACCATTGTCGCGAAGACCATGAACTACGAGCAGGATCCTTTCATGGACGATCCCGACTGGTTCACGCGCGGGCTTGTCGTCGCGGGGAATTCGGGCTCGTCTACCCCGGTGCCCGTTTCCAAATGGGGGCGCCGGCAGCTCCTCGAAATGGGCTTCACAGACGTGGAAGAAGTCTACTATCCACCCCACTGGTCAACGGGACGCCCGTACATCATATCGGCCGTCGACGAGGGCGTTTCGATCGTAACGTATCGTGGCTGGGCATACGGCTGGCAGGGCTGGCAGCCTCCGACCTTCACGGTCGACGACATTCCGGCGCTCGACAACGGTTGGAAACTCCCGCTCGTCTGTAGCTTCGTTTGCCTGAACAATGACTTCGTCGAGCCCGAGTGCTTCGGGGAAGCCTGGATCCGGGCGGGAAGCGCGACCCAACCCAAAGGGGCCGTCGCCTTCATCGGAAATAGCGAAGGCTGGTCACACACGCGATTCAATGATGCCGCCGCCATCGGGACCTTCAACGCGATCAAGACCGGCACTCGCCGCCTGGGCGATATTCTCCACGCGTCGAAGTTCGAGATCCTCGAGCAGTTTTCGGAGTACCTCTATGCCGACGAGTGGGCGGACAACTCGGTTGAGTTCTACTTCTACGTCTACTCGCTTCTCGGCGACCCCGCACTCGAGCTTCGCTTGAGCACACCGAGAGACCTCGTGGTGACCTATCCGGACGTCATGGCGCTGGGGGCCAACTACCTGGAGATCACGGTTGCGGAAGCGGACAGCGTGACACCGGTCGCCAATGCGCGCGTGGGCGTCACACACGGCAGCAATCTCATCGGCTGTGTGTTCACGGGTGACGATGGCACCGCTCGGATCCTTCACCGGTTCGAGACGTCGGGCACTCTGAACCTGACGGTAACGGGCGCGGACCTCCTGCCCCACCGAGGGACATTCGACGTGGCCACCGGAACGTCTTTCCTGACGCTTCATGGAGACGCCGTGATCGACGACGACGAAGCGGGCGGAAGCCAGGGCAATGGAGACCAGATTCCGAATCCGGGAGAACTCCTCGAGATCACGGCGACACTGCAGAACCTGGGCGGATCGGTTGCCACGAACGTGAGTGCCACGCTCGAGGCGGTTCACGGCGCCGTGGTTGAGAGCGGTTCGACGACGTTTCCGGACATCCAGCCTGGAGGAACCGGCGAGGCGCTCACGCCATTTGTCGTTCGCCTGGACGAGAAGGCAGAAGATCAGTTGCTTGCGCGACTACGGCTAGACGCGGTTACCGACGGCGAGCACTCGTTCTCGGGACTCGATCTCATCGTGGAAGCCCCGCAGCTTCAGTATTCATCGCTGGAGTTGGGTGACGACGGTGTGCTCGATCCGGGTGAAAGCACATCCATCATTGTTACGATAGAGAATGTCGGATCGCTACCCGCCTCGGCGATGGCGGGGATCCTCAGGACGGCCACGCCGAACCTCGTCTCCGTCGTCGATTCCATGACGACGTTCGATCCGATCGATATCGGGGAAAGCGGCACCGGCCTCGGATCGTTCACAATCGAAGCGGCCGACGACGCCGCCATCGGTCAGGCCGCTGTCTTCACGCTCGACGTGACAACGGAGGAAGGCTACGTCAGCCAGACCAGCTTTTCCTTCATCATCGGGCAGGTCGACGCGCGGGCGCCGTTCGGACCCGATGCCTACGGCTACTACGCGTATGACAATTCGGATACGGAGTATCCCGATGGGTGCATGAGCTATGACTGGATCCGCTGCTCGGAGAACTACGGCGGTTCAGGGACCCTAGTCGATGTCGATTCTCTGGGAGACAACGGATCCAAGATACTCCGGCTGCCGTTCACGTTCACGTTCTACGGCGTCGATTACGATTCGCTACTCGTCCATGAAAACGGCTGGGTCTCCTTCGAATTGACGGGCTATTACGACTACTACAACTGGCACATGCCCAACCGGTATGGTAACGGGGCACAGATCGCCGTCTTCTGGGACAACCTCGACGTGCGGAAGTCTCACAACGGACAGCCGGTCGGTGATGGCGTCTATTATTTCAATGACGTTCAGAATCATCGCTACGTCGTGGAATGGAGCCGGATCGGCAACTTCATTTCCCAGCATCAGGACGAGGATCGCCCTGACTACGATGATCTGCAGACCTTCGAGCTGGTCCTATACGACCCCGCTTACTGGCCGACACCGACGGGCGACGGAATCGTTCAGATCCAGTACCGCCGCATCGTCAACAACGACGACACGCGGATGTACTCGACGGTCGGCATCGAGAACGAGACGGAGGACATCGGCCTGGAGTACACGTACGCGAACGTGTATGCGGAGGGCGCCGTGCCGCTCTCATCCGGGCTCTCGGTTACGTTCTCCACCATCGAGCCCCGCTACTCCCCATTCGAACTCAAGCTGTTCTCGGCCGTGCCCGAGCAGTCGGGTGTCCATCTCGCTTGGGAGCCGTGTGATGATCGCGACAGGGGAACATATCGCGTGTATCGCGCCTCTCCGGGCGGAGAGTTCCAACACGTCCCGGGCGGCATCCTCGCGCCCGATGCGCGGTCATTCATTGATCGCGGCGCCAACCCCGGCCGATCCTACACATATAGGATTGGCTCCACCGATCTGGTCGGTCGGGAAACACTGCTCGGCCCCTTCAGCTATGAAGGTCATGAGCTACCGCATTTCCCACTGGCGCTGCGTGCAAGCGGAGTTAACCCATTCCGAGGCATGGCCACGCTCTCCTATTCGATCCCTCACAAGACGTTCGTGCGACTCGCCGTCTACGATGTGACCGGACGCCTCATCAGGAAGCTCGTGGACCGGCCCATGGTGGCAGGTGAGTGGGTCGCCCACTGGGACGGCTCCGATGAACGCGGTCACATCATGCCGAGCGGTATCTATTTCCTGAAACTGGATGCGGGCGGGGAACAGCGGCGAGCGAAGCTCACGCTGGTGCGGTAACGGGCGGCGGAGGGACGTCTTCATGGGCTTCAGGAAAACGTTTTATACAGTCAGTCTCCTGGCAATGATCTTCGCAAGTGGTGTTGGTCTGGGCCGGGCGGCGACATCGTCGGCGGCACACCGCGCGTATCGCGACGCCGAGAGTTTGTACTTCGCAGGTGATCCGCACACCGCAATCGAGAAGCTCCTCTACTCGACCCAGGAACGGCCGGAGTTCGTGCACGCTCACTACCTCCTGGGATTGTGCTATCGGCAGGCGGGACAGATCCCACGCGCGGAAGAGCCGCTTCGGGAAACGATTCGACTCGCACCCGCGCATTTCGGGGCACGGGTCAACCTCGCGCGGGTTCTGATCGAGACGGATCGGCCGGAAGACGCGCTCGAGATCCTCGAGGAAGCTAACCGCTTCGAGCCCGACTCGGATGAACTGTGGAACGTCCGCGGGAGAGCGCTAATGGCCGGTGGCAGCTGGTCGAGAGCGGAGGCGGCCTTCTCCCGGGCGATCGAAATCAACCCCGACAACGTCTATGCGCTGAACAACCTGGGCTACTGCAGAATCCAGCAAGGGCGATTCGAGGACGCGCTACAGCCCTTGAGAAAGGCTAACGATCACCACGATGCGCCCGCATACGTGTTCAACAACCTTGGCGCGGCGTACGAGAGGACGGGTGATCTTGCCTGCGCGGCAAAGGCCTATACCGACGCGCACGGTCTCGAGCACGAGGTGGCCGAGACCTCTCTCAAACGTGTCAATGACGAGTTGGGACCGGAAGCTACCGCAGAGATTCGCTGCGTGGAGGAACCGGTTGCGGAGCCAACTGCCGTTGCGGCCATGCCGGTGGAGCCGGAGCCCGAGATTGCAGCGCCGGACACATCAAAAGAAGAACCCAAGCCTCTAAAGAAGGCGAAGCCTAAGAAGAGAAAGAAACGGGATCGCGAAAGGCGGGCAAACAGTCGCATAAGCGTCAGGGGAGCGTTGTCGCTGCGCGTCATCTACGATGACAATTACGTGCACTACTCGGACGACGATATTGATGCCGGGCTGAATGGCCACGACCTGCACAAGTTCGCCATCGAGTCGTTCGACGACTGGATCGTGCGTCCGCGAATGGAGCTTAGCCTGGCCAGCAAGATTTTCGGGGGGCGGAAGACGTCTTTGCGCCTCCGATATCAAACCTGGCGATACTCGACGAATGACGTCAAGAACAACGAAAGCTACCAGGTCAGACTCAGACACACGCTGCGGACAAAGGATTACGCGGAGGTAACGCTCTATCGCGCTCCGATGGCCTTCCTTCGCTTGCTGTCGGACCGCCCCCCCTTCACCTCCAGATCCACGACACCGCTGGCCTGGGGGGCCTTCTCTTATAGCTCGAACTCCGCCACGTTCACGTATTTCCGCAAGCTGTCGAAGTCGTTCGAGACGAGTGCACGAGTCGGGCGCTCGATTCGATATTACAACCGCCCCTTCATGGAAAACGACAACTGGGAATGGAACTTCGGAGGGACGCTCGGCTGGCGATTCGCTAAGAAGTGGCGCATCAAGGGTGAGTACATCTACAGCGACGTGGAGGCCAGGAGTGCCGACGCCGTGGGCGAAACGATCGTTGAGTCCGACAACTCAGACCCGGTATACGAGCGAGACTCGTACAAGATTACGCTCGACTTCTTTCCCAGGCGTTCACTGTGGAAGTTCAAATGGCTCTCCCTCAAGGGTCAGTATCAAGCCTACTACTTCACGACGAACAAGTCTCTCGAAGATGACCCCTATCACAGGGGCCGACTCGATCGCGTCTATCGCACCGAATTCACCGTCGAAACCTACCCGATGATAGGCCCCCTCTGGTTCGAGGGCGGCTATCGATTCACGGAGAGAACGACGGAATCGCCCTGGACGGGGAGCTTCGACGAGGGTGGCGTATCCGATGATAAGGACTACACGGATAACCGTGTTTGGGGAGGGGTTGTATACCCCTTCAAATAGGAACAGGAGAAAGCAATGCTGAAGAACCTCATGGCAGGTGGTTGGGGACGCCGGTGGGGAGTTGTGGTTCTCTCGGTGATCATGTCTCTTATCGCCGGATGCGGCGCACAAGATCTCTACGTGCCGCCCGAGGCGCCCTATGAAATCATCAGTCACCTATCGCTGCCCAGTGAAATACAAGGGGTTTCCGTATATGGAGACGTCGCGTACGTAGCCGCCGGCGAAGCCGGTCTCATCGCGGTTGACTTCGCCAACCCGCGCGCGCCGGTGCAGCTCACGATGTTGAACACGTACAAGTTTGCGGAGGCCGTCGGTGTAGCGACCGTCCCGTACCCGAGTGGCCCGATCAACATCGCATTCGTCGTCGAAGGAACGGAGGGAATCACAGCCTACGATGTGACGGATCCGCTTGCGGTTCAGGATCTCGAGCAGGGCACGACGGCGGTGGACGGAAACGGGCTTTTTGTCGAGCCGTCAGACAACGCCGACGAATTCTCCTACGTCTACCTGGCCGAGAACTGGAAGGGCCTGCGCGTCTTCCATACTGACCCGGACTACGAGGGCCTCCTCCAGTACGATGGCGCGTTCTGCTACACGCGCGGCTACGCGAAGGCCGTCGTCGTGGACAGCGGGTACGCCTACGTCGCGGACAATCAGATGGGGCTCGCCGTGGCCGACGTGCGTACTCCGGTGCTCGGGGCCGTGCGTCTGGTGTCCTCGTGCGATACCCGCGGGGAGTCACGCGATGTCGCCCTCTACGACGGACACATCTTCATTGCAGACGGAGACAACGGACTCGTCGTCATGGAGGCCCCGCGCGACCCGTCGACCGGACACCCGATGCCTGAAATCATCGGACATCTAGAGCTGGAGGGTTTCTGCAATTCGATCGTGGTGAGCGACGCTTGGGCTTACATCGCCGCAGAAGACGGCGGCGTGCACATCGTCGACGTGATCGAGCCTTCGGCCCCACAGAGCCTAGGGCGCGTCATCACCAGCTACGCGAACGGCGTCGCCCTCGCACACTCCGGCACCATTGTCGTATCCGACCGGGATGAAGGACTCTTCGTGCTCGAGGGCCCGGACAGAGTGCCACCGGCCGCTGTCGAAGATCTCACCGCCATCCCGTTCAGCATGTCGACCGTCCGACTCGTGTGGACGGCACCCGGCAATGACGGGACGGCAGGAATTGCGTCGAGGTATGCAATCCGCTATTCCACGGAGCCGATTCTCACCATGGAGGATTGGGAAGCCGCGACCCGAGTCTCGGATCTCCCGCGTCCATCCCTCAGAGGTGAAACCGATTGTACGCAAGTGACGGGTCTCAGCGCAGCAACCGAGTACCACTTTGCGATCCGGACCGCTGACAAACTAGACAACTGGTCAGAACTGTCCAATACGCCCACTCTGGTGACCCCTGATGCCAACGTGGCACCGTATCTCAAGGATGGCCGGGTCACTCCGCCTGTCGGATTGTTTGATGTCAGCTTCACATTCGAGGTGACCTACGTGGACGGAGACGGGGATCCGGCCACCGTGATGGAAGTCACGATCAGCGGAACGACGCAGGAGATGACCGCGGTTTCCGGGCAAGAAGAAGGCACGTGTGAAGGCGGAACGGTCTACCGATACGTGGGGACCCCGGGAGAGTTCGAAGCGGGCGCCTACGAGTACGTCTTCACGTTCAGCGACGGTGTGAACGACCCTGTCTCCACCGAGGTTGTGGCCGGCCCCTACGTCGGAGACGTAATCATGGGAAGCCCGGCAACCGAGTCCGGGCGCGACTCGACGGATGAAGTCCAGCATCCCGTGGTGTTCGAGCGTTGGCACCCTCGGGATCTCTGGATCTCGTCTCATGAAATCACGCGCGCAGAATACGGCGCCGTCATGCATCATGATCCGTCGGAGTGGAAGGACGATGACCCCGACTCTCTGCGACCCGTTCACAACGTGACCTGGCTCGATGCGATCGACTACTGCATCGCGCGCTCACTCGCCGAAGAAGGGCTGACACCCGCTTATACGAGGAATGGTGAAACCGTAACGTGGGATCGTGAGGCGAACGGATATCGCCTTCCGACGGAGGCCGAGTGGGAGTGGATCTGCCGTGCAGGAAGCCAGACGGCATTCGCCACGGGAGACATCACCGAAGAGGCCGACGGGTATGATCCGGTCCTGGATGCGCTCGGCTGGTACAAATACAACAGCCGGGACGATGACGAGTACGTGATCCCGAAGCCGCATCAAGTCGAGACGAAGCAAGGCGTCGAAATCGCCGGCACGCATCCGGAAACATTCTATTACGACCTCCACGGAAATGTTGCGGAGTGGTGCTGGGACGAGTATGAAGAGGACCTCGGCACCGATCTCGCGATCGATCCCGAAGGCGGTTCGGACAACGACGTGTACCGCGTGGTCAAGGGCGGATCATGGGACTCCAACGCCCGAGATTGCCGTTCGGCAGCCCGGGAAGGACGCCAGCTGACATCTGCGGATGACTACGTGGGCTTCCGGGTCGTACGGAACGACTGGTGACCGGCTGACACAGGAAAGGTCGATTGGGAAACGATAAGAAGCAGCGCTTCGTCTTCATCGATCAGTTCCGGGGCTGGGTCGGCATCCTGATGATCCTGGGCCACGCGTCGTACTATTTCAACGACGTGTGGAAACACCTAGATCCGCTCGACCCGTTCTTCTCAAGCTTCTGGCAGTTCCTGCTGCGGTATCAGGGCTATCTCTGCGCGCCGGGATTCTTGATGATGAACGGCGCGATGACCTGGTACGCCTACACGCGCCGCCGTGAGATCGGAAAGGGTGACTGGGAGTCGCGGTGGCATCTGCTCCAGCGTGGGCTGTTCCTCGTGCTGGTGCAGATGACCTGGGTGAACTCGTCGTGGGGCGGCTTCCGCGTCTTCAAACCCGGCCATCTCGGGATCATCGCGACCATCGGGCTCGCGATGTGCATTCTGACGTTTCTCGTGCACACGAAATGGCACACTCGGCTGGCGGCCGGCCTTATCGCGTTTCTCGTGCATCCGTTCCTTCTGACGATCCCATACGATCCCTCCAACGCGTGGGCCGCGGTTCCCATGCAGATCTTCATCGACGCCGGCGACTTCACGAAGTATCCGGTCATCCCATGGTTCGGCCTCGCGGCGCTGGGATCGGTGATGTCGGAAGCGTGGATCGTCCACTGGAGGGGGAAGGATCGTATCCTCAAGACGTTCGCGGTCGCCTGCGTGGCGATCGCCGCCGCGCTCGTCGTGCGCATGCTTCGCGGATACGGGACCATCCTTCCGTTTTCCGACTTCTTCAGCTACTCGTTCTTCCTCGACCAGAAGTACCCACCGAGCCTGTTCCACAACCTGCTGCTCTTCGGTGCGGTTTGCCTCTGGATGACGATCATCCTGGTCCTCAATCGCGTCGCGCCGAAGATCCCGTCGCCCTTGGGCGTCGTGGGGCGCGTGCCGCTCTTCTTCTACTGCGTGCACATCGCCATCCTGGGCGTCTTCTCCAAGCGGATCGGGATCTTCTATCGCGAGGGCGGGGTGCTGGAGACCTACATCGGCTGGCTCCTCATGCTGGTCATCATGATACCGCTCGCGCATTGGTTCGCCGGCGTGAAGCGCCGGAGCAAGAACTACTTTGTCCGGTTGATCTAGTCGCTTTCGGGGAGGGGTGTGGCGGACGGGCATTCCGCCGGCTCCTCGCCCGCTCGTCTCGGCTTCCCGCCGTCGGCTGACGCCTCCGCCAGGTGATCCTCGACTCGCTCTGCGCGAAGTCGCCTAGCGGAACACCCGTCCACCACACGCACTGGGAACAGCGAGCCAGCGGGTCAACCGGACGAAGGAGTGGCTTGAAGGGCGAAGCGCATCGTGACTGCGCCGTGCCGAGGGCCACCGCTCAGCCGGCCGCCGTTCTGCTCATACCGTCGGGTCTGTTTCCTCCAGGACACCGCCAGCGAGGCCGATCGACACCGACTCCGGATCGGAGTATGATTCTCGAGTTGCGAGACTTCAAATGCCTTGTATGCGAGCTCTCGAGACAATCGAAAGGAGGAGCAGATGGCCGGGCCGGCGTATCGCCCTCAACGTCCCGCCGCTCTCCTCCTCATTATCCTCCCCCTCGTTTTTGCCGCCTGCACTGAGGATGACGACCACGACATCACCTCACCCGACGCCAACCCACCAGCGTTCCTCGAACTGGCTGGTCAGTTGCGGCTTCCATCAACCTGTCACGATGCGGCGGCGTTGGGAGATTTCGTGTTCGTGGCCGGAGGTCAGGCCGGTCTTCACGTCGTGAGGCTGTTGAGTCCAACGACCCCATACTTGGTGAAACGGCTGGATACTGTGAAGTTTGCGCAGTCCGTTCAAGTGGTGGAATCGAGGTTCGAGGGGGCTCGAATAGACGTTGCCCTAATCATCGATGGTACGGAGAGCATCTTGACTTTCGATGTCACCGATCCCGTCAATGCCTATTCATTCAATCAAGGAACAACGATGGTGAATGGAAGCAACTTGTTCGTGCAGGCGGCTGAAGACCCGAGCGAACCCTATGTCGTCTTCCTCGCCGAGAACTGGAAAGGGATCCGCATCTTTGAATCGAATCCGCAGTACCCAGGTGTGTTGGACTACGGAGGCGTGTTTTCATACACGCAGGGCTTTGCCAAGGATGTGGTCGTTCGGGACGAGTTGGCCTATGTGGCCGACGGACAGATGGGGCTTGCCGTACTGGATGTCCATGATCTCGTGCTCGGTGGAATCGAGCTCATTTCCTGGGTCGACACGCCCGGAAACGCGTCTGCATTGGCCTTGGCGGAAGACATCGCCTTTGTGGCGGACGGTCACAAAGGGCTGACGATACTGTCGATAAGCGATCCATACGAGCCAACACTCGTTTCTCGAAGTCAGCTAGATGGGGATTGCGTCGATCTCGACGTGTTTGGTGAGTACGCGTTCCTGGCGGCCGGCGCTGCCGGAGTTCATATCGTGAACGTCTCCGACCCCCGGCACCCGAATCATGTGGGTACCTACCCAACCAGCGGCGCCAACGGGATCGAGGTGACCGAGAACGGCTCCATCCTGGTAGCGGATGAGGAGGACGGGCTCCTCGTGCTGCAGCTGCCAGAATCCAACTGATGATGGGAGGATCAGTAGAAGCCGAAGAGCGGGCCCCCGCCGCTACGTATCCTGGACGGCCTCGGCCGGCGGATGAACGCGGAAGAACTTCTCGGCGATGAGTTCGCGGAAGAGATAGACGCGGAGCGAATACGTGCCCGGATCACGCTTCTCGGGCGGAATCGACAGGGAACTCTGGAGCAGAGTGATCGAATCGCCGGGGGCATGCTCGAAATGCTTCTTGTAGATCCTCTTGCCGTCGGGGCGGAGCCAGACCAGGTGGAACGGGAGCGTCGCGTGGTCCTGCGTCGTCGTGTTCTCCAGGTCGACGAGCGCCCGGACCTTCGCCTTCCTCTTCATCGTGAAGTCCTGGCCGACACCGCGCCGGCGCCCGGTGCGCTTGGAGACCTTCGTACAAAACGTGATCGAGGCCTTCACGCCGCCGGGCTCTTTCGACGGGTAGACGAACGTCGAATCGGCCTCCGTGACGGGCGTCTCGACCCGGCTCGAGCATCCGGATCCGATCGCCAGAAGAACGCCGAGGGCCAGAAGAGCGGCGATTGCCAGTAATGCTTTCTTCATAGGTACTTACACTCCTGGCGGGGATGATACCGGAAAGACCGTCCGAGCGCCAGACCCCGCCGCAACCTTGGCTATTTCCCTGATTCGGCGCTATTATTGATTGTCGGGCAACGTTTATAGCATCGAGGGTATGTCTTGGCCGTTCTCTTTCTGCTGCTGGCCTTGCTCCTGATTCTCTGGATCAGCGAAGCCTGGAAACTCAGGCGGGCGCTCAGCGCCGTTCCGATCCGGATTCACGTCAACGGGAGCCGGGGAAAATCATCGGTGACCCGCCTCGTGGCGGCCGCGCTCCGCGAGTCGGGCCTCCGGACCGTCGCGAAGACGACCGGTTCGAAGGCTCGCTACATCCATCCGGACGGCCGCGAGGAGCCGGTGATCCGGCTCGGCACACCCAACATCATCGAGCAGGTCGGCGTGCTCGATCGCGCGCGAAGGGACCGGGCCGAAGCGATCGTCATGGAGTGCATGGCGATCCGGCCCGACCTGCAGGCAATCACCGAGGACCGGATCCTCCACTCATCGATCGGCGTGATCACCAACGTTCGCGCGGACCACCTCGACGTCATGGGCCCCACCGTCGCCGACGCGGCGATGGCGATCTCCTCCACCATCCCGCGGGGCGGCACCATCGTTCTCGGCCCCACACGAAACGTCTCTGAGCTTCGCGAGGTGGCGTTCGAGCGGAAGTCGACGGTGCACATGGCCGATGTCGATCGGCTGCCTGAAGGCGCGATGGATGGCTTCGGCTTCATCGAGCACGAGGAGAACGTCGCGGCCACGCTCGCGGTGACGCGAACGCTACGGATCGAAGACGACATCGCGCTTCGCGGCATGTACAAGGTCACGCCCGACGTCGGCGCCTGCACGCGTTGGAACATCCTCCACCAGGGCCGTTCGATCGAATTCCTGAACATATTTGCGGCGAATGATCTTGAATCGACGATCTCAATCTGGAATCGTCTCGGCCTCGGTGAGGAACCGTCCGCGATCACCGTCGCACTCCTCAATCTGCGCGGCGATCGTCTGGACCGATCGCTTCAGTTCGCGGAAGCCGTCGAGAGCGGTTTCTCGGCCGACTACTACATGCTGGTCGGGGACATCAGCAGCAGCGTGCTCAGAAAGTTCGAAGGGCAGATCCCCGCCAAACGCCTCGTGACGTTGGGAAAGGTGCGGCCCGCCGAGATCTTCGATCGGGTGGCCGATCTTGGTGAGCGACCCGCACGTGTGGGGGGAATCGGCAACATCGGAGGACTCGGACACGAGATTCTCCAGTATGTCGCCGGTCGCGGAGAGGGCGGATGATCATTGCGGAGGCGATCGGTCTGGGGCTGGTGGCGAGCCTGCTCTTCACCGAGGCGGTGGGATTTGCGGCGGGCGGCTTCGTCGTCCCCGGCTACATCGCTCTCTATCTCGCGCAGCCCATGCGCATCGTCGGCACGTTGCTCGCCGCCTTCATCACGTTGATCTTCGTCAAGCTGGCCGGCCGTCATCTCCTGATCTTCGGTCGTCGGAGCCTCGTCTTCGCCGTCTTGCTCGGCTTCATCTTCGGCTCGCTCATCTCACGCTTCCACGTGCTGGCCTTCATCACGCCGGGCGGCGGGCTTTCGGTCATCGGCTACATCATCCCGGGACTTCTCGCCTACTGGATGTCACGGCAGGGTGTTTTCCAGACGCTTTCCGCCACGGCCATCGCAGCGGTTCTCGTGCGGCTGGCGCTCATCATCCTGCATGGGGGGGCTCTTCTTGAGACGCTTCCTCTCTGATCATGCGGCCTGGTCGCGGCGGGCGGATGTCTTCCTCGTGCTTCTCGCGGTTCTGGGCATTCTGCTCCACCTCCTGAGCGAGTCCACGCGACACCTCAAAGAGCAACCCCATCTGGACGAAAAGATCGCTGCGGCGACCCGCGTGGAATCCTGCTTTCAGGCAATCCGTGAGGTCCGTATGGGAACGCCGGCGTCGATGGACCCGGAGAACGATCCCGAAGCCAGCGGTCTCATCGGACAGGAGTTCACGCCGACCACCACCGACCGCGGCATCCTGGAGGCAAAGCTCACCTCGGTGAACCCGAACTTCGCGGCGCTCTTCGTGCAGTACTACCACGATATGGACCTCGAAGAGGGAGACGCGGTGGCCATCGGGACGACCGGCTCCTTCCCCGCTCTGAACATCGCGGCCATCGTGTCGGCCGAAGAGCTGAATCTCCGGCCGATCGTGATCGCCTCGGTCGGCGCCAGCATGTGGGGAGCGAACGATCCGGAGTTCACCTGGCTGGACATGGAGAGCCTGCTCAACGCCCGGCATCTGATTCAGACACGCACCGTGGCCGCGTCCTACGGCGGGAGCAACGACCGTGGCCGCGGGCTGAGCCCCGACGGCCGCGCCAAGCTCCGGGCAGCGATCGTACGAAACGGCGTCCCGCCGCTAACTCGCCCCACGCTCGATGAGTCGATCGATGCCCGCATCGAGATCTTCGATCGTGAGGCCGGAGCCGATGGCATCCGCGCGTACGTGAACATCGGCGGAGGAGCGGCCAGCATCGGGACCAGCCTCAACGGCAACCTGATCCCTGCCGGGATCAATGAGACCCTCAAACCCTACAATTGGACGCAGCGGGGGGCGCTCCACCGCTTCGCCCGTCGTGGACTCCCGATCCTGCATATCCTTCGTGTACAATCAATTGCGCTGGACTACGGGTTCCCCGTCGCCCCGGAGACCGTCCCGTCGGTCGGCGAAGGCAACATCTTCTTTCGGGAAGTCTATGATCTGAGGATCGCGATTCCCGCCTTTTTGATCTATGCTCTTCTCTGTTTTGGCGTCCTCCGATCCCGGCACCGGGCCGCCAGCGCGGCTCGTGAGCTTGTCATCCCCGCGGTGACGTCACCCCAAGCTTGATATCAGAAGGTTGCGAGAGGAGACCCGGATGAAGTGGTGGGGAGTTGTGTCGTTGGCGCTCTTCGTGTCTCTGGCGTCGCCATTGACGCAGGAGGCAGCGGCCGCGGCCAAGAGCAGTCGCATCCGGCCGTCCGCCCACGCGGGCGAATTGAAGCTCCGCGTGTCGGGAAAGACACGGGGCTATCATCGCGCGACCGCGGCGGAGCCGGTGGAGTTTCGGATCCGCGGCCCTATCGCGATCCGTGTTCTCAGCCGCTATCTCTTCGCGCCCGAGTCCGCCGACAGCGTGGCGGTCTACGCGCTCCGGCTGGAGATCGACGGTGTCGAGGTCCGCACCTTTGACGAAGTGGCACCGCCCTCGAGAAAGGCCCGGCGACGGGACGGCGGTGGTCGCGTCGGCACCCTCGAGCGAACTCTCGTCCAGATCCCGGCGGGCTCCCACAAGGTGCGCCTCGCCCCTACCGATGAGGGTGCCGCGGTTGCCGTGAGGCTCTATCGAGGCTCGGGCCGCCCGAGCGGTATCAAATGGGTCTCGTACGCGCCGGAGACATACGAGAAGGCGTGCCGCCTACACGTTCGCGACGTCGAGGAAACCTACTATCGCTTCAGCGTGGATACTCCGGTAACGCTTCAGCTTCATGGACCGCTTCAGCTGAAGATCCTCAGCCGACTCGACTTCGGTATCGAGCGGGGCTACACGCAGGCCTATGCGCTCAAAGCCTACATCGACGGTGAGCTGGCGCAGACATTCACGCTCAAATCGCGCGCGAGCCACACGGCCATCTACCCGGAGCTACCCGCGGTCACGCCCGGGCGTGGCCAGACGGTGTATCTCGACGTGCCCGACGGCGAGCACGAGATCACCGTCAGTCTCGATTGCACGACCGCTCAAGCGGGGTCGCTGCGCACACTCATCCCCGAGAAGGCGGTCACGCAGACGAGGTAGGGAGTGCCGCGACGGCTTGGACGCAGATTCTACGCCCGCCCCACGCTCGAGGTTGCCCGCGCGCTCATCGGATGCACGCTGGTCCACCTCACTCCGACACGGCGATTGGCCGGACGCATCGTCGAGACCGAAGCGTACGTCGGACCGAGCGACAAGGCCTGCCATGCGTCACGCGGTCTCACACCCCGAACCCGTGTGATGTTCGGCCCGCCGGGTTACGCCTACGTCTATCTGATCTACGGGATGCACAACTGCCTGAATGTCGTGACGGAAGCGGAAGGGTCTCCAGCAGCCGTCCTGATCCGCGCGATCGAACCGTTCGCGAGCATCCGTGGTCAAAACGGCAGCGGCCCGGGACGCCTCTGCCGCGTGATGGAGATCGATCGCGGGCTGGGCGGGCTGGACATGACCCGCTCCCCACTCTACATCCTCGATCGTTCGGGCCCCTCACCGAAAATCGCGCGCTCCCCACGGATCGGCGTCGCGTACGCGGGCGAGTGGGCGGAGAAGCCGTGGCGATTCTATGACGCGAGGAGCAGGGCGGTGAGCGGGCCGAAATCGATCCTGCGCGCGCGCCGCTAGACAGGCCGACTAGTTCACCAACGTCAGCTTCCTCGCAAACACCACATCCCCCACCTTCACCCGGCAGTGATAGACGCCCGCCCCCAGTACGGCGCCCTCCGCGGTACGACCGTCCCAGCGGAACCGCATCACGTCTCCCGTTGCCTCCCCGTCGAAGAGATCACGCACACGCCGGCCGCCGCTGTCGTAGACCATCACTGTCATCCGTCCCGTCACATGTGGAATCGACAGCACGATCTCCGTCGCCCCCGACGGCGTGAAGGGGTTCGGCGCGTTCCAGAACGCGAAGGGCGGTATGTTCGTCGGCGTGTCCACGTCGACGGTCGGATCGCCAATCACCGGCGCGATCTCGGTCGGATCGACGCGCGGATACATCGCCTCCCAGTCGGTCGAGAAGCTGCCGTGATCCATGAAGTGCAGGTTGTAGTACGGGATATCCACCGACCGGCCGGCGACGGGATCGGTCACCTCGATGTAGCCCATGTTGACCGGCTCGCCGCACGTAAGGCAGTTGTAGAACCCGTAGGCCGCGTGGTGAACGATATACGTCTGGTCCTCGAGTGGTCCTTCCGGTAGCCCGTGGATGATCGTCGACATGAGCGCCGCCAGCTGGCGGCCGTCGGGGATACCGTTGTCGTCCTGATCGGGATCGCTCTCATCGAGGCCGAAGTAGGGTTCCTCATAGTCGGCGAGGCCATCACCATCGGAGTCCCCTTCCACAAGCACCCAGTGCGAGTTCCCGCTTCCCAGCAGCACCGACTTGAGGACCGTCGGCATCAGCCGCCCGTCCGCATGGGTACCTTGGTAGACCAGCCCGCCGTGACCGTGCGTGTGAAGTCCCACGAACGATGTCGAGACCATGATCTCCTCGAGCGGGTTGATGATATCGACATGGCCCATGTCGAAGGTGAGACCGCATACCTCGCACTGCTCGACACCGTCCATCTGGCCCTCGAGGAGATACGGCGCATCCGGTACGGGTTCGCGCGGAAGCGCCGCGATGAGCGGCAGTAACTCCTCCAGAATCTGTGGCCCGTCCGGAAGCGAATCGCCGTCGCTGTCGGGATCGCCGGGATCGGTCCCGAGAATGGGCTCCTCCTCCGAGAGCAGCCCATCGGCGTCGGGATCATCGCCCTCCGGCGGTAGAAGGTGAGCCGGATCGACCGGAAGCAGAATCCGCTTGAGCCGCTCGAACTCGGTGCGTCCTTGGTGGATCGTGCCGTCGTACTGCAGGCAGCCGTGCTCGAGAAAGTGTAGGGCCATGAAGGTCACGTCTTGCGAGAGCCCGCGGGCCGTATTGATGACGCGCACGAAACCCATGTTGGTTTCACCACCGCAGACGTGGCACTGTTCGACTCCCCAAACAGGATGCTCTTCAACGACGACGCCCGGAGGCGGGTCCACGATGAGCTGATGGAGACGCAAGCTAAGCTGCACGCCGTCCGGGACCGTGTCCCCATCGCTGTCCTCGTAGTAGAAGCTGGTGCCGCGCAAGACCTCTTCAGCGAACGAGAGGAAGTCGCCGTCCGCGTCGTCGGGCGCCGGAAGCCAGTGCGGATCGTCCGCCGATGCCAGACCCGTCGCTCCCGCCACGATCGCGATCGAGGCAGCCATCCGACCGGCGGCGCGGGCCAGCGCTGAACCATCACCGCGCTGCACGAGCGGGATGGGCGCATGAAGTTTGGCGCACTCGGAATGGACCCTCCGATAGTCGATGAGCAGCGATGGCGTCACCACGCAGCCCGGGCAGGCCCAGTGGAAGAGGATCGCCTGATCGGACGGAGCCAGATCGTTCGGCGTGTAGGGCTTCTCGGCAAACGCCTCCACGCAACAAGACGGATAGCCGAAGAGCTGACCCTCGAGTCGGATCATCTCCGGTGAATGCGTGAGGCGCGTTCCACTGAATCGTCTCGCGTAGAACTCCGCATAGCGATTGCCGGTCGAGAAGACCGTTTCGAACACGCTTCGACCGAATCGAGTCTTTCGTTCCACGGTCTCGGTCACGAGCCCCACCGACCGGAGCAAAGTGAGCCCCGCATCATCGAGACCGCCTTCATACCGGCTGAGAGGCTTCAGGCCCTGTCGCGTCAGTTCTTTCAGGTAGGCCAGCTGGAACGGGGACCCGCTGAATCTCGAAAGAGACATCTCGCCCTCCTTCGTGGGACGCACATCGGTACACCTACACGACAATGGGGTCGGTACCGATCCGCTCGGCGAGGGCAAGACGTTCACGCTGAAGATGGGCAACGCCGCGAATGTCTACCGTGTGGCCCCTCGAGCCAGACGGCACCGGCCTCTGACGGCGCAATCAACGAAATCCTATCATATTCAGTAAAGCGTACCCACAGTCGCTCCGCCACCCCT
>CAZAMP010000011.1:0-92916 GCA_964486455.1 uncultured bacterium | reverse complement strand
ACGTCGCTCGTCATGATGAAGACGGGCTGGCGTTCGAATCGCTTGTATTTCGGACGCAACCGATCGGTGCTGTAGTACTTGTGGATGTCGATGATCTTCTTCCTGCCGGTCACCACATCGATCGGAACGCTGTCGTACACTCCGTTTCGAACGCTCACGAGCCGACCGAAGGTCTGCGACAGGACGAGGTCCAGCGCCAGGTTTCCGAACGCCATCGGCACGATCGAGTCGAGCGCATCGGGATCACCGCAGCGAACGAGATACCCCAGCCGCTGGTTCACGACGTTGATGCGGCGTCCATCGTTGAATTTCGGCGAGATCTCCCTCAGTTGCGCGGACACCTTGTCCCCGACGCCGCCCAACTTCTTGTGACCGTACTGATCCGTCTCGTGGCTCTCGAACGACATCTCCTTGTCGTCACGCAGGGTCGCCCCTTCGGAGACGAGTGCGACGGCGTAGTTGCTCGGATGGCGTTTGCGGTCGGCGCTAAGCAGCTCCGCGAGGCGTTCGACATCGAATGGATGCTCGGGAACGACGCAACGGTTGGCGGCGCCGGCCATCGTCGGCAGAAGCGCGGTGTAGCCAGCATAGCGACCGAACACCTCGATGATGAGGAACCGTTCGTGTGATCCGGCCGTGGTGCGCAGCTTGTGGGTCAGCTCGATGGTGCGCGTGACACAGGTACTGAACCCAACGCAGTAATCGGTACCCGGCACGTCGTTGTCCATCGTCTTCGGGATCGCGACGACCTTCATCCCCTCGCGGTGCAGCCGCTCGGCGTAGCTCAACGTGTCATCGCCACCGATCGGAATGAGAACGTCCAGTCCGAGAAAGTCGATGTTCTTGAGCACGTGCGGCGTCGCGTCGTTGATATCATCGGTGTAGGCATCCCGAAGATGTGGAGGGACGGCGGTCTTCGGAAGGTGGCTCGGACGCGTCCGCGACGTGTGCAGGAACGTCCCGCCGGTGCGACCGGCGCGATTGACGACGTCCTCGGTCAGTTCCACCACGTGCTGACGGTTGTCCGCGCTTTTGTCCGGAACGAGATTGGCGAGTCCCGCCCAACCGCATCGAAGACCGAGTACCCTGTATCCTTCGCGCAGCGCGCGGATCGTGACCGCGCGGATCGCCGGATTGAGCCCGGGAACATCCCCCCCGCCCGTCAAAATACCAATGGTTCCCTTTCGGTTTGCCACGTTTCTGTCCTTGTATGAAGGTGACTGGTGCCGCGATTTGTGAAGTGAGGGATGATACACCGATCGGGCTCGGACACGCTACTCCCACAGCGGTGGGAGACGGTGACGGGCGTGAATCTCCTAACCCATTGTTTTGTAATAGAATGAGGGCATTGGGCCTTTTGGAAAGATTCGGGTACAACTATTTTCCAGGTAAGTGTCACCCACTTCTACATCGGCCCGGACGGGCGTTGGGTGCCAGGCCCTGCTTCCCGTCGCACCTCCCCCACTTCGCAAAGGAAGGCACGATATGCTGAAACGCGTCACAATACTGCTCACGCTCCTGGTGATCGGAACGACGCTTGCCGCGCACGCCGGCACACTCTCTTACGACCAGGCGCTCCAGAAGGCCGCCAAGAGCGACAAGCCGGTACTTCTCAAGATCGGCACCTCATGGTGCAGCTCATGCAAGGCATTCGACAAGGCCGTCGAGACCGACGCCGACTTCCGCTCCGGCATCGCCGGCGACGCCATCCTCGTGCAGCTCGACGCCGAGAAGGGCGAGGGCGTGTCGATTGCCGAGCGCTATCACGTCAAGAACTACCCGACGTTCGTCCTCACGAACGCCGATGGCGATGCGTTGGATCGCTGGCTCGGCTTCAAGAAGGCGGAGCACTTCACCAAGACGCTGGCAAAGGCCGTTGTGGACCCCGTGACCGTGAGCGACCGCTGGACCCGCTTCGCAAAGTCGCCCAACGCGAAGGACGCGGCCAAGCTCGCCGCCTTCAGAATGGGCGAGGGCTACTACGGTGACGCCGCCGCGCTGTACCAGCGCGCGATGGACATGAACAAGGTCGCGGACTACACGTGGGCGCGCTTCACTGCCGTGTCGAAGGGTGCCAAGAAGGGCTTCTTCACGAACGCGGCGGTCATCGACGCGGCCGACGCGCTCTTCGCCCGGGCCGATGAGTCGTCGTCCTCCATGTTCGGCGTGCTCTGGACCATGCGCAACATGGCGCGTCATGAGGCGAACAATGACCTCTTCGTCCCGTATCTCAAGGCCGCTATCGAGACGACCGAGGAGTCCGAGGACGAGGAAGTCGCCAAGTACCGCAAGTTCTACAAGGCCGATTACGTGCTCTTCGTCGAAGGTGATGCCGAGAAGGCGATCGAGGTCAAGCGCGCCGGCATGGATGAAGGCTGGGACAAGAATGCCAACGAGCTGAACAACTTCGCTTGGTGGTGCTTCGAGAACTCGATCAACCTCGACGAGGCGTACGAGCTGGCGGGCCGCGGTGTCGATCTGGCCAAGGCGGGGAATGAGAAGGCCAACATCCTCGACACGATGGCCGAGATCTGCAATCTGAAGGGCGACTGCGACGAGGCCGTCACGCTCATTCACCTGGCGATCGCGGAAGACCCGGAGAACGAGTACTTCCAGGGGCAGGCCGAGCGCTTCGAGGCCGCGCTTCTCACGCAGGAGCAGGGATAGCGATACACGCGACTAGTCGACCCGTAATGAACGGCGCCGCTTTGGCGGCGCCGTCGTCATGTCGCGTCAATTCAGGGTCGCCGATCGACGACGCGGATGCTCGCTATTCCCGATCCCTGAACAACCCGGTCGGCAACATCCTGTCCACGCTCAATCCTACCGAAGACGGTGTAGCCGCCGTCCAGATGCGGCTGGTCGGAGTGCGTGAAGAAGAACTGACTGCCGCCGGTGTCCTTGCCGGATAGCGCCACGCCGAGCGCGCCCGTGACGTAGCGCCGGGGATTGATCTCACACCGAATCTGCCAGTCCGGACCGCCCCATCCGTCGCCGCGCGGACAGCCGTCCTGCAGGACGAAGTCGGGCACGACTCTGTGCCACGCCCCGTTGTCGTAGAAACCGTCATTCGCCAGCGTCGCGAAGTTCCATAGCGTGAGCGGCGCATCCTCGGCGTAGAGCACAGCCACGATCTCCCCGGCATCGGCATCGAGGACGGCCCAATGCTCGTCACGGGCCCACCGGAGGACCGCTTCATAGTCGGAAGGTGCCAGCGTCGTCTCGGGCGGCTCGGCCCGACGCGGAGGATCGATCTCCCCGGCTTCGAGCGCGCTCACGGCTGCACGTCGAACGGCGTACTTCGGATCGTCGCACGCGGTGATGAGGAGACTCCGCATCTCGGGACGATCGACGAACTCCGCGGCAACACCGATCGTCGCCTCGCGAAGGTCGATCATCGTCTTGTGTCTGCGCGCGCCTTCATATGACTGCCCCACGAAATGTTCGAACGACGCCCAATCCGTTTCCATCGGCGCGTACGTGCTGTCGTTCTCGAAGAGCTCACCGGTCGCGACCACCAGCATGAGCCGCACCATCTCGTCTTCCGTCGCCATCAGCTCGTCGAGCGTCGGTTGGATCCGGGGCCAAAGCGGTCCGGTCCCGTTCGCGGCCACAATGTTCATGAGCGGTTGTGCGGCGAGCTTCGCGACCCGCGGATCATCGGTGGCGAGGCGCTCCAGAATCGGACGGCCGCGCTCCGGGGGAAGAAGCTGCGCGGCATCCACCGCGCTCGCACGAATTGACCAGTGCTCACGATCGAGCAGGATCCCGCAGACCCGCTCGATCTGATCGAGGACGTCGGCCGGGATCGGATCTCCCATCTCCCTCCACCTGCGGGAGAGCGCGCCGACAGCGACCTCTTGCACGCGACGCTCGGGTCGTTGGAGGTGTCCGAGAAGAAGGGGAAGCGTCTCGATCGCGCTACCGACGCCGGCAAGCGCGGCGACCGCCTCGATTCGCACGTTGGGATGTGGATCCTCGAACAGCGGCGTGAGCGCGGCGATGGGGACGCCGCGGGGCGCCGGTCCATCGTCGGCCTCGACCTCCGCAGACAGCGCGCGAAGCGCCTCGACCCGAACGCGCCAATCCGCATCGGACGTCAGCTCCATTAGCGCCTGCATGACCGAGTCCCCCCCGAACGTTCGTAGTCCGCGCGCCGCCTGCAAGCGAACACGAGTGTCGGCATCACTAAGAAGCGCGAGAAACGTATTCCGCGCTTCCTCACGCTCCTCGGACAATAGGGGCGCCGCCGTGGCGATCGGCGTTCGTCCGGACGCCGGGGCGCCGGCGATCCTCATGAGACAGTAGGCCGCGGACCACCGAATCTCGGGATTCTCCTCGGCGCATGCGTCGATAACGTCATCCAGTATCTTCGGAACGGGGATCCGCCAGGCGGACAGAAACGCCCTCGCTCGAACCGACGCCGCGGGGTCGTCGAACGCCACGCGGCACGCGTCGCCCCCCCACCGGAGTTTCCCCAGCGCCTCCACGGCGTACTCGCGTACGATCGCATCGGATTCTTCTCCGTTCAGCAGCAACTCGGCCAACGGCGTGGCCGCGCTGGAGTCCGGAATCTCGCCCAGACCAAACGCCGCCATTCGGCGAACGTTGACCGCCGGGTCGGCGAGGAGTGACGAGAGCGATGCCACATCGTCCGCTCGTCCGATTCGGCCGACGGCTAGCGCCGCGCGCGCGCGGATCACCGGGTCCGGATTGTTCAGGTAGGCGAGCAGCGAATCACTCGACTCACGCCTGTCTTCGAGCATCACGATCTCGACGATCTCGGGAGCGATTTCCGGCACGCGAGACGAATCGCACCCGCCGACAGCCGTCAACACAAACGACATGAATGCGAGGGAACAGGAGTGCAGAACCGATCGTTTCATCGCCGCGGCCTCCGTTTCGGGCGGGCGGTCTTCCGCCGCCCGTGAGTGGCAGTGGGATCCACACGTCCGAGACATCATAGCCCGTGCCGAGAAGTTTGCGAGGCAAATGAAACGCGACAGGCGCCGTGCACCTGCCGCGATCGGTTCGACGGATTGTCGTCCGGCGTCAGCCGCCGATGGGGTTCACACTGCCTCCGGGCCAATCGATCGTACACACGTTCCAACGGGCACCGGTGCTGTTCAGGCGAAACGGGCCGAACCCGCGCACGCGTCCGCCTTCGATGAAGACCTCGACCCATGCGTTCGACGGGCCGTAGCCGTGGTCGGAGTAGTAGTACACCACCACCGTGTACGTGCCTTCATCGCCGGGCTCGAGATAGATGTTCTCCGGGCCGTAGCCGTCCACGTCATCGACGTCGAGTTCGGGATCGTCGGTGGGATTGCCTAGCTCGCCCCAATCGGGATTGCGGTTGGCGAAGAAGCAATCCGAGCCCGGGTCTTGCTCGCTTCCGAAGTCGTTGTAGGTTCCGTTGGGGCGCAGGAAGTGAAGATCGACATCCGTGTGATTGGTGTCCCAGGAGAGCTTCACGCGAATAGACGGCTCCGTGCAGTCCAACCTCGTGACGTCGGACATGTAGTACGCGCGCCCGTTCTCGTTTCCGAAGAGCACGAGAAGCCGTTGCTGGCCGCAGAAGATCGGCAGCACCTGATCGTAGTACGTTCCCTCATTGGGAAGGACGCCCATCGAGCGGACGTACCCATCATCGTCCGTTAGTGCCCAGTAGCCGTCGCCATCCGCGTTCAACACCCCGCCCAGGATATTGGAGCGTCGTCGACGAGCCGCCGACGTCGATGTCGAGGGGGATGTCCGACGTGATGTCCGGCTGTCCCGCAGTGCCGTTGTATCCAAAGATCAGGCCGTCGGGAGCCCGAACGTCGAAGACATCCTCGCTGGTGTCGGACCGATAGCTCGAGGCACGCTGAACGGTGATCGCGCCGCTGGCCGCGTAGATGGGGATCTCGACCGCAAGCGTCGTTTCCGTCGCCGCCACCACGGTTGCCTGCGCCCCCCCGATCGAAACCTCGTTCAGCTCGACATTGGCGTGAAAACCGGCACCGGAGATATCGATGCGATCACCCGCCATGCCTCTGCTGGGTTGAAAACCGTGAACCTCGACCTCGGCCCCACCCGCATCCTGGTAGTCGGGCAGACCCGGCCGCTGTGGATAGGCTTCCGGCTTGTCGCAACCTGCGATCAGTAGAACAACGGACGCGAGCAAGAAGCATACACCGGCAACGTGGAAGCCCCTCGCTGTGGAAACAAATGACATCCCCAACTCCTTCCCTGGCGGGAACTGCGGATAGAAAGCACGTCAATCGTGAATAAAGATCGGTGTGTTGGATCGAAAGGTATATGGGGAATGAACATGCGGCCCGACTGGCTGGGATCGGCCGCACGACTGGACGGCTGAAATGGACCAGTTGCCGGTCTCGATTGGCGTCACCGCTCTTCCATCACACGCGATTCGCCGGCAGCGAAATCAGGAGCTCCATAGTTGCTGACAATTGACCCATAAAGTCCTTAAGTCCCGTATCATCGGCCGCTTGCCTCGAACGTTCTTCAATAAGACCCTGATTAATGCTAGAATTGGTCTATCTATGTTTGCAGTTTGCGTTTGCCGATTGACGTGAACCCCGGCGACGACGTCCCCCCGTGCATTCCCATAGCACGTATTCGCCGAGGACAATCAGAGTACGTCCGCGCTCGCGGACAACAGCAAAGGAGCAGCCCCAACCATGACGCGATCTCTTCTCCGGGTCCTCACCGTCGCGGCCCTGTTTGTGGTCGGACCGATCGGAGGGGCTTACGCATTCGTCGAGGTTCCGCAGAACGCGGACTTCGAGATCCGGATGCCGATGCACGACTATGATCTCTATCAGCACCAGACGCCGTCGGCCGTCCAGGCCGGCCATCAGCTCGCGTTGACCGCTAACGGTCAGCTCGGGGGCAACTGGCGCGTCGTTGGTTGGAACCCTCTGACCAACACACCGCACAACCTCCTCGGCAGCGGCATTGAGACGGGCGTCGTCCTGTCGACCGACGCTGTCGCCGAAGCGACCGCGCGTGACTTCATCGCCGCCCATCCCGAGCTTCTCGGCGCCGACGTCGAGAACCTCGCTCTCGCCGACGTTCGCCGCGGTCTGGGCAAGGTTGCGGTTCACTTCAATCAGACCTATCACGGCCTCGATGTCTGGCAGGCCAAGGTGAAGATGATTTTCACCGAAGAAGGCCGGCTCTTTGCAATGAGTTCGGACTACTACAACGACATCGATGTGCTACCGCGCCCGGGGATCTCGGTCGACCAGGCAACTGCGATCGCGAAGAACGACGTTTCGTTCGACCCCGCGACGGACAAGATCGACGGTGAGCCGAAGCTTCTCGTGCTGCCGGTTCCCTACGGACCCAGTGATGTCGGCTTCCACCTCGTTTGGCGGGTGCGCGTGCGCACGGAAGAGCCGCTCGGCATCTGGGTGAGCCACGTGGATGCCCACGACGGACAGATCGTCTGGCGCTACAACGACATTCACTTCCTCGACTACTACGGGGATGCGATCTCCGACGTCCAGCACAATTCGTACTGCTACGGAGTAGGCGAGGAACCGTGCCGCTACCTGCGCGTGCAGGTCTCGGGCCTCCCGAACGCGACATCCGACTACGACGGGAACTGGAACGCGGGAGAGGGCGGCACCGGAAACCGCACCGTCACGGCCGACCTCTACGGGCCATACGTCGACCTCAACAACGTCGGTGGTGCAGAGGCGCAGTACAGTGGTACAGCGGTCGGTGGTGTAGCCCACACGGTCGAGTTCAACGACACAAACGCACAGCATGATGAACGCGACGTGTTCGCCGCTGTAAATGACCTGCACGACTTCTTCGAGATCTTCGATCCGGGCTACTACTACACGAACGTGCGCATCACGGGGAACGTGAGCCTCAACGCCACGTGCAACGCCTACTGGGACGGCACGATCAACTTCTACCGCGAGGGCGGCGGCTGCGCCAACACCGGCGAGATGCAAGATGTCGTTCACCACGAATTCGGACACGGCGTGCAGGACAACCTGCTCGGGTCGCAGGGCAGCCAGGGCCTCGGTGAGGGGAACTCGGACATCCTGCTCAACCTGATGACGCGGGATTCCGTCGTCGGCCGCGGTTTCTACCTGAACCAGTGCGACAGCGGTATTCGCAACTCCGACAACAATATGCAGTACCCCGACGACCTGACCGGCCAGGTTCATAACGACGGCCAGATCATGGCGGGTGTGCATTGGGACCTGTGGGAGTCGCTTATCGCCATGTACGGTGATGACAACGGGACCATCGAAGCCGCGACGCTGTGGCACTTCTGCCGCAAGCTGTACACGCCGTACAACCAGCCGGATCAGTTCGTGGCGATCTTCGTCACCGACGACGACGACGGCAATCTCGACAACGGAACGCCGCACTACGACGAAATCTGTCAAGCCGGCACGAACCACGGTTTCGCGGAGTACTGTCCCGAGATCCTCGTCGGCGTGATCATCACCCACGTCGCTCCGGACAACACGGACAGCGACGGCGATCAAGTGCTGACGGCGACGATCGTCTCCACCAGCAGCGACATCGACGACGGTCTCGTGCGTGTGACGTACAAGCTGAACGGTGGATCGTTCGCTGACCTAGCGATGACCTACGTTGGCGGCGACGAGTACACGGCGACGATCCCCGGTCTCCAGGTTCCAACCGAGGTGGATTATTACATCTACGCCGAGGACCTTGACGGCAACACCAACACGCATCCCTCGGGCGCGCCGACCGACCTCAACAACGTCGACGTCGCGAACGTGTACGATCCGATCGAGGTCTCCGGAACCTGGTCAGTGAACGACGAGGGCACCGATACCGCGACGACGGGTACGTGGGAGTGGGGCGATCCGGAAGGAACGAACTACGGTGGCGTGGTCCAGCCAGAAGACGACCATACGATCGCCGGCATCAATTGCTGGGTAACCGGCCGACTGGCCGGATCGGGCGCCGGAACGTATGACATCGACGGCGGTGCAACGAGCCTCTACTCGCCAGTGTACAATCTGAGCGGCGCCACGGACGCGCGTGTGAAGTACTACCGGTACTACACGAACAACCGCGGAAACAATCCGGGTAGCGACACCTGGGTCGTTCAGGTCCGCAACAACGGCGGTGGATGGACGAACGTCGAGAGCAACGACGATGACCAGAACATGTGGCTCAACGTTCGGTACGACCTCTCGGCCCAGTACGGGGCGGGAATCGGCAACGTCGAGCTGAAGTTCATCGCGAGCGATACCGGCAGCAACTCGCTGGTGGAGGCACTCGTCGACGACCTGCGGATCCTGGGCAACCTGGGCGCCGTGGACGTCGAAATCGACGCTTCACTGCCCGGTGTTCCGGTCAATCCGTATCTCGCGGGCGCGACGCCGAACCCGTTCAATCCCCGGACGACCGTCCGGTACGGGCTCACGGATCGTTCCGACGTCCGTCTCGAGATCTTCGACATCAACGGCCGACTGGTGACGACGCTCGTGAACACGAGCCAGGCGCCCGGCCACTACGCGATCGGCTGGGACGGCACGGACAGCTCGGGCCTCCAGCTGAGCTCGGGGATCTACTACAGCCGTCTGACCACGGAAACGATGCAGGTCAGCCGGAAGCTGTCGATCCTGCGGTAACGCGGGTCAGCGACAGCTGAGTTAGTTCGAAGGGAGAGCCGATCGCGGCTCTCCCTTTTTGCGCCTCACGAGCCTCTCTCGCGCCCCACCTCACCGCATCGCAACCGAATAATTGACTATCGTAACAACGATTGGTAATATAGATGCATCGGACCGTCCGTGCTCGGAAGCTCAGGCGGCTCTCGAGCAAGGACATCTACCGCTAGAGAACCGTGCCTCATCCACCGGGGGATGAACATGAGACGAATCCTGCTCTTCGTGCCGTTCCTGCTGATCCCAGTCGCATCCCAGGGACAGACGGGTGATTCCGATTTCCACATCAATCTGCTGATCACGGAGACAAGCTACTCCGGTTGCTCGGATGCCACCTTCGATTGGATCGACGCGGCTGGGTGTGACGACCTCGAGAGCCTTCCTCATCCGGGCTCCGCGTTCGTCTGGGTCGTGACGAGCCATGAGGAAGGCTTTCCGGGAGGAATCGGCGGCGCGCAGTTCGGCATCGAATACACCGCCGACGTAACGGACTGGTCTCTTTGCACGGGGGGAATGGAAATCACTGAAGCCGGATGGCCGGCGTCGGGCACCGGAAACGCGATCACATGGCCGAGCGGTTGTTACTTCCCACCCGGCCGAAACGCCAAGATCGGTTTCTTCCGTCTCTCCGACGGTGCCGCCGGCGAGATGACGATTGTTCAGGATCCCCGTACCGATACCATCCAGTACTCCGAGTGCGGGGGAAATGTCGGACACGTGATCTGCCCGCAGAACGTGGGAGCCGCCGATCTGTCCGTCGGCACGTTTCCGAACTGTGACGACTTCACTCCTCCCCCCGCCTACAATTGTGTCGCGACGGATAGCGAGTGTCCCATCCGGATCACATGGTCCCACGGCGGAGAAGACGTTACCGGCTTCAAGATCGTGCGAAACGACTCCATCGTCGGCCGGGCCGACGGAGAGGCTCGCGAGTTTCTGGATGACGTCGAACAGGTCGGCGCCAGTTTTGAATACGGCGTCATTGCGTTCAACGCGTGCGGCGACGCGGCCCCGTCCAACACGGATCCCGGCGGAACAACGCCCCTCAACGCAGCTTCAGACTGTGTCGCCAGTGACGACCTCTGCGGATACATCCGAGTCACGTGGACCGACAACAGCGACAACGAGACAGGCTTCTGGGTCCTTCGCGATCTCGAGTTCCTCCAGATCACCGGACCGAACGTAACCGAATTTCACGACTCGACCGCGGTGACCGGCGCCACGTACCACTATTCCATCGTCGCAACGAACGAGTGTGGAGACGCCCAAAGCTCCGGCACCGACAGGGGTGAGATCAAGCTACCCCCCACCTCGGCCGCGTCCTGTCGCGCTTCGGACGATCTCTGTGGCTTGATTCTCATTACGTGGACCGACCAGAGCGATGATGAGACCGGGTTCAAGGTTGTACGCAACGACACGCTCATAGCCATCACCGATCCGGACGTCATCGAATATGAAGACCACGAGGCCGAGGGTGGGATACCTCACGACTACTGGATCGTGGCATCGAACGAATGTGGCGACGCGCCCCCGTCGAACACCAACGAGGGGATCATGTTCGGGTCTACCGGTCTAGAGGCCGCGTCCGAATGTGCGGCGTCTGACAGCCTCTGCGGCATCGTCCGCGTCACGTGGATAGACAATAGCGACATCGAAACCGGCTTCAAGATCATGCGCGACAGCCAGCTGATCGCAACCGTCGACCCCGATGTCACCTTGTACATCGATGAAGCGGCTGCGCCGGGGCGCGACTACTCGTACACCATCGTCGCATTCGACGACGTATGCGATGCGCCCCCGTCGAACTCTGATGCTGGATCGAATGCCTTCCCCGCCCCGGCATCGGCGTGCGCCGCGACCGAGACCCTCTGCGACCGCGTGGACATCACCTGGACGGACAACAGCGACGACGAGCACGGCTTCGTCATCTTTCGTGAGGACGAGCAGATCGGGACGACTCCGCCCGACACGACGCACTTCTCGGACCTGACCGCCACTCCCGGCGTGCGGTACAACTACTCGGTCGTTGCGTTTAATTCGTGCGGAGACACGTATCCCTCCAACACGGACTTCGGACTTATCCAGGTTGCCCCGGCCGCCCCGTCGGAGTGCGTCGCAGGTGATAGCGCCTGCCACGCCGTCCGCGTGATCTGGCTGGACAACAGCGACAACGAAACCGGCTTTCGCGTGCGCCGTGATGATGTCGAAATCGCCCAGGTCCCCTCGGACACGACCGTGTACCGAGACGACACGGCGATTGAGGGAATTGGCTACGAATACTCGATCGTCGCCACCGGCGACTGCGGAGACTCGGAACCATCGAATGGTGACTCCGGCATGGTCGTCACAGATCCCGGTTCGCTTGCCGCCCCGTTGTTGACGAGCCCTCCGGATGGGACGATCGACCAACCCACCGCCGGAGTCCTGGAGTGGGAGGCGACAACCGGCCTGCACTTCATGAATCTCCTGATCACGGAGCCCAGCTACTCCGGCTGCAGTGATCCCGTGTTCGAGTGGATCGACGAAGAGCACTGCGACGATCTCACGAGTGATGCGGTTGAAGGCCATGCATTCGTCTGGGTCGTGGCGAGCCAGGTGCAAGACTTCCCCGACGGAATCGGGGGCGCGCAGTTCGGCATCGAGTACGCGGCGGGCGTCGAGGGGTGGAGTCTCTGTACGGGAGGAATGGAGATCCCCGAGCAGGGTTGGCCGGCATCCGGCACCGGAACAGCCGTTACCTGGCCGGACGGCTGCTACTACCCAGCCGGCGGCAATGCCAAGATCGGCTACTTCACGCTCAGCGACGGCGCGTCCGGACATATGCGCGTCACGACGGACCCACGCACAGGCGAAGCGGAATACTCCAATTGCGATGCGATCAATGCGCCGTTTTTGCCGGGAGACCTGGGATCCGCGAGCCTGTCCATGGGGACGTTTCCCAAGTGTCAGGGAACGCTGCCCGCATACTACGTCGTTCAGCTTGGAAGGAGCTGCGGACAGGGTCCCGAGGAAGTCGTTTCAAGCCCACGCTTCGAATATATAGACCTCATACCGGATACGACCTAATACTGGCGTGTCCGAGCGGCAAATGCCTGTGATATCCTCGGCGAATACTCGTCCTGCTTCTCCTTCGTGACGGGAGATTCTACCGAAGGTCCCTTCATTCGGGGAGATGTGGATGCTTCCGGCGAGGTGGACACGGAAGACCTCACCTTCTGGCTACCGGCGCTCACAAAGCCGGTCCCCCGGTGCTGGGACTCCGTGGACGTCGACGATTCTGGAACGTTTGACGCCGGGGACCTCGCGTTCCTGCTGAGGTACCTCTTCGAGCAGGGGCCGCCACCTCCCCTGCCTTTCCCGGAGTGTGGACGCGATACGACCGAAGATGAACTGGGTTGCCTGAGCTTCCCGCCATGCGGCTTCGCGGCAAGCGGGGAGGCAGAGGAGGGATCCGGTGACCTACTTTCTGAAGGATCCGCGCGTGTGTGGTTCGACGCCGAGGTTTCACCCGAAGACCGCGGCGTGACGGTCTCAGTCCACCTCATGACGGGCGAACCCGTCTGCGCCGTCGACTTCGGCATCGAGTTCGATTCGAGCGCGCTCGAGTTCGTCGAGATGACGGGTGTGTCATCGATGTTCGACCATCTCTCGGCGACCGGAACCGAGAACCGAGACCGAATCCGCCTGGGAGGATTCACCGACCTGGAGCTTCGCCCGACCCTACTGCCGGGGGATCACGAGCTCGGAAGGCTCCGCTTCAACGTGCGGAATCCGGAGACGATGCTCTCGACCCATTTCACGTTGAGAGATGCGATCCTCGTTCGGCCGGATGTGATCGAGACGGTGGCATCCGGTGAGGGAGTGGTCGTCGGAGAAGCGCTTCCGGTTCGCGCCGCGATCCACACGCCGAATCCACTTCGGGTCGGCTCGATGATCGCGATCGAGCTGCCGGTCGCCTCCCACGTCGAACTGGCGATCTACAACGTCCAGGGACAACGGATTCGCACCCTGTCCGAGGTTCGCATGCCGGCCGGTCGGCACACGGTCTCGTGGGACGGTCGGAGCGCGTCCGGGCACGCGTTACAGTCGGGCATCTACTACATCCGTGTCGAGCTGGCCGACGACACATTGAAGCAAAAGGCGATCTTCGTCAGGTAGCGGCGTAGACCGATCGTTTGCCACAACCTCCGCGCCGGTGGTACGCTGGTGTCGTACCTTCGAAGCCCCAACATGCTGTGGGCCGATCTCCCTCGCATCGAACCGTTCGCATTGCGCACGACTCTCGACTCGTGTGGATGATTCCCCTCCCGGGGAGGTCGTCATGCGCTCGATTGTCCACCTCGCGCTCTTCTCCGCGTTGATCGCGTCGGCCCCGATCGTCGTTGGCCCGGCCGCCGACGCTTCCAAGATCAATGATCCGGCCAAGCGATACGAGATCAAGAAGTACCTCTGGAAGAAGATCGAGGCCATGCCGCGCTCTCACGGCTGCCGGTTTCTCAACGGCTCCAACCACGATGACTACATTCGCCTGCACTCGGAGGGTCCGGAAGAAGCCGCCACGCTCGTCATGCGGCCGTTCACGTCTCCGGAGAACGTCGTCTACAATCTCGGTGTCGTGATCGCCCAGGAGTTTCTCGACTTCTACACGGCGCTGCTGGATCCGGCGTTCATCTTCCGGGACTGTCTGGGTGTTCGGGAGTTCACGTACGAGGAGGACCAGGAGCGAATGAGGCGTCTCTTTGCCGGGCGCGAGGTGCTGGAGATCGACCTGGTCATCGCCCCTGCCGAGCCGTGCACGCTTGACGCCTATCCCGCGGAGAACGGCTTCGTCCAGGTACCGGTTTGTTGGCGGCGGGTCGATCTGGGAGACTACGTCGGCTTCCGGGAACAGCCGAGCCTCTACGTGCTGAGACTCACCGACCCGCCCGACTCACAGCCGTCATGGAAGATCGTCTACTGGCTCGATCGCGCCTGGTGCGATCGATGATCGCGCCCCGAGACGATCAGGGGTAACGGCTACCGCCTGACGATCATCCGCTGCGTACGGGTCTCATCGACGGCGCTCAGTCGATAGAAATAGACGCCGGATGGAACCGGCCGGCCCAGGTCGTCTCTCGCGTCCCACGCGTGGCGATGCCGGCCCGACTGCAGGGTCTCGTCCAACACGGATCGCACCCGAACACCCGCGACGTTGAAGATCTCGATCATCACGCGCTCGTCGCGCGCGACGTCGAATTCCATCACGGTCGACGCCCCGAACGGATTGGGCGCGTTTCTCAGAAGGGGCATCTGCCCATTCGCCACGTCGCCCCAATCCCCCCCGTCCGGATCCACGTCGACGAGACCGAGAAGACTGTCGATGACGGCCGTCATGTCGTCCGGGACGTACTCACAATTGAGATAGGCGACCAGACCGTCCTGGTCGATGATGAAGTCGCGTGGGAACGGCGACGAACAGCCGTCGATCCAGTAGTCCACGTACACCTGTCCTGTCTGGTCGAGGAGAACAGGGAACGTGATGCCGAACTGATCGACGAAATCCTGCACCACGCTTTGGCTCTCCTGCCGGTTTATGCCGAATGCGAAAAGGCCGTAGGGTTGGTACGTCTGCCAGATCGTCGTTTCGAGGTCCGAAAACTCCGGACCGCACACGGGTCACCACGATGCGAAGAACGCAAGAACGACCACGTTCCCCCGAAAGTCCGACAGTGTGTACGGAAAGCCGTCGAGGGCCATCAGGGTGAAGTCGGGCGCGACGTCTCCGACCTGCAAGGTGCCGGGATTGCCGCTCAGCGTGACGGTCACGGGCGACTCGTCCGGGTCGTTCGAGACAAATCGAAGCGTCGCGGACTGCGGATTTCCGTTCGTTGGAGAGAAGGTGACCGTGAGATCCACCGTCTCGTCTTCGAGCGCCGAGAACGGGGTCTGATCCACGTCGAACGCCGACGATCCGTTCATGTGAATGCCGGTCACGTTGAGACTGCTCACGCCCGTATTCGTGACGGAGACGACCGCGGTATCGTCGTCGCCTGGGTCGACGTTGTTGAACGTCACGGCCGTCGGCGAGACATGGATGTCCGGATTCACGACGGCGCCATACTCGTAAACGCGGAACGTGTCCCAGTCCGCCACGTAGATCATGTTGCCGTCGGTGACGAGGCCCATGACACGGCCGGGCGTGTCTTCCCAGCCAACCTGCACGGGATCGGTCGGATCGGATAGATCAACCACCTCGACATCGTCCCAGTCCGCGATGAACAGATGACCGTTCGAGAGATCGATGTTGAAGGCGGAGGAAGACGAATCGTAGATCCCCTGCCAGATCGGCGAGTCCGAGTCGGTCGCGTCGTAGATGTCCACGCCCGGTCCACCCGACGCCGCGGCCAGGAGCCCGTCGCGGTACGAGACGTCCTGGACGACACCCGACGCGCTGATCGAATCGACAAGCATGGGGCTCTCGGGAACGGATACGTCAAAGAGCTTCACACCGCCCGTGCCGTCCGCCACGTAGAGCGTCGTGCCGGTTCTCGCAAACTTGTACGCGTTCACCACACCGGTCGTGATCACGTGCAGCGACACCGGGTTCGACGGTGTCGACACGTCGAGCACATCGATTCCCGCGTCATGACGCGCCGCATAGAGCACGTCACCGTAGAGAAGGACCCCTTCATACTGCACACCGTCGTGGTCGATCGTGTCGACGCGTTGCGGGTTCGACGGATTCGTCACGTCGAGCGTCTGAAGCCCGCCATGGCGTGCTCCGCAGTAGGCGTGTGTCGCGCCAACGGCGGCCGAATAGTAGGCGCCGCCCGGTTGATAGCGACCCACGAGCACAGGGTCGGCGGGATTCGAGACGTCGTAGATGCTGAAGCCGCTCACGCCCACGATGTAGACGGTGCTTCCCGAATGCTCGGCGTCAAGCAAGTGGGCAAAGTAGTCGGGATCGTGGGCTCCGTGAGCTTCGATTCCGTCGCTGGCTTGGGCGGGAAGCTGAGTGGCGGCGAGCGCGATCAGGGCGACCGCGAGAACGCGGCTGATGACGTTCCCGGAAGCGTGAACTCTTTCCATGGCGGAGGCCTCCTCTTGCTGCGTGGTCGAGGACCATCTCCACCCGACCGCAATGGTGTCTCAACCGCCTCGTTTGCCTCAATGCTTCAATTGTACGCTGGGGAGTGTATTTCCGACCACATTATTCGGAAGAGTCGACCGGCGTGACCGCCTCGGTGAGCACGCGCAGGCCGTCGTCCGTGATTTCCAGCACCGCGATGTCGCCGCCGTAGTAGGTCGACATGCCGACGTCGATGCACCAGACCCGATCGTTGCAATAGGTCGTCACACCGTTCGACTGGACCGTATGGCCGACGATCATTCGCTCAGCCGACAGGCTTTCGAGCACGTCCGCCAACGTCTCGCAGTCGTCGTCATCGACGTCCCTGGAATAGCGTCGTGCCCACACCGGCGATTCCCGCTCCTCGAGGAGCGGCGGGTGCTCGCCATCGCCGTTCAGCCACATACTGACTTCGGCGTTGAGTCTCTCCAGCCCGTAGTCCACGTGCTTCGGCAAGATGCCACCATGAACGAACACATTCCCGCCGAGGATCAGAACGACGTTGTACCGAGACAGCTGGCGTGCATAGACACCGCCCGGTCGAAACGCCATGACCCGCGCGCGCAGTGAGTCATCGTACGCAGCCAGCTCCGGATCGTCCGGGTCAACGGAAACCGCATCCTGGAAGTCCTCGTAGCCGCCAGCGGTGACGTATCGGAGGTCCAGCTCGGCGTTCATCAGCTCATGGTTACCGTTCAGCACGTAGACCCGCCCACCGGCTTCAACGGCCTCCGGCTCGATACGATCGAAGAGATCGAGAATGGCCTGCTCATCGTCTCCCCGGTCCAGAATGTCACCGGTTTGCACGATCACGAGATCGTCCCCGATCCAGCGGTCGCTTTCATCGATGGCCCCGGCGAGCCGCAGTGCTCTACGCGCCGCGTCGAGGTCACCGTGCAGATCGCCGATCGCAACGATGCGGGGTGCGCCGGCCTCATACAGAGGGCCGGCCGATAGCCCCGTCGGCGGTGGCGTCGCCGTCGACGCCACCACGAGAAAACAGACTATGACAACTGACAACCGCGAGATCGTCGGTGTGATTTGTCTATGCATTCCTCTTTTCCAATCCGTCACGAACCTGCCGCAGAAGCAATGCGATCACCAGAATGAGAAAGACCGCCGCGATCTCGAGAAGTCTGCTTGGCGTGTAGGCCCCCTTGAGAATCGTGTAGCCGGTCGTGTTGGCAACCTTCTCAATGATTGAGACCACGATCAAGACGAGACTCGCGGCAAACGCGATGCGCGACACGATCGAGACCAGTTTGTTCATCAACATGTCGTCCTCCTCGCTTGGGATTCATCGTGACATGGAGGTGGTCGTCACTGCCTGGGGATTCGTAGCAACTGGTCATGGATCTCCCCCGGAAGCGCGAGCTCGCCAAGATTGCGAGGAATGCGTACCCACACCACGCTGATCGTGTCCTCCTTCTCGAACCAGAGTGCTGCGCGCCTGAGTTCCGTGTGCTCCGTCACACTGACGAGCCGTCCGTATTCCAGTGGGATCGGCTCGGTGATCAACACCTCATCGACTTGTTGGTCCCGCTGGATCGATTCGCATGCCAACGTACTCAGACACGCGACGGACACGAGGAGCACGAAATGGAGTTTGGACATCACAACCGACCTCCTTTGAAAGGAATGGAAGCGTGCGGTGCCGCGATACGGCCGGTCGGGTGTGATCATCTAGCGCAAGGGTTGATCGGCGGGAAGATGTTGCGACGCTCATCCGGCAGCGCGGCATGTCTATCCGTCAGACAGTCTACTCTCGGCGCCGGACGCCGAGCACTCCAAAGATGCGGCGCGTGCTACTTCAACAGAACGAGTCGGTTAGCGCCGGCGACACCGTCACCATGGAGACGAACGAAGTAGACGCCGCTCGCCTGGACCCGCCCGGCATCATCGGTTCCGTCCCAGGTGATCCGCCGAGACCCGGCGGCCGATGTGCCCTCTGACAGCATTCGTACCCGCCTCCCGGAAAGATCATGAACGGTCAACCGGACGAAACCTGGCGCGGGCACGTCGAACGCGATCTCCGTCATGGGATTGAACGGATTGGGGGACGCGGTCAGCTTCGTTTCGAACGTCGCCGGTGCCACCCCATCGGCGACACCAACGGTCGCCGGGAGGAAGAAGTCCATGATCGCGCTGATGAGATTCATGCGCGTGGAAGGAGGCGCGCCATCCACCAGCCCGGCGATCTCGAACGAGGTCCCGATCGTCTTGTACATCCAGGCCTCGTTGGAAACGCCGCATCCGTACACCGGCGCGACACACTCGAGGACCAGCTCGGCGGATCCGACCGGGCTGATCCGATCCATGTACGACAACTCCCCCTCGTAGCCGAGAGTCATCCCGTCGGCGAATGTGCCCGGAACGCCGCGAACGGCCGGTAGATCTTCTGTTCCGTCGAGTGGGGCATCGATTCCGAAGAGGAACTTGAAGTCATATCCGCCCGCGATGGGATCGTAGTACCAGACATCGTTGCCCTCGAGATAGACGCGGCCGCCCCCGAACAGGAAGCCCACGATGGCCGCCGCCTGCGGTGATTCTTCCATGATGATGTAGTTGTTGTCGTAGACACCTGCCGATACGAAGAGGGTCTGTGTGTCGGGGAGACGGGAAATGGGCAACGTCTCATACCGTCCGCCCGTGTAACCCAGTGAGCTCAAGATGTTGCCGTAGAGCGCCCCACCGGATGCGTCCGGGGTCGGATCCCATACCATGTAGTGGTTTTGCCCGATGAGGAGATCGAACGTCGTCGCGTATTCGCCGTTGTCGTCGCTGATCGAGAGACTCATCTTGGCCACGTGTCCCGAGGAGACGTCTCCCACGGCCTCGATCACGAACGGTGTGCCGATGTTGCTGGATTCCGTCCCAGTATTGAGATCACCGTACTCCGCGTCCGCTTGATGGATCGCGACGTGCGAGTCCGTGGTCGCGAGCTTCGCCGTTACGTTCTTCGCTGAACCTCCGAAGTTCTTGAGCGTGACGATGAGCGGCACGATCTCACATGGATCGAGACGACCGTTTCCTTCGGGGGCATAGTCCATCGAGTGGTCGACGTGCACGATGGTCGGACTATCGCTCTTGAACGATACCGATATGTCGTCGGCGAAGACCTCCGCCAGCTCCCCGCCGCCTCAGCAATCCACCGCGACTACGGCGAGCTGAACATCCAGTTTCCTTATTCGCTCACGCTCGATACCGGGGAGGTTCAGAAGCTCTTCGCCGAGATCCAGCGCGTACTCGGCCCACTGATCACCCTCGGCATCGATGTAGTGAAACGTCGGCGAATCAACCCAAGGACACAATCGCGTCTTGGCGCCGATCACGGTTCTGCCGAGCAGCGCATCGTTCTGATCCAGATAGATGATGGCAAGCCCGGCGGACGCCCAAGCGATCCCGGTGGCCTCGGCGTAGATCTTCAGCTTGGCCGATAGCGTGATGTTCGTCGATGGGATACTGAACTGTTGCTTCAACTTGACATGGCCCGACCCGGATGTCTTTTCGAGATGCACCTCGTAGTCCATGTCGATGTCGTAGAAAGTGCCCCGACTGATCGTTGCGCCGAGTCCCGCGATGCTCTCTTCCCAACCTGTGCTTGTTGCTTCTTCGAAGTCGCCGTTTGTCACGAGTTCAAGTGCGTTTGACTGGAGCGGAGTGACACAAAGGATCAGTGAGGCCAGAGCTAGGGTGGCCCCTTTCACACCGCCTCCTTCTTCGGAGATGACACACAATCCTCAAGGCTATCACAGCTGAGATCTCGAGTGGATCGTAAGATCGGTGTGGGACAATAATAGAGAAAGGTGAATGCTGCGCCGCGTGATCAAGCACCACAGGCGTTGGGACATTCAGTAGGCCAAACGCTATTCTGTGCCGCTGTTTCTTACCCATGTCGTGGGGAAGTCCTGCGGAAGCCGTACGACCTCGAAGAGGGTGGCAATGAACTGACCCGTCCCTCCAGTGGTCACGGGATTGTAGAATTCCCAGACGATTTGCTTGTCCGCAGTGACTTCGAACGCTCGCCCCCCATCGGATTCGGAAACAAGTGTGTTGCCGTTTTGAAGACGCTGCACCGTACCACACGTCAGCGAAAGAAAAGGACGGCTGTCGGTGCCCATGTATTCCCACACAGTTTCCATCGTCACCGGATTCACCTCGGTGATACTCGATCTTCGTCTCTCACGCTGGTTGTCGAAGAATATCATGTTGCCGTTCTGTAGGATTCGTGGATCGTGAACGCCGCCCATGAAGTCACCCTTGTGCGCCCATACCACTCTGCCTTCGTCGATATCAACCACGGCGATCACTCCCAGCGCGTTCATTGACGTCAGGACGTTTCCCTTCGCGAACGCCGGGAGTTTCTCGGCGATCCGACCGTCGAGCACTTCCACGCTGTTCGTGTGGAAAATGTCTCCGCTGGCCCGCTTCCCCTCGAAGATGAGTTGCTTGAAGTTCGAGTTCTCGAAAGCGTCGATCAAAGAGAGCCTCTTCTTCTCCTTTCCGTCGCGGTCGAGAACGACGAGGTAGTCCTCCAGGATAGGCTCCTTCTCGTTTACTCTCAGGACCATGTGCGCGTGGCGCTCCAATACGTAGATATTGCCCTCGGGCAAGACATCGAGATCGTGGTGCTCGCCTCCGCAGTGTGCCCAGAGCAGCTTGGAATCCTTATCGAGCTTGATGAGCCCCAACCCCGCGAAGATCGCGAGAATATCCCCGTTTTCGAAGAGGTGGGCGCGCCGCCACCATCCGGAGGGCTTAGGAAGGGGTTTCGGGTAGTCGGGCCACACATCCGAGAAGTCGTAGCGCCAGCGGTGCAGCACATCGCCGTCCATGTCCATCAACACGGCCTCGGGGCCATGTCCTGATGTGTAGAAGTTGAGCCCAGCCTCCACCTTGCTCCGGACATGCACTTCTACTCCCTCGGCCGAGACCGACCTCGAGCCGCTCGCATATCCGATGGCGCGCAGTTCCTCGATCTTGGCATCTTGCTCTGGAGTGAACTGCTCATCGCCCTGAGACAACCGTTGGTGCTTGCGCCACCGCCCATGGCTTGGATCTTGTTCCTCGGAAGCCTTCCCGTCCTGTCCGGCGTCATCCGATGAGCGATTCTCACCGTCGCAGGCCAGGCAAAACAGGGCAAGAAGAACAACAAGAAGCGAGATTGACACCCCACCGAGAACCTGGATCACGGATCGCCGGATAGTCAACACACCTCCCCAGACGTGAGGACACGTGAGAGAACGAGGCCCTAGGTTTAGCTTCGCCCAACCGCGGTCATGTAGACGACGCCTTCCTTGTCGCCGTCGACGCCGAGGAGGTCGTTCATCTCGTCGTCATAGAAAGCGCCGATTGGGCAACTGCCAATGCCCAGTGAGGATGCGGCCAACGCGACGCCGTGCGCAACGTGTCCGGCATCGAGATAGATGTAGCGGTAGGCGCGCTGGCCGTATTTGAACTTGCAGCGATCGAAAACAGCGGTCCACACGAAAAGCGCCGACGCGAGCCTCGCGAGTTTCTGCCCGAGCGTAGCCGCCTCGACGGCCTTGCGATGGTCGCCCGGATTGATCAGCTCGATCAGATGCTTCTCGATCCCATAGTGGTAGACGCCGGGGTCGAGCCCATCGACGCTGTGCGACACGATGTACGTCTCGATCGGGTGAAGCGCACCGGCCGACGGGGCCGCGCGCAGGTCGACCTCACCCTTCGGTGATGTCACACCCTGCGCTACCCACACGAGCTGCGACAGCTCCGGCAACAGCAACGGCCGGTCGATGTAATCCCGTTCGCTTCGCCTCGCGTTCACCGCTTTCCAGATCGGTCCCCCACCCTTTCGGTCGGGCGGCGGGAGCGGGATCTTCGGCACGTTTCGATATCGCTTTGTCGCGGCGGGCCTGCGGGAAACAGTCCGCGGTTCGCGGGGTTCCCCGGCACGGGCGTGACGGGTCCCCCGCTGAAACTTATCGCCGAGTCCCTCGGCCTCGCTCACTCTCTGTCTCCCGCTCCGACCTTCTCCTTCAGTATCTCACCGATCCCCGCGATGCTGCTCAAGACCCCCGACGCTTCGATGGGGAGGAAGACCTTCGTCGCCTTGCCATCGGCAATGTTCGCGAGCGCTTCCAGATACTTGATGGCGATGAGATCGTTGGTCGGACGACCGTTGTGAATGGCGCCGAAGACGGTCTCGATCGCCTCCGCCTCACCCTTCGCGACCGTTAGCTGCCGGTACTTCTCCGCGTCGGCGACCTTCTGGATGGCCTCGGCCTCACCCTCGGCCTTTCTGATAGCGGCCAGCTTCTCACCCTCGGCGGAGAGAATGGCGGACTGCTTGTGGCCTTCCGCCTCTAGGATCATCGCTCGCCGATCCCGCTCCGCCTTCATCTGGCGGTGCATGGCTTCGGTGACGTCCACGGGCGGCTCGATCCGTTGCAGCTCGACGCGCGTGACCTTTACGCCCCACTTGTCGGTGGCGTCGTCGAGGATCTGACGGAGCTTCGTGTTGACCATCTCGCGCGACGTGAGCGACTCGTCCAGCGCCAGATCGCCGATCAGGTTACGCAGGTTCGTCTGCGCGAGCTTCGTCGCCGCCAGATAGAACTCGGCCACGTTGTAGGTCACCTTCACCGGATCGGTCACCTCGTAGTAGACGACCGCGTCGACCTCCACGACGACGTTATCCTTCGTGATGACCTGCTGCGGCGGCACGTCGACGACTTGCTCGCGTATGTCCACCTTGATCATGCGCTCCAGGAACGGAACGATCAGCGTGAGCCCGCTGCCCACGGTGCGTTGGTACTTCCCCAGCCGCTCGATGAGACCCTTCTCCCAGGGGCGGACGATCCGGAGTCCCGTCGCGGAAACGATGAAGACCAATATGCCGAGGATGACCAGTAGAACAATCGATCCTTCAGCCATTTTCTAATCCTCCTTCTCGGCCCGCACGACGAGATGTGTGCCGTCGACATTTATCACTTCGACGCGGGCACCTTCCCGAATGACATCGCCACCTTCGCTCTCCGCGCGCCACTCCTCACGATCCATGCGAACGCGTCCCGTGTTTTCCGCGTTGTTGATCTCTTCGAGAACGAGGGCTTCTTTGCCAATGAAACGGTCGGCGCCGATACCGGGCGGCTGTTCCTTCGTCACTCGATCCGCGAACCTTCGGGAAGCCACGAACAGAACGAAAGAAATGACGACGAACGCGGCGATTTGCCACGTCGCCCCCACGCCCAGCAGGCCCATGACACCGGCGACCGCGGCGCCGACCCCGAACCACAAGAGGAAGAACGCGGGTGTGAAGATCTCGCCGATGATGAACACGACGGCGACGATCATCCAAATCCACCAGTAGCCTTCAGGCATCGTGACGACCTCCTCTTTCACTGACAGGAGATACAGGGGTGCCGCCCGGATATTCGATCGATCGGGGTCGACTTTCGCCGGTTGCGCTTCACTCTCTATAATGCACCGACTTCCCACGCACCAGAACGATTCGCCCCGAGAGGAGGATGACATGAGCGATCCCCGAAACGCTCATGGAGCATTTTGTTGGACCGAACTGATGACGACCGACCCCGCGGCCGCCGAGAAGTTCTACTGCGAGCTATTCGGCTGGAAGATCCAGACGATGAAAATGCAGGACGGCCGGGAATACAAGGTGATCGGCGTCGGCGAACGCCAGGAAGGCGGCATCACGGCGATGCAGCACAAGAAAGACGCCGTTCAAGTAGGTCTACGGACCGCCGGTGATGGGCCACAGCGAAACGCCACCGGGCTTTGGGCACCGGTGGCGTTCGATGATCAAGGTCGCGACGGACCTACGAGAGACAGTGAATGTTCTTCTTCTCGCAGATCTCCTTCAGCTGGCGCGGCCAGATGGTCACGCTGACCTCGCCGAGGTGCGCCTTCTTGAGGATGTACATGTACGTCCGTGACTGGCCGATGCCGCCGCCGATCGACAGCGGGATCTCGTCGTTCAGGATCGCCTTGTGGTACGGAAGATCGAGGAAGTCGAGCTGCCCGCTCATCTCGAGCTGCTTCTTCAACGTCTCCTTCGTCACCCGGATACCCATCGACGTGAGTTCGTGGCGGCGCTTGGTGATGTGGTTCCAGACGAGAATGTCGCCGTTCAGCCCATGCATCGTCCGCCCATCCTCGGTTTTCGTCTCGGTGACCCAATCGTCGTAGTCCGCCGCCCGCATCTCGTGCGGGTAGCCGTCCTTGAGCGGCCAACCGATGCCGATGATGAAGACGGCCGGGTACTTCTGCAGGATCGCCGTTTCGCGCTGCTTGCGAGGGAGATCCGGAAACATGTCGAGAATCTCTTCCGCGTGCAGGAACGTCAGCTCATCCGGCATGCTGGGATACCTGTCGCTCTTGAGCTGCGGGAAGATCTTCTGGACGTGCTCTTCCGCGCCCTTGAGCGTCTTCCAAAGGCCTTGCACCGTGGCCTTGAGATAGGCGAGGTTCCGGTCCTCGGCCGTGATGACCTTCTCCCAATCCCACTGGTCGACATATGAGCTGTGATCGTGATCGAGGAAGTAGTCCTTGCGGACCGCGCGCATGTCGGTGTTGATGCCCTCGCCGACCTTGCAGCCGAACTGCTTCAGCGCCATTCGCTTCCACTTGGTCGCCGCCTGCACGACCTGCGCGTCGATTGGCTTGTCGAGACCGAGCCCCGCCGGGAACTCGATCGGCGTGCGCGAGCCGTCGCGATCGAGGTAATCATTGACACCGCTGTCACGATCGACGATCAGAGGAACCTGCACCAACTGTAGGTTGAGTTCTTTGCCCATGTTCTCTTCGATGTAGCCCTTCACCTCATAGAGGGCCTTCATCGTTTCCATCGGCGTGAGGACGGACTCGTAGTCGGCGGGCAGGATCTTCTCGACCTCTTCGTAGGTACTGATGCCTGGCCCGGCCAGATCTGCCTTCTTGTCTCCCATTCTGTTCTCTCCTGAATACGTTGCACCTAGGGGGTTTATGGCCGAAAGACAATATCACTCGCGGGCGAATTTGGCAACCTCCTGCGCGCACCGGGCCGGGCGCTCGGCCGAGCGTGTGTTGCGTGAGGCCGGCGCCCCCGTGGTGTATGCTGGCCGAGCTGATCCCGGAAACGACTCACAGTGAACAACTTGCGGAGGAGGTACCGTGCTAGGGCTTCGAATTCTCATGATTTGCGCGATCGGCTGCTGCCTCGTCACGGCCCCCCGGAAGGCACACGCCCAGATTCTCGACACGCTCCGTGGCTTCCAGACGAACGAGATGGGGTGGTCGGGTAGTGCGGAGCTTCGGTTCAGCGTAGCCGGAGGGAATACCGATGTCTCCGCGCTCATGGGCGCTGCGCGTTCCCAATGGCAGGGGGATGATCATCGCTGGCGTGCGATCGCGGTGGGAACCCGCGTAACCGCCGGCGGAGAAGAGATCGCCGAGTCGACACAGCTCCACGTTCGGCACAACGCGCACCTCAAGGGGCGCGCCTACTCCCTGGCCTTCACACAGCACCAACACAACCCGTTCCAGCGTCTTCGGTCGCGATTCTTACTGGGGGCCGGCATTCGCATCGATCTTATTCGCGGCGAGAAGCTGGGGATGTCGCTCGGCGCGTCACACATGACCGAGATCGAGCGGATCCAAGACGAGTCGGGAAGCGACACGGACCAACGCATGTCCAGCTTCGTGATGGTGACCGGTCAACTGAACGAGCACGTCGGTGTGGACATCACCGGGTTTGTGCAGCCACTCTGGAGAGAGTTCGGTGATATGCGGGCCATTCTGAACGCCGGTCTGCGCGCGTCGCTGGGTTCAGGATTCTCCCTAAACCTCGTACACACGCTTGCCCACGACTCTTCCCCGCCGGCCGGCGTCGAGACGACCGATTGGCGGGTTCAGTCGGGGGTGAGCGTGGACTTTTGAGCGCCCACGCTCATCCCGTTCGCCATCATTCTTCCTCGAGAATCCAATCCGTGAGCAGCCGCATCATCTGCTTCAGGTCCTCGCGGTGATCCTCATCGAAGACGTAGAGCGGCGTGCCGATCCAGACGATCTTCCCCCGCGCGCCTTCCTGATCCTGATACCGCATCACCACGGGCTTGCCATCGAGCGGCGAGAGGAATGAGCTGCCGCAGGCTTCGGCGAGATCATCCTCCCAGGCCCACGAATTGGAGACGAACGTGTAGAGCGTGTCGAGCCCGGCGGTGATCAGCGGCGGGATTCCCACCGGCGCGTTCGCCCCGTGCCAGCCTCTCTCGTTGTGCCATCCCTCCCAGTCTTCATACCAGATGGCCGTCTTCTCGGGATCGTATCCCGTCGGATCCAGCACACCCGCCGGGAAGCCCTCGCCTAACGCCAGATCCGTCGCTTCCAGCGCGATGATTCCGCTGCACTCGGTGGCCATCTGGCGGGCCCCCGGCCCATCGCCTCTTCCCGCGCGATCGAACGTGGTGCGGAGATGCATCGGCTCCCAAAGAAAGTCGCCCGGCCCGAAGTTCGGGTTGGGGAATTGCGGAAGATCCGGAACGTAGCGATCGGCGGGAAAGAAGTCACCGAGGACGGCGCCGACATCGTGCATGCCCCATAGGATGATGTTGCCGCCGCTCTCGACATACTCGGCAAGCTGGCCGTTGAAGGACGACAGCTCATTCGTGAGCTTGCCCATTGCGCTGTTCGGTGAGGGGCTCACGTTCCAGAAGAGAAGCTCGTAGCGGCTCATGTCAGAGAACTCAGGGACGCGAACCACCTTGTTCGCCTCCGCGCACCGCCCGATCAGATTCCGTACCGACCACTGCTCGATCTCGTCTTGAAAAGCCAACAGGTGTGGTTCGATCGCGTGGTTCACGATCTCGGAGATGATCGCATCGTGTTCGCAGTCGTTGATCCCTGCCGTCTTGAAGTCATCTACCCACAACGCCGGAAGTCTGAAATTCGGATCGGCCTGATCTCCGGAGCCCTCCCCCTCCGTGGGCGCTACCGACTTCGATGCGTCATCAGCTCCCGTCTCTCCCGCCCGCTCCCAATCGCACGCGAGGAAACCCAGCCCAAGGATCAGGGGGACCACCGGAAGCAGTCGAATCCATTCATGCCCACGCGTCATGTCGCACCTCCTTCGGTTCAACCCCTCCGTTCATTCCGCTCGATTCTCTCGATCAGCCTGCGGTTCATCAATCCAAATCTGTCGTGGGAGGGTTGCGTCGAAGACGCCGGCAGACGTGTCGGATGTCTGTTTCCGCATGTGTCGGCGCCTTCGCTCTCCGCCTACGTTCAAGCAATTGCATCTTGTGTGCCATGACTCGAGGATGGATCTCGTTTGGAATGGCGACCTTAGGCTGGGTACCCGGGGGCGGGTTGGTTCCTTCCTACCTAGCCATGTTGCCAACAGTTGGGTAGGCTGCCACGGTGAACGGAGTTACGGGTGGGAAGTTGATCTCCACCCTGGTGCGAACCGAATCCGACGTGTGTCGCCAGGGTGGCGGGAGAACTGTTCGTTTTCGGGTATCTATCGGAGACTCCGGGTTCGAAACCGAACGCGCACGGGCGATCTGCTACTCGCCCTCACCGCCGCCGTTGCCCGCGGTGAACTGCTCTTCTTCGGTCGACCCAGACAGCGCGCCGACCGACGTCTGACCGCCCGAGATCGTTTCCATCACACGATCGAAGTAGCCGGTGCCGACGAACTTCTGATGAGTCGTCGCCATGTAGCCGGCTTCCCTTTCGTTCGTGAACTCCTCTTCCTGGAACTCCGCGTACGCGGCCATCCCGCGTTTCCTGTACCCGCGGGCCAGATTGAACATGCCCAGGTTCAGCGAGTGGAATCCGGCGAGGGTCACGAACTGGAACTTGTAGCCCATCGCCCCCAGCTCGCGCTGGAACTTCGCGATGGTGGCGTCGTCGAGATTGCCCTTCCAGTTGAAGGACGGCGAGCAGTTGTAGCTGAGGAGCTTACCCGGGTACTTGGCGTGAATCCCCTCGGCGAAGATCTTCGCCTCTTCCAGATCCGGCTGGGACGTCTCGCACCATATCATGTCGCAGTGCGGCGCGTACGCGAGCCCGCGATCGATCGCCATCTCGATGCCGCCCCTGATCTGATGGAACCCTTCCGGCGTCCGCTCCTGGCTTGTGATGTACTTCCGGTCCCGCTCATCGATGTCGCTGGTCAGCAGCTTCGCCGAGTTCGCGTCGGTGCGCGCGCACCTTCGCGAACGCTTCGGCGTTGGCTTCCGGATCGTGCTTGATCGGAATCTGCGCAGCCATCCCGCCCTGCGCGTAGATGAGGATATCGTTCCACAGTCGCGCTTCGAGGTGGCTTTCGAGCTTGGGCAGGTAGAAGTATGGCCCGCTACCTTTGTCGATGAGTCGCTTCGCATTGTGAAAGAGGAAGAGCCCGAAGTCGAAGATCCCGCCGGCAATCGGGTCGCCGTCGACCGCGTCGCGCATGTTGATCTGCCCGTCGAGCATTTACCAACATTGTCGAGTCATCCCTTTACTATATCATCATCGGCTCTCCGCTTATCAATGGTGCAGTTGTCGTTAGCGTCCATGCCTCACGACCTGAACCGTGCCGAATCCGATGCGGTTGCGGCAGGCGATGAGCTGAGCTACCTTCGCAAACGATGGCATTCAATACACATAGATCAAACCGCGGTTGTTCTCCGGCTGCACGGCGTCTCTCGGTGGGCCGTGGCATGCTCCTCTGCGCGTGCTTGGTGCTCTGGGTTGGGTCGTCCGTGGGAGCGCAGGCATCACCGCCCGATGCGGGGACCGTCTCAGGTCTCGACTCGCTGGCCTCTGCGACCCTAACGCGCGCGCTCGAGTACCTCGACGTCGCGCGGCCAGAACTGGGGTTCGACAAGCTCTACGCAGAAGACGACACGTTTCGCTTGAGCGTCGTCGAGGACATCCTGAATGACCCGTTGAGTCTTCCGGGCTGGCAACAGCAGGTCGTCTCGGAGTTCCGGGCCGCCGCGGATGATCCCATTGTGATCGCCAATCTTCTGGGCGCTCTGGGTGATGCGCCCGACGACGCGGCGCATGGAGCGTGGCGGTGGCCGGCGACGCGCTTCGACGCGGACGGCTATTGGGAAACCGACCGGAGCACGGACCGCGACTCGTACGTCGGCGACTTCATAGCGAGCGTTCAATCGGCGGAGGCGCTACTCCACGACGCCTTCGCGGAGCTCACGCCCGAGGAAACCGCGCACCTCGTGATGGCCGCACCCGCCTTCTGGGGCAACTGGGAGGACGATGCGGACGACATCACGCGGAAGGGGCGGCTCCAATTCGAGATGGGTTTGGCTCCCGACACGACGGCCGAGCTTTCCGAAGACCCGATACTGGACATGGCGGCGAAGATGGACCGCTCCGCGCTCACCGGCGCCGCCCGGATGTTTCTCGCCGCGCTGTCCGAGTTAGCGAACGGGGCCGTGGATCTTCCGCAATCGCGCGCCCTCCAGCACGCCGAAGGCGTGGACGGCTCGGTGGTCCTGACCGCCGACAGCCCCTGGGGGCTCATCGTCGTCGGGGGACCGCGGGACAACACCTATTCAGCCGAAGCGCTCTCCGAGATTGCCGTCGTGATCGACCTCGGCGGCGATGACATCTACCGCGGACGCGCGGCGTCGGCGATCGGCACCCTCACGCGTTCGTTCAGTGCCGTCGTTGACCTCGGCGGCGACGATCTCTATGACGCGTCCGATCTTCCCTTTGCGCTTGGCGGGGCGCTTCTCGGCGTCGCGGTGCTGATCGACACCGGCGGTGACGACATCTACCGGGGAGACGATGGGTCGGCGGGTGCCGGCTTCTTCGGCGCGGGCTTCCTGTACGACCGGGCCGGTACGGATTTCTACTCGGGTCGCAATCTCTGCCAGGGAGCGGGCGCCTTCGGCATCGGCGCCCTGGTCTCCGACGGTGCCGGCCCACCACCTCCGGGTCCGGAGCTGACCGACGACCGAGCCTTCGATGCAGGACTCAAGAAGGTGCCCGGCACGGGTGCCGTGCCGATTCGCCACAATGACAACGACACCTATCTATGCGCGCGCTTCTCGCAGGGCTTCGCCTCCACGTTCGGGGTGGGCATTCTCTACGACCGGTTCGGCAGCGACACCTATCGATCGGGTGGCCGCTATGTGCACGCACCGCTTCGCCCGGACGATTTCCAGTCGCTCTCGCAGGGCTACTCGATCGGCTTCCGGCCGCGTGCGGGCGGCGGTGTCGGCCTGCTTCTCGATGAAGAGGGGAACGACTTCTACAACGGCGAGATCTACGCACAGGGGGTCGGCTACTGGTATTCGATCGGCCTGCTGTTCGACGGCGCCGGCAACGATTCCTATCACGCCTCCCAGTACGCGCAGGGTGCGGGTGTGCATCTGGCCGTAGGCACTCTCTGGGATCGCGGCGGTGAGGATCAGTACGTCTCGAAGTTCGGAGTGACCCAGGGGACCGGACACGATTACTCGGCGGCGTTCTTCCTCGACGAAGAAGGGAACGATTACTACGTCGTCGACAACGGCCAGGGTGTGAGCCTCACAAACTCCACCGCGATCTTCATCGATGCGCACGGCAATGACTTCTACGCGACGTACGGTGGCGGCCAGGGATGGGTTCGCTGGGCGCGTGGCAGTTGCGGCCCGGGCATCTTTCTCGACCTCGAAGGAAAAGACACGTACTCGCGGTGGTCTCCCGGCGCCGACGGTTCGGTGTGGACGCACAACACGTATGGACTCGGCATCGATCTGGATCGCGATCTCGAGCTTCCCGGCGAGAAGGTCCCGGAGGTCGTGCTGACCGCGGAGGATTCACTCCGCGCGGTCGACGAGCTCTTCGAGACGGCGTCGATCTGGGAGGTTGGAAGCGCGAGAGAGAAGGTCCGCCGCGCGAGAAAGGCGCTCATCGCGAAGGGCACCGACGCGGTCGATTACGTTCTCAGAGAGAAACTCGCCACACGCAAGAGCCTCGAGTACCGCACGATCGAGGAGTTGGCGAAGGCGCACCCGGATTCGTTCACGGCGCGCGCGATCTTCTACCTCGAAAGCGATGACGAGACGACGCGTCGAAACATGATCCGCGTCATGGGTGAGCTGAAACGTCCTGAAGCCAGGGAGCCGCTCGAGCGCATGCTCGGCAAGAACGCGTATCGAGACGATTGGTATCGCATGCTCTACGCGCTGGGTCGGATCGGCGATCTGGAGGCCTCACGGACACTGCGCTCCTTCCTCGCTCACGACAGCGAACGGATCCGGATCAACGCCGTGCGCGCGCTGGCGGCGCTGAAGGACAGCGCGGCCGCCGGCCTTCTCAGCGATCGGCTATCCGATTCGATTCTCACGGTTCGCGCGGCGGCGTCCGACGGCCTGCAAAGGCTGGGCACCGCCTCCATCACACCGCTCTGCGAAAGCCTCGACGCCGGGGCGACACAGCGCGCGATCCGTATCCGCACGCTGGGCAAGCTCGCGTTCGCCCTCCGTGACAGCAGCGACGCGGCGAGCCTCGTCGCCCGCTCCCGCGCCCGCCGCGTACTGATGGCCGCACTCGACGCGTCATCGGAGGCCGAACCACCCGCCGCCAGAGCAGCGGCCGTCGAGGCGCTCATGAAGCTCGGCGAAGAAGAGACGATCGCGTTCGTGACGCTTCGCATGCTGGACGAGCACGACCCGCTGGTTCGACGGATGTACGAGTTGGCGATGAAAGCCGTGGAGTAGGCTCTTTCGGGGATCGGCCCGGGTCTGTCGTGCACAGCCTTGCTTTTCCTTGTGGGGGATCTACCGCGCGCGTCTGAGAGCCCGGTTAGGACGTTGTTAGAATCCGATGAGCACCACCGCTCCTCGGGACCGCCGTCTGATCCGATTCCGGTTCGCTTTGTCCTGGCACGATCCGGTGCTACCGTGCCCCCATGAAGATCGAGCTCAGAGACGTATCGCTCAGCTACGACGGCCACGAACCGTTGCTCCGGAGCATCGCCCTCGTCGTGGAGAGTGGTGAATTCGTCCTGATCGAGGGACCGTCCGGCAGTGGCAAGTCGAGCCTTCTTCGCCTCTTGAACCGGCTACAGGAACCTACGTCGGGCGAAATCCTCCTCGACGAAACGCCGATCGTCAGTCACGACGTCACGGCCCTTCGGCGCCGCATTGGATACGTTCAGCAGACACCGGTCATGCTCCGGGGAAGCGTCGCCGAGAACTTCCAGCTGCCATTTCGATTCAGTTCCGCTCGAGATCGCGCCGCCCCGAACTCGGACCGGCTCCGCGAGTTGATGGATGATTTCCTGCTCCAAGATGTGCAGTTGACCGACGAGGCAACCCGGTTGTCGGTCGGTCAGAAACAGCGGGTCGCCTTGATCCGCACGCTCTTGACGGCGCCCGAGCTGCTCCTTTGTGACGAGCCGACGTCCGCCCTCGACGCCCAGTCGCGGGAGATCGTCCAGTCGTCTCTCGAGCGCTTGAATATCGAGGACCGCATGAGCGTGATTCAGGTGACCCACCTGGAGGTTAGCTCCAAGCGGGCGCACCCGCGGCGATACCGCCTCACGCGGGGAGATGGGCTTCAGGAAACCGGAGCATCCACATGATCGAGATCACACCGCTCCAGCTTGTCCTGTGCCTGATCTTCGTGCTGGTCGCGGCGACCGCGTCACTCGTCTTGCGGCTCCGACTCGAGAGGGACCTTGTCTGGGGTTCCGTCCGGACGTTCGCGCAGCTATTCCTCGTCGGCTACGTCCTGCAATTCGTCTTCCGTGTGAACAATCCGTTCCTGGTACTTGCGCTCTACGTGTGGATGATCTTCTGGGCCGCGCACACGATTCGCGGGCGCGTTCAGGAGAAGACGATTTCCATCTTCACACCGACCTTCGTCTCAATGGTCATCAGCTACATGACCGTGCTGATCTTCGTAACGAGCGCGATCGTTCAAGTGAAGCCCTGGTACACACCGCAGTATTTCATCCCGTTGGGCGGGATGATCGTCGGCAACTCGATGAACGCGATCGCGATCGCTCTCGAGCGCATGTTCTCTGATCTCAGAAAACAGAGAGAGCAGATCGAGCTCGCGCTCTGCTTGGGGGCGACGTACCAGGAGGCGACGCACGCGCTGCTCCGCGATTCGATCAAGGCGGGAATGATCCCATCGATCAACGCCCTGATGACGGTGGGACTCGTCTCGCTGCCGGGGATGATGACCGGACAGATCCTCGCAGGGCTGGATCCGACGAGCGCGGTCCGCTACCAGATCGTCATTATGTTGATGCTCGTCGCCTCGACCGCCATAGGTAGCACCATCGTCGTGCACATCGTCCGCCGGTCCTGCTTCACGAAGGCCCACCAGATGGTTCTGTAGTCGCGGCACGGGCGCCATTCGGCTACACTCACCCCGTCATGGAAAGACTAACACCGCCCACTATATATGTCGTCTCGGACGGGCGCGGTGAGACCGGCGCACAGGTCGTCGACGCCGCACTCGTGCAGTTCAAGGGACACGAGAATCTCCTGATTCGGCGTGGCAACATTCGCAGCCCCGAGGCGGTTCGCACGATCGTCGAGGAAGCGAACGCGGCAAACGCGATCATCTTCTACACGCTCGTGTCGGAAGACACGCGACACGCCATGAAGGAGATCTCCGAGATTCTGCTCGTGCCCGCCGTGGACATCCTCGGGCCGGCGTTCTCCGCCCTGCACGATCTCTTCAAGAGTGCGCCGCAGTCCACTCCCGGACTACTTTATGAATCAGATCGGGAGCGGTTCGACCGGATCGCCGCCATCGACTACACGCTCAAACACGACGACGGCCAACGTCCCCGTGAGCTCGACGGGGCGGACGTCGTCATCGTCGGCGTGTCACGCGCGTCGAAGACCTCCACATGCTTCTATCTCGCATACGCCGGCATTCGCGCGGCGAACGTTCCGCTCCTTCCCGACATCAAGCCGCCACCTCAGCTCCTCGGGCTGGATCCGGAAAAGGTCGTCGGCCTGCGCGTCAACGTCATGCGCTTGAGGACGCTCCGCGAAGCGCGCGTTCAGAGCATGCACATGGGTCGGATCGAGAGCTATCTCGACAAACGCGAGATCGCACGGGAGGTCCGCGAAGCGAATCGACTCATGGACGAGCACGGCTGGCAAAACATCGACGCGTCGTACAAGGCTATCGAAGAGATCGCGAAGGAGATCATGGTGATGCGGGGTCTCAAGCGGATGACGTGGCGCTAGTGCGCGCCGAAGATCTTCTCCCCGTCGAACCGACCGTTCTCGATGAAGATCTGAGACACCGCGAGCCCGCGCGTGATACTCCCCGCCATGTACACGCCCGGAACGTTCGTCTCCAATGTCTCGGGGTTGATTGCCGGTCGTCCCGTGTCCGGCTCGAGCGTGATGCCGACCCGCATGAAGAGCTCTTGATCGGGATGGTAACCGGTCAATAGGAAGACGCGGTCCGCGCGTAGCGTCTCTTCGCCGCCTCCGGGGCGACGCACCGTCACATGGCGTGGCGCGATCGACGACACCTGGCAGCCCAGCTTCGCGGTGATCTCCCCCGCCTTGATCCGGTTCTCGATATCGGGCTTCATCCAGTATTTGACCGATGGCGGGAACATCGTCCTCCGATAGACAAGCGTCGTCTTCGCTCCCGATCGAAAGAGATCGAGTGCTGCCTCCACGGCCGAATTTCGCCCCCCGACCACCACGGCGTGACGTCTGTAGTGCAGATGGCCTTCGTCGTAGTAGTGCGTGACGTGCGGCAAGTCCTCGCCCGGAACGCCCAGTAGATTGGGATGGTCGTAATAGCCGGTCGCGAGCACCAGGCGATCGCACGCGATCGTCGCCGGGCCCGACTCCGATCGGAACTCGCAGCGGATGCCGTCGCCGTCGCGCGAAGCGCCAGTGAAACGCGTGTGCGTACGAACCCGAAGGGACTCGGAACGGACGACGCCACGATAGTATTTCAGTGCTTCCTCGCGGGTCGGCTTCTGCCCGGCACATACGAACGGGTGCCCGCCTATTTCGAGTAGCTCGGGGGTAGTGAAGAAAACCATGGCCGTCGGGTACCCGGTTATCGAATTGACGATTGCCCCGGCATCCACAACCAGTGGATCGATGCCGCAGCGCTTCGCGGAGATCGCGCACGCGAGCCCAATCGGGCCCGCTCCGATGATGATCGTGCTCTCTCTCTGCCCCATGTCGTCGGTCATGTGAAACCTATCCGGGACGATTCACCGTGTACGTGAGCCGCCGCGTCACGCCGTCCCAAGGTCGTCCGTCAACTTCCGCGTACGCTCCGGACGGAATGTAGTTCAGTGGCGCTCCCCGCATTCCCGGCAACGTGATGTCACGACCGCGGGAAAAAGTGATCCGATCGGGATCGAGATTGCCGAAGTAGAAGTCCCGTTTCTCCGGCGCCTTGTCGGCTTCAGAGATGTCCACCGGCGACCAGGATCCTTCCCCGTAGAACCAGGCCCAGCAGTGGTATCCCCCCACCCGATCGCTCTCTCCGTCCGGCGTCGTAGGATATCCCATCTCGAAGAACGTCGGTACCGACTTCGCGCGAGAGAGTGACATGAAAAGCGAGTGGAAGTCGGTGCAGTTTCCCTTCGCGACGTCGCACGCGCGCTCGGAATCTCCCCGCCCCCAACCCGGCGTGCTCTTGTCGTACTCCATGAGATCGAGCACGTAGTCGTACCGGGCGCGGTCGTCTCCGCCCACGCTGTCGGCAAGGGCCCGTATCCGGGGACTCAGGCTCACCAGGGCTTCCTCGCGCAGGTAGAGATCGTGATCGATCCGGCTGAGCGGCGCGGCGCGCGGTTCGGTCACCGGGTATCGCCTTACGCTGGCCACGAGCCCGATCGAGAGCAACTCCGCCGGATCATCGACGGTGACCCGAACGAGCCGATTGCCGAACTCCCGGTCGTGCACGAACCGCCAATCGTGGTCGGTGCGAACATCCAGGTCGCTCACAATCTGTTCGGGCAGCGCCTGTGGAACGGCGATCCAGACGTTCACCCGCTCGACTCCCTCCGGCACATCCGTCACGTCTATCGTCCAGTCCAGCCCGAAGTCGCGGTAGTCGCCATTCTCGGACGGTACCCCGGCGTGAGCGGAAACGATCATGAATAACAGGGCCACGATTGATCGCGTCATGATTCCTCCTGGAGCCTTTGCTAATTATGAAAGGGGATGCTATCATCCCGCGCTCGTAACCGGCCATCACGCGCTGACGGACGCGTCCGTGGGCCGCTTACGCGTGAAGAGGAGTCCGGGCGGCCGGCCCACCGACAGGCTCAACTCCTTGCCACTAAGGAAACTCCGTCATTCACCCCGTACCGAAACCCATACCAGGAGGAAGAGAAATGAACGAGGAAACCAGCGATTTCGGGAGCGTCGTCGGCACGCAAGCACCGGATTTCGAGCTTCAGGGCTATTACAAGGGCGAACTCAAGCCGTTCAAGCTTTCCGATTTTGAAGGCAAGTGGGTCTACCTCATGTTCTACCCGCTCGACTTCACGTTCGTCTGCCCGACCGAGGTGCTGAGCCTCTCGAAGGCCGCGCCGGAGTTCGAAGAGCGGGACTGCCAGATCCTCGGCATCTCCGTCGATTCGCACTTCGTTCACAAGGCGTGGGTCGAGGCAAAGAAAGAAGAGGGCGGGCTCGGCGGCGATCTGAACTACCCGCTGCTCGCCGATATGGGCAAGAACACCTCCTACGACTACGGCGTTCTCGTTCCCGAGGCCGGCGTCGCGCTCCGTGGCTCGTTCTTGATCGATCCCGAGGGAACGGTCCAGCACGCGACGATCAACAACCTGGCCGTCGGTCGCTCGGCAAACGAGGCGCTCCGAATGCTCAAGGCGTTCCAGTTCGTCGCGTCGCACGAGGGCGAAGTCTGTCCGGCGGATTGGGACGAGGGCCAGGAGACGATGAAGGCCGACTCGGACGGGATGCGGAAGTATCTGACGTCGCACTAGGCGCGAACGCGCTAACAACCATCACGCCGGGTGGAGCTTGAACGGTTCCGCCCGGCGTTCTTCGTCACTACTCCTCGGCGTCGAGTTTCCGGAGCTCCTCGAGAAGACTCTGCGGACTGAAGTACATCGCCCTCTTCATGAGATCATCGACGCGCTCCGCCTTCAGTTCCTGAACGGCCTTGATCCGGCGCGCGAACGCCCGGTTGATCGCCGCCGTCAGCTCCCCGTAGTCGCACGGCTTGAGCAAGTACTCGTACGCCTTGAGCTGACCGGTTCTGAAGGCCGACTCGATACCCCCATGGCCCGTCAGGATGATGATCTCCATCCTGGGAGTCCGCTCTTTCAATCGGCGAAGGAGTTCCTCGCCGTCCATGCCGGGCATCTTGAGATCGAGAAGGCCGACGTCGAAGGTCTTCCCTTCGGTCTCTTCCAGTGCTTTCAGTGGGTCCGTGAACGCCGAAACATCGAAGCCTTGCTTGCGCAACCGCAGGACCATGAAGTCGACGAAATCCTGCTCGTCATCAACGAAAAGTAACCTGATGTCCCCAGCCATCAGCTAACCTCCGAGTGGTTCAACGTTTTCCCCATTGACTGGGGCCGCCAGCGGAATTGCTACCGTAAAGCGTGTCCATTTGCCAAGCTCGCTGGTGACATCCACCTCACAACCCAACCGAGCCGCGATGTCATGGACGAGCGCCAACCCGAGCCCAGTACCTTTTCCGGCGGGCTTGGTGGTATGAAACAGATCGAATATCCGGCCGAGTGAGTCTTTCGGAATACCGACACCGTCATCCTCGACCGTCACGCTAATGCCGTCCTCGGCGCGATGGATGCCGAGATCCAGGTGTCCGCCTCCGTTGCCCTTCTCTTCGATCGCGTCAACGGCGTTCTTGATGAGGTTCACGAATACCTGCTCGAGAAGAGTCGGATCGGTGAGAATCGCCGGGAGTCCGGTCTCATAGTCCCTCCTCACCTCACACCCGATCATGCTGATCTCGGGGGTCACGAGATTCAGCGATTCCTCCAACAGCTCCTCGACAGAGACCTCCTGCCGCCCCGCTTGTGGCCTCCGGACAAACCCGAGCAGGCTGTGCGTGATCGTCTTCGCACGATTGACCTGGTAGCGCAGACGTTCCAACGCCTTGGCTAGGAGATCCTTGTTCGGCGTCGAAAGCGCATTGCACTCTTCCGAAATCGTGTCTTCGAGCACACCTGCAATGGTCTCGACGACCGCAAGCGGATTGTTGATCTCATGAGCCACGCCGGCCGCCATCTTCCCAATGGCGGCAAGGCGGTCGGAGCGGACCAGGTTCTCCTTCAGCTTCACCCGGGTCGTGATGTCGCGGCAGATCCCCACAACTTCCGCCGGTCGTCCGTCCGGTCCCATGATCGCCGTGAGCGAGATGTTCCCGACCGCCATCTCGCCGCTCCTTCGCCGGAAGAGAACCTCGTAGCCGGTCGCGGACCCTTCGGCCAAGGCTTGCTCCAGCAACTGAGTGAACTCGTCCCCGTCTACAAAGAAGTCCGCGGCCCGACGCCCCACGACGGTCTCGCGATCGCGCCCCATGATGCGCTCGGCCCCTCGATTGCAGGTCAGCATCTTCCCTTTGGGATCCGTCAGGAAGATCATGTCCGCGCTGTGCTCCAAGACCCCCTCTAAAAGATCGCTCGTCTCCGAGAGCTGCTCGGACTTCTGTATCAACTGCTGCTCGCTCCGGAAGAGCTCCGTTGTATCTTCGATTAGCCCGAAGAGCCCGATGAAATCGTCATCCCGCTTCACCGGGAACAGGGTCGCGCGGTAGTGCATCTCTCGGTCCGGCATCGGCAGGATTCCCTCGATATGAACGCTGTGACCCGTTCGGCGAGCCTCGCGTTCGCCCGCCTGAAACTCGCGCGCTGCCGACTCGGGAAGCACGTCATGCGTGGTTTGACCGAGCACTTGGGCTTCCGTGAGCCCGAGCGTCTCGAGGGCGTGCCGATTGATCACCCGGAAGCGAAGATTGACGTCCTTCATGTAGATGAAGAGCGGTGCCACGTCGATGAACTGATTCAGGCGCGCGCGGGTGTCCTTGAGCTGTTGCTCCGTCTGCACGCGCTGGGTGATGTCCCGAATGGCCTCCACGACACCTGAGACATTTCCGCGCTTGTCCCGGATCGGGGCCGTGCGGACAGAAACAAACCGCTCGAGGCCTTTCTCGTCTCTCCTCGACACGACGGTGGCGATGCTCTGGCCTGCTTGCAGCGTTTCCGCATGGGGGCACTCGTCCACTCCCACGCCACACGCCGGCTTGGTCTTGTGTTCGAGGTCGTAGCAGTATTTGCCCACGACTTGTTTGAGCGTCAGATTCTGGGCGTCCAAAAACGTCCGATTAGCGTGCTCGACCTCGAAGTCTTTGGTGATCACGAGCAGCTCATACGGCAGGCTGTCGAGAATCGTCCGGAGCTTGTTTCGCTCGGCGACAAGAGCTTGCTCTTGCTCACGCCTCAGACGATCCCCTTCGTCCGCCAGCGCGAAGATGTCCCAGAAGAAACGAGATGTGACGTGATCGATGAACCGAATATGTGGCGGCAGGCTGCGCGCCACCTCGTCGCGGACTTCGGGACGTCCGGTCAGTTCGATCACGAGATCGATATCATCGCGGTTCACAAACTCCCGCCAGTCGGATACGACCAGCTCCAGCTTGTCTTCCATCGCCATCTGCCGACACGGTGACCCGGGATCGGGATCCGCCACGCCCACCACTCGAAGACCCAGCCGCTCGGGATCATCGAGCATGCGGGTAAGCAGTTCGTGGCAACCATGGCCCCCGCCGACGACGGCGACGCGGATTTCGTTCTTGTTCATTGGCTACGCGTAGACCGGAGAGATTGGGTGAATAGCCTCATTTTCAACGAATGATGGTGGGCGAAGTGCGGCCATGTCAAGCCGCGCGCGAGAACTGGGCGCGCGGAGGCAGGCGCCTGGAGACGCGCAATTCCCACGCAACGAGCTCGAACCATACTCGGGTCCATAACATCGGAGGAGGGCATGTAGCGGTCGGGCCTGTTCGCGCGCAGGCAAACAGGAGAGAGAACCATGACCATGACCAAGAAACCGCCGGCGACCTGGTTGGTGCTGTGAGCGACTACCCCCGCTACGAGGTTCGCGACCCGAGACGGCAACGTATACGGCGCCGGCGAGACCGAAAATCGAGGGACCCGAGCCAGCACACGAGTTCTGCCGCGCGATGGACCGCTACCGGGTTGAGGTGTTTCGGGCACTCTTGCTGGACAGTCACCATCACTTGATCCGGAAGATGACGGTCAGTCGGGGAAGTCTGAATGCCAGCATCGTGCATCCGCGAGAGGTTTTCCGGCCGGCCATCGTGTCCTCGGCCGCGGCGGTGCTCCTGGTGCATAACCACCCATCAGGAGACCCGACACCATCGAGGGATGACATCAGGTTGACGAATCGTCTCGTCCTACTCTCTCATTCCCCAGAGACCATTAATGTCCCACTTCAGTAAGATCGGGTCGACTGAATGACCTTAGGGTCTGCGATTCGGCCGCTGATACACAAATAGAGACGCTTTCGTCTCGAAAGACAGAAAGCGGGACATCTTGGCTTAAAAGGCTGGCTGGTGAGCGCAGATTGGGATGTCCGTAAAGGGTGTCTCAAACCAACCCCTGAAATCCTCCGCCAATCGGCACTTTCTGCAGAGCTCAAGAGGTGTCCTTCAAGGTGTGCCTTCCTGGATTCCAATTCAAGCGCGAGTGGAATCGCCAACCGGATGATTTCGGAGCCCTGCGATCCAGAGTGATAAGAGAATGCAGAAGTGAGGACGTCGGCCTGATCGCCTTCCCGTGACTAGGAACCTTGCTGAATCGCGTAGGCCGGATGGGCCATGCAAACGCACGTGAGGAGCATTCCGATTCGCGTCATCAGTCCGAACCGAGTCATGAGTTTCCTCCCTGTGATATCGAAGTTCTCATCGTGCCGCCGAGAATGACAATCGGGCAGCCCAGGAGTTCATCGCCTATGCGGTATAATGCGAGGCGGGCATGAAAGCGGACATTGTGCGACAAGAAATCCACGGGGGATCCTGAGCCATGAATCGTGAATGGCGCGAATGACCCACGATCCGGAAGCCTACTCCGAGACACTCCGCCTGGCAGAAAGCGCCGTTTGTACCAAGCTCGGCCCGGGGATCGTGCTCTCGCTCCGTGACGTCATCGCCGACTACGAGGCTGCGCCGAACATCCTTCTCCGCTGCGATGCGCAGCATTCAGACGTGTCGCCCGCGACATCCGTCGTGGTCAAACACCCGCGAGAACCGAAAGGCTTTCTTCGTCACGAGTGCGCCGCCTACCGGTTTCTGAGCGGTCTGGAGGCAACGCGGGACCTCGTTCCCGGCCTGCTCGGCGTCGATCTCGAGCACGAGGTTCTGGTCCTGGAGGACCTCGGTCCCACGAAGCAAAACGTTCTCGGTTGGAAACTTCTGGGGGATGATCGGGCCGCGGCGGAGAGCGGCCTTGTCGCGTTCCATCGCTCTCTGGCGGCGCTGCACGGACACACGTGCGGGCGGGCCATCCAGTACGAGGCGCTCCGGGCATCGTGCGGCGCCGAACGCCACTCCCATCACAAGATCCATCACCTCATCGCAGCGCTCGAGAAACTCCCCGACTGGCTGGGCCCCATCGGATCACGCGCTCCCACCGGGCTGGAGGGCGAGCTCGCGCGGGCAACGGCAATCATCTCCGAGCCGGGTCCGTTTCTGGGTTTCACGCATGGGGACTCGACGGTAGGCAATGTCTTCATCACGGAGAGCGGCGCACACCTCGTCGATCTCGAAGCGTGCGGATTCCGCCACATCCTTCTCGACGGCACCTTTCCGCTGATCCGGTACCTCCATAGTGCGTGGGCCTTCCAGCTACCGTCGGCTCTTCGACTTCGGTTGATGGATGTCTACCGGGAGGAGCTGGTCCGTCATCTACCGCGCGCCTCGGATGACGCGACCTTCTTCGAGAACATGATGGCATGCGCGGCCGCGTGGCTGGCCGGGCTCTGCATGTTCCTGCCGTCCGTCATTGACGCGGATCGACAGTGGGGCAGGGTTACCGTCCGCCAGCGAATCATCGCCGGGCTCGACCACTTCGTGTCGCTGTCCGCGGAGACGGGGGCGCTCCCCCGCCTCGCGCGGGCCTCGGAGGAGATCTCCTCCGCGCTCAGGGCGAAATGGGGCGACGAGAAGTTCGACCTGCCGATCTATCCCGCCTGGCGATAGCCTCCATCAGTTGCGCGACGGATAGACGCCCTGGAGCGCGATGATGAAGTGAATCCCGAGGTTGGGCTGCGTCCGATTGTCCGCTGCCGCATCTTTGGACTCATCGACCTTCACACCGTCCCCTTCATCTCCTTGCCGCACTTCGGGAACGCCCGGGCCATTTCCGACCTGTACCGGCGCCGTACGCGCCAATCACGCCGCAGCCACCGCACGCCGTGAACCTGTCAGGACGGTCGTCTTCGCCGCCCGCACACTGCAGGGACCGTGGAGTCTGAGCCCCTTGGCGCCTCCCAACCTTTGGTGTAGATTGCCGGGCAACCGGTCTCGAAAACCCTCACCCGGGCCGAGCCATGCCAGCAAAGATAATGATGGTCGCGGGGGAAGTCTCAGGTGACAGGCACGCAGCCCACCTCGCCCGCGCCATTGCCGCAAACGACCCGACCGCCAAGCTCTACGGGACGGGCGGTGAACAGATGCGCCGGGCCGGTGTCGCCATACGGGCTCAGTCATCCCACCTCGGATCCGTCGGTTTGCAGGAATCCGTCCGCTACGTTCTTCCCTTGCGCAGAGTAATGTCCGAGATCCGCGCGATGACCCGCGACGAACCACCCGACCTTGCCGTGCTCGTGGACAACGAGGGCTTCAACGGATTAGTGGCAAAGCACCTGCACGGAAAAGGCGTGCCGTACGTGCACTTTCTACCGCCGCAAGTCTGGTTCTGGGGACGCTGGCGCGCACGCGACCGCCATCATCCCTGCCTTCAAGGCGGAGGCGGAGATTTATGCGCGCGAAGGTGGGCGCGTGAAGTGGTTTGGTCATCCGCTCGTCGACGTCGTTCAGGCGGGACGTGACCCCGATGCGGCATTTCGAACCGTTGGTCTGGACCCAGCAGCACGGACCGTGGCGTTGATGCCGGGAAGCCGGGCGCAGGAAATCGAGCGACTTCTGGATCCCATGCTCGATGGACTGGAGCGGATACGATCACACCATCCGGATATCCAGGCCGTCCTACCGCTGGCAGCGCGCCATTTGCTGCCGCGACTGCAGAACATCCTTGAGCGACACAGGGCGGGTGGGTGTGTGAGGATCATTCGGGAGCATGTCTACACCTGCCTGAGCAGGTGTGAGCTGGTTCTTCTCGCCTCGGGCACCGCCACACTCGAGGCGGCACTGCTCGGTCTCCCGATGGTCGCCATGTATCGCGTCTCGCCGATCACCTACCTTGCCGCGCGAATGCTCGTGAAGACGCGCTACATCGCCATGTCCAACATCCTGCTCGATCGTCCGGTCGTTCCCGAGCTCGTGCAATCGGCCGTCTCGCCCGATCGGATCGCCCGAGAAGCGCTCACGCTGCTGGAGAACGATGAACGACGCCGTTTCGTTCGAGCGCGGCTCGCCGACGCGGCGGTCCAACTGGGCGAGCCCGGCACACTGAACCGCGTCGCTGAGTTTCTGTTGGAAGAAACATGTCCCACCTCAAGAGCCGACGTTAAGATCCCGGCATGACGACGTTCCGGCAACTCCTGATCCTCCTGCGCCCGTATCGTATGCGTGTCGCCGCTTCTCTGATCATGTTCACCTGCGTGTGGCTGGCGCTGCTCGCCATTCCGATGATGGCGCGGGAGCTGCTTGGCTCGAGCCTCCGGAGCGAAGCGACGGTCGTGCCCGGGGTCATCTGGTTGCAGTTCGGGGTGACCCTCGTGCTCTTGGTCGGCATGAGCTTCGCCGCGCTCTCGATCATGTTCGCGGTTGCCCACGACGTGTCCACGTTCCTGCGCACGCGCTACTTCCGCAACCTCATCGACCTGCCGGTCGATCAGCATCGCCGCGCGCACACGGGAGAGCGCATCAACCGACTCGTCTCGAGCCTCACCGATATAGAGTTCTTCCTGAAGTACACGCTCCTCGTGCGCTTGGGATTCCGGTGGTGCTCGTGGGCGGCACCGTGATGCTGTTTCTCTTGTGCTGGCAGCTCGCGCTTCTCTTGATCGCCGCCGGAGGTGTGCTCGCCGTCGGCCTGCGACCCTTGTTTGCGGGGTTGCGGCGAGCGGGACGAGGGAGCGATGGTGCGGCGGGGCGCGCGATGGCCTACCTGACGGAGATGCTGGGCGGCATCCGCACGATCAAAGCCTTCGGCGCCGAGGAGTATCACTGCGAGCGCTTCCACGACAGATTGCAGGACCTCAAAGCGGCGCAGAAACGCAGCACGCGATTCGACGCCCTGGTGGAGCCTCTACTCATCACATCCGCGTTGGCCATCCTCATCGCGATCCTGATCGTCGGCAGCAATCTGCTCGCGTCCGGAGAGCTGAACACCGAAACCCTGGTCGCTTTCCTCTTGTACGCGCTCTTCATCATCCCGCAGGCAAGAACCCTGAGCCTTCTGACCATGCGCTTTCAGCACATGGCAAACGGCCTGGAGCGGTTGAACGAAGTCGCCGAGCTGGCCCCGGAGGCGGACGCCGAAGCGGCGCACGCGTTTCCCGAGCGACCCCGCGGTGATATCGAGATCTGCGGGCTGTCATTCTCCTACGGAGAAGGTGAGGACGTTCTCAAAGAGATCAGCCTTCGGATCGGAGCCGGAGAGCATCTTGCCGTCGTGGGCGAGAGCGGCGCCGGAAAGTCGACTCTTCTGAGCCTGCTTCTTCGATTGCACGATGTGCCCGCGCATCAGATCTTCATCGACGGGCGAGACATCCGAGACGTGACTCTCTCCTCCCTGCGAAGCGTCATGGCCACCGTCCCGCAGGAGACGATTCTCTTCGATGACACCGTCATGGAGAACATCCGTTACGGCCGGCCGGAGGCAACCGATGCTGAGGTTCGAGCGGCCTGCGAGTCGGCACAGGCGGCCGCATTCGTTGAGAAGCTCCCCGCTGGATACGAGACGGCCTTGGGCGAGCGCGGATTGAGACTCTCGGGGGGGGAACGGCAGCGGTTGGCCATCGCGCGCGCTCTTCTTCGAGATGCTCCGATTCTCCTGCTCGATGAGGCCACGTCCGCGCTGGATTCCCACACGGAACGCCTGCTTCAGGCGGGCATGGCATCGCTCATGGCGGGACGGACCACCGTGGTGATCGCGCACCGCCTGGCTACAGTGAAGAACCTCCCTCGGATCGTCGTCCTGGCGGAGGGACGGATCGTGGCGGAGGGATCCCACGATGCGCTCCTGCGTGATTGGGAACCCTATCGACGACTCGTGGCGACACAGCTCATCGCGGGCGATGCCGTCGATCGACCGGTGACCACGATCGGCTCGGGTGGACAATCCCAATGACATCTCCCCTCGGCACCAGCCGCGACGAACCACTCGTCGCATCCGAAGCAGAACAGGGGGAATTCTCGCGCACTCCGGTAGAGATCCTCATGACTCCCGTTTCCTGGATCTCAGCCGGCCTGTTGCGGCACGTGCGAGGACAGGACGAGCACGGCATCGAACGTCTGGCCCGGCGCATGCTGAAAGGCACCCTGCTTCCATACCGATGGGCACGGACTAGCCACCTGCGTCGCATCCTGGGTCCGGACGATTGGAACGCCGACGCCATTCGCCGGTTCGAAGCCGAGCATCTGGACTATCAGGCCCGCATCGTCGCCCTCGCGTTCCAGCTCGAGGCGTGGGGGCCCGCCTGGCTGCGGGAGCGAACCGTGCTGAAGGGTGAGGATCATCTCCGCGAAGCGCTAAGCATGGGCAGGGGACTTCTTCTGATCAACGAGCACATGGACTTCTGGTATGCCCGCTTCGCGCTGCCGGCTTTCGGGTATCCCCTCCACACGATCACCAGCCGCTCGCCCATCCGATCGCTGGAATCCAAGATGCGCCAGATCCGCCGCCGGTTCGGGGTCTCATCCGCGTACGCTTCCAGAGCGAAGACCTCCGTCCAAGACGCCTTCGCAGAGAACCGGATCGTGTCGTTGACGTACGATGTCCTCGTGACCCCGCGCCGCGGGCACGGCGTATGGATCCCGTTCGGGCACGCGTCATTGCTCGTGGACCGGGGATCGGCCGCCCTGGCCGTCTCCAGCGGAGTACCGGTCCTGAGGAGCCGCGTTCGGACAGTCGGGCGGCACCGTTGGATCATTGAGATCGAGCCCGCCGCCTCGACGATCACCGCATCGGAAGCCGGTGCTGACGCCACACCCGAGTATCTACTCGGGGCATGGCTAGGCAACCTCTACCGCGACATATCCGAGACGCCCACACGGTGGTATCAGTGGAGCCACGCCCGGGTTCGATCAAGACAGGACTGACGCGCTGAAAACGATCATCCGTGTCGGGACCTCGGCGGGCGGCGCGCGGGCAAAGGCCGTCATTGCCTGGAACGCCGCCACCGGCGAGGTGCGCTCCGGTCAGGTTGCGCCCCCCGCAGGATTCGAGCCGTGGCTCCTCAAGTTCGACGGAGTCAACCAGGACACACTCGGTGATCCGGAGGGCTTCGGACGGGTCGAGTACGCCTATCACCGTATGGCAAGGGTGGCGGGCATCTCGATGAGCGACTGCCGTCTTCTCGAGGAGGGCGGCCGTGCCCACTTCATGACCCGCCGCTTCGACCGTACCGCGTCGGGCGAGAAGATACACATGCAGTCACTCTGCGCGATGGGACACTTCGATTTCAACGCCCCGGGCGACACAAGCTATGAACAGGCGTTCGGGGTCATACAGCAGCTCAACCTCGGACATCCCACCATGCTGGAGCTGTACCGGCGGATGATCTTCAATGTTCTGGCACGCAATCAGGATGACCACACGCGCAACATCGCGTTTCTGATGAACGACGACGGCGAGTGGCGACTCGCCCCGGCCTACGACGTGATCTGGAGCCACCGGTCGGATAGCCCCTGGGTGAGCCGGCATCAGATGCGCATCAACGGTAGGTTGGATGACTTCACGCGGGACGATCTTCTTGCCGTCGCGGACCAGTACGGTATCAAGAGAGCGAAGGAAACCATGGCACAGGTGCACGACGCGGTCTCGCGGTGGTCGACATTTGCGGAAGAAGCGAAGGTCACGACCTCAATACGAGATCTGATCGGCCGAACCCATCGGCTGCATATCCTCACGTCAACGTCGAGATGATCTCGACCGGGGCAGCTCCTCTCAGGCTCGTCGCGTCACACCGCAATGAGTCGTTGGATCCGGCTCGGTAGCTCGGGGAAAGGCCTCGTTCGCTCACGCCAGAGATCGGCGACGGGCTCCCCGACCTTCCACCTGCGCCCGTCGGGGCGCGTCTCCCAGCGAGCATGAAACCAATTGTACTGATCGGGAAAGCGGAGGATCAGCGGCTCGAAGACCGTGTTGAGTCGCTCGGTGAATGCAGCAAGGGTCTTCGTGGACGCCTCGCGAGGGGGTGGATCGAGAGGTGTGTCGCAGAGAACCGTTACCCGGCCGATCGCATCACGCGGCGCGACGACCGGGACGACGGGGCACTGAAACCGGGCCGCAAGCCGCGCAGGCCCCGGAGGGCACATCGCCGGCACACCTAGCACGTCACACGCGAAACCGCCGCGAGGGCTATCCATGTCAGTCATCAGGCCGAGCGCCTTCCCAGCCCGGATCGCCCGTGCGATGACGCGACCGTTCGTCGTCTCGATCCACTCGGCCCCGTATCGCGCGCGGGCCGCCTGAAATTCCCGGTTGAGTAGTGGGTTCTCGGCCGCCAGGTAGACCGTCGCCATCGGAATCCCCTCGTCGGCCAGTCCCTTGACGACCATCTCCCAGCTACCGAGATGAACGCCGGTGACGATCGCGCCGCTGCCATTGCCCATGGCGTCGTGAAGTCCTTGTAGACCTTCGAAACGCAGCGCGACATCCCCGCAGCGATGACCCTCCACGTAGCTGGCGACGTGGTGCTCAAAGACGAGTGCCGTCAGCCTCTCCACGGACCGGTCGTCCAGAGCGGGACCAAAGACCAGCCGCAGGTTCTGGCGAACCCATTGCCACTCCACGAAGGGGAGTCGCCGGGCCAGGCCCGTCAGGCGCCGGGCGCGCCGCCACCCCTGCTCGAGATCACCCCGCCCCACGTGCCGGAGGATGCCACGCACGAGCATCCACTCGGCAATGAAACGCGGCCAGAGAAGAGAGTGTTTGTTCACAGAGACTACATCCGGTGAGTGGCCCGCTCCCCGCGGCCGCCTTGTCAGCCACGGGGAACGAACAACATATCCAGCCTAGTCCACCGACGTTCCGGTCGCGCCGGTCGCGGGCACCGCGGCGCGCCGCCGGAACAGACCGGCCCAGAAATCCCACAGGATCAACCGGAAGAACGCCTTGATCGGATCGAGCGACGCGTACATCACGGGCACGACGATCAGCGTGAGGAACGTCGCGACCGCCAATCCCCAGATCACCGCCACGCCCATCGGCCCCCACCATTGGCTCGACTCGCCGCCGATCACGACCGCGTATTGGAAGTCGCCGGCAAAGAGTCGCCCGAAGTCGATCGAGAAGCCGGTCGTGAGCGGAATGAGCCCAAGGATCGTCGTGACGGCCGTGAGCACCACAGGACGGAAACGCGTCATGCCCGCTTCGACGATCGCCTCGATCTTCTCCTTACCGCTGTTTCGCAGCTTGATGATGTAGTCGAGGAGCACGATGGCGTTGTTCACCACGATCCCGGCCAGAGAGATCACGCCGACGCCCGTCATGATGATGCCGAACGAGGTCCGCGTCACCAGTAGTCCGATCAGCACCCCGATCATCGAGAGAAACACGCTCGTGATGATGACGAACGGTGTGGTGATCGACACGAACTGCGTGATAAGCACGACCAGGATCAACATGATCGCGATCCCGAACGCGTCGCTCAAGAACTCCTGGGCTTCCTCTTGATCCTCGTTTTCCCCGGTGAACTTGATGCTGTAGCCGTTTGGCAGCGGGAGGTCCGCCAGGGTCTTCTGAACATCGAGCAGCACCGCATTGCTGTTGTACCCGACCGCGACATCACCCGAAACGGAGACGACGCGCTTGGAGTCGATCCGATTGACCGAGCCGAGGCCCGTCGTATAGCTCACGTCGGCGAACGCCGTGAGGGGAATATTCTCCCCCTCATAGAAGATCGTGAGCTCTTCGATGTCCTCCACGCTCTTCCTGAACGGTTGCTCGAACCGCACAACGATGTCGTATTCGTCCTCCCCGATCCGGAACTTTCCGACCTCTTCTCCGCGGAGCGCGGTCCGCACCGTGGTGGCGACGTCGACCGTTCGAAGCCCCAGTCGGGCGGCCTTGTCGAGATCCGGCTTGATCTGGATCTCGGGACGCCCGCTGTCATAGTTGTCCTGCAGGTTCACGAGCCCCGGGGTATCCCGGATCCACTCCTTCGCCTGCTCGGCCAGCGCGCCCAGCACCTCGAAATCATCTCCCGAGATCTCGACGTTGACCGGAGGACCGGTCGGCGGACCTTCCTCCTGCTTGTCCACGATCAGCTGGCCGCCCGTGAAGTCGCCCAGGCGGTCACGCAGCTCCGCCACGGCGTCGCGCGACGATCCGCTACGATACTCCTTCTTGAGGAACTCCATCGTGATCACGCTCAGATGCGCCGGCGCATCCGACGATCCGAATGATCCCGATGCCGCGCCCACCTCGGCGACATACGCGGAGAGGTCGGGAACCTTGTCCACCTCGCCCTCCACGGTCCGGGCGTAGACGTCGCTCACCTCGACACGGGTCCCGGACGACGCGTCGATGCTCACGTACGCATAGGTGGGATCGACGTCGGGGAAAAGCTCGACCCCGGCATTGAACACTCCGAAGACGCCGAACACTACGACCAAAAGCACGGCCATCCCGAGGAGCACGATTGCCTTGTGATTCAGTGCCCAGCGAAGCGTCGGCTCATAGCTCTTGTGGCCGAACGCGATCATCCGGTCTCCGAGACGCGGCTTCTTCCCCTCCTTCGGAACCTTCAAGAACCGCGCGCAGAGAACCGGATTGAATACCAGCGCCACGAGAAGCGATGCCGCAAGCGTCGTGACCAACGTGATCGGCAGGAACTTCATGAACTCGCCCATGATCCCCGGCCAGAAGATCAGCGGACCGAACGCGCAGATCGTTGTCAGCGTGGACGCGATCACGGCTGCCGATACCTGATTCGTCCCGGCGGCCGCGGCTTCTTCCCGCTTCATGCCCAATCGCCGATGTCGGTAGATGTTCTCCACGATGACGATCGCGTTATCGACCAGCATCCCGAGCGCGAGGATGAGCGAGAAGAGCACGACCATGTTCATCGTCACGCCCATGACCCGAAGCGCCGCGAACGAGATGAGCATGGAAAACGGAATCGCAAGCCCCACGAAGAACGAGTTGGTAAACCCGAGGAAGAGGAACAAGACCGCGACGACCAGAATGAGGCCGCTCAGAATGTTGTTCTGCAGCTCGTTCACCATGTCGCGGATATAGACCGAGTTGTCCGCCACCACGACGATGTTGGTTCCTTCGGGAAGTGTGGGCTTGAGTTCTTCGATCCGCGCGTGGATATCGTCGGCGATGTGAATCACGTTCTCGCCGCTGCGCTTCTTCACCGCGAGACTCACCGCGTCGCGCTGATTGAGACGCGAAAGCGACTCGCGGTCCTTCATGCCAAAGCTCACGTCGGCTACGTCCCGCATATAGACAGGAGACGGTTCACCGGGGTTGACGACAACGTTGAGAATATCATCGACCGTCTCAAACTCGCCCGGAACGCGAACCTGATAGTCATACGTTCCGATCCCGACCTCACCGCCCGGGATGGTAACGTTCTCGAGCGAAATCGCGTCCATGACATCGAAGATGCCCAGGTTGTAGAAACGCAGCCGCTCTGGATCGACGTCGACACGAACTTGTCGCTCGATTCCACCGGTGAGGTCAACGGAGAGAACTCCCTTGACCTGCTCGATCTCTTCCTGCAGGTCCTCCCCGACCTTCTTCAGCTTGACGAGGTCGTAGTTGGCCGACAGCACAATCGTCATGATCGGCCAATCTTCCGAGCTAAGCTCGAAGACGATGAGATCGTCCTTCACATCCTGAGGCAGCTCGGGCTTCGCCATCTCGACCGCGTCGCGCACCTTCTGCAGCGCGTCGGACATCTCGACGTCGGTCGTGAACTCCAGCACGATCGTCGACGATCCCTCCGACGAAGTACTCGTCATTTCCTCGAGATCGGCCAACCCTTTGAGCTGCTGCTCGATCTTGCGCGTGACGAGGTTCTCCATGTCGGCCGGACTCGTTCCGTAATAGGGCGCGAAGACCATGACGAACGGGATCTTCACATCTGGCGTGGCTTCCTTGGGAAGCTTCCCGTAGGAGTTCACCCCGATGATCACAACGATCACCATCAGCGCGAAGACCGTGATTGCTTTGCCTATCGCGAGATCGGTGATTCTCATCGCTCACCCTCCCTGGCGGCGTCCGACCCCGCGCCCAACGTCGACGCCTGGCGAATGACCGACGGATCGGATCCGATGGATCCATCCGACGAGGTCGCCTTTTCTTGGATCTCGATCAACGCGCCGTCGGTGAGGTCCCGCTGTCCCCGAACAACGATCCGGTCTCCAACGGTCAGGCCGTCGGTCGCGATGACCATCAGTCCCTGGTCCATCCCGAGCTCGACGGGACGAAAGTGCGCGCGATCATCCTTCACCACGAACACCGACGGCCCCTCCGGTCCATCGACGATCGCATCGCGCGGTATCGCGACGACGTCGGTGTGCTCGGCTTTTTGGATACGCGCGCGGCCGACGACGCCCGGGCGAACGCTGAGATCGCGATTGTCGATATAGACTTCTACGGGGAACTTGCCTGTGGTCGGGTTGGCCTCGAAACCGACCCAATGCACGAGCCCCTTGGCGACCGCATCCGTGCCGTCGAGCGCAACGCGGACCGGCGCATCCACTTGGACGTAGCCGACCTCGCGCTCGGAAACGGCACCGGCGAGTTTGAGCGTGTAGGGATTGATGATGCGCGCGATCGGCGTACCCGAGCCTACGAGCTGCCCGACCTCGACGTAGCGATTCACGACGACCCCGTCGTAGGGTGCCTTGATCGCGGCACGTTCGTATCGAATACTCGCGATGTCAGCGACCGCTTTCACACGGGCAAGCTCGGTCTCGGCAAGGAGCATTTCCTGCCGGCTCGCCTGGTTGGCGTCATAGAGGTTGCGCGTGCGCGCCTCGTCGTACTCGGCAAAGTCCAGCGCGGTCGCGGCCGCCCGCATCTCCGCCTCGAGAAGACGGCGATCGAGCATCACGAGAACGCCGTTCTTCCTTACGATCGCTCCCTTGTCGTTCGGAACCTCTGCAATTGTCCCGGATTCCTCCGTGCTGATGTCCGCGCCTTCCACCGACTGAACAGGTCCCGAGATCTCCAAGAACTCGGTGAGCGTCGCGGGCTCTAGATCCAGTACGCGGACGTTTCGCGGCACCTCGGCCGGACCGCCCGCTCCATCCGGACTCCCCTCGCCTCGCTCACATCCCGTCGCGGCGAAGAGTCCGACGCTGACCAAAACCACCGCGGCGGCGGCGAGGCGCACGTGCCTTCTGTATGTAGGATGCGTCATCATCATCCGCTCCCTTCCTCGGTCGAACGCATCGATAGGTCATCGATCTGTCGCAGTGGCGTCATCGGAGACACTCCCATCGCTCGTTTCAGCGCCGCCGTGCCCGTCAGCACCTCGAAGCGCGCCTGTATCAGGTTGGTCCGGGCCGCAAAGCGCTCGGATTGCGCGTTGAGGACCGTCAGATAGTTGGCTTTTCCATTCTCGTAGCGCAGCGTCGCGAAGCGCCGCGCGTCCTCTGCGCGGGTCATGTTGAGCTCCGCCGCGTTCAGGTTCTCCCGTGCCGCCTCGAGCTCTCCGTGAAGGGACAGCACCTCGAGACGCGCCTGCCGTGAAAGCTCTTCCCGTTCCTGGCGCGTGCGGAGAACGGTTGCACCGGCTTCGCGCAAACGTCCCTTTGTCAGAAAGCCATCAAAGACCGGAACGGTAAGGGTTACGCCGGCACTCCAGAAGTCGTGCCCCTCGTCGTCCAGCCCCTTGAGTTCACGCCCCACGAAGCCGTACGACCCGTTCAGACTCAGGAACGGATAGTGCATCGCCTTCTGCGCGCCGTAGTTGCGCTTGAACACTTTCTCCAGCGACTCGAGCTGGCGGATGTCGGGTCGATCCATCGCGTACGAGACGGCGCCCCATTCGTCGATCGGATCGTCCTCGATTTCGAATTCGCTCAAGACCGCAATCGGCGCGTGCGGGTCGCGTCCCATCAAGACGTTGAGCGCGGATCCCGTTGTCCGAAGATCCTGGCGTGCCCGCCGGAGCGAAGGCTGCAGGTTCGCGAGAGATACGGTCGCCTGCAGCGTGTCGAGTGCCGTCGCCGACTCCAAACGGAAGCGGCGGACGGCGATGTCCCGGAACTCCTCGCGCGCCTCGAGCTCCGCTTCGAGCGATCGCACCTGCTCGGCCGCAAGCACCACGGCGTAGTATGTGGACATCGTCTCCTCGATGAGACGGTGTTCCGCGCCGATGATGGCCTGCTTCTGCTGATCCACGCCGACGTTCGCGGCACCGACCGCGTTATAGACGAGGCCCGGTCGGATCTCCCACCGCGCATCCACGCTCGCCCGCCAGTAGGTCTGGGCCGGGATGGCACCCGGTTCCGGAATGAAGCTGAAATCTCCGAAGAGTGAATCGAGCGGCGATCCGTTGGTGTCGTCTCCACCGCCACCGCCAAACGTCTCATCCAGCGCAAAGCTGGGATCGCGGCTCCGGCTCCACGTTCCGTTGAGATCGATGGTGGGTAATCCCTGCGCGGCCGCCTGATAGACGTCTCCGGAGAGCTCGCGGAGACGGGTGCGCTCGGCTTCGATCCCCGCGTTTCCACTGAGCGCGCGCTCGATGCACGACTCGAGCGTGTAGGGGGGTGAGTCACCAGGGATGGCCACGACCACGCCGGCTCCGTCGAGCTTCTCTGCGCCCGCCGCTCCCGCGAGCGCGAGGCACGCCGCGGCAGCGAGCCCGAGACAGCGGAGCCCGCCGCGGAATCCCTTCCACACTCTGTGCGCCCTCGACTCGCGTCGCCGTGGGTGGCGAGCGGCGTCCTCCGGCTTTCGGGTCGGCCCCGCGACATCCGCCGGCGTCCGGAGCTTCTCCGCCAACTTCGGGATCGCCAGCGCGAGTAGGTGGTCCGCGAGCTCCGAGCTCGGGGCCTCCACACTCGGATGCAAGAGCCACCGCGCGCCGCCGTACTCGATCGCCCCCATGATCAGGAGGGTGGTATCCGGCACATCGTCCGGATCGAGATACCCGGCCTCGGCACAGGCTTCCAGCGCTTCGCGCAACGGACGCTCGTGCTCGTGGATGTCCTTCTCTCCATCGTCATGAGCGGAATGCGGAGCGAAGAGGTCCTGGTACATCGCCTGCATGAGGCCGCGCTCGGTGACGAAGAGGTTGAAGTGTGCGTGGACGATGGCGCGAAGCCGCGTGACCGGATCCGTCACACCCTCCGTCGACGTGGCGACGCTCTCGCACATGTAGTCAGACGCCGCGGCCATCGCGCTCTTGTAGAGCGACTCCTTGTCGGGGAAATGGTGGTAGAGCGCGGCCTTCGTCACACCCGCCTCTTCCGCGATTTCCCGCATGGCCGTCCCCGCAAAGCCTTGTCTCGCAAAAAGATGCATGGCTATGCGTGTAATACGATCTCTCATAGTGCCATCCCGATTCCATGTCTGAGTCTGAGAAAACGCGGCCGATCGTAGCCGCGAGTCGGATGATCTTACTAAACGGTCGGTAAGTTTGTTTCAAGAAAGTCTCAGAAAAATGGTCGAGGATGCCCCGGAAGGGATAAATGATTTAAAACAGGTAGGTTACAGATCCAGCTCGGAAACGATTTCTCGAAACAGGACCCATGTTCCCGACCGATCGCCGGAATTCTTCGGCGCCCGGTCAAAGTAGATGTCGAAGACCCGCCCGCATTCGGTCCGAACCCGATAGTGATCTTTCCCCACACCCCACGAGCCCTTGCCGACCGTCTTCTCCGCGTTCGACGGCCGCATGTTGACGGCGAACCGACCGCGGCGCGTGTAGTCGTGCCACTCACGGAGCAGCTCGACGATCCGAAACGAGTCCCCTTTCCAGGTGAATCCGTTCGGGCAGCCCGGCCGCTTCGTGAGCGCCGGCGGGTCATCAAACTCGACGTCGATCAGAGCATCGATGAACTTCGCGGTGCCATCGGCCATGGCATCCACCCTTCGAACCGGCTGACTAGAGTACGGCGTCCAGCACGAGCCGGAGCGCCAGGATCCACAGAATCACGCGAAACACCAGGCGAAACCCGCGCTCGCCCATGCGCTTGAGCACCGATGTGCCGAGGAATGTGCCCACCACGGCACATGCAAGTAGCGGGAGGATCACGTGTACGTGTTCATGATACGCGAATCCCACCGAGAGAAACGCGGGGATCTTGAGAAAGTGACCGATCGTCTGGATCGCCGCCTTCGTCGCCACGACCTGCTCGCGATCCAGATCATCACGCAGGAAGAACACGGCGAGGTACGGCCCCGCTATTCCAATGACGATGATGAGCACGCCACCCATGAACCCGGCCGGGACGAAGACCCAGTGCGGAAGCCGAAGGCGCTGGGGCTTGAACCGATCCCAGAGCAGGAACGTGATGACGAACAGGCCGATCACGGGCTTGAACCACGGCATCCCCGCGCCGCGATAGAACTGGAGGCCGATCCACACGCCGACGAACATCATCGGCAGATACATCAGCAAGACGGACCAGACGACATGCCTGAGCAGGCGCAGCGTTCGGGTGGTGTTGCTCACCACTTGCACGACGCCGTGGACGGGAACGACCACGAACGGATCCAGGATCGAGGCCATCACGGCGACGAGAATCGTCCCGCCCCCCATGCCGATCGCGCCGGACAGAGCGGTGGATACGACTGCGGCGAGAATGAGGATGGGAAGCGTCATGTCACGACCCCGAGCTATCCGCCCCCGTCCTTCTGGAAGGAACGGTATCCGGCGATCAGATCCTCCGACGCTTCCGATCTCTTCGCGATGAAATTGAAGCCGATGGCGTAGCGAAGCGCGAGGAGGAGGCGGTACTGATCTCGCTCCTTGGCCTTCTCCGACGCCGACAATCCTCTCATCAGCATCAGGACCTCACGCCCCAGGCGATTGAACGCCATCACGGCGGTCATGCCGGCGCGGAGAAGCACCCGCATGGTCGGCTGTAGTACGGGTACGGGCTTGGTGAACAGAATCTGCTCCATCTGAAAAGACGGCGCCGCGTGGGAAGGGAAAATCCGTTCCGGGACGAACCCGTTGGACAGGAGAAGGTACTCGAGTCCCATGTGCGACATGTGGAAATAGGACATGCCGTGAAACGGCTCGAGAAACGCAACGTAACCGAACAGAATTCCACCGGGAGCGAGCACTCGCCGCATCTCCCGAATGGCCCGCTGGGGCTCCGGCATGTGTTCGAGCACAGCGGACGATAGCAACCCCTCGAAGCTCCCGTCTCGAAACGGAAGCGCATACCCATCCGCGAGCGCCGAACAACCTCCACCGGTCAGATCGACCCCGACCCACTCGGCGCCCTTGGACTCGATGACGGAACGAAAGCGACCCGACCCACAGCCGAGATCGAGGATCCGTTTCCCGCGAAGGTCCCCCACGAGATCGAACAGCTCTGAGCCTCCGCCGAACGGGCGAACGTAGTTCACATCGGGTCTCAGGAGATCGCTCATCCTGAGGCGGTCATCGAAGGCACCTTTTCCCAAGGAGACCCTCCCAAGCTGCCGTATTACCTTCCGCGAGGTCGGCCACATAGGCTACCACGTTACCCCCTGGAGAGGAGGAGCTTCGCGATGGCGGCCACCGCCGAGAACACCACGATGACCCGCACCCACGCGGCACCTTTCTTCACGACCGTGTGCGCGCCGACGATTCCACCCAGCGTGTTGCCGATCGCGAGCGTGATCCCGACTGTCCAGTTCACGTCGCCCATCCCCGCGAAGATCGCGAGTGCCACGCTCTGATAGAACGGCACGATGCCGAACTTCACGGCGTTCGCCCGCACGACGTCATAACCGCCCGCGAAGACGAAGAAACCGAGCAGAAACGTTCCGATCCCGATCTGAAGGAACCCGCCGTAGATCGCCAGCAGCGCGAGTACGGGGTAGTAGATCGGGCGGACGCGTGCGCCTGGCGAGCTTTCGCGGTTCCACCGGCTCGGATTGACGAAGATCGAGATGGCGATGACGGCGAGCAGGATGGCCGATACCGTTCGGAAGATCGACTCGTCGAGACGAGACGCGAGAACCGTGCCGATGCTCACACCGATGATGGTCGGCAGCAGCAGCGGCGGGATCTGACGCCACGGGAGAACCTTGTGCCGGTGGTACGTGGCGGCACCCGCGAAGCACTGCAGAACGATCGCGACCCGGTTCGTCGCGTTCGCGACCTGAGGCGGCAGTCCGGCCATCATGAGAAGCGGAAACGTGACGAACGAACCGCCGCCCGCGTGGGCATTCACAAAACCGCCGACGAAACCGCCGGCGATGAGTATCGGTATGAGCCAGCCATCCATGCCGGCGATTGTATCGCAGGGAAGATCAGCCGCTAGGAGTCTTTCTCTTTCTTCCTCTCCCTCTTCTTCTCGTTCGCTTTCGCGTCGTCATCGAGCGAGAACTTGAACGGAATGATGATCTGGCACTTCACGGGCTTGTCATTCGCTCTTGCCGGCTTGAACATCCACTGGCGACCGGCCACCAGCGCCGCCTCGCCGAGTTCCGGATGCTCCTCGACCTCGGCGTCCACCTTCTCGACGATCGCACCCGTCACCAAACCCTCTTCGTCGATCGTCACCCGGATCCACACGCGTCCGCCTGCCCCGGCTTTTCTCGCGATCTCGGGATACTCGGCCGGAACCGCCTTCACCGCCTCCGGGGGTGTGTCGAACTCGACGAATTCCAAAGCCCTGGCCTCTTCGGCGCCCTCGTCGCTTGCCTGAGTGCTCGGCGCCGGCAGAAGCAGCCCGCTGATTACGAGGGCCACGGCCGCTGCCAGTACGAATCCATGTCTCCGCATGAGGTGAAACCTCCCTGTTTGAGAGATTCGCTCCAACCGGTGTCGCAAGTGCGGCCCCGCGCCGCCGCCGATCCCGGACGGGAGGGCAGCCGGAACGAGCCCCAGGCTCACCGTCCTCGCCAGCGCGCGGCCGTACGTCCGGGCGGAGACCCCGGATCGAAGCACGGCTGCGTCGCAGATGAGTTCGGCGGCCTGTTGCAGCCGTCGCATCACGACCCAAAGGAGCGGATAGAAAAAGAACATGGCAGCGCAAATCCTCTGGAACACACCGCGAAGCGGTTCGAACCGCCGGCGGTGGGATTCTTCGTGCAGCAAAACCGCTCGGAGCTCGCCCGTCGAAAGTTCACGAACGAGGACTCGCGGAACGACGATGTGCGGGCGAAGGAGACCCGCCACGTGCGGGACGGTCGGCTCATCGGTGAGCATCACGCGTGGTCGGGGGATATCGGTTTCATCGAGTGCGGCGGCAAGCTCTGTCCGCTCCCACTCCGTTCCCCCTATCGTCGCACCCGTCGCGGCGCCGCGCATGGTGGCGAGGTCCCGTCCCAATCGCATCATGACGATGACCATTCCCGCCCCCCAGAGCGCGGTGAGAAGCAGGAGTCCCGGCGTCAGAAGAGACCACCTGCCGAGATCACCCGCCGAGACGGCCCGCGTGGGATCGAGAAGCACACGAAATGTCTCGAGCGTGACCGGTGATGCCATCGATCCGACGCCCGCGACCGAATCGGGGAGCCGGGAGACAATCCAGCGCGCGCCCGCGCTCACGGCGGCCGCCGGAAGTAACAGCTTGATGAGCGCAATGCTCCACAAGGCGTGCAGCACGCCAGCGGGAGCGCGGCGGGCCCAACGCGCCAGAAGCAGAATCGGTATGAGAACCAGCGTCGTCTGCCAAAGATGAACGGCGACGGCGAGCCACGCGTCTGAAAGGAAGGAGATGACCGAAGTCATTTCTTGGCCTCCTTCCGTTTGGCCGGCGCTTCGTCGGTCGCATCGCCGGGTTTCAGCCGCGTCTCGAGCGCCTGCAAATCCTCGAGCGAGATCGCGTCCATGTCGGCGAGGTGCGCTACGAGCGGCGCGCCGGACCCGTCGAAGAGCGAATCGATTAGGCGACGGATCTCCTTCCGAACCATGGCCGACCGCGCGACCGTGGATTTGTAGATCCATGCGCGGCCGTCGCGGCGCACGCGCTTGATGGCACCCTTCTCTTCGAGTCGCTCGACGATCTTCCGCACGGTCGAGTAGCTGGGTGCGTTCGGGATGTCGGCGTGGATATCGCGGATCGTCGCTTCACCCCGCGCCCACAAGCGACGCAAACACTGAAGCTCGAACCGCGAGAGCTCGGGTAGCCGTTTCGGCATGTGATGTTCTCCCCGTCGTGATCTGCGACAACTGTCACACTTATACTGCGACACATGTCGCACTTTTGTCAAGGTTTTGCGGGCGGTTTCGCCGCCCCGCGGCTAACTTATTGCTTGATTTGTGGTTCGCGGCGGGCGAGAATCGTAGTGTTCGATCAACCCCCACTCTGGAAGGAGGCGTTAAATGCACAGCGCTCTTGTCACCCGCGGCAGGGCCGTGGTCGCCTCCGTACGCGCCGCCCGCTAGGGAAACCTCTCCCCGGCGTCGCAAAGTTTCCGGCCGTACCCAGGCTTCCCCACGTCGCCTTGCACCAATCTCGATCTGATCACGAATGCAACCATGCTCGAAATCCGGATTCCGCTTCACGCTTGGATTCGGAACGAAGGATATTGAGGCAATGAGCTTGAAAGAACTTGGCTGGAACGACTTCTTCGAAGCGGTCTTCGAGCCGCACCGGGGCGGTGAGTTCACGCCGGCCCGTGTCGCGGCCGAACATCGCGATCTCTTTCACATCATCGGTGAGGCCGGCTCACTGCGCGCCGAGCTCGCCGGTCGTCTGCGCCATCAAGCGGCGAGCCGCGAGGAGCTGCCCGCCGTTGGCGACTGGGTCGCCGTGAGCGCACGCGCCTCCGAGGGAAGTGCGACGATCCATCACGTGCTGCCGCGTCGGAGCGCTCTCGTGCGAAAGACCGCCGGCGTCGAGACATCCGCACAGGTCCTCGCCGCGAATCTGGACACGGTCTTCCTGGTCACTTCGCTCAACCAGGACTTCAACCCGCGCCGGATCGAACGCACGCTCGCGATCATCTGGGAGAGCGGGGCGCGGCCGGTGGTGATCCTGAGCAAGTTGGACCTCTGTGACGACCCGGAGCCGTTCGAGGACGAAGCACGCCTGGTCGCGATCGGGGTCGCGATCCAGACGCTGAGCGGCCTGACGGGTGACGGTATGAACGCGCTGGGGCCCTACATCGAGGAAGGACGTACCGTCGCGCTCATCGGTTCGTCGGGCGTCGGGAAGTCGACGATCATCAACCGGTTGGTAGGCGAAGACGTTCTTGCCGTCAAGGACATCCGTGAACACGACGGGCGGGGCCGCCACACGACCAGTCACCGGCAGCTCATCCAGCTACCGGACGGCGGCCTGCTGATCGATACACCCGGGATGCGCGAGATTGCGCTCTGGGACAGCGCCGACGGGCTGGAGGAGACGTTCGCCGACATCGAAGCGCTCGCGACCGAGTGCCGGTTTCGCGACTGCAGTCACCAAACCGAGCCGGGATGCGCGGTGATGGCGGCGATCGACGACGGCACGCTCGATCCGGGACGCTACAAGAGTCACCTGAAGCTCCAGCGGGAGCTCGCGCACCTGGCGCAGCGGCAGGACCAACGCGCGCGCAGCCAGGAGGAGCGCAAGTGGAAGCTCATCGCCAAGCAGAGCCGGCGGCTGCGGCAGACCGGTAACGGTAAGCCTTAGGATCGGCAGGCCCGGTTGGCCTTAGTTGTATTTGATGACGTCGCCCGTGACCGTCGTCGTCCGCAGCTGGTAGATGCCGGTCGTCAAGATGTAGACGACGATGTCGACCGGCTGATTCTGCGACCGGAGCTTGACGTTCATGACGGCATCCCCGCCCGCTTTCCGAATCTCTTCGGCGAGCAGCGTGGAGAGATAGTCGTGGTTATCGCCGCCCGGCTTGTTGACGGGAATGAGCCCGATCACCCATCCGGCCTTGTCATCGATCTCGAAGCTCGAGACCACGGAATACGTGCGCCCATCCGGTTCGTTCAGGCTGGCGTCCGACTCGAGCGAGCGGGCGTCGTAGAGGACGGTGGTGCAGCCGGTCAGGGCAATCAGCGCGGCCAGGGCAGTCAGTGAGAGAAACAGTCGCCACTTCTTCACGGCACTCCTCCGGGTTCGGGATTCGAACAGAATGCGCATCAAGATCGGATGCTAGCCGTGGCGGAGTGGTGGGACAAGTGAGTCGGGCGGTGTGCCCCACTCAACGAAAGCTGTCTTTCACCCGCCCCCAGGATGATTCCACGACAGGAACATCCTCCAGGTCGATGATCCAGATATCGTTGTTGCCGCTCCGCATGGAATGGAACGCGATCTTCGTCCCATCGGGCGACAAGGCTGGGTACTGGTCGGGCTCAGCGTATGTGGTGAACTGCACGGCGGCGTCGCCATGAGCGGCTCCCGCCAACATGACCAGCAAGACCACGCATCCGGCAAGAACGTGTAGCTGTCGCACCATGACGGCTCTCCTGGGTCGTGTCACCTACGGCCTGATCGTATGCCCTTCCGTCAAAGACGACAAACTCGATCGCCTCGCGCGTCGAATCCCTTGCGCTGAGTAGAGGATAAACCACACGAAAAAGGCCCGGAGCGTTGGCTCCGGGCCCGATTACCGGGACGTGGGGTTTGTCTAGCTCGTGGTGTCCGGGCACTCGATGTCGTCCTGATCCTCGTCCCAGCAAGCGCGTTCGCCATCGTTGTAGTCGGGAACCTGGATGCTGCCGGCACCGGTGACTTCGTCCCAGGTGATGTCGGCGTTCAGGTTCTCGGAGGCGTCGTAGAAGTTCATCGTGAAGATCGTTCCGTCGACCGTGTAGCTCAGCTCATCGCCGAACTCCTCGTGACCTTCGCGGATGTTCGCGAAGACGAGCGAGCGCTGATCGTTCGCCTCGACGGACCAGTCGATCCGGATGAACTCTTCTTCGTTGCCGTCCTCGACGTGATTGAAGACCCAGTAGCCGGAGTCGTTCACGATGTTCGTCTGGCCGTAGAACCAGACCACCGGCTCCGACTCCAACATGGCCTCGAGGTCCTTGACGCTGAGTTCCCAATCCACGTCATGCCCGTCGATGCGGCCGAGGAGGCGGATCTCGCAGTCATGACCTTCCGGGTTGTTCCAATGGTAGACCCAGAGCCACGAACCATCTTCCTGAGGAACCGGGTCTTCGCTCAGCGCAGCGGCGAAGGCCAGTGTCGGCGGAACGAGCGCGGTACGGATGGCGAGATCGACGACCGTCACCCGCACCAGCGCGTTGAACCAGTTGCGCTTCGTCTGCGTCTCTTCGGCGGATTGGATGGTGCTCATTCCCTGATTGCCGCCCGATGCCATCATGCCGAAGTTGAACTGCATGCTCTCGACGGGCGGAAGCGCCGGGGCCTCCTGTGCGTTCGGCTCATCGGTCGGGTTGATCGTGGACGTGTCCTCGCTGCAGCCGGTCAGCGCGAAGGCCAGGGCGATGGCGAGTCCGAGGATGCTGGTGCGTGCCTTCATTGTCCTTCTCCTTCTTCGTGGTCGGTGGGGCGGCGCCCCGTGGTTTCGACGTTCTGCCGGATGGACATTGCAGGCGGCGTGCCAGTGGGGGACGGGCGCGGAATCGGTTGTGACTAAGTTGGTTATGAGATTTCGGCCGCGGCCAGCCAGGCGTCCCGGGCGTGGTGAGGAAGGGTCAGGTGTGGTGCTTTTTCACAGGCTAGGGACCTTCACACAACCTGGCTGGGTATCAACTGAAAATGATATGCTAAGCATGAGACTGTAGATATTGGATGATGCCTTCTGGATGGGGAGACCGCACGTGCGCCTAGTCATCCTGACCCTCATTTCATTGGCCTTGATCTCATTCGGCTGCAGCCATGATCCGTCAGGAATTCCCATTCTGCCTCCACCAGACCTTGATGACGTTCAGGAGATCACCACACTCCAGCGGAGCTACTTCGAGTATTACAAGTCGCTTCTTGAGGATCTCTCTCCGGAGGAGGCGTGCGGGACAACCGCTCTGTTCGTCGCGCAGCATCCCGCCGTGGACTGGGCGCGTTCGAGCAGACACGGGATTGCCATTCAATACGAAGACGGTCAGCGGGGCGGCATCCTGTTGGATCCCGACGATGGCATGCCCTACGTCACGCAGCGAATCGCATCTGATTTGGTCCATTCGTTCGTTGCGCAGTCTCTTGGCTCCACGCCGGGCGAGAGAGCCGTCTTTCTTGTTCCGCACTACGAGGAGCGTCAGACCTTCGCCGATGAGTTTCTCGCATCCGTTCAGGACCCGCTCGTCGCGGCGGGATATGACCCATTTGAGGTTGTGGTGGGCGATGGGTGCTCTCTCGAACGACTCTCCACTCTGGATGGCTACGGCCTGATCCACTTCTACACACACAGTTGGCCGTGGCCGAGCAACGAGGCGATCGAAGAGATCTATCTCATGTCCGGTGAGGCCGCGCCCGACTCCGTTCAAGATGACCGCGGCGAGATGCGCCGCCAGGGAACCTTGATGACCGTCTATGTACCGACGCAGGATCAGCACGTCTATTTCGTCTCGCCCGCCTTCGTGGCAGCTTCGAACGACTTCCAAGACGAGCGGAGTCTCATCTACCTGGCCGCTCCTTACAGTCTCCTGGGGACCTGGCAGACACTGCTTACTCAAACGGCAGGGGCATCCACGGTGGTCGGCGCCGATTGGCGTGTTCATGCAGAAAAAAACTTGGAGTGGTCAACCTTGTTCTATTCCGAGCTCCTCAGCACATGGAGCGACCATGCTCCGTTTTGCCTCGGCGAGTGGTTTGGGTCCGAATCGCCGACATACTTGGACACACTCGAAACCATTCCGCCCGCGCCGCGCGAAGTCCGTCTCGGGTATGCCGGAGATGCCGAGCTTCAGATGCGTACAGACTTCCATCTCTTATCCGTTTGGCCACCGGTCGTGACCACCCGCTCGGATGTCACGCTCACCGGATGGGGATTCGGAGACTCGCAGGGGTCGAGCCGTGTTCATTTGGACACGACCGAGCTTGAGGTCGTGAGCCCATGGGCGGATGAGCGGCTCGTAGTTCGAGCCCCGGACGATTTGACCTCGGGCGAGCTGACCGTGACGGTCGATGGTCGAATGAGCAACGGTCTCGCGTTCGCGGTAGTGCCGTCGCGACTCGACGACATGAGGCGTGCGGAACAGATCCTCGTATCGTTCGCAGGTAGGCACAACTACGAGGGCAATGTCGGGTCAGGAGATTGGCACACCTACTCCCGGCATCGCACGCACAACAGCTACAACTACGCGACAAACTGCATTGGCGAAACAGTTGCCGGACCGATCGAGTGGACTGGAAGTGCATTGACCACCGAGCTTCGCATATCCTGCTATGATGGTGAATGCACCGACAATTGCACCGCGGAAATCTCAGCGGTTCTGGACGCCCATGGTCTCATGATCGAATCGTTTTCCGGGGAGTACCACTCGTCTATCGACTGCTATAGTCATGGATCTCGCCGCTCGCAGGCATTTGCATTCGTCGATCTGCCAATATCCCTCGCTCAGTGCTCCGATGACCGGATCGTCTTCGCCTTGGAGGGTAGTATCCTCGAGGATCACGTCGACGACTTCTCGTACAGGTACCTGAATGATGACTACTACGAATCGACGAGCGAAAGGTACGTGTCGACCATCTGGGCTCCCGCAGATTCTGCCGACACCCCCCGCCTGACCGTCACCTTCTACCTCGAGTAGGTGCCGCAATCCCCTTCGACACACCGCTCGGGTCCGCTATCCTCTCCCACCATGGAAACGATCTTGATACTCGCCGTGGTCGCGATCGTGCTCGCGCTCATCTTCGACTTCACCAACGGCTTTCACGACGCGTCGAACCTCGTCGCGACCATGATCGCGTCGCGGGCCATGACGCCGACGCGCGCGGTCATTCTCGCGAGCACATTCGAATTCCTCGGCCCGATCCTGGGCGGCACGGCCGTCGCGAACACGGTCGGGAAGATCCTGAACGAAGACGGTACCGGCATCCTGGTGCCCGTGGTGCTGGCCGCCATCATCGCGGCCATCGCGTGGAATCTCTTCACCTGGTACTTCGGGATCCCGTCGAGTTCGTCACACGCGCTGATCGGCGGTCTCGTGGGTGCCGCACTCGTGGCCACGCGATCGACGACGTCGGTTCACTGGGGATTTCACGGCTTCGACCCGCTCCATCCAAGTGGCGTTTTCGGCGTGGCAATGGCGCTCATGATCTCCCCCTTTCTTGGGTTCATCGCGGGATTCGTGCTTCAGAAGATCACCGCTTTCGCGCTACGCGGCGCGACGCCGCGTGCCAACACGGGGCTCAAGCGCCTTCAGTGGGTTACTGCTTCCATTCTCGCCTTCAGCCACGGCACGAACGACGCGCAGAAGACGATGGGGATCATCACGCTGCTCCTCGTCTCGGGCGGCTGGATCACCACGTTCGAGGTTCCGCTCTGGGTGAAGGGGAGTGCCGCGCTCATGATCGCGCTCGGCGCGCTCAGTGGCGGGTGGCGGATCATGCGCACGATCGGACGCGGCATTTTCAAGGTTCGCCCGATCCACGGCTTCAGCTCGCAGGCCGCATCCGCAGCGGTTATCCTGGGAAACGCGCTCACGGGTGGGCCGGTCTCGACCACGCATGTCGTCTCATCGACCGTGATGGGCGTGGGCACCGCGTCGAAGGTTCGCGCGGTCAAGTGGGGTCGAGTCGGCGACATTGTTCTGACGTGGCTCATCACGATCCCGGCGTCGATGCTGCTTGCCGCGCTCGTGTTCTTGGCGATTCGGCTCGTTCTGGGTGATGCGGGAGTTCACCATGAGTAGTCCGACATTGTGGGAACGGTTCTTTCCACCCGACGTCGATTTCTACGGTCTTCTTCTGCGGCACGCCGAGAAGGTCCACGAAGGCGTGGAAGCGTTCGCGCGTTTCTTGGGCGGACTCGACCCCGAAGACGCGATAAAGGTCCGTGCGGTTGAGAAGGAAGCCGATGAGCTTCGGCGTCAGCTCCGTCACGCGGTTCTCGGTGCCTTCAGCACACCGATCGACCGCGAGGACCTCTTCTTCCTGAGTCGCCGGATGGATGAGGTCATCAACTACGCGAAGCACACGATTCGCGACATCCAGATCCTCGAGATCCAGCCGGCCGAGAGCCTTCAAGCGATCGGTGACGTGCTCGTCGAGGGTTCGCAATGCATCGTCGAGGCAATTCGCTGGCTTCCAACGGCCGACAAGCGCTGCGGCCAGGCGGCGAGCGACGCGAAGCGAAAAGAGAACGACATCGCGAAGCTCTATCCACGATGCCTCAAGAGCCTCTACGAGCTCGACGACATGCGGGAAATCCTCAAGCAGCTCGACCTTCTTCGCACACTCAGCCTGACGGCCGAGCGCATCGATGAAGTCGCCGACGTCATTCTCCATATCATCATCAAAGAGGCGTAGGCCGATCTCTCACCCCACCTCACCACGACGCCGGGGGGACGGCCCCCGATCGAGGCGCGCTGGTGAGGGATGAGCAGCGGGGCTTCGCATCCGTGGTAATTCATGAGATGATTGTTCTCTGGGGTAGATAAGCCTGCCTTCATGGCTAAAAGGAGATATGAGATGAAATCGCATGTTCGTGGGACTACCACGATCGCATTCCTGGGCGCGGCCATCGCATTTGGCGGATGTGGCGATGATGACGGTGGGACGTCATCCGGAAATGGTGAAGGCCTTTCGGAGATCACCTTCCCGTTCGCCATCGGAAACGAGTGGGTATTCGAGACCGTCGAGGACACCGTATGGACCGCGACACCTGCGTTCATGGAGACGCTCCGTATCGTCGACGAGCGCATGGAAGACGGTGAGAGCTACTACGTCCTCCATGATATCCCCAACACGGATTCGGATGAGATCCTCATTCGCCAGGAAGGGCAGAACATCTACGTGATCCCGCCGTTCGACGACGACGAGTTCATGAACGACAACCCGTTCGAGAAGTGGATGGAGCGGAAGATGACCGAGAGCCTTCCGTGGAAGTTCGCGGATCTCGATGCGCCGCAGGGCGCGAGCTGGACCGAGCTCGACGCCGAGAGCACGTTCGTCGAGAAGGACGGAACCTATACCGTTCACATCGAAGCGCGCGGCAGAAGCCTCGGCCGGAGTTCGCTCTCCGTTCCCGCGGGTGACTTCACGGACGTCCACGGAAGCGAGATCACGACACAAACCTCTGTGACGGTGAATACACGCGAAGCACAGGACGAAGTCGTCTTCTCGTCCACCCAGCAGCTGTGGATCGCTGCCGACGTCGGGCTCGTCATGAACGTCCAGACGGACACGGATGAGGATGACAACGAGGACGATATCGTCGTCACCATAACAGCGGAGCTTCACAGCTACGATCTCATGGAGTAGTGATCGGCGAAGAGAGACCTGGCGCGCTACTGCATGTAGCCGAGTGAGCGGAGTCTCTCTTCCTGATCGGCATCGATTGGAGTCCAGGCGGCGCCCACCTCGCCTGAGCGGGCGAGATTGCGCTCGTCGAAGAGCTGCAAGCTGTCGAGAAGCGCGCGCCGCGTGTCGGGGTCGTCTGCCGAGATGTCGCGCGTTTCTCCCGGGTCGCTCTCGATATCATAGAGTTCGACCGTCTGCGCTTCCCGATCGTAGATGAGCTTCTTCGAGTCGCACAACACCGTGCTGAGATCCCCCCAGTCGAGAGCCTCGACGTAGGCGGCCCGCGAGTCGAGAGGTTCCGCCTCGCAGATCGACGCCAGCGACCGGCCCTGCAGCTCGCCCGGAATTTCCAGCACGGCCAGATCCAGAAGCGTCGGGGCGACATCCACGTGCATCACGGGCGAAGCGACGCGACGCGCCTCGCCGCACTCGGGAACGAACAGGATGAACGGTACCCGCACCAGCTCGCGATAGAGATGGATCGACTCGTGCCAAACCATTCCGTGGTCCATGAACTCCTCACCATGGTCCGCCGTGAGAAACACGACGGTATTCTCGCTGAGCCCCGCCGCGTCGAGCGCACCCATAACCTGCCCAACCATGTCATCAACGGTGAGGATCTCGCCGTCGTAGAGATCAATCAGTAGTCCCAACTCTTCGTCCGAAAGCTCGAGTGTCCGAGTGAAATTGATGCTGTCCTTGGTCGCCGTGTTGTGAATGTTCAGGCGTGGCGCCTCCGTCGCGAAACGATTGAACCGCTCGGGCGGCGTGTACGGCGCATGGGGCGTCATGTAGTGCAGGTACAAGAAGAACGGCTCGTCGCGATGGGATGCGATCCATCGCTTCGCCTGCGCCGTGATGGCGCGGTCGCCGAGCACGTTGTAGATCTCGAATCCCTGGCCGTACCCGTCACGCGCGGAGACGAGTCCGTTACCGATGAAGCCCGCGGTTCTGTATCCGTTCTCGCGGAACAGCTCCGCTATCGTGACGAGCCCCGGCGAAAGGCTCCCGGTTGTCCGGGGCGCGCCCTCGGGTGGCGCCGACATCTCGAGCGTCTCACCTCGGACGACCCGTCGCTCCAACTTGCCGCTCCCGGTGATGTGCACCGACGGAAAGAGCGAGGTGAAGAGCGACGCCACCGACGGCTTGGTCCACGACGCCTGGGCGATCCCGTTCTCGAAGAATATCGATCGGTCGGCCAGATGGTCGATGCTCGGCGACGTCAGTCGCTCGTAGCCGTAGCAACCCAAATGATCGGCGCGAAGTGTATCGAGCAATATGACGACGAACGATTGATCCGTCGGCGGCGAGGGCCGCATGAGCCCCGGCAGCACAACGGCGGCGGCACACAACACGACGGCGAGCGCGACGAATGCCTGATGAGCAATGTGCCGGACAAACGGAAGCGAGCGGAGCGATGTCGCGACCGAATCAAAGACGCCGGCGAGAGCTTCGAACAGGCGGGCCGGGCGACCGCGACCGAGGACATGGCCGAGCGCCAATCCGACAAGTCCCAGCACGACGAACAGCCCGACGAGCAGTGCCGCGCGCGGCATGCGCGAGAGACCGCCGGAGCGGAGCGCGATGTTCAGCGACGGCGTGATCAAAGCACCCACAATAAAGAGTGGCACCGTGCTGATGAGACGCGCGAGCGACGCGGGGCGACGGGCGAGCCGAAGGACCGCGACGACTACCGGAATGCCGGCGATCAGAATGGGCGCGGCACCGATCGCGCAGTCACGGGCCACGAACGACGCGAGCGTCGTGTAGCCTTCGACGAGATAGCGCTGCGCCTGAATCCGGCCGATCAGTTCAGAAACGACCCACACGATCCAGGCGATTGATAGCGCGCCCGCCAGGGACGCGTGACGGACCCGTCTCTTCACGTGATTTGCTCCTCTCGACCAAGGAAAGGCTCCTGTCCGGATTGTGCTATACAGAACAGTGGATCCATGATAATGGCAAGCTGTTCCGCAACCCAAGCGACGGTAGCCCGTAATCCCGGTTCATGGGTCGACGGCGGCCACGCGCTGGCCTCCGTATCATCGGGAGTCGAGAATGATGGATCTTATGCGCCCAATGCGGTGGAGATGTCGCTGCACACTACCCGTCACATTACTGGTCATCGCTTCCCTACTACCGTTGACGATCGCTCAGGGAGCTGAAGCGCCTGCGGGGCTATCGCCGGACGGCGAAACCGCCGCGCCTGACAGCTCGGTCATCTTCCGGAGCTATCGCACCTATGCGCGCGAAGACACCATCGAGATCCCGCTGACCTACATCTACGGAGAGTACGTAGACGTGGAGGCCCGGCGCGTGTCCCTCGAGGAGATCATCGATCGCGCCATCGAGGCCGAGCGCACCCGTTACGACGACGTGGACGACATGCAGTTCACGATGACCGAGAAGGCGGTGGCCTTCTACGGCAGCTCGGGCGACACGACGATCAAGCGCGAGTTCATGGAGGGCGTCACCCGCTGCTACGTGAAGCAACCGGACATGCACACCTGTATTCAGCTCGGAGAGCGCAAGCGCACCTCGGAGCTCGAAGGCGGGGAGATGAAGCTGGAAGAGGAGGAGCCCGACATCGAGGTCGCAGTCAGTACGGGCCGATCCGATCTCACGGACCTGCCGTTCTTCTTCAGCGAGCTTTCCGATTACGACTTCGAGATCGTGGAGCGACACGACCTCGAAGAGCGCGTTCTGTATCGGATATCGTTCACGCCTCGATCCGACTTCAAGCCGCGCCCGACAGGGGAGTTTTGGATCGATACCCACGACTTTCGCATCTTCTACATCTGGATGAAGTTCGACAAGAACGTCCCCGTGCCCATCTTTCTCAAGGCCGTCGACCACGTCGCCATCGAGATGGAGCGGATCGACGGCTTTCACGTCTACAAGCGGATCTCGTTCAAGGTCCGGCTTCGCAAGATCCCGTTGATCGGCCTTCCACCGCTCATCGAGGGAACCGTGACGTTCGACGACTACGTATTCAACCAGGGCCTCCCCGACGACATCTTCGAGGAGGAGTGATGGTGCGCTCACGCCTCACGTGCCTTGTCGCGATTGCGCTCGCGTCTGTCTTCACCGGAACGGCAGGCGCCTCCGAGCAACGCGCCGAACCCTGGACGGAGCCGGCGTCGCCCGACACCACCCTCGATCAGATCCTGACCGCGCTCCGCGCGAGAACCGACACGGTGCTCAGCGTTGATGCCGTGACGTTCGACGGCGTCTACATGGACTCGGTTGTCGCCGGGTTCGATTCCACCGTGGTCGCCGACGGTGTGAGCGGGGCCGTTCAGAGCAAGCGGGACTGGGAGCGCCGCGGGCGCTTTGGGTTCAGCCTCGGGCTGGGTAATTCTCGCATGCGCTACACGAAGGTCGATGGCGCGTCGCTCCAGCTCCCGATCGAGGCGTCATACTCGGTCGGCGAGTTCGACGCACGGATCGGAGGTCGGGCGGGATACGCGTTCGCATCGCAGCGCGGCCGCCACAATCTGGGCGTGACCGCGAGATACGACCGCTGGCGGGCGTCATTGCGCCATCGCCGCGACATCGCGCGCTTCGGCTCGACGCAGCTCCACGGCGCCTGGCTCTACACACTGGCGGGCGCAGACGAACAAGACTACTTCGAGAGACACGGATGGGTGGCAACCGTGTCCCGCGGCCTCGGCCCCGGCCTGACGGCCGCCGTGACCTACTGGAACGAGCGGCAGTCGCCACGGAGCGCCGAGAACGTCTTCACTATCGGGTCGAAGTCGGCGGCGTCCGAGCTCAATTACCCCGCGACCGAAGGCCGCCTGCGCGCCATAGGGATCCGTCTGGAGCGATACCGGCGCGAGGGCCACCGCTTCTGGGGCGTGATCCGCTTCGAATCCGCGGGCGGCGGCCTGGGCGGAGACATGGAATACGATCAGATCACGGCCGGGCTTCATGGCGTATCGATTCTACCGTGGGATGACGAGCTGCTGCTCTCGCTCGGCACTACCGTCACTTCCGGCGACGACGCCATCTCGGAACAGGCGCTGGCCGACATCGGAGGGAGGTCATCGCTTCGGGGATATCCACGCCTGGCCTTCGGCGGCACGCATGCCATCGGGTTACGTGCCGAGTACATCACGGCACGGGACCTCCTCGCGATGACACGCCTCCCGTTCGCGGATCGCCTGCATGTCCAGCTCATCCCGTTCGCCGACCTCGGCGCGACCTGGACACCGGCGGACGTGACCTCCCTCAACCTCGACGACTTCCCGGGCGGATCGGACTGGAAGTGGGGGGCAGGTATCGGCATCCGGCGGGGCGTCGGCTTCGGTGAGCTCCTGAGCCACGTTCGCCTCGATGTCGCTTGGCGCCTCGACCGAGGTGGGGCCTCCCCCGTGGCCTACTTCGTCCTCGAGGGAGAGCCGTTCTAGCCCACTTTCTTCGAGACGGCGTATCGTGTGACATCCAAGCACGTAACACCGCACCTATCACCGCATTAGGTGGATTTGTCTCCCCGGAGAGACAAAGGTCGAGCCACAGAGCCCGCCGCCGCCGTCCATCTTGCCACCGCTGCTCACTTCCCTATCTCCTTGCGATGATATAGCCTTCGTGAATTCGAGAAACTCAGTCGCAGGAGCTTCAGGGTGAACACCAAGTCCGACATAGACAGTCGTGACAACGCGCTTGGGCGGCGGGCCTGGGTCCACGTGGCGATTCTTGTCGTGGCCTCGGTCGCCGTCTTCGCGAATGGACTTTCCGGCGACTTCACGTTCGACGACGTGCACCTCATCGTCACGAACACGCGGCTCGACGAAGCGAGCGGCGCGGTCCTGGGATTCACCAGCGACTACTACACGTCCAGTGAACGAGATCCATCCGGAGAGCTGCGCGCGCTCGGCTACTACCGACCGGTCGTGGTCTTCCTGAACTGGCTCGACAACCAACTCTGGGGCCGGGACCGACCCTTCGGTTTCCACCTCACCAATTTGCTCTTTCATCTCGGTGCGGTGGTTTGCCTCTATCTCCTTCTCGCGCGCCTCGTAAAGCGCCGTGAAATCGCGTTCGCGGCCGCGCTCCTCTTCGCCGTTCACCCGGCCCATACCGAATCGGTGACCTTCATCTCAGGACGTGTCGACGTCGTCGCGGGCTTTTTCTCCGTCCTCTCGCTCTTGATGTTCGTACGATCGTGGACATCATCCGCACGAACTCGGTTCGTCGGCCTCTCGCTGCTCTTCTACTTCCTCGCGCTGATCTCAAAAGAGATGGCCGTGACGCTTCCGGCGGCGGTCTTTCTGGTCGCGGGGCTTCTTTCCGCTGAATCATCGAACCGTTGGCGCGGCGCGTTCATCAAGACACTACCGTTTGCCGGCGTATTCATCGTGTACCTCGTCGTACGTCTGGCCGCGATCGGTTCGCTGGTCTCACGCTCGGGAGGTCTGGGCGACGGCGGAGGCGCCTGGCCTCGAGTCGCAACGGTCCTCTTCGAGTACCTGCGGCTACTCGTCTGGCCACCGTTCGGGTTCAATGTCGAGCCCCCGGTCGCGATCCCCGGGTCGATCGACGGGGCCGTGCTCCTGAAGACTCTGGTCGTGTTGGCCGTGGTCGCCGTCGGTATCGTCGCGGCCAGAAAACGCATGTCACCGGTCGCGCTCGGAATCCTCTGGGCGCTCGCCGCGCTGCTTCCCGTCGCACAGATCGTCCGCGTGGAAACGATGGTCGGAGAGCGCTTCCTCTACATCCCGACGATCGGCGCCTGCCTGCTGCTCGGAGCCCTCATCTCGGCGCTTTCGAATCGATTCGGCGGCTCTTCGGCCGCCGGGGCGCGACTCTGGCTCGTTCCGCTCCTCATACTCGGGGTTGCCTATGGAGCAAACACCATTCACCGAAACGGCTACTGGGAGAACAACCTCACGTTCTGGAAAGGCAAGGTGGAGCTCTCACCCGAGTCGGCGGAGGCCCACTCCGCGCTCGGGATCGAATACGCGGCGCGCGGCCGGACGCCCGAAGCGTTCAGTGAGTACCGGGAAGCGCTCATAATCGATCCCAATCACTTCGAGGCGCTGCACAACATCGCGCTGGTCTTGCTCGAGTCCGGCCGTCCGGACGAGGCGTTGCAGGCGGCCCATCAGGCGGCCCAGCTCCACCCGCAAGACCCGGTGAGCAGAAACACACTGGGAACCGCCTTCTTCAGCGTGGGTGAGTACGGATTGGCGATCGGACAATACAAACGGGCCGTGCGTTTGGACCAGGGCTACGTCGAGGCGTGGGTCAATCTCGGTAACACCTACTTCACGGTCGGGGTCGGGGACTCCGCGCGACGCGCCTACGAAGTCGCCGTCTCGCTGGGCGCCGGAGAGCAGCTTCGCTACCAGGCCGCTCGGGCGGCGGCGATCGCGGGCGACATCGACGGAGGCGTCGAATACCTGGTGCGCGGCGGGCTCTTCGCCCCCGGATCGGTGCGGGCCCTCATCGTGCGAGGAAACCTGGCGGCCGAGGCCGGAGACGTGGAGACCGCCGTCGCCTCCCTCCGACAGGCCATCGAGCTCGCCCCAACTTCCGTCGAAGCGTGGCACGAGTTGGGGTTCGTCTTCGCGAGGGCGAACCGCTTCGCGGAGGCGAAGCAGACCTTCGAGCGGGCGCTATCGATCGATCCGAACTCATCGGTGATCCACAACAGTCTCGGCGTGCTCGCCGAGCAGATGGGTGACCTTCAGACGGCGATCCGACACTTTCGCGAGGCGGCCCGTCGCGCGCCCGATGATCCGGAAGTGCTTCGAAACCTGGGCGGAGCGCTCGTCCAAACCGGGCAGTACGATCTCGCCTTTCCCTTGCTCGAACGGTCGCTGGCCTTCTTCGCCAGCGATCACTGGGCCTTCTACTATCGGGGGTGGGCGCACCAAGAAACCGGGAACGCATCAGCCGCCATCAGCAGTCTCAAGACCGCGATCACGCTACAACCGACCTTCGCCGAGGCTTACTATCGTCTGGGTGAGGTCTACAGCAAGGAAGGACAGAACGCGTTGGCGGCCCACTCATACGAGCAGTTTCTCAAGTATGCGGCCAGGGACCACCCGCAACGCGGGAGCGCCGAAATGATGATCCAACGCCTCAAGGGGGAGTGACGCGTGACTCATCGAGGCAACCTGCCGCCGCCGGAAACGTATTGTCGGATGCGCCCATAGCGGCGCACGATCACTGACCCTGAAGTCCAGGAGGAAACGCGTGAGTCCGACGTCATTCGGCTACGGATCGCTCATTTCGGAGTCACTTCGCTTCGCCTGGAAAAGCAAGTCTCACTGGATCTTCGGTCTCTTCGTCGGCGCCGGGAGCGGATACGGCACCACCGGCAAGAGCAAGCTCAGACCGTACGGCCCATGGTTCTGGCTCGTCGGCGCATCTCCGTTTCCGTGGATCGAAAGACATAACCACGACCTCTCCATGCTGCCGGTTATCTTGCTCATGGGTTTCGTCGGCATCGTGCTTGCGCTCGTGTTCCTGGGGCTTCGTGTCGTTTCCGAGGGTGGTCTCATCCACGCCTGCACGCGACAGGCGATAGGGGAACGTGCCACGTTACGAGACTCTTGGAACATGGGTCTCCGGAGGTTCCTCTACGTTCTCGCGACGCTGTTTCTCGGAGCCATCGCGCTGGCCGCCATGGCCGCGGTCGGCATCGGGTTCCCGGCCTTGCTTTGGTTCACGATCCATCCCGCATTCGGCGTTCTTGTCGGGTTCGTAACGGTGACGTTCTTCATCATCTTCGCGCTCTTCTTCTTTCCCTTCTACGCGTACTCCATCCGATCCGCCGTGATCGACGCCCCCGGTCTCGTGGCCGCCTGGCAAGGCGCGTACGAGCTTGTTCGCCAGCAGCCCGCCCGTGCGGTCTTGGTGTCGTTGATGCGCATCGTCTACAAGATCGTCGCGTTCCTGGTCGCCATGGCGTGTCTCGGAGTGGTGGGGATCATTCTCCTACCCATCCTCGCTCTGTTCTGGGCGATCTTCCCGCCGCTAGCCGTCGGCGTCGGGCTGATTCTCGGGTTCCCCGCGCTGCTCATCGTGGGAGGCTTTCTCGGATCCGCGGAATCGTACTTCTGGACGCTGGCTTATCTCTGGACGAAGCACGAGGCCGGTGGAACGGGAATGCCGACGCAAGGTCCTGAAGTCGAAGCGGCATAGGCGTAGCTAGTGGCAGGTGAACTCGACCGTCACGGTCTCCCCTTCTCTGAGCACGTTCATGGAGATGGATACCTCCGCATCGAGCCCCGATAGCAGCTCGCGGAGCCGCTCGGGTGCATCGATGGGCTGACCGCCGACGTCGACGATCACGTCTCCGCGGAGGAGCGATCCATCCGCTTCCTGTTCCGGCGAGAGGTCCGCGACCAACACGCCCGCCGCAATCCCGAGAACGTCACTCATCTCCTCGCCCAGCGGCTGACACCAGATTCCGCACCCAGCGTCGTCCGGATCGGAGAGTGTAGACGCTGGATCCTGTACGACCAGGTCCTCCTCGCTAGCCACGGCCATGACCGATTCGGCGACGTAGATCGGCGCGGAGAAGCCAAGCGCGAGGGCAATCGCATCGGAAGGCCGCGCGTCGAGGCTCACGCTGTCACCGTCGGCCATGAGATCGATTCGCGCGTAGTAAGTGCCCTCACGGAGATCGGTGACGACGATTCGCTTGACGTCACCACCCATCTTTCTGACCGCGTCGGTGAGAAGCTCGTGCGTCAGGGGGCGCGGTACGTCCTCGCCCGAGAGGCGCCGGCCGATCGCTTCGGCCTCCGTCATACCGATCCAGATGGGGATTGACCGGTTCCCTTCGACCTCGCGAAGCACGATGACGGGCGAGAATGATCCCGGCGCGACGAAGATTCCCTTCACCTCGACGGCCGTGGTGGACACCTCCTCCTCGGCATGCTGAGGAAGCATGTAGCTCCCCAGAACCCAGAGAAGAATCGCCAAGGTCAGAAACAGAAAGACACCCCGCAACGGATCCCCCTTCGTACCGGCTCCGGCTCATTCTATATGACGGGTGGCGACACCGAAAGAAGCGTCTAGACGGGCTTGTCCGGGCAGATCCGAGCGTTACGACGGTTCCGCGAGCGCTCTCGCGAGGGCGCGGTGGTCGCCGCCACGGTCGATCACGCCGCGAACCAGCGCGGACACGTCCCGGGTCTCACCCGATGTGTCGATCACATGTGTCGTCTGGGGTTCGGTGTGCATGACGGTCAGAACGATGTTGAGCACTTCGGGCGTTGCGTCGGAGAGGCCCGGAAGAGAGAGCGACTCTATGTCGGTCCGGCCGTAGCGGACCCTGAGCGCCGACGCGAAGACCTGTTGGATGCCGAACTGCTCGCCGCGTGGATTTCCCAGAACGCGGAGATCGTACTCGAGCGCTCCCAGTACGATGATGCGCGCGTTCGTCGCCGGATTGGGCAGCGTCTCGGTTGCAAGCTCTTCGAGCACCGCGGCCATCCGGCGAGCCTTAGTCAAGTTCACCCAGCCGCCCGAGTCCAGACGATCGGCGGCCTTCAGGTGGCCGACGACCGGCCCGGCGACCAGGAGTGCTGTGCCCACGATCCCAACCAGAACGCGGAGTGCCACCTGCTGTGTCCGTAGTGCCGCCACGAATGCCGCGCCCAGCATGAGCGCCGGCCCGACCGCGGCGATGGCGAGGTAGTTCGTTAGCACACGATCCGGCGCGAGTAGCGCGGGGAAGATCGCCACCGTGAACCAGACGAGCGCGAAGAGAACCAGGCCGGTCGCGCCACCGACCATCCGCCGCGACGCGAACGCCCGAACGGTCCGCCACAGCGCCACGACGAAGGCACCGCCGCCGATGAGCGCCACGGCGAGATAGACGCCGCGGATCGGCAGCTGCTCGCGGATCGCCACCAACGACCAGAGAAGATAGGACGGCCAGGTGCGAATCATGTGCAGGCCGGGACTCAGCATATAGAGTCGGCGGCCGTACTCTTCTTCAAACCGGGCCCCGGTGAACTGGGCGATCGCGAGCGGAAGTCCGATGGCTAGAAACGGCCAGATGGCCACGGCGAGACGTACGAAGAGCGGGCGCCCACTCCGTCGTGCGGCCGGGATGATCTTCCGGTGATCGAGAGCAAGAAAGAGAAGAACGTACAGCCCGATCACGACGATCGCGGTCTCCTTCGTCAGAATCGAACAGACGAAGAAGAAGATCGACAGCAACCGGTCGCGGCGTAGTCCATCGAGGCACCAGTGGCCGAAGAAGCGCAGGGAGGCGAGCGCGAGGACGGCGCTTCCGACATCGGAGATCCCGCTGGCCCAGATGAACGATGGAAACGAGAAATCGCGCGTGACGTAGAAGAGTGCCGCCGCGACTCCCGCCCACGGATGCATTCTGATGAGGCACGCGACACGATAGATAAAGAGACCTGAGAAGACATGGAGCAACATCAGCAGCGCATGGTATCCGAACGCGCTCCGCCCGAATAACGTCTCGACGAACGCGAAGAAGAGCGGATCGGAGAGGGGACGATAGTGATGATCCATCACCCCTTCGCGCCAGAAGTATTGGAGCAGCTCGCCGGGGCTCTTCCCGTCCACCGCTTCCAGGAACAGATAGTCGTCCTCGGCATAGGGCTCGTCCCACGTCGGAAACCACGTGATCGCCGCGGCCGCCGCGAGAATCAGGAGTAGCCAGCTCATCCGAATCGGCGCGTGCTTCAAGCGAGAACCTCCATGGAAACCGGAGCGCATTGTAGCCTGCCGGATGGGCGCTCTGCTATCCTGCTCGTATGGAGCGTCGGCGCAACGACTATTGGATCCCCCGCCACCCGGGCGGGACGCTCGCCCGGATCTTGCTCTGCACCGCGTCCTGTCTCGTTCTCGTGTTGCCGGGCTGCTTCGGTCGCTCGAAGGAGGCCGATCGCGATCCGACCGCCGGCGAGCCTGCCGAAACCACCCTCATTGCCCGCTGGATCGAGGACGACCCTGATATCGCCGGCTCCGAGATCACTGCCGAGATTTTCGTCGACCGGACGCTCGCGCGCACCTTTCCCCTATCGACCTTCTATGAGCTGTCGGCCTGGCCGGACGATGATCTGGAGGTCGTCGCCTACGGCTGCCTCACGCTCGGCGAAGCGTTACTCATGCCGGACGAGCTGAACCTGCTTCTGATCCTGGAGAATCGAACACTCAATCGCCACAACGTCCAGTCGCTCGCCGAGATCGCCGTCCGCCTGGCGGATCCGGAGGGTGCGGCGACGATGAACGTCGTCTCGAAGGTCACGCACCGCGATCCGCGGACGGATAAGATCTCGAGCGTCGTGCTCGAGACATGGTCGTACATGAGCGGCATGCGAAAACGATGGACATTCGGCGTGCGTTTCGGCCGCTTCTACTCTCTCGAGGAGAAGCTCGTCGGATACCGATCGTCGCTCCGTGAATTGGATGAGGACTTCGAACGCACGAGAGATGGTCCGACGACGGGGGACGAACGCTACACGGCCTTCTGGCGCTCGCCGGAGACGCGACAGCGCATGCGGGAGATCAGGCAGCGGTGGCTCGAAGAGCGGCATGATCTTGAGGGGCGGTAGAGGGAGCACCGCATTTCTCCGTGAGAGAGCGCATCCTACGCATCATCCGGTGGACAGCCGGTCGTATCGTCCTCGCAGTAGATGTCCTTGAGCTCCCCCCAAGAGACCTCCGCGTACCAGAACCCGCCGGAACCGCCCGTGGGAACGAAGACCACCGCAACCACCAGCCCTTCGTCCATCGGATTGATCGCGTACGCCGGGCCGGACGCGCCGCCCGGCACCAGGGTCGCGAGGTACGGTCGTGTGTGCTTCATCGAGTTCACGTTCATCTCCTTTCGCGCTGGTGTGTGCGGGAGATGCCCAGCGTTTTGGCCCGCATTTCTCACGAGATCTCTACTGCGGTCACAGAAGCACGCACATCTTCAAGACGTACTCGTTCCGGCCTCCTCAACATACCGTCTGGTATGCCTGCGTCGCCCTCCACTCCGTGCGCCTTGAATCTGCACGCGCTTTCGCACCCTCGCGACGAGATCTGGTGAGAAGTGCGAGCTGACAATAAACCGACGGCGACGGCGAACCCCGACGCCGCATCGCGCTTGCGAACCTACTGACGGTCACTCACGGACCGCGTATCGCGCACCCGGTCACGCTGAAACTCGAATGAAGCTACGACCTCCTCGACGCTGTCGGCGACCGGCGACCTGGCGCTCGTCTCGCATCGAACGAAGTACTCGAGTGGGTCTACGTCTTCAGCACGGACGCCGGCCGGCAGCACGCCGCGCGGAACGGAGTGTGGGAACTGCCGCGCGTCCGGTACGGCGAGCCAATCCGTGAAGAAGATCGCCCGGTAGATGTGCGTGTCATACCAGGTCGTCGCATCCCGCGTGATCGTGGGCTCGACGACGAACACGTCGGAGAGAATTCCCCGTGGGTCACCGAACTCCTCGAGATAGCTCGCCTGCCAGATCGCGACCACTTCCTGGCCCGATCCGCCGTCCGACGAGCGCGCGTAGAGCGTGAACGTTCCGGGGACATCGATCCCGATCTGGACTCGAGACCGATATTCGTGACTGTTGGGATTCTCTCCGGGCGCGAGGTCGGGCAGAAGGGCTCCGCCCATCATCAGCAGCGTGACCTCCTCCCCCGGGTCGTACGCCCGTGCCGCGACGTGATCGTAGCCACCTTCCGCCAGGATGATGACCCGGGTCATGAGTCCGGCAAGGAGCGGATGGTCATCGAGGACGAAGCCGGTGAACTCGATGACCTCACCATGCACCCATCCCGCGTTCAGGGAGCGGAGCGGCTCGACGATTCCATCTCCGTCGAGGAGCGCGTCGCTGCCATCGTTGCACTGAGCGCGCGCTCCCCCCAGCGGGAGGATCAGCAGAGCGGCAGAGAGGCAGAGTGGGATTCCTCTCCAGGTCATGGCTTCCTCCTAGTAGAACGTCACGAGTTTCGTGACGCGGTGGCTTTCGGCGCCGCGCCACCGCGCGAAATAGACACCTGCCGTGAGATCCATGGGAACGGAGAACTCCGCCGAGTCTTCGGACATCCCCCCCTCGTGGAGAACAGTCACCCGGCGGCCGTCGACGGCGAACAGATCCAGGCGTCCGTAGTCTCCTCGCGCGCCGGCGAGTCGGAGACGACGCCCGACCTGCCGCAATGTCACGCCTTCACGTTGGCCGAAGAGTGGCGGCGCACCGACAACCGGTTCGAGGTCGAGCCCGACGTACAACGTGTAGTCGTCGTCGGCCTTGACGTTGTTCGCGTTCGCGCAGCCGACGACCCAGTCGCCGGTGGTCAGCACTCCCGGCTGAGTCTCGTAGTAGACGATGTTGGAGCCGTCATCGGCGGAGACCGCTGTAACCAACGCGAGAGAGGTGTCGTAGAGGCGAATCTGCGGGCGCTGGCTCTCATCGCCCGCGTCGCTCGTCATGACGATGTAGAGAACGAGGTGTTCGGTATCGCCTTGGACGCGGACCGACCAGAAATCCCAATCCACGTGCGAGCCCAGGTTGGACTCTTCCGTGCGCTCGTACACGCCGGTCCAGTCGAGCGTGCCTAGGTAGAGGGGTGTCGTCTGGAAGTCGTTCTCGTACTCACCCTCGCTTACCGCATCGTTCCAGACGTAGAACGCCCAGTCGGTATCGTTGATCGGTACGAGGTCATCCAGGTCGTGACAGCAGGCGTCGATCGGACTCCCCATGACCGAGTTCTTGTAGTCATGGCTAGAGTGGTCGGCGCCGCACCAGTGGCCGACCTCGTGAAGCCCGAGCCGAGCGATGTCATGTGAGAAGTCGTGATCAGTGAGGTTGCAGTTGCGCCACCAGCGGAGCGTGTTCATGACGATGTCGCCCTCGATGAGCCTCCACGGCGTCGCGGGGTGAGGCCATCCCCAGAACTCGCCCGCCGGTGCCCGGTCCCCGAGGTACTTCCAGAAGTAGATGTTCCCATTGCCCTGATGGGGTGGCCAAGTATCCGTCAGATGGTCACCGACGTTGTCGACCGTGTAGTCGAATTGGCTGCCCGTCCTGTAGTTCCATCGATCGAAAGCAAGCTCGATCTGCGTCTTCGCCTCTTGGCGATCCGGAATACCGTGCGAGTAGTGTCCAAACGAGATCGTGTGGTGCAAGGTTCGATCGTACTTGTATGGCAGGGTCGGGATGGAGAAATTCTCCGCGAGTGCTGCATGCGAAAGAGCTGCCATGAACGTTGCGATCACGATCCACCGTCTCCAGTACGCTCCCATTGCAACCCCCTCGTATCAAGAGCAAGAGCCGATGACAACCTCGCATTCGATTCTGGATCGACTTTGGCCATCCGCATCCAACGCCTATCGGCGCCGATGGCCGCTGCGCACTCACCGGGAGGGTCGAGCCGAAAGAGTACTCGATTCAATGACCATGCAACCTCTGTGCCGGCCGGCCGTCATGAAAGGACCCGAGGGTCTGAACCTGTACCGTTCGCGGGGCTTTCGTGTTAGAGGGATGCGGCCGTAGGAGAGATCGGCTTCCCATATCTGGTGTCGTGTCGGAGGTGACACTCGATGTGACGCCGCGGACACCAAGCGACCGCACCCGAATGAGCGCAACGAGTCGATACCCGGCCGACGATCTTTGCTATAGTCCCACCGCACAGAGCGGGCAAGGGGGTCCTAGAGCATGATTCGCAAGGTTTTACCGTTCGCCGTATTGGGCGTTCTCGTATTGGGCATCGTCTACTTGCCGACTTGGGACCAGGGCTCCGAGAAGGTCCCCCCCACGGAGCAGCCACGGGTCGCCGCCCCCGAGCTTCCCGCCGGACATCCGCCGGTCGCCTCGTCGACGGCCCCGCCGCTGGGAGCCGATGGCAAGGCCGTCGACACGGGGACGGACAGCGACCTTCCCCTCAAGGCTTCAGGACTCGGAAGTGAAGCCGAGCTCGAGCATATCCTGGCGGGCGTCCAGAGCGCCCACGCAAAGGAAGCATTCGAAGAAGGTTTTCGCCTCTGCTTCACGACGGTGAGAGAAAGGCGCGATTACCTCCGCGCCAAGGAGATGTTCGAGCACGCGCTGGAGGACGAACCGGACCTGGCGGCCGCGTATCGCGGACTCGCCTACGCGGAGCTCAACACGACCTTCGATTTCCCAAAGACCATCGCGCTCTACGAAAAGGCCGTCGAGATCGATCCGAACTACGGGGAGGCGCACTACGCCCTCTCGTTCATGCTGGGCAGCACGGACAGGGAACGGGGCGTGCACCACTTCAAGCGGGCCCTCGAGTTGGGAATCGAAGACGAACGCAGCCTGAAGGAACAATTCTACCCAAACGTCGAGTAAGGCCATGGCGTCCGGCCGCGCGCTCAAGATCTGGGCCCTCATCATACTCGTCGCGACACTCATAGTTACGCGACAAGGGCTGTTTGATGAGCTCGGCTACGACATAAGCGTGGTCGTCGCCCTCATGATGGCCGTGGTCATCCCCCACGTCACCGCGCTCCGGGTCGCCGACCTCCGTCACTCCAGAGCGGCCCGCCACAGGCTCGGGCTCGATTTCACTCTGGCCACCTACTCGCACGTCGTGGGCGGCGGCGTCTTCCTGCTTCTCATACCGATTGCGGTCTTTCTCGTGCGCGGCACTTGGCGGCCGCATTGCGATTTCGGTGAGGGGCTTCTCTGGTATCTCATCATTGCCGGCATCACGACCCTGTACGTGTCGTCACTGGGCCTCTTCTTCGCCCTCGCGACGCGACGGGTGCGGACCGCGCTTCTTCTGAGCTACCTCTTCGTCATCCTCACGTTCGTCGTCGCGCTCCGGCACGTCGTGGCCGACCCGCCGATCTTCTTCTTCAACGGCGCCATGGGCTATTTCCCGGGTCCCATCTATGACGAGAAGGTGACGATCACGACCGCGCTGATCTGGGCGCGGGCGGGAACGTTGACCTGGTCGATCCTATTTCTCGCGGCATCCGTCGCCATGTGCGATCTCCGGCGCATGCGTCTGGATGTGACGCGCTTCATGGAGCTGGACCTTTCGTTTGGGAATCTGGCGCCGCGGATCACGGTCTTGATGTGCCTCGCCGCCGTCCTGGCCCTCCACCTTGGGCGTCACGCCAACGGCACGTCCCCCGACGCCGGTGACATCCAGCGCACGCTGGGCGGACGGGCCGAGACCGAGCACTTCGTCATCTACTTCGATCACAACACGAAAGACGCGGAAGAGATCGAGCGCCTGGTCGAGGATCACGAGTTTCGTCTGCGGCAGCTTCTCGACTTCCTGGGTTGGGACGACCTGCCGCAGCGGCGGAAGCTCGAGTCATACATCTATCCGTCGCCGGCCGTGAAGAAGGCGCTGATGGGCGCGGAATCGACCTCGTTCGCCGATCCCTGGAACCGGGTCATGCACATCAACGACGAGCCTTTCCCGCACCCATCGCTCAAGCACGAGATGGCTCATCTCGTTTCCGCGTCGTTCGCGGGCCGGCTGGGCTTCAGCACGCGAATCGGGCTTCATGAGGGGTTCGCCGTGGCGGCGGATTGGGAGGAGACCCGTCTCACGCCGGACCAGTGGGCGAGCGCGATGAAGCGACAATCCGTGCTGCCGGACATGAGTTCGCTGCTTTCCGCCACCGGCTTCTGGGGCGAAGCATCGAGCCGCGCCTATCTCGCGACGGGATCTTTCGTCCGCTATCTGATCGATACGCACGGCGTCGAGAGCTTCCTGCCGTTCTTCCGCGACGGGAACGGGGAGAAGCACTACGGCATTCCGACCGATTCCCTCGTCGCGCGCTGGAACGCCGGACTGGATACGGTCGCCGTGTCGGCAGCCGATCTCGCGTACGCAGAAACGATTCTCACCCGGGGCGCCATTTTCGGGCGGCGCTGCCCCCGCCAGGCCGCGCTCATGACCGAGCGCGCATGGAACGATCTGACGGCCGGCCGCCATCCGGCCGCCGAAGCCGCTTTCGACCGGCTCCTCCAATGGTCGCCCGGGAATCCCTCTCATCTGATCGGGAAGCTCCGCCTGCTCCGGCGCACCGAGCGGACGGACGAGGCGGCGGTTCTGGCGCGGCTCCTGGCCGCGCCCGGCGATACCGCAGGCGGCGGTGGTCGGAACGCCGCCATCGGGCACGACGTCCTGGGGGACATGGCATGGAACGCGGGTCGGCCCGACAGCGCGCGCGTTCACTATGAGATGGTTATTCGAAACGGCTCGGTGGAGCACCTCGTCCGGGGCGCCCACGCGAAGATCGCCGTGCTCGGCCACGAAGGGGGCCATGAAGGCTACCGGCGCGTGCTCGCGGAGTCGCCGGGAGCCGCGGAGCGGGCGGCCGTGCTGGCGCGCCTCGCGGTGGCGGGGCCCGAGCGGGGCGTCGCGCGCTATCTGTTGGGACGGCAACTCTATAACGATAGGGCCTGGGGGCCGTCCGCCGAACAACTGGCCTCAGCCGCGACCGAGAGGCTCCCGGATGTGTCGATCCGCGCGGAGTGTCTCTGGCTCCTGGGCAAGGCCCGCTATCGGCTGGACGATCTCGACGGGGCGTCGAAGAGCTTCTCCGAGATCATCACACTCGATCGCAACGAGGCCGAGAAGCTCCGCGCCCAGGCCTGGCTCGCCCGCTGTCGCCATTATGAAGGGGACAACAGCGGGCTTGAGTGAATCCGCTCGGATGTGATAGTTTCCCCGACGGTCGTTTCGGACTTCACGAGAAGGAAAGCGGAATATCTAAGAGGCGGAAGCTGTGTCGGAAGAGACGAGACCAAGTCGACGACGATTTCTTGACGCGATCCTGGGCGGCGGCGTCCTCGCTTGGCTCGGTGCCGTGCTCTACCCGGTCTTCGCCTACCTCAAGCCCCCACCGGAGACGGGAGAAGCGGTCACCTCCGTCATGGTCGGCACCATCGACGAGATCCCGCCGGACTCGGGCATGATCTTCAAGTTCGGCCGCAAGCCCGGCATCCTGATCCGCAAACCCGATGGTTCGTTAAAGGCGTACAACGCCATCTGCACCCATCTCGATTGCACGGTCCAGTACCGCCAGGATCTCGGACTCATCTGGTGCGCGTGCCACAACGGCCGGTACGATCTCAACGGAAAGAATATCGCGGGGCCTCCGCCGAAGCCGCTCGAGGAGTTTCGGGTGGATATCAGGGCGAATGAAATCTTCGTGTCGAGGACGGCGTAACCGAATGGCACTATCCGACCGGATCCAGAAGTGGGCCGACGAGCGCTACAGCCTCAGTGACATCATCGATTTCGCCAAGCACAAGACCGTCCCCGTGCACCACGAGTCGCTCTGGTACTACTTCGGTGGCGTCACGCTCTTCCTGTTCGTCGTGCAGGTCGTGACCGGGATTCTGCTTCTCCTCTACTACAAACCCGGCATCGACACCGCGTATGAGAGCGTCGGGTTCATCCTGACGGATGTCTCATTCGGCTGGCTCATTCGGGCGGTTCACTCTTGGTCGGCCAACCTGATGATTCTCTTCGCGTTCATCCACCTGTTCAGCGTCTTCTTCACGCGCGCCTATCGAAAGCCGCGGGAGATGACCTGGGTGGGCGGCGCGTTTTTGCTCATTCTTGCCATGGGCTTCGGCTTCAGCGGCTACCTCCTTCCTTGGAACGAGCTCTCGTACTTCGCCACGAAGGTCGGCACCGACATCATGGGCGCCGTTCCCGTGGTCGGCGAGCCGCTACTGCAGCTCCTGCGCAGCGGCGAGGACGTCACGGGGGCAACGCTCTATCGATTCTACGGGATCCATGTAGCCATCCTGCCGGGCATCGCGTTCGTCTTCCTCGGTCTGCACCTGATGTTCGTGCAGCGGCAGGGTATGAGCGCTCCGCCGGCGTGGGAAGCGGCTGATCCGAAGAAGCGCCGTACGCTGCAGTTCTTCCCGAACTTCATGCTCCGCGACGTGCTGCTCTGGCTGATCGTGCTCAATGTGATCGCCATTCTGGCCGTGGTGGCGCCGTTCGGGATCGATCCGTTCCATTGGCCACTCGGGGAGAAGGCGGATCCCTTCGTGCCCGCGCCCGAGGGAATTCGTCCCGAGTGGTATTTCATGTTCATGTTCCAGACCCTGAAGCTGTTGCCCGCCCATATCGGCCCGCTCGAAGGCGAGCTGGTCGGCGTTCTCGGCTTCGGGCTCATGGGACTGATTTGGATTCTCACGCCGTTCTGGGATCGCCCCCGCGCCGACGGCACAATGCGGCCATGGGTGACGTGGCTCGGCGTGCTCATGCTCATCTACATCATCGGCATGACGGTCTGGGGGTACCTGGAGTGATCGGAACGTACCGCCGAATTCTACCGACCTTACCCGCGACGCTCGTCGTCGCCGGCGGGCTTCTCGTCTCGGCGCTGTGTGCCGCCGCGGAAGGTGAAGTCCCCCCCGAGGATCAGTGTGCTGTCTGCCATTTCGATCTGGATGACGAAGCCATCGACGTCGCGGCGTACTTCAAGGTCGACATCCATGCCCGAGCGGGCCTCTCGTGCGTGGACTGCCACGGTGGCGACGCGACGAGCGACGACGAAGACATCGCCATGAGCGAGGAAGCGGGTTTCATCGGCTCGCCCTCCCCGACCGAGCATCCCGACTTCTGCGCCAAGTGCCACTCCGACGCCGGGATCATGCGGCGCTTCAACCCGGGTCTCCCGGTCGACCAGCTCGCCCTCTACCGGACGAGCACACATGGCCGCCGAAACGCCGATGGCGATGAGAACGTCGCCACGTGCGTGAGCTGTCACAGCGTGCACGATATTCGGCCCGCGTCCGAGCCGAGATCGACGGTCCACCCCACGCGGGTGGCTGAGACGTGCGCCGAGTGCCACTCCGACTCCGACCTCATGTCGGACTACGGCCTACCGACCGATCAGCTCGACGACTATGTCACGAGCGTTCACTGGAAGATGATCTCCGAGGGTAACGACCTCTCGGCGCCGACCTGTAACGACTGTCACGGCAATCATGGGGCGCTTCCGCCTGAGGTGGAGTACATCTCCGGCGTCTGCGGACATTGCCACGTCAAGAACCGGGAGTTCTTCTCGCAGAGCCCGAAGAAAGAGATCTTCGAGGAGGAAGAGCTTCCCGAGTGCGAGACCTGCCACGGGAACCACGGCGTTCAGCATCCGACCGGTGACCTGCTCGGTCTCCACGACGACGCGATCTGCAGCGACTGTCACGACGACGATGACTCGGACGAGTCGAACGCCATCCTGCGGATGAAGGCGTCGCTCGATTCGCTGCACCACGCGATCGACGCGTCGCACGAGGTCCTCAACACCGCGATCCAGAAGGGCATGCACGTCACCGACGCCGAGTTCAAGTGGCGCGACGCCCGTCAGAAGCTTCTCGAAGCACGCACCGCGATCCACCTGTTCAGCCCCGAGCCGCTCAGCGAGGTCGTGGGCGAAGGGCTCACGCTTGCCGCCGAGGTGGAGACGGACTCCGAAGGGGCGATCTCCGAGTACGGCGTGAGGCGCCGCGGGCTTCTCTTCTCCACGCTCATCATCACCGTGCTCGCGGTCGCGCTCTACCTCAAGATCAGGCAGATCGAAGGGCGCTAGGCCGCCCGAATCCCGCCTCCCCCGAATTCGACCGCTCCCGGTGTGTGGTATCATTGGAGTGCGCTCCAGTGACTCCAACTTCGGGGAGGTGTGCCGTGGGACCTCTCGTGTGTTTTTGCCTGTTGTCCATCCTCATCCTTTTCTCGCCGCCACCCGCCGCCGCGCAAGACACCCTCTGGACTCGCACGTTCGGAGGCGACCAGGGCGACTGGGCGGAAGCTGTCGATCAAACGAACGACGGCGGATTCATCATCGGCGGCTACTCGCAGTCGTATGGCGGCGGGTCGTGGGACGTGGTCGTCATCAAGACCGACGCCAACGGCGACACGCTGTGGACGCGCGTCTACGGCGGGAGCGGTTCGGATACCGCATCCGACATCCAGCAAACCACGGACGGTGGCTATATCCTGTCACTGGTCGACGGGCTGGGCGACCTTCTTCGGCTCAACGCGTCGGGCGATTCGCTCTGGTCGCGTGACTACCAGATCGAGGCCCACTCCGTTCGCGAAACGGAAGACGGCGGATACATCGTCACTGGTGGCGCGGACGGACACTGCTGCATCCTGAAGACCGACACGAACGGAAACGTCGACTGGAATCGATCGTACCCCAGTGGCGAGTTCAGCATCGGGTTCTCGGTCACCGAAGCCACTGACGGCGGCTACGTGGTAGGAGGCTCCGCCTGGAGCAACACCGGCGGCTGGGACTACTATGTCGTCCGGACAGCGGACAACGGCTACCCGCTCTGGGCACGAACGTACGGAAGACCCATATCCGAGGACGAGGGCTGGGCCATCTGCGACGCGGGCGACGGCGGGTTCGTCGTCACGGGCTTGTATTTCGGCACGCTGAAGGTGGACGCGGCGGGCGACAGCGTGTGGAGCCACTACTATGGCGAAGGGGAAATCGGCTGCGCCTTCTCCGTGTGCCGGACGACCGACGATGGCTTCTTAATCGGTGGATACGTGGACCCGCTGGGCCTCGACGACGGCGACTACTACCTGGTCCGAACCGACGGCCAAGGTGGATTGCGCTGGGACCGAACGTACAACGCCGGTTACCAGACGGTCGACCATGGCCACGGCGTTCACCCGGTCGCCGGAGGCGGCGCTATCATGGTCGGGTGGTCGAACGCGTTCGGCGCGGGCGACATGGATATCTGGCTCGTCCGAATCGACGATGACGTCATCGCGATCGGCGGCGAACCGTACGCGTCGGGACCGCTCGAGCTCATGGTGCCCAATCCCGCCCTCGGAGCACACGGGATACACCTGACCTATCGAATCCCGCTCGCGGGCACGGTGCGTCTCGGGATCTACGATGCGCTCGGCCGGCGACTGGATGGGATCACGCGCATTCACCCCGCGGGCGGACTCCACTACTACACCTGGCGCCCGCAAGGAGTAGCACCGGGGATCTACTTCGTGCGACTGGAAAGCGGTCACTGGGTTCAGCGGAAGAAGGTCGTGCTTCTCGACTAGGTCGCGTGACCCGGTCGTTGAGGCGCCACTAGCTTTCGGGCTCTTCAGGTAGTTGTGAGCTTCGCCAACACCCGACGACCCACACCGTCTTGCCCTTCACGCGATAGAAGAATCGGTACGGAGCTACGATCACCTCTCGATAGGGAAGGTCAGGAAACTCGGGGATCACTCGACCCGATTCCGGGAATCGTTCGAGTCGACGGAGAGCTTTCACCCCTCGTCCTCGGCCAGCAAGGCGTCCGCCTCCGCCAGTACACTGTCGAGGCTGTGCCCCTCACCCGCCGCGATTTCCCTATCGCCCCGAGCCAGAAGCCTGAGCAATTCACGCTCGCGCTCGCCCCGCTCGTACGACTCCACGCTGAGCAACACGGCAGCGGCCCGGCCCCGCTGAGTGATGATTAATGGTTCCTTCAAGTTACGGACCTGGCGCAGTACCGCGGCTGCGTCCTGTCTGAGATCTGTGATCGGGATGATCTGTGGAATCTTGGCCATTGGAAGCACCTCCTAACGTACAGTTAAATGTACGCTAGAAAGCCTCAAATCACAGGGCTTGTTTCTTGCGGTGCAACCGATGCGGCACCCTTTCGCCGGCTCAGTCGTCATGATGCTAGTTCGGTTCCTCCTCGCGCGCCTCTACATCACGCTCTTCCTCGACATATGGGCAATGCCGACGTCCGATGTCACCGCGACTGACCGGATCCAGAAACCCCTCCGTGCCCGGCACATAGACTTCACCCAGGAAGACGTCCTCGGCCCTGAACATCACCATATCGCCGTGCTCGAGGCCACGGGCATGTGCCGGTGAGTTCCCGAGTCGTCCGATGAATCTCCCATCGACAACCTCCGTGATCGTCACCCACATCCACTCGCCCACGATCGGGCACGGACGCGTAACCTGGAAGTAGACTTTCGCGGCCAGTCCGATGCACTCCTCGGGATCCAGATCGACGATTTGCATGGAAAGTCCTCAGGGGAGAGAAGAACGTCGCGTTCGATATAGGGGATGGATCGGAGAGCGCCGGGAAGGACCCTATTCCGGCTCAGCGACAGTACGGATACAATTGTCTGACGTCAATGATGAAGGGCGACCTGTCGTCCGTGTGCGGTGTGCGCCACCGCACCGAGAGGAATGAACAATGGAAAGACCACCCCGCATTCCACTCGCCGGCCACCGTGAGCTCTCGGCCGATGAGATGCTGAAGAACGCAAAGACCTTCCGGGTCCACATGGCGCGCCGCCGATCCGTTCGCGACTTCTCCGATCGACCCGTGTCACGGGCGGTCATCGAAGAGTGCGTCCGCGCGGCAGGGACGGCCCCGAGCGGTGCGAACCTGCAACCGTGGCACTTCGTCATCGTGTCGGATCCCGACAAGAAGCGGGAGATCCGCGTCGCGGCCGAGGCGGAGGAGAGGGAGTTCTATGCGCACCGCGCGACTCAGGAGTGGCTCGACGTGCTGGCGCCGATCGGAACGGACGAGAAGAAACCGTTCCTCGAAACGGCCCCCTATCTCATCGTGATTTTCGCCGAGCGTCACGGCGTGGCGCCGGACGGATCGACGTTCAAGACGTACTACGCGCAGGAGTCGGTCGGGATCGCCACGGGGGTCCTCATCAGCGCCTGCCACGAGGCGGGTCTCGTCACGCTGACGCACACGCCGAGCCCCATGAAGTTCCTGAATGGGATCCTGGGCCGCCCCGAGAACGAGCGCCCGTTTCTGGTCCTGGTGGTCGGTCATCCGGCGGACGACGCGACGGTGCCGGACATCCACCGAAAGCCGTTCGACGAGATCGCCACGTTCGTCTGAGTCGGGGTGAACAGCGTTCGATGAAGACGCCTCGGGATAGGCGCGCGGGAGCCGAGCGGACGTCGCTCCGACATGCCGCCGTCTTGTCGCTCCTCGGTGTCACCGTCTTGCCGTGCAATTGTCCCGTCGTCCCACCGGCCCGGCAGAGATACGCTGTCTGATTCCCGACACCGCATGCCAGATCTTACTATGTTGATTTACAACAGGTTATGCAGGATTTTGTACCCGGGTGTAAAATCGGTTGCCCCTCACGCCCCAAGGTCGACACGTTTCGGCGCGCGATTCTCCCCCACTCATTGCGCGAATGTGAATGCCCCTGATGGCCGGCATGCGCGTTTCGGCGGCGCCGACTCGGAGATCCGCACGGCGGCGACGGCGCGCGAACGCTCGTGAAGACCGGAGATCCAACCCCATCTTGACCACCCAGGTCGTTCCCGACCAGACCTAATCGCGTGCCCCAG
>CAZAMP010000010.1:94423-99485 GCA_964486455.1 uncultured bacterium | reverse complement strand
GAGGCGCGTTCACCGGCGTCAACAGACCCAACCGGATGTTGTCCCAGTACGGCGACTGGTTCGTCGTCTCGTGCGAGCACGTCAACGGATCGAACCCGAAGTCGTCGCAGTCGCCCAACAACTCGAAACAGATCTGGATCGAGTCGGCCGCTCCGCCCATGAACGACGAGTTGTCCGCCTGGAAGTAGTAGCAGCCGGCCGTCTCCTCGAAGAAGAAACCACCGTCGCCGGCAGGCTCCATCGTCCAGCCAACGCCGTTCGTCTCCGGACACGTCCACGGATAGTAATCCAGCGCGATCCGGAAGCCGACGCCGTTGTCGCGCGGCATATCAACCCACGCCTGGAACTGGATCAGGAACTGCGTCCGAGCCTGGTCCGCGCTCACGTCGCAGGTCGACGAGTTGATGAAGTTGTTCTGCTTCTTCGGGTGAGGGAAGTTCCCGCCACCACTCAGGTCGGCATCCGTCATCACACAGCCCGAGATCGGGCAACCGCACGGATCGCCAACCGGATCCAGCTCACTCAGGTCACTGACCTCGAGGTAACAGCCGATCGGAAGCTGGTTCGTTCCAGTCCAACCGTCCGCACCGGTGTTGAAGTCGTCGTCCTCGTTCAGGTTCGTTCCCACGAGAGTGACGTTATCCACACCGAAAGGTCCCCACAGTGAGTTCAGGAACCCTCCCCAAGAGTCCAGACCGTCCGAGAACAGCGGGTCGGAGTCAAAGTTGAACTCCACCTCGAACGGACGATCCGCCGAGTCAGGTAGCCAGATCGCGTTCACGATGATCTGCTCGCTCGCCGGGTTCTCCGGTGCACCGATCCCGCTGCCCTCTGCGTTCGAGCCCGAGTAGCCCGATTCCTGACTGTTCGGGTATTGGCACGTGTTCAGCGGATCGCTCTTCACGCCGCCATCGTCGAACACGTACACGTACGAGAAGTCGAAATCCTGCTCTGAGTCCACAAAGTAGTCGAAGCCCAGCGTGACTGCGCCACCACCACCGTACGTGAACTCCTTGCGCCAGAACTGGCCCCAGCCATTCGAATAGCCGCGGCCACCCGGCCAGCAACCCTCCTCGGACTCATCCAGAAACGCTCCGCACCACACGGAGCCAACGCCCATCGCGCTGTCTTCGTAGTCCGTATCGCCATGCGCCACAAAGCTGTCAGGCGTCACGTGACGGAAATACAGCGGAGCCGCGCTGACGTCCTCGCAAAACCAGCCCTGAAGCGTACAGTCCTCAAAGTCCCAAATGGCCGACGCCGTTCCACGGTACGCCAGGCCCGTGGCCGGATTCAAACCACCAAACCACAGGGTGTCCTGCCGCACACCCATCCCCTGGGATGCGAGATGCGCCGCCGGAGGGTCATTGAGAAGCCGCTGCTGCTCCACCGGCAACACCTTGTAGCTCACGGCGCGCTTGCCGCCGTCGATAGCCACGACATCACTTGCCACACCCGCAATGAGGACGATCACTGGAATCAGCAGAAGCAGTCGATTCACCATTGCCCACGTGCCTCCATCGTTGCGAGACCTGCTCCGGATACAGCGGTGCTTCGCCGGAGGTACCGCGGGCCGCGGGAGAGGTGGGTGCGGGTCATGAGTGTCGGGCAACATCGGAGCCCACGGTGGGAACGCGCAACATTATACCCTGCAATGACTTCGTGGTCAATCGCCGGACGCTACCGGCGGCGCCACCGCCGGGCCAGCGCCTCGACATCCGCGCGCCAGAGAGCATCCGACCAAAAGGCCGCTACGCCGGTTTCGAAGAACCGCCACTTCCCAGGCAAGGGGTAGCCCGCGCGCTCGAGGTCGCGGCGATCATCCGCACGGGAGAGGTCGATTCGCCGAAGCCGCCTCTCGCAAAGAAGATAGAGGGAGTCCGCGAGATCCGCCATCCATTCGAGGTCATGACCGACGACGACGATGGCATCCCGACGTTCCCGCCGCTTTCGAAGCGTTTGGGAGAGCATGCGTCGGGCCGGAACGTCCAACGAGGCTACCGGCTCGTCGAGGAGGATCAATGAGGGACCGAACGCCACGATGCTGGCGAGCGCGACACGCCGCTGCTCCCCCAGACTGATCGACCAGGGCGATCGATCCAGAAAGGAATCCTCGTCGGGAAGCCCGACGCCCGTGAGCGCTCGTCTGATCTCGGCGTCGATGCGGCGTTCGTTCCAACCGAGCTTCCTCGGGCCGAAGGCGATCTCTTCACGAATCGTCGTGGCGAAGAACTGCCGCTCCGGAGACTGCATCAGGTACCCCACGTTGGGGAAGTTGGCACCCACCTTCGCGTCGAGCGGACCGGCGGCGAGGAGCAGCTCTCCCTCCGCCGATCGGGCGACGCCGGCGAGCAGGCGCAGCAAGGTCGACTTGCCGCTGGCGGATCGCCCGAGAACGGCCGCGATCTCGCCGCGCTCGACCTCCAGCGTGATCCCCTCGAGGCAGGGCTCCGCCCCCGGATACGCGAAAGACAGGCCGGAGGCTTTCAGATGACACGACGGAGCGCTCATCTGCACCGGGCTCCCAACTCCTCCCACGTGATCGGCATCGGTGGCGCAATGGGCTCGCGTTCGGCGATGATCCGCGCCGCGACCGACGCGCCGCCGAGCCCCCCCATCCAGTCGGTCCAGCCCGGCGATGACAGGACATCACGGGGCGGGCCGTTCGCGACGAGCCGACCGCGATCCAGGACGAGGAGACGGTCACAGAGGCTCGCGGTCTCGGTATCGTGCGTCGCGCGAATGACGAGATCTGGTTCTAGAGCGTCCAAACGGGCGTCCAAATCCTTGGCGGCTCCGGGATCGAGATACTCCGTCGGCTCATCGAGCAGCAGCGTCCGCGGCGAGGTCGCCATCACCGCCGCGAGCTGAAGCCGTTGTTGCTCTCCGCCCGAGAGCGTGTCCGGTCGTCGCCCGCGCAGGTTCTCCAGCTCGAACCGTGAGAGCATGCGTTCGCAGCCCGGCGACAGAAGCTCTTCCCTAACGCCTCCGCATGCCAAAGAGAATCGAATCTCCTCCTCGACAGTCGGGGCGGTCCACCCCACTTCGGGATCCTGAAAGACGATTCCGATCGGTCCCGACGTGTCCAGGACCCGGGCGTCCGACGGAACGAGCCGTGCCATGGCGAGAAGCAACGCCGACTTTCCGGAACCGTTCGTGCCCATGACCGCGACGCGTCGAGAGGAGGTGAGATCGAACGACAGATCGTGCAGCACGACGCGATCTCCGAAACGCACCGTGAGCCCTTCAACGCGCATCGGACTCAATCGCCGCTTGTGGCGCGCCAGGCTGCCTCTGCCGCTCGGTAGACATCTCGAAGGGGGAGATTCCTGTCTCTCGAAATTGCCTGGCAGTCCTCGAACTCCGGTGACGCGACTTCGCGACCGTCCGGGAGCAGCGCGACCTTCACGCGCACGTCTCCCAGTGGCGTTCGGACCGTTTCGGATCGGCGCTCCAGTTCCCGGCGGGACTCTTGCCGGATGCGAATCCCAAGAGTCGTGGAGTGCGTGAAGAACGTCGCCGCAATCTCCTGTCCGCGCCCGACCTCGCAGATCGCCGTCACTTTGACCCCGGGACGGTTCTTCTTCATCTGCACCGCTTGGAAATAGGCGTCGAGCGCGCCCGCGGCGAACAGGCGCTCCATGAGAAACCCGCACCACTCGGCCGTGATGTCGTCGAGCGTCGCCTCGAGAACTTCAACCCTGGGGGCGACGTCGCTCTCGTCGAGAAGAAACGCGCGAAACATGTTGGGCGGCCCGTCCTCCGCGCGGCGGGCACCGAACCCAACCCCGACCCCGGACATCCGTAGCGGATTGAGTGGGCGATCCCCCTCCGCGAGCGCGGCGATGAAAGCGGCGCCCGTCGGGGTGCAATGTTCCCCGTCCCGGCCGGTGAAGTAGACCGTTCTGTCGCGCAGCAACTCCGACGTCGCGGGTGAGGGTAGCGGGAACTCACCATGCGCGCCGACGATGGTCCCCGTTCCCAACGGCACAACGCCCGCGTAGATCCGGTCGACGTCGAGCGACTCCAGCGCGACGGCGACGCCGAAAATGTCGATGATGGAATCGACGGCGCCCACCTCGTGAAAATGCACGCTCTCGGGTGAGCCGCCGTGAACCTTGGCCTCCGCCTCCGCGAGACTCTCGAAGATCCGTATCGCGCGATCGCGGGCGCGGCGTGGCGCCGCCGCCCCGTCTAGAAGCTCCCGGATCTCCCGCAGGTGGCGATGCGGCTGAGGGCCGTCAACCGTGACGCGGACCGTGCGCCCGCGAAAACCGCGGCGCTTCTCCTCGGCGACCTCGATGACGTAGCCGCTCAATCCGAGCGAATCGACGGCGGCCCTCACGGCGTCTTCGTCGCCACCCAGGTCGATGAGCGCGGCCAGCACCATGTCGCCCGCGATACCGCCGACCGGGTCGAGGTAGAGATCCGGCATCACTCTTCCTCCACGTCATCGGGCAGGCGGTTGATGGTCGCCGCCGCGTAGCCGGCCCCGAAGCCGTTGTCGATGTTGACGACCGTCACTCCAGACGCACAGCCGTTCAGCATCGCGAGCAGAGCGGCGAGCCCGCCGAACGACGCCCCGTAGCCGACGCTCGTCGGGACCGCGATCACCGGCCGGTCCACCAATCCGCCGACCACGCTTGCGAGCGCGCCTTCCATTCCGGCGACGACGACGAGAACACGCGCGGACCGTAGCGTCTCGCTGTGTTCAAGCAACCGGTGGAGCCCGGCGACGCCGACATCGTAGATGCGCTCCACGCGGCTCCCCAGCGCCTCGGCGGTGACGGCACCCTCCTCGGCAACGGGCACGTCGCTGGTGCCCGCGCACAACACGGCCACGAGACCGCGTTTCGAGACGGGCTTGCGATCAACGGTGAAGGCCCGGGCCGCCTGGTGAGTGATTCCGTCCGGAAAGCGATCCAAGAGCGCGGCGAGCAGGTCGGGGTCCGCCCGCGTAAGCAGAACGCGGTCCGATGTCGCCAGCAGGGTGTCGGCGATTGCGAGGACCTGTTCGTGGGTCTTCCCGGCGCAGTAGACCACCTCGGGAAAACCGCATCGG
>CAZAMP010000010.1:0-94323 GCA_964486455.1 uncultured bacterium | reverse complement strand
GGACGGCCTTCAGTAGTTGCCGGAGTCGTGGGGTATCCATCGTCGCCATCCCGAGTGAAAGCGTTCAGTGTGAAGACGCGGGATTCTGTCCGGCCGAAGCGAGGGGTCAGTGCGAGCCGATCAGCCCATCCGCGGCGGCAACCGTGTCACGGGCCATCACGAGCGCTTCGCACGCCTTCAGAAACTGCCGGTCCCGAGTGAGACGAACCCTCAGCGCGGCTTCCTCGCCGCCGAGCTCCATCGCGATCGTCTCGCGAATGGCCAGCTCGATGGCCTCGGAGCCGTCGTACGGCACCTCCAGATCGCCTCTAGACGTCACGTAGTCTCGGAACTGACGAATATAATCGTCGCCGAGGGGGGCCGACAAGTCCAGCGCGACGAGGGCGCGGTGATGGGTGACGAAGTCGCTGATGAGCCCGGCGTTGATGAGCGAGAGGGCAAGGCTGTCCAGATCGGAAGCCTGGACGGTCAGGTCCGGAAGAATCCCGCAGGCGCTGTCCGACGCCGCCGGCGATTCTCCGCTCGGCGTCACGTCCGGCAGCATCTCGACGCTCCGGCCATGTGGGGTGTAGTAGGCGGCGGTAGTGAGCTTTACGGCGTGTTCCGACTCGAGCGAGAAAATGGATTGAACGGTTCCCTTCCCGAAGGTCCGGGCGCCGACCAGTATGCCGCGTTCATGATCCTGGACGGCGCCGGCGACGATCTCGGCGGCGCTCGCACTTCCACCATCCACCATGACGACGAGCGGAGCCGTCCACTTGGGGCGTGAGCTGGCATGAAAGACCCGGTTGTCCGTCGGCGTGCGGCTGCGCACCTCGACGATGACCTCCCCCGGATCGACGAAGATATCCGCGACCTGCACGGCTTGCGACAGCAGCCCGCCCGGGTTTCCGCGGAGGTCCAAGATGAGCGCCGATGCCGGGCCGCTTCGAACCTGGTCGAGGGCGGCGGCGAAATCGTGTCCGGTGGACTCCGTGAACCGGCTGATCCGAATGTAGGCAATGTCATCGGTGAAATGGAGGGGGCCGATGACACTGGTCACTTCGATCTTCTCGCGGACGACGGGCACGCGCACCTGCGCATTCGAGTCTCCGCGTTCGATCGTCAGCTCGACCTCCGTTCCGGGAACGCCACGAAGGAGCTTCACGACATCATCCAGGCCGGAATCGCGGGTTACGACCGAATCAACAGCCACGATGCGATCGCCGGGACGGATTCCCGCCTGACCGGCCGGAGCGTGGTCGATCAGGCTCACGATGGTAGGGCACTCCCCACGGATCGCGACCACAACGCCGATCCCGCAGAACGTACCCTGGGTGACCGAGCGTAGCGATTCGTACGCATCCGTGTCCATGAAGCGCGAGTGATCATCGAGTCCGTCCATCATCCCCGCGATCGCGAGATCGATCAGCTCCTCGGTCGTCATCGGTTCGACGTAGAAGTCCTGGATCCGCTCCAGCGTTTCGAAGAAGAGGTAGAGCTTCTGAGTCGCCGTAACGTCGTCGGACGGTGGAGGATCTTCGCAACGGGCCACGGGGGGTAGCGAGAGGGCGACAATCGCGGCCGTGATCATGATGTTGAGCAAGTGCTGCTTCACGGGATGCTCCGGTAGCGGGGACGTTGCCTTTAGCGGTATTATAGCAAAAACACTAGGTAGAACGGCCCGGGGAGCATGTCCAGGCCAAGATATTGCGGTAGAAGAAGTTCTATTCGGTCGCTTTCAACCCGCCGGCGATCTTTCAGGCCGAAGGCAACCGAACGAGCGTTCGATTCAGCACGTCGCGGGCAAGCTCTTCCCGGGGTCGCGTGGCGTCGAGGAGAACGACGCGCTCCTCCGTCGCGATCTCGCGATAGGCATCCCGGACCCGCACGTGGAAGCCGAGCGCCTCGGCCTCCAAGCGATCGGGCCGGCTGCGGCCGGCGGCCCGCGCCAGACCGGTCGCGGGGTCGATGTCGAAGATGAATGTGATATCGGGGACGAGCCCACCCGTGGCGAACCGATTGAGCTCTCTCACGAGGTCCATGCCGAGCCCGCGTCCGGCACCCTGATAGGCAACGCTCGCGTCGATGAATCGATCACAGAGCACGACCCGGCCATCATCCAGCGCTGGCCGGATCACCGTCTCGGTCAGCTCGGCTCGGGACGCGAGATAGAGGAGAAGCTCCGCCCGACCGGATCGCGGTCCCTCTTCCCGACTCAGGAGGATCCTTCGGATCGGCTCACCTGCGGCTGTTCCGCCCGGTTCCCTCAGGACGACGGTGCGGATGCCGCGTGATACGAGCTCGGCTTCGAGAAGCTCGATCTGGGTGGTCTTCCCCGATCCCTCGCCCCCCTCGAACGAAATGAAGCACCCCGTGGACACGTCCGACTACTCCTTCAGCTCCCCGTACACGTGAACGATGCGCTGGACCACGGTGACGTGCGAAAGGATCGCGAGGATCCAGAGAAAGAACGGCAACACCGCCGGCCCGATCAGGCAGGCGATGATCATCACGACCAACCGCTCAGGCCGCTCCATCCACCCGACCAAGCACGTCGCCCCGAGCCCCTCACCGCGCGCCCGAACGTAGCTCACGAGGAGCGACCCGACGATCACCAGCACGAGCGCGACCAGCGTCCAATCGGCCCCCGGTCGATGTGCGTAGAACCACGTGAGCCCGAGGAAGACCGCGCCCTCGGCGTAGCGATCGAGGGTCGAATCGAGGAGCGCCCCCCGGCGGCTCGACATCCCGCGGCGCCTTGCCACCTGCCCGTCGAGCATGTCGAAGATGCCGGAGATCACGAGCCAGATGGCGCCTTCCCGAATCCGACCGGCCGCCATGCTGAATCCCGCGATGATCGCGAAGACCAGCCCGAGTGCGGTGAGGAGATTCGGGTGGATCCCGGTCGAGTCCATGAATCCCACCACGGGATCGAGCGTAGCGCGTGCCCTGTCTTTGACGTCGAGTTTCATGCTTCTCCATCCCTCGTGCGGGATCCGCCTCGTCGGCGTTTCGCCGTCCCACCGAATATCTCGCGGGTGCGCGACGCGGCCTCATCGGGTGGGAGTCCGTCCGCGAGATGCCTCTCGTAGGCGGCCTTGGCCTCCCCCGTGAACGGCTCGGGATCGTCCTCCCGCGTATCCGCCCGATGTCCGTCGACCACCAGCGTTATCTCACCGCGTTGTGATGTAGCCTCACACGCGCGCTCGAGTTCACTCAGCGTTCCGCGCGCGATCTCCTCGTGGAGCTTGGTGAGCTCACGGCAGAGCACCGCGTCGCGGTCACCGAGCCCTTCGAGCAGCGCCGCGAGCGTCTTCGTGATCCGATGGGGCGCTTCATAGATGACGAGCGTCGCGCGTAGTGACGCGATCTCGCGAATAGCCTCCCGCCGGCGGCCGGACCGCGTCGGGAGGTATCCCAGAAAGAAGAACCGATCGGTCGGCAGCCCCGACACGGCCAACGCCGCGAGTACCGCCGATGGTCCGGGCACCGGAACGATCCGCACCCCGGCGCGCGCCGCGCCACGAACCAGACGGAACCCCGGATCGCTGACGCACGGTGTGCCGGCATCGGTCACGAGCGCGATCGTCGCGCCCGCGACCAGTGCGTCGACCAGCTTCGGAACGCGTGCGCGCTCGTTGTGCTCGTGATGACTCTCGAGACGCGCCTTGATGCCAATTCTCGAGAGCAGGCGACCGGTCCGACGTGTGTCCTCGCAGAGGACACGATCCGCCTCCCCCAACACCCGTACCGCACGCGCCGACAGATCGTCCAGATTACCGATCGGGGTCGCCACGAGATACAGAGTACCGACGCCGCTCTCGTCCATCATGCCAGCGATTGCTCTCCCTGGACACGACGATTCCGGCGCGCGGAAAGCACGAGGCCGAACACGATGAGACCGAGCGCCAGGAGTCGTCCCACACCATTGAGTATCCGCCCTCGCCCGTAGGCGTCATCCACGAACCGGAGCGTCACGCGATGCGCCCCCGGCGGGACCGCCACGCATCGGGTCACGTGATTGGCGGCGTGAACCTCCGCCTCCCGTCCGTCAACGTCGGCACGCCAGTCCGGGTAGTATGCGTCGGCGATGACGAGATACCCACCGCCTCCATCGACGTCAACTTCGATAAGGTCGTCGGCATACGTCACGAGCGCGGCGTGACCCTGCCATGCGGCGGTATCCGGCGCGTCGGCGCCGACCGCCGCGTCGAGGATGACCTCGCGATCGGGCGCGAAGTCGTGAGATCCGAGCGCCGTCAGCCGGGCGATCGGATCACTGACTACGCGCGACCGCGGAACCATGTAGGCGCGTCCGAGCGAGCGCAGATGGCGGTAGAGAATCGTCTCGCGTCGGCCTGAGGAAATTCGTGCGACCTCCGTGAGCCCTGGCGGCAGCCCGGGCGGCGCTTCCACGTGCCGGAGATCCCCCGGCACCGTCACGTAGCCGGCGTCGATCGGCGAGGTGACGAAACCAATGTCGATCGCCTCCCAGACCGCCGGGTTTCGCCAGACACCGGAGAGCACGAAGTCCTTCACGCGCCGAAGCCCCGCTGGATGATAGCCGCCCGTGGACTGAATGCCGGCCAGACCGTAGTCATTCGTCTCTTGCATCGTCATGGCGATCCCGCCCGACTGGACCCCGATATCCAGCGGAAGGACCCGCACCGGCGTTCCGCCGGCGAGTATCTCACGACTGATGGTCGGCTCGACGCCCATCGCTCGCTGGATTCGCGACTTCGGTACCGGGTTGTAGAAGGCGCGATCGATCGTGAAGAGATCGACCACGAGGAGAAGTGTCACGACGATCCAGAACGCGTTCGTCGGAACGCGACGCCGGAGCCGCAACCAGCCGATGCCCGCCGCGGCCGCGGCTAGAAACGCGGAGCGCGCCATGTCACCAAAGAGCAAGCCATGGCGCGTCTCGCGCATGGCCGGGTCCGTCGCTCCCGCCAGCTTCTCTCGCGCGCTCTGAAACCAACCCGAATCTCCGAGTCCCTCTCCCAACCCGGCAAGTCCGAGCAACCCGATCACGAAGAAGGCTCCGAATCCCGCGGTAGCGATGAGAAGAAACCGCTCGACCCGCCCGCGCGCCTCGTCATCCTTCAGGGCGATCGCCACCCGATCCAGGGCAACGACCATCGCCATTGCCGCCACCAGCGGCAACAGCGAGTAGATCATCGAAGGCACACGGAAACGGTCGAAGAGCGGAACGAGGTGATAGATCGGTCCGAAGAGAACAGGGACGTGCTTCCCGAATCCGATCACGAGAAGCGCGATCGACGCCGCGATGAGGAACACGCGCCGCCACCCCTTCGCCAGCCACATCCCCATGATCGCAAAGACGAGCGGGACGATTCCGATGGCGTGCGTGGACTGCGTCATGGGCATCTTGCCCCAGTAGCTCGCGCCTTCCAGTCCGTAGAAGGACGGAAAGAGGAACGAGACGAGCTCGACCGGGTGGAACGACCACATGGTCGCGTAGCCCCAGTCCTGCGTACCGCTCCCCGCCTGGCCTTGCAGAACGCTGGCCGCCCCGCGTGTGGAGTGCGACGTGTAGTCCATGATCGGAAGATACGGAAGCGTGACCATGAGCGCCGCGAGCGTGAGCGCCACGCCGATCGCGATGAAACGCGACGCGCGTTTCCCGCGCCCCTCCTTCCAGAACCAGACGAGGATGTACGGACCGAGTAGAAGCCACGTGTAGAAGACGATCTGGGGATGGTTTGCCCAGAGCTGCAGGGCCACCGCCCACGCGGCCAGCCCGACGGCCAGGATCGACCCGCGGTCCAGCAGATAGTCGACGGCGAGAAACACCATCGGCGCGAACGCGAGCGCCATGAGCTTCGAGCTGTGCCCCGCGCTGATCGAGCCCAGGAAGTACGGAGTGAACACGAACGTGAGCGCGCCGAGGAGCGAGGCCATGACCGACGCCCCGCGCCGCCTGAGGAGCAAGAAAAGCGACGTGCCGCCGATGAACAACCACAACACGTAGCGGGTACCCCGGTTGAGATCAAAGGCCCGATGAATCCACGACATCGGGCTCGCCGGCGTGTAGATGAAGCTCGCGTAGGAGGGCATCCCGAGATAGATGTCCGGATACCAGAGCGGGACGCGCCCGGATTGCTCACGGCTCTCGTCGGCCCATCTCGCGTAGGCTTCGGACGCGCCGGTATCGGCCGAGAACGGCTCGTGTCCGTCGAACACCATGGACGAGTAGAACAGCAGGAGCAGACAGAGAATCGCGCCGATCGGAGCGAGCGAAGCGAGTCGAGACCCCGATCCGGCGGATGGGTTTTCCACAGCGGGACGAGGATCCGTCTTCCTCGGCTTACGTTTCACACGAGCCCCCTCGTTGTCCGGGCGCCGCAAGGTAGCAGATCACATGAAACGCGGCAACTCATCGGCCGACCGATCACCGGAAGAGCGAGAGGATCTTCCGACGCTCCGATCGCTTGAAATAGCCGGCGGCGAGAAGCAGCCCCGGATAGGCCGCGAGGCAGATGAGCTTGACCCCGAGCCCGAATCCGACGAGATGCGGAGCCGCGCCTGAACCGATCCCATAGAGAGCCGCGCCGACGAGCAGTGGAATCGCCGCCCGCCCGAACTCGTAGGGAATCGGGTAGGCGAGGCGTGAGACCCGTCCCATCACGATCGCCAAAAGAAGATACGACAACACGGACCCGATCGCCGCGCCCAGGATTCCGACCGTCGGAACGAGGAGCATGCTAAGACCGATATTCACCGCCGCGGCCGTACCCGCAACGACCGGGTACAGACGCGTGCGCCCGCTCAACAGGAGCCCGTTGTCGAGGAGGAAGTAGATTCCGTAGATGAGGTAGGCGAGCACGAGAAGCGGTGCGACCGACGCGGCCGAGGCATACTCGACCGGGGCGAGTACCGCCACGACCTCCGGCGCCATGAGCGCGATGGCCAGCGCCGCGAACGTTCCGACACCGACGAAGTAGGTCAAGACCAGACTGTAGATGGTCCGCGCGTCCGGCTTGTCTTCCAGCGAAAACATGATGGGAAGCCACGCGGTGCGAAACGGCGTGACGACGGCAATCTGGAGAACGAGCGCTATCCGGAATCCCAGCGTATAGAGCCCCACCGCTTCGGGCCCATGGTGGTGTTGGATGAAGAAACGGTTCGACATGGCCACGACCCACATGGCGAGCATGCCCGGCATGAGCGGCAGACCATATACCAGAAGCTCCTTCACGACGCCCGGCCGCCACCCGGGGCGTATCCGTCTCAGGATGAGCGGCGTCATCGCGAGCACCACGATGAGCGCCGCCGTGGCGTTTCCCCATATCGCCCCCCGCAGCCCGTAGCCCAGTCCCGCGATGAGCACGATGTTGAGACCCATGATCGCCACGAAGTGGGCGATGTTGAACCCGACGTACGGAACGGGGCGCCGCTCGGCGCGCAGCAGCGAGACGATGAAGAGCTTGAGCGTCGAAAACAGAATGCCGACGAGAACCCAACGAAAGAGCCCGGGCGAGAGCGAGTCGCCGAAGATCAGGGGCGTGACGCTCGGTGCCAGAACGGCGAGCGTGCCGAGAAGGAGTGCCGCCACCGCGCACAGAACGACCGCGGTCGAGAACACGTCTTCGCGCAGGTTCGCGCCCCCCTCGCGAACCCGGCGCATGATCGCCGTCGACATCCCCATGTTCAGCACGAGAACGAGGCCGGCTTCGATGATCTGAATGATCCCCAGGATGCCGAACGCTTCGAGCGGCAGGCGGCGCGTGTAGAGCGGGATCAGCAGAAACCCGGTGGCTCGGACGGCGAGGTCGCCGAGCGCGTAGATCGCGACGTGACGGCCGAGATGACCGAAAAGCGCGACGCGCGCGTCCCCGCTCACGCCCGGCGCGCCGCCAACATTCTGTCGTAGAACGTCACGAGTCGCTCCCCCTCCGCCTCCCAGTTGCGGCTCCCCCGAGTGGCGCGGCGGCCGGCTTCGCCCAGATCGCGTCGTATGGCGGGATCCATCAGCTCTTCGAGTCGCGCCGCGAACATCGCGTCGTCGCCCGACGCGTGGACGAAACCGCATGCCGCCTCACTCACCACGCGCGCGAGCGGCCTGCAGTCGGAGACCAGAACGGGACGGCCTAGCGTCATGTACTGAAAAAGCTTGTGCGGGATGGTCGTCTCCGTGTGATCGCTCCGCGCGTGCGGCACAAGACCGACGTGAGACGCGGCGATTTCGGACGCGACGGCATCCGACGGCACCCACCCCGCGAAGGTCACTCGATCCGAAACGCCGAGCGTCCGAACGAGCGCCTCCAGCCTGGGCCGGATGCGTCCGTCACCGACGAGACGCAAAACGGCGGCGTCCGACGAGGGCATCCGGGCCACGCCCCGGATCGCCGTCTCTAGACCCCTATGAGGTCCCAGCCCTCCGATGTAGAGCAGGCGAAGCGGAAGGTCGCCGCCCGGGTCAACCGGCCGGGCGGAAGCGCCGAACCCGGAACGTTCCGTGTTCATGATGACCTCGATCCGTTCCGATGGCAGCCCATAGTCGTGAAGCCTGTCCACGGCCTCATCCACGACGACGATGACGCCCGCCGCCGCCCGGGTCGCCTCGCGCTCGTATCTCCGCCAGCGCGCGAGGTCGTAGAAGATCCGGCCGAGGAATCCGCGATCGAACCCCCAGCTCTCGATCGCGGCGGGAAAGTTTTCGTGCAGGTCCAGCACGACCGGAATGCCGACCCGCCGACCCGCCGATAGACCGACGCCCGCAAGGGGAAGATCATGCACGGTCAGGATCTCCGGCTTGACCTCACGAATATATCGGTCGATCCAACTCCGCCACAGCCCGCGATAGAACGGCAACGCGAGAAGCGTCGGGTGAAGCTTGTTGTGAAGCGTGCGGCTGATTCCGATCCGATGCAGTGTGAAGTCGTGCACGGCTTCGGTCCGTGGACGCCTATCGAAATCAAGTGCAAGGAGATGGACAGAATGTCCGGCCCGAGTGAGCGCGTCCGCCTCCTTTTCGAGGCGGATATCGGGCGGGTAGTCGTTCTCCAGGATCATTCCGATACGGGCCAATGCGCCTCCACTGAATATCCGGTTGCCTCCGCCGGTACGGAAAATACCGGCCGTCGGGAAACGGGGCAAGCCGAGCCCACACCGTGGAACCTGGTGCCGCCAAGGACCGTTACATTTCTGGAATCACGGAAGCGATGCTAGTCTGGCCCGACGTACAAGGAAAGGAAGCCCGTGATGCCGTTTCTCTTCTGGGATCCTACAATGATCCTTCTCATACCGGCGGCGCTCTTCGCCCTCTTCGCGCAGTTCCGTGTCAAGAGCACCTACGCCCGCTATTCACGGGTTGCGGCGGCGAATGGGCGAACGGGCAGGGAGATCGCCGAATTTCTGCTGAGCCGTCACGGGATCGGCGGCGTGGGCGTCGTGCGCGGGCAGGGCTTCCTGGGCGATCACTACAACCCGATGAAGAAGGTCGTCGCGCTGAGCCCTCAAAACCATGATGGTCGATCGATTGCGGCGGCGGCCATTGCGGCGCACGAGGTCGGACACGCGATCCAGCACTCCAAGGGCTACGCACCGCTGCGGTTCCGCCACGCCATCCTGCCGATCACAAACCTCGGGTCGATGCTCGCCTTCCCCGTCTTCATCGCCGGCTTCTTCTTCGTCCAGGGCGCGGGCGGAAAGACGCTCATGGACGTCGGCATCATGCTCTTCTCGCTCGCGGTCGTGTTTCAGGCGGTGACGCTACCGGTGGAGTTCAATGCGTCGTCGCGCGCGATGAACGCGCTGCGATCGAATGGAATCCTGGCGGCAAGCGAGATCAAGGCCGGTCGGCAGGTGCTATCGGCCGCCGCCCTCACCTACGTGGCGGCGATGGCGGTAACCTTGACCCACCTGTTACGGATGGTCCTTTTGCGAGGCTCTCGGGACTGATTCGGACGCCGAGGCACCCTAACCCAAAGCGACTTTGTCTTTGAGCTCTTTCGAGACCTTGAAAACAGGGACCTTGCGACTCGGAACCTGAACCGCCTCGCCGGTGCGCGGGTTGCGGGCGATGCGGGCTTTGCGGTCTTTGACCTTGAACGTGCCGAAGCCCCTGATTTCTATGTGCTTGCCGGACTCCAGCGCCCGCGAGACCGCCTCCAGGAACTCATCAACCGTTTCCGCAACATCCTTCTTCGTCAGACCAGTTCGCTCAGCAATCTCATCGACCAAATCTGCCTTGGTCATGACACCCTCCCTCCTGCATGGTAACCGGCGGTGAGAAGCCAGACGTCATATCCCAAAGCCGCATAACACATTAGACAAGGGCACGCTAGCACGCTGATTTTTCGGGTGTCAAGAGAAAATCTGGACTAACCCCTTGGGGCCAATGGAGCTATCCAAAGCCGGCTAGCGTTGGCGCAATGTCAGCGCGAAGCGGGGCGGCTCAACGGCCAGGAGCCTCAGATTCCCGGCGAGCTCGACAATAGGGCTGACCTCATGTGTCCCCGGGCCGAGTCCCGTCGCGTCCAAAACAATCGTCAGCCCCGTCGCCTCCCCCTCGGCGTGAAGGGCGGTGAGATCGTTGAGGCGACTACTCGGGCCGAGCAGTGTGACGCTGCCGGCTGGTGGATCGGACGATGCAACGAGACGCCCCCGATTCCTGAAGACGACACCTATCCCGGCCAGCTGGATCTGCTTCGTCGGCTCGACGTCGGCACTGATCTGCACCGAGGAAGGTTCCGCCGTCAGCCGCGCGCCAACGACGAGGGGAGCGACAGCACTGAAAGGATTTCGGCGATCCGCGAGATCGACGGACTCGGTGCGTATTTCATCGAGTCTTTCGACGAGCGATCGGGGACCGCTCACCCGCACGTTCGGCGGCTCCAACGCGGTTATGCCGCTCAACACATATCCTTCCGGCAGATCGCCGCTCACATCCGCGGTCACCGGAAGGTTTCGGTGCACAAGCTCTTCCAGCACGAACGAGAGGTGCGTCGGCGAGACCACCTCGACGATGCGAAGCCCGAGTCCCAGCGGAACCACGACGTCCGCCGGACCGAGATCGATCTCGACCTTCTCCGCACCGGTAGGCACGCGGGCAACCGCGTAGAGCGCGTCGCGTTCCACACCGGCCAGGAAGATCCTCGCAAGAACTCGCCCCTCGGCGACCGTCCGCACGCGGACGTCCGTCGGAAGCGATTCAATGGGAATGCGATCGACCGGGATGTTGGCCACGACCAACGGGATCGTCAGGACCTGTTCGTGCTCGCTCTCGAGATAGACGGTGCCGTAAGTGAGGAGCGCGAGCCCAAGGGCGAGAAGCCTGAGTCGCAGGTTCGAGGGGACGAGCTTTCTTAGTGTCGGTGACATGCGCTCCCAAATCGGAATTGCGAGTGCCCTGTCTGCGACGGACGTGGAGACGTGCGCATCTATCGCGCTCGCAGCAGGTACCACGCACCGGTTACGACGAGTTCCCGGAGTCCCGGCATTCTACCCAGAAAGCCGGCCGGAACCACAGGCAAACCGTACCGGTATCGAAACGCCGGACGAATCAAGTAACGCTGGGCCGCGAGTGGATCGAGGCCCGCCTTGCGAACCGCCCCTTCGAAGCGCGCGAGGGTGAGCCGGCAGCGACCGAGTTCCAGGATCTCGTCCTGCTTGCCTTTGATCGGCTCCTTTCCACGCACCCAGTCCCTGAACGGCGGCAGGTGCTGGATCCACGGCAGCCGCATCCAGGCGCGACTCAGAATCTGCTGATGTGCTCCGTAGGGCGAAAGGTAGGGCGGGAACGTCATGAGAACGGCCCCGTCGTCTGCGAGCAGTCCGCGGCAGTTCTCCAGCGCCGCATCGAGCGCCACGACGTGCTCGATGACGTCTCTGAGAAGAACCAGTGTGTAGGGCGGCTTGAGCGCCTTGTGATCCGATGCGCTCGCGATGTCGCCGACGACGATGTTGAGCTCGCCGTCGGTCATCACCGCGTTCAGGCGTCGTCCCAGTTCCGCGCGCGGCGCAGAAAGCTCGAGCGCTTCCGCCGGCAGGTTCGTCGTCTCGGCCAGCGCCGCCAGACAACCGCCTTCCCCGGCCCCGACCTCCAGGATCCGACCCGTCCTCGGAAGCGCGGATCGATCGCGAAGAAACGGAATGATGAATGCCTGCGTCAGCTCGTATTGAAACTGCCAGTAGGCGACTTTCCATCGAGGGATGTCGTCGGGCAGTCGCGCGACGAGCTCCGCGCGTAGAGATGGGACTCGCTTTTGCGCCCAGTAGCTCACGACGCTCCTCCATCGGCGACAACCTCGAAGATGACGAACTTGAAGGCGTCCGACACGAACCCCCGCGCGCGCGGCGCATAGCGCTCCGGATGATCCGCGAAGTGCTGAAGCCGGACATCACCCGAGAGTCGTGGGCTGTAGTGATCTTCCCATATGACGAAGGAGCCGGGGCATAGGCGGTCCAGCGTCTCGTGGTTGAGCGTGGGAAAGCGGTTCCCGTCGAACCGATCGTAGTTGCCGAGGAAGAAGAACCACGGATGGTTCACGGCGACCACACGACGCGGGGCGTATCGCGCCACCCAGTCCGCGGCGTCCTTCATCGCGAGCCGCTCGGCATCGAGACCGATCGGGATCTCGGTCAGAAGCGTCGCCAACGCCGCACTCAGCACGACACCGCGGAGCCCCGCGCGTGGACGACGGCGCCAGACGATGAGACAGAGAACTCCCGCCAGCGCCGCCACCGGCCAGAACCAGGACGCCGGAAGCGCGCGATCCAAACTCCCCCACGGATTCGCGCCGAAGAGGGTGACGTCACGACCGAAGATCACCGGGTGCTCCCATACGTACCGTTGCACCTGGAAAACCGGAATGACGAGCGCGAGCGCAAGGCCCGACATGATAAGCGCGAGCCGTGCCGCGCGGCCCGGACTCTCGCCACCCTCGCCCCCCCATCGATCGAAACCGAGCGCGGCCAGGATGCCGATGACCGGTCCCAGCGAGACGAGGTGGCGGAGATAACCGACGCTTCCCCCGATCGCGTGAATGTTCCACGCGAGAAACGCCAGGACCAACAGATGCACGACGAACAGACCGCGCAGCCGATTCGCCGCGCCGCCGCGTGATCGATCGGTATCGGGAAAGAGCCCGAGCATGAAGAGCGGCAGGATCGCGCCTCCGATGACCATCGGAAGGCTCCTGAAATAGTGCGCGAGCGGCTGTGCCGCGAGTGAACGCGTGAAGTGTCCTCCCAGGAGCTGCGCCGGGAGCCACAGCGGATCGCCCTCGAAGAACCACCCGGCGAGATTCCAGACGAACATCGGGACGGCGGCGATCAGCAGCGCCGCGCGCGGACGTCGCTTCACCGCGGGCACGAGAACGAACAGCGCGACGAAGATCAGCTCGAAGCGAGTGAGCGGCAACAGGCCGGCCATGCAGGCCGCGACCCGGTCGCGGCGTACCAACATCGCCCAGAGACCCGTCGTCAGAACGAGCCCGCCCAGCGGCTCGACCAGACAGGAAAACCCCAGCTTGAAAAAGAACGGCTGAAACGCCGTGAAGAGGAGCGCGGCGAATCGCGAGCGTACCCCGGCCGCGACGGCCAGCTTGTACGTCATGACGAGCGTCAATGCCGAGATCACCGCCGTCAGAAGCTCGACCGCCCAGTATCCGAGCCCCGCGGGTAGGGCGTAGAGAAACGTGTGCAGCGGGCGTCCCCACAGGCTGATCCAGAGTGACGGATCGTCGAGGCTCTGCCTCGCCATGAAGTAGTGGACGATGTCGTCGTCGTTGAACGTGCCGGGCGAAAGTTGCCCGTAGATGACCCACAAAGCGCCGAACCCGAGCGCGGTCAGAAACACGTTTCGCGGAACCCGCATGAAGAAGCCACCTCCCTCCGAGATCGTCAGGCGATCCAGCATAGTGGCCGCCGAGACGGCCGGTCAACTCGGGGCGGATGTTGCGGCTTCCGCGGCGGGTCGCTATCTTCGCACCGCTTTGGAGGAACAGATACCGTGACGATGTCGGGACTCGCAGGCAGGAGCTTGAGCAGGCTGCGCTCCTGGGTGGAGACGCAGGGTTGGGCCGGATACGACCCGTTCGACGTACGCGCCCATCCCTTTTACCTGCGGCTTTCCCGGCGTGCCAGGTCGGGTCGTTGGCTGGACCGCGCCTTCCTCGATCTCGCCTACCGCTTCGAGCAGCGCTGGCCGGGGCCGGCACGCAGGCTCGCGCGCGTGCGACCTGCGATCAACGCCAAAGGGATGGGGCTCTTCGCGCGGAGTTACCTCATGCTGGCGAGGGACGGAGACCCGGCTGCCGGCACCGAGGCCGCCCGCCGCCTCGAGTGGCTGTTCGGCCATCCGAGCGACCATCCCATCGGGCTCTCCTGGGGGTATCCATTCCATTGGGAGAGCCAACGCTTCATCCCGGCAGGTACTCCGTCCGCGGTCGTCACGACGATCGTCGCGGACGCCATCCGCTTCCGCCATGCCATCTCCCCCACCGATGATGATCGGGAGCGACTGTCAGCGATCGGCGAGTTTCTCGCGGGGGCCCTGAATCGACTCGCGGAGACCGAAGCGGCACACTGCTTCTCCTACACACCGATCGATTCGATGCACGTTCACAACGCCAACCTCTTGGCCGCCGAGTTTCTGCTCTGGGCGGGATCGACACTCGGCAGGCCGGATTGGGTCGAGCTCGGCGAGCGCGCGTTCCGCTACACGATCGACGACCAGGAACCGAGCGGCGCGTGGGACTATTGGGGACCGCCCGACCGTGGGCGGCGAAAGCGGACCGTGGATCCGTACCACACCGGCTTCAACCTTCGCATGTTGCTTCGGGCGCACGAGACGACCGGTCGCTCCTCCTTTCGCGAGGTCGCGGAGCGTGGCTATCGCTTCTTCGTCGATCATCTCCTCGCCGGCGCCGCGCCCACCGCGACCGAGACGCGGGCACATCCCGTGAATGTGCACTCGGTCGCCGAGACCCTGCTGACGCTCCTGGCGTTTCGCGACATCGACGCCGGGGCAACCGCACGGGCGGAGTCTCTTCTCGTTTGGGCCCGAGAGACCTTTCAGGACCCGGCCGGTTTCTTCTACACTCACTGGTCGCCCCGTCGAACCGGTCGCTTGCCGATGATGCGATGGGGACAGGCATGGATGTTCCTCGCGCTCAGCGCATGGACTACGGGCGAGAAGAGGCCGTAAAGAGTGAGAATCCTCTACTTCGATCTCAAGGGTCGCGTTCGACATCTGGACGCGCCGGAACCCAAGGTGGGTGACCGTGAGCTCCTCGTGCGGACGCGGCGGAGCGTCATTAGCACGGGAACCGAGACGCAGGGTCTCCGGCGAAATCGACGATCGCTCCTCTCGCGCGCGAGAGACGAAGAGGACATCTGGCGTCGGGTCAGAGATCTTCATCGCTCGGGCCTCCTCCTGAGAACACTTCGGGGCGAGTCGCCCACGGGCGCTCCGTTCACTGACCGCCTTCGCAAGCGATGGCCGCTCGGATACGCCTCGGCCGGCGTGGTCGAATCCGCCGGAAAGCAGTCCGGGTTCACGGAGGGGGACCGCGTCGCCTGCGCGGGACACCCGCATGCCGACCGCATGAAGCTTCCGGCGTCGATGGTTGCGCTCATTCCCGAATCGGTGGATGACGAGACGGCCGCCTTCACCGCCATCGGCGCCATCGCGCTGCACGGCGTTCACCGCACCGCCGCGGGCGCCGGCGACGTCATCCCCGTCGTGGGGCTGGGCCTGATCGGTCTTCTGGCCGTGCAGATCCTGCGTGCCTACGGTGTCACGGTCATCGGTGTCGACCCGATTGAGGCGCGCCGAGAGCTGGCGATCTCGTTCGGTGCCGAGCGGACCTTCGGGCCGAACGATCCGATACTGAGACACGTCACGCAGGAAGTCTCGGAAGGTCGCGGTGCCGACGCGGTCCTCGTCGCCGCGGCCGCGAGCTCTTCCGGACCGGTTGAGCTCGCGTCCGCGCTCGTGGCTCCTCACGGTCGCGTCGTGCTCGTCGGAGCGACGGGGATGTCGCTGCCACGAGGAGAGTTGTATCGCAAGGAAGCGGACGTCCTGATCTCACGCTCCTACGGCCCCGGCCGCTACGACGATGAGATCGAGGAGGGTTGCCGCCCGCTCGCGACGGAATCGTCGAGATGGAGCGAGCAGCGAAACTTCGATGAGTTCCTGCGTCTCGCCGCGACCGGCGCCATTGCGCCGTCGGAATTGATCACGGGACGCGTATCCTTTGACGCGCCGGAACGGGCCTACGATGATCTCATTCGGCGGGGAGATCGGATCATCGCCTCGGTTCTCACGTACGATGAGGTCTCTGCCGTCGCGACGGCTCACGATGCCTCGACCGCGGCGTCCAGCGAGACGTCGGCTCCCAACGTGCGGACGAAGCCGGCCGCCATTCCGGTCGCCGTCGTCGGACACGGTGATTTCGCGAAGCGGGTCCATCTTCCGGCATTGGCCGGCTCGGACCGCTACGACGTCCGATGGCTCATCGGACGACAATCGCGCCGGGCGAAGGAGATTGGCGAACGGTTCGGCATCGGCAAGACGGCCGACCGTCTGGATGCCGCGCTCGAGGAGGAGGCGGTCCAGGCCGTCTTCATCTTCACGCGTCACGACACGCACGCCCGCCTGGCCCGCGAGTGCCTGAGCGCCGGTAAGGGCGTGTTCCTCGAGAAACCGATCGCCCTCACACCGGGCGACGCGGCCTCGGTACGCGAGGTGGTAGAGCGGCGCGCGCTCCCGTTCGCGATCGGCTTCAACCGTCGCCACAGCCTGCTCGCAACGCGCTTCCGAGAGTACGCGGCGCGACGAAGAACACCGATCCAGATGCTGTTCCGGGTGGCGGGCACCTATCTGCCGGCCGAGCATTGGGTGTACGATCCCGAGCTGGGCGGCGGACGAATCATTGGCGAGGCTTGTCACTTCATCGACTTCCTGCGCTGGATCGTGGGCGAAGAGATCACCGACGTGACGGCACGAGGCGGCACCTGGACGCACTCGGGTCACCGAATCATCGACAATGCCACGGCAACGTTCACCTTCGCGTCCGGGAGCATCGGAACCCTGCTCTACAGCGACCTCGGCCGCGCCGACTTCCCGAAGGAGCGCTTCGAGCTCTTGAGCGGCGAGATAGCGCTCGCGCTCGACGACTTTGTCACTCTGAAGGTCGCGGGTGACATCGACGCGTCGATACGACTCGACAAACCGGACAAGGGATTCGAGCGAGAGCTCACGGCGTTCGCCGACTACTTGCGGACGTCCGAGCCGGGTGATCTCGCGGGCGCGCGTGACGGAGAGGCGGCGCTCGTGTGGGGAATCGAGATCGAGCATCAGCTATTCGCGGAGGACGGAGCGTGAGCGAGTCGGGTGCCGCAATCAATGTGGGCGACGTCGCCCAGGCCGACACACCGCTTTCGGGCGCACCGGCGATGACCCCGTTCGTCGGGACGATCTTGTCGGCGGGCGGCGCGGTCAGCGGGTACCCGGCCGGTACACCGGTGGCGCTCGCGGGCGCCCCGACGAAACCCGATGTCTGGCACGCCGACCGCGCGGTGGCCATCGCGCGCCGAGACGAGAAGCTGGCCGGTCGCGTCGTCCTTGCCGCGCACTTCATCTATCTCCTGCGACGCGCCGAGGCCATGGGTGGCGAGACCATTCACATCCCGGATTGCGGCGCAGCGACTGGACTTCTCAACGATGTTGCCGCGCGCTTCGCGTTGCTGCCAGCCGGCTCCGGGGCGGCGGAGTTGCTCGTCCTGACCGGTGGCGCGCCGGCCGGACCGTTTCATCCCGGCTGCCGGGCCTTGCGACTCGCGGGGGCGGAACCGGTGGAGGTGGAGGTCGTCAGCGGGCCACCGCCCATTGCCGATCTCAGAATTCATGTCCCAATCGGAAGCCCGCGCTGGCCGATGGCACGATGCCTCGCCTTTGCGCGAACGCTCGACCTCGGGGGAGAACCGACATGACGACCGGCAACGAGAACGACAGACGCGAATCCGTCGTTCGAGACGCATACGACGCGCAATCCGCCTCGTGGGCCGCGCACGACCCTCGCGATTCGTGGGACTACAACCTCTCGAAGATGCAGACCGATCAGCTGCTCCTTCGCCACGGTCTCTCGCGCGGGGGCAGCCTGCTCAACATCGGATGCTCGTTTCCCCTCGATGAGATCACGAACGCGTGGAAAGTCTCCCGATGGGTATCGATCGACATTAATGAAAACGTCATTCAGGTCGCCCGCGATGTCACCGATCGCGAGCTATCTCCGGAGTACGCCGGGCGGGTCGAGTACGAAGTGGCGGACGTCACGGATCTCCCGTACGCCGACGGTGAGTTCGACGTCGTGACCGCGTTCTCTACGCTGGATCACCTGCCGACCGAAGAGGCGCGGCGCATGGCGCTGTCGGAGATGGCGCGCGTGCTGAAGTCGAGTGGATCGATGGTCGTGACCGCGCCGAATCGCTGGAATCTCCCCTACACGATCTGGAGCCGCCGCGCGCAGCGAAAGGGCGACGCGGACTTCGGGTATGAATACGAGTTCAGTCCGATGGAGCTCGCGCGTCTTCTACGCGGTGTCGGACTCACGCCCCGTCTCTTCGCCTCGACGCTAGGGAACACGCTTCCCGTCAAGTTGAAACCGACCGCGCTGCTGCAAAAGGCGCTCCGCTGGATCCCGACGTACCTCGGAAAGAGGATGGGCTACCTGGCGGTGAAGGGCTAACGCATCAGCACCACGCGTGTCGTCTCGCTCTTCTCGCCCACACGCAGGCGTATGTAGTACGTGCCCACGGCCGCGGCCATGCCGCCCGCCGTGGTTCCGTCCCACGTCACTGCGCCCGTGCTCGATGACGGGCGAAATGAGCGCAGCTCCCTCCCCGCGATGTCATAGACACCCAACGTGAACGGAACGCCTTCCGGCGTCGCATAGCCGATCCTCACGAGACCCGCGAATGGATTCGGGAGCACATAGGTCAGGTAGTTCGTCGGCGTGACGATCGGCGCCTCGTCAACAGCGACGACGCCGCATCCGGAAGCGAACGCGCCGATCAAACCGCAGCCGGTGGGGGAATGCTCCGGCGTACAGGGTGAGGCTACGTCGAGCCTGTAGTCGCCCATGTGAAGATCGCAGAAGAGCGGATCTTCTGAGAAGTTCGTCGGGTCATCACCGCAATCGAGAAAGTCGACCCCGTTGCCGTGCGCGTTGTTGCATTCGACGACCGTGCCCGGATACGGGCAGTAGATTCCGGCATAGCCGCCGTTGACGACGATGTTCCGCCGAACGACCGGCGTCGAGTACATGTGCCCTCTGATGCCGTATTCCCCGACCCACGCGACCGTGTTCGAGATGATGTGCGGCGATGCCTCACGCATTTGCACGGCTTCGAAACGATGATGCTTGAAGAGATTGCCCCGGATGGTCGGAGACGACTTGTAGACATACACGCCCGTGAGTGACCCTCGCAGGGTGAAGCCTTCGAGCAGACAGTCGGGCTCGACATTTTGGGGAACGAAGACGTTATAGGGAGCGGGTCCAACTCCGTCGATGACGGTCTCCGCCGGCCCATCCGCCGAGATTACTGAAACACCCGCCTTCATCACGAAATTGGCCACCCGCTCTCCCCATGGGGCATCGAAGCGGATTCGGTCCGAGTATGTACCCGGGTTCACGAGGACCGTGTCCCCGTGGGACGCGAGGTCAATCCCTTCCTGGATCGTCGTGGCGTCTCCGGAACCCGACTGATCGACGATCCACGTGGCGGCGTTGACCGAGCAGAAGCACAGGAAAGTGGAGACGAGCGTGACCGACAGGAATGAACGCATGGTCCGACCTCCCTCGAGTTCGAGTCCAGACGGCACCACGCAGTATACTAAATTCTATTGATTGCTACAACTACGACCCGATATGGCATCTCTGCATGGGGAACGGATCAGAAACGCATGCCCAGGCGCATGTTCAAGAGAAGGAACGCCACGTCATCGGCGTCGGAGTCGTGATTCTCGATCGAGTATTGCGCGGTCGCGTCCGCCACGAAACGACGCCAGGCAAAGCTCGCGAGCAGCGTCGTCTCGCTGTAGAAGAAATCGCTGGAATCGAGGCTGAATGCACCTTCTCCCGTGAGGAAGCCCGCGCTGGATCCGGTGCCCAGGTAGTTCCGGTATCCCATGCTCTCTTCGAGGTCCACCCAGAGGTCTCCCAGACCGACGTACCCGGCTTTGATGCGGACTCTGGATTGATCGTACCCGTTGGCCGCGTCCTCTTTGGGCCGCAGCCACTCTCCTCCGGCCCAAAGCTCCGCGGACAGGCCGGCGAGCGTGAACCAGGAGAGCCCCACCTCGGCGCGGCCGAAGATGTAGTCGTAGTACACAACGGAGCTGACGTCGTCGCCTTGCGCCTCATAGTCGATGATCTGGTATTCACCGTCGGTGACGATCGCGAGGTCTCTTCCGATGTCCCGGCTCGTCGTCAACGAGGCAATCCCCTCGCGGTTGCTCGGGCTCGAGGCCACGGTCTCGTCGTAGTCTCGCATGGCGCCCGAGAGACGCACGTCATAGTCCCATCCATCGAAGGCATAGCGATACGCCTGCAGCTCCGCGCGCGTCCTCTCGTAGTCCCCGAGACCCGACACCATCGTTGACGCATCGTTCGGTGAGTGTCTGTAGGCACGCTCGAGTCGCAGAACACCGGTGGCCCGCCCGATCTCGCGACTGAACTTGCCCGAGATCGACGTGAGATCGTAGTCATAGATCTGGCTGAGCGAGTCACCGCTCACGCGGGACAGCTCGTGCTCCGCGCGCAGGGTAAGCTCTCCCAGCCACGAGATTTCACGTTCGACCTCCGCGCCCGCCCCCAAGAGAACGTCACGGCTGTCGTCATCATTCTTCAATCCGAATTGCGTGCGCGAGCGACCATCGCCGGTGATCGACCACCCATCTGCGGGCTTCACCGCATAGACCATTTCGAGATCGGCGGTGGCGTCCCGTTCGTTCAGCTCCACGTCGAAGTCGACACGCCGATCCTCCATGGGATCGGGCTCCCAGACCACGTCAACGTAGCTGCCGTGGAGGACCTCATCGCTCCGGATGCGGAACGACTCGTCTTCTTGAGTGGGATCGAGGACATCGTCGAGATCGAAGAAGAGGTCGCCACTGCCGAACGATTCGCTGAACACCTCGAGTTGATATCCGACCTCGAAACTGAGCGGCAGGCCGGAGTCGGCGGTCGGGGCGACAAGGCAAAGGGGCGGGACGAAACAAAGCACCGCCGTCAAGAGACGGCGGTGGGGGAATGCCCGGCCGGACACGGGTACAAGAAGCGAAACAACCCAGGTGGGCCCGTGCCCGACCGGAGCGCGTTTGAGCGCACTGCGCTTGCGACCCATACCCAACGTTCAGCCAACTTTCGCGGCAGGAACCTACGGATTACGATCTTCCGCCTGCCCGAGCAGTGAGGCTGCGAGTTGGGTTTCCGCGAGCGCGATCTTCATGGCCCCGTCGGCGAGCGCGTCCCGTGCCTTCTTCAGGTGCCTTTCGGCCTGATTGACGAGACGGACAACGCTCGATTCACCGCTGCGTCTCAGCTCAGGCCCCAAGACCTCGAGCTTTCCCGCAACCCGGTCGATCGCCGCAACAACATCCTCTCTCTGCGGCGCGTCGCTTCCGACGCGCAGGACCTTGATTGCGGCGTCGCGGGCGTTCAGCGTGAACCGTCGGGCTTCACGGAGACGATCCGCTCGGAGATGACGCCTCGCTTGCTCTTGCAGGCGTTCGGCCTCCTCGTATCGTACCCGCGTCACCCGGTCGTCATCCACCCAGGACTTCGCTTCGCGTAAGAATTGATCGGTCCGTTCGAGTTCGTCGCGAATCGCGGCCCGGTCGACCGCACCGCCGCCGTCGGCGATACGAATCGCCCGAAGCACGAGATCGCGCCCGAGAAGCGTTAGTCGAACAGCCTGGCGAAACTCACGATTGTGGAATGCGCGTTGCCCGCGCGAGAATTGATGCAGCCCCGCGTCCAGGAGGCGCTCCGCCTCGGGACTCCCCGACTGCGCCACCAGATCGCGGGCGCGGGCGACCAGCTCGCGGTTCTCGGCAATCAGTTGCCGGACCCGCTCCAGCAGCCGCCGTTGCGCTTTGGTGATCTCGATTGCTCGAAGCGCCAGCTTTCGGGCCTTGATCGTCAAGGCCGCCGCGCGCTTGTGGTTGCCGGCTTCATCGACGGAAAGGAAGGCGTCTTTTGCCCTCCGCTGAAGCTCTCTTGCCTCATTGAGAATCTGGCGTGGCAAAGGCCCCAGCGCCTCGTGGACGATTTCGTGGGCCTGTTCGATGATGTCGTCCGTCATCTCGATCTCACGCCCAAGCCGGGCTTGGATGTCCTGTCCCCACGCGACCGGCGCCGCGAAGGTCAGCCCGAACGCCGTGAGTAGCAGCGCCCAGTGGAGAATTGTCGGCTTGAAACGTTGCATTAGACTCACTCCTGCTGCCCTGAGATGTTCAACACTTCCAAACTATGCACGCCTCGTGCCACTCTGCCCTCCCCACTCGCTCGGGTTTTCCCCTTTCCTATCAATGGGATAGGCGCCCCGAGGCGCCTCCAGCGCCGTGGAAGGTGACCCGATCGGGACATCTTCTGCCCGGGATGCCCCTCCATGGGCAGTTTCTCGCCAGCATCGGCCTAGCCGTCCGGCGCCCCACCCGCCATGAGCCCGTGCTTCTCCAGGCGCGAGTAAAGCGTCCGGCGGGTCACTCCGAGAAGGCGCGCCGCCTGGCTCTTGTTGCCGCCGGCCTTCTCGAGCGCCTGGACAATGAGACCCCGCTCGACCTCTTCGAGGGATATCCCGTCGTCCGGAATCTTCAGCGTCGCCCGCTCGGCCACGCCGGCCTCCGCCCGAGCGCCCGCGAGGGAAGGGAAGTGCTCGGCCGTGATCTCTTCGTCGCCCGCGAGGATGAGGGCGCGCTCGAGCAGGTTCTCCAGCTCTCGAACGTTTCCACGGAACTCGTGGCCGAGCAGAAAGTCGACGGCGAGCGCACTGATCTGTTCGGGCCTACGCCCCTTCCGGGCAAGAACGTGACGAATGAGCAGCACGATGTCGTTTCCCCGCGCGCGAAGTGGGGGCAACTCGATCGGAAACACGTTCAGGCGATAGTAGAGATCCTCCCGAAACTCCCCCTCGCGGATCATCGCGTCCAGATCACGGTGGGTCGCGGCGAGCAAACGAACATCGCTCTTCAACGTCTGCGTGCCGCCGACGCGGGTGAAGCACTTCTCCTCGAGCACCTGTAGGAGCTTCACCTGAATGGCCGGGCTGACCTCGCCGATTTCATCCATGAAAACGGTGCCGCCGTCGGCGATCTCGAAGCGTCCGGGCTTCTGGCGCACGGCCCCCGTGAACGCTCCCTTCTCGTGACCGAAGAGCTCACTTTCGAGCAGCGTCTCCGGAAGCGCACCGCAGTTGATCTTCACGAACGGGTGCGCGGCGCGCGGGCTAGCTTCATGGATGGCGCGCGCCAATCGTCCCTTTCCGGTGCCGCTCTCGCCTCGAACAAGGACGGTTGCATCCGCTTCCGCGACGCGTCGCGCGAGCGCGAACACCTCCTCCATGGCCGGCGAGTCACCGATGATGCCCTCGAACGCCGCGCTCGCATCGCCCAGACGCTCAACGAGGCGGAGGTTTTCCTCCTTCAAAGACGCGCGGTCGGTCCGTACCGTACGAAGCTCCTGCACACGCGACGCCAGAGCGACGACCTCCTCCAGCTCGAACGGCTTTGATAGATAGTCGTACGCCCCGGCTTTCATCGCTACGACCGCGTTCGAGACCGTTCCGTGGGCGGTCATCATCACAACCTCGGGCGGGTCCGAAAGCTGTCTGCAGTGCTTGAGGAGTTCGAGACCGTCCGGTGGCGGCATCTTGAGATCCGTAACGACCATCTCGAACACGTCTCCGGCCAGGATGTCGATCGCCTGGCGACCGTTGCGCGCCGTTTGAACCTCGTGCCCGTCATCGGTAAGCGCCTCTGCCACAAGGGTCGTCATCTTCGCTTCGTCGTCGACTACTAGTATCCGCATCGCCGTATCCTTCTCTGGTGTCCGCTCAATCCGATTGGTCGTCGCCCGCAGCGGGAAGGCGGAGCGAAACCCTCGTTCCGCGTCCGGCCTCGCTCTCGATCCCGACGCGCCCGCCCGCATCTTCCACGACGCGCTGAACGATCGCGAGCCCGAGCCCGCTCCCGCTCTCCTCGCCCGAGTAGAACGGCTGGAACACGCGATCTAGGTCCGAGGCGTCTATCCCCGCGCCTGTGTCCCTGACCTCGACCTCGATGTGCTTCCCGTCGCGTCGTCCGCTGAGCACCAATTCGCCTCCGTCCGGCATCGCCCGGCGCGCGTTCACGACCAGATTCAGAAGCACCTGTTGCAAGTTGCTTGCCGGAAGCGCCGCGGGAAGCGGAGGGGTGAGAGATTCCGTTACGTGGATCCCACCGGACACGAGGTCGCGGCGGACGAGCCGCAACACCGATTCGACAACCTCGCCGACATCACAGCGACCGCCTTCCGCGGCCGTTGCGCCTCCCCGCGCGAAATCCAGATAGGTGCCGAGTATAGCATTGAGACGGTCTACCTCTTCCGGGATGTAGTCGAAGATCTCTTCGCCCGTTCCAACCCGTTTTCGGATTCGCTCCGCGGCCGCGCGGATGATGCTGAGAGGGTTCTTGATCTCGTGGGCGACGCTCGCCGCCATCTCCCCCATCAGGCTGAGGGTCTCGGTCCGTCGAAGCGTTTCATCGAGTCGCGCGCGCACGCGGAGCAGTCGATAGAACGCCGCGCCGAGGATCAGAATCGCCACGACGCTGGCACCGTTGACGACCCACACGGTGTGACGCACGCGGTCGAGCGCGTCGAAGAAACCGGCGCCGACCTCCACCGAGACGATGCCCGTCACGTGACCGTCGATGTCCCGAACGGGCGCATAGCCGTTCTTGTAGTACTGCCCCAGCGACTCGTAGAGATCGCTCGTCGCCTCGATCCCGCTCTTGGCGGCCGCGAACGCCTCGGCATGCAGCACCGACAGGGGATGCGACGCGAGCGGAGGAACGGTCCTTCCCAGATCGACCAGGGTGCGACCGTCCAGATCGAGAAGGACCATATTGGCGACATCCAGTTCGTTGCGCAGCCGCTCGAACTGATCAAAGACGATGAACGCGCCGATCGCCCCTTCCGGATCCTCGCGGATTTCGGCGATGTATCCGGGATCGATCGGTTGTGTCGCCGCGGCCGCGATGGCCTTGAGGCGTTCCCCGAGCTCGCCATCGAGCGTGTCCCGCATTCCCCTGTACATACGCCAGTTCACGAAGTTGACGACGAAGAGAACGAGGACGAAGAGAACGAAGACGAAGACGAAGCCGCGCCGCCTCGCGGTCGAGGCCCGGCGCGCGGTTGAGGAGAATAGCGACCGAACGCGTCCCATGCCGTCACCCACCGCCGCGCTTGGTGCGCATCGCGAGATTCGTGGCGCGCCGCTCTTCGGCCTCACTGAAGCGGCGGCGATCCACGTCCGACTCCGGCAAAACGGGCGGAACCTCAACGGGTCGACGATCGTCATCGAGCGCGACGAAGGTGAGGTAGGCGCTGGAGGTGTGCCGTCGCTCACCAGTGCGTGGATCTTCGGACCAGACCTTCACACCGATCTCCATCGATGATCGCCCCGTGTGATTGACCTGCGCCTTCAGGATGACCTGATGGCCGAGCGGTACGGGATTCCGGAAGGAGATGCGATCGATATGCACCGTGTTGACATCGCGCCGGCAATGGCGTTGCGCCGACATCGCCGCCGCGATGTCGATGAGATGCATGATCCGCCCGCCGAGCGCGTTGCCCTGAACGTTCGTATCGTTAGGAAGGATGAGCTCGGACATCACGACGCGGGATTCGGAGACGGGTTTCGGCTGGAGCGGTTTGTTCGTCATGAGACCCCTTTCGAGGGGTCCGGCGAGCGACCGCCGCCGCCGGACCCGACGTGTCTCATTCCGCTTTCATCGTCCGAACGCCTTCGGTGAGTAGCGGGACGATCTCGAACAGATCAGCCACCACCCCGTAGTCCGCGACGCTGAAGATCGGAGCGTCCGGATCTTTGTTGATCGCGACGATGACGCGCGATGAACTCATCCCGGCCAGATGCTGAATCGCACCCGATATTCCGCACGCGATGTAGAGATCCGGGGAAACCGTTCGCCCGGTCTGGCCGACCTGATGCGAGTGATCGATCCAGCCCGCGTCGACCGCGGCCCGCGAGGCGCCGGTCGCTCCGCCAAGCGCGTCGGTCAGCTCCTCGATGACATGAAAGTTCTCCGGCCCCTTCATGCCGCGGCCGCCGCTCACAACCACGGTTGCCTCGGAGAGGTCTATCTTGCCGCCTTCCGGGGCCTGCACATCGACGACCTTGGAGGCAAACGCCTGCTCCGACGGCTGGAACGCCACCGGCGTCACGGTCGCTTCCTTGGCGTTCTCGACAGGCGTGAACGTGGCGGGACGTAGGCCGACGACCGCGGGGAAATCCCCCTGAAACGTGTAGGTCGTGATGACCTTGCCCGCATACGTCGGATGCGTGACCCGCGGTGTGTTGTTGTCACCGGGCTCCACCTCGACGCAATCCGATACGTATCCGGCGCCGAGACGCGCGGCCACCATGGCGGCGAGGTCTTCTCCCATCGCCGTGGTGGTGAAGATGATCGCGGCCGGTGAGAGGTTTCGGCAAACCGTTTCAAACGCTTCGGCGTAAGCTATGGGCGCGACGAGCGCCAACGACGCGTCTTCGATCACGTGAACCTCATCCGCACCGTAGCGACCGAGATCCCCGGCAATCCCCGAAACGCCGTCGCCGATGACGACACCGTGGCACTTGCCGCCGTAGGCATCGGCGAGCTTCCGCGCCACGGTCGCGGCTTCGAAGGCGGCCTTCCGAAAGGCGCCGCCTCGTTGTTCTCCGAAAAAGATGACGTCCTGGGCCATGACACTCCCCCCCTAGATAGCCTTTGCTTCATCCCGGAGGAGTGTCAGCAGCTGCTTCGCCGCCTCCTCTGGAGTGACATCCTTGATCACTTGACCCGCCGACCGCGACGGCGGCGGTGTCACGCCTTCGATCACCACGCGGCGCGCGCCCTCACCCACCGTTCCGGCGTCGACACCTAGGTCGGCGAGCGTCACCGCGTCGATCGGTTTCTTCTTCGCCATCATGATGCCCTTGAGGGTCGCGTAACGCGGCTCGTTGAGCCCCTTCTCGGCGCTCAAGATCGCGGGAAGTGCCATCTCGATCACCTCGGCACCGCCTTCGATGGGCCGCGTGACCTTGAGCGTGCCGCCCGACAGCTCCAGCGAGTTGATCGCGCTGGCGAACGGCCGGGAGGTCAAGACGGAGAGCTGCGCGCCCATGGCGTGCGAGTCGGTGTCGGTCGCCTGTTTGCCGAGAAACACGATGTCCGGTGCTTCCCGAGCGATGACCCCTGCCAGCATCCGGGCGATCCCCAGTCCGTCACTGCCGTCCGCAGCGGGATCCTTGACGATCACGGCCCGATCGGCGCCGAGCGCGAGGCAAGACCGGAGCTGCTCTTCGGACGCCTCGTCACCCACGGTCACGGCGACCACTTCCCCGCCCTCGGCCTCCTTCAGCTTGAGGGCCTCCTCCAAACCGAATTCGTCAAATGGCGCGACGACATGCTCCACGCCGGAGAGATCCACGGACTTTCCATCCGCGCTCACTTTGATGAGCGCGGACGTGTCCGGAACTCGCTTTACGCACACCAGAATCTTCAATGCTCCTCCTCCTTCTATCCCGTCAACCCATGTCTTCGCGCGGAAAAGCTAGCCGTTCGGGTGGAGCGCTTCAATCGGTTTTTCCCCGAAGTGGCCAAGATCAACGACTTCAGCCCCCTCGGGCATCTGGAACTCGAAGAGCGAATCCTGGATCTCACCCTCGAATCGGAGCTGACGAACGTCGATCTCCACCCGCTCGTCACCGGTCGGTCGAGAGACGACGATCCGGCCGGGCACCCACCGTTTCCCCTGACGGGAGTAGCGGTCGTAGGTCACCCTGAGCGTCGTCAGATCGTCCAACTCGCGCTCGAGTCGTATCAATAGGAGCGATTCCGCCTCATAGGTCGAATGCCAGTCGGCCTCGTCGCCCGGGATCGACACCGTCGCGCGAATCGTGTCTCCATCCGCCGCGAACGCGCTCACGCTCCCACCCTGCAGCGGCCCGAGCCCGCCGAGGCGCAGCAGGCGGCCGAGATCACCGGGACGAAGCGCGAAGCCCAGCTCGTACGTGGCGTCCGGATCGAAGGCATCACCGCGGTAGAGCACGTGTTCCCGATGGTCATAGATCTGAAAGTCCGCATCTCGGACGCGAAGGTCGAATACTTTTCTGAACGCGCCGTACTGTCCGATCAGCCGAAACCGCCCCGGCCAAACCTGCGCCATCTGTCCGTGAATGCGAAGCTGGTCCTCTTCGAGAAAACCGCCCTCGAACGTCAGAAAGAGGGAGGCCCGCATCGCATCCGCGGCGGTCGACCGGGCCGCCAGACTGTCCAGAAACGCGGCGGCCGTGGGATCTCCGTCCCATCGAATCCGCGGCGGTTGGTGCGCGGAGCAACCGATCAGAAGAACCGATAGGATGATCGTGGCCGGAATCACTGACTTTGCGTTGATCATGGGCGAATGGTAGGGCTTCACCTCTTTCCCGGCAAGCGATGTCGAGACCACCCTCTTGGCGACTGCGAGGGCCGCTAAAATGTGTAGCGGATTTCTCGATCGGGGCACTAGGATGACGCCATCATGAAACAGATCGGCATCGCATTTCTCGCAGGAATCGTGCTCTCGGGATCGCTTCTCTCGTGTAGCTGGATCGGATCCTCCGGCCCGCGTCCGCTCCCGGAAACGGACGTCTTGCCCGCAGTTCATTCGACGATCCTCGCCGAACTCGATCGAAGCGCCACTCCGCCGTGCATTCCGCTAGATCTCTGTGCTCGCGGTCTAGGTGAGTGCGGCGTCTGGAGCGCCGCGCTGCGCGATTCGCTCGCGCAGTTGCTCGATCGCGACGGATGGATCGTCGTGGACGGTCCGATCGTAGGCCCCGTCGAACCATTCGTGCTCATCGCCACGGCGACCACCGATCGACTGGAGCTTCGCGTGCTTCGTCCCGCCGCCGATACCATCGCGCGATTCCAAATCGTTCCTTCGCCCGTCGCGGCGCCTCGATCCGAGTTCGCGGGACTCGAGTGCGTCCCGGGTCCCGAAGTCGACTACGAGATTGCGGACCTATCGATGGGTCCGCTCGGGCAGACCGCGCTGATTCTCTCCCCTGACGCCGCAAGGCGCGTGACATTCAAAGTTGAAGGCACGATTGGCACGGCCACGACAATTGCGGTCGCGCCGTTCGGTGATCGCTGTCGCTTCAGTCCGGCAATCGCGTTCGGACAGATTCCGCCTTACAGCGCCGCTATTTCCCATCGACCCGGATGGTCAGAACGGACGGTCCACGCTCCATGGCTGGAACTCCCTTGGCGAGTCGAGGTGATCCGCACGGAATCATCCGAGCGCATTACCCTCACGGGCACAGCGCCGAACGCGCCAGGGCTCTACGGTTCGCGGATCAGCTGGCCACGACAAGGTGTCGGGATGATGCTTGATCCTGCACCGATGGGGCTGCGGGATGTGCCGATCGTCAGGTGGATCAGGCCCGGCCGCTCCCCTCGACCGACCGTCGTGCTCGATGCCGATGGCCGCATCTACTACGGAGACGAATTGGGGCTCTGGGCGCCACCGACACCGGGCTTCGGCGCCGATATCATCCGCTTCGCTCAATCCTGGATCACGACGACGGGCGGCGTGGGTGCCGACTCCGACACACTGCTTTCGTTCACCATCGACCGTCATCGCCGTCTTCGCATCACCGACCGATTCCCACTCGATGCGGGCGACGTTAGACGGCTTGCGAGAGGTGACGTCGACGGCGACGGGCACGTGGATCTGATCATCGTGCACGCGGTCCCCGGTGGGTCGCGCTATTCGTTTCTGGTCTCCGGCCGGGATACGATCTCATGAGGGCTGCGCGCTACATCCCCGTGCTGATGCTGCTGGCGCTCTGCGCGGGACGCTGGCCCACTGAAGGCGGGCGGGTCACGATCTATGTCGACGAATCTCCGGAAGACGTCGGCGTGATCGGCGAGGCCCTTCGCTCCCGGCTGCTCGACGGCTTCTTCGTGCACCCGTCGGGGTACAGCGCGGCGATCCGCCTATCCGGCGATGCCGATCTGCGAGACAGCTGGATCATCGAGCGATCGCGGGCGTTCGGCGCGTCGCCGGACGAGATCGTCGCGTCTTTGACCGCGGCATCCCACGAGGTCGACGGGCCCTGGCACGATCTCGACAGTTGTCGCGTCGGTGGCGATGGAGAGGTCCGTTTGTACTTTGAACGGCCGGTCTGCGATCCGACGCTTCGCTTCGCGCTTCGCCCGCTCCCCGGATCACGCGTACGATCGTCGTTCCTCGAGACGTCGGAGTGGCCAGATCTCTTCCGCAAGAGTCGATTCTTCGAGAAACCGGCGTTTCTCGCGCGCCTCGATGAGATCGCGATCGTCCAGGCGACCGCGCCTCCAAGGCCCGCGCCCGATGAAGTCGTGATCTCAGAGCCCGTTGAGTGCGATGCGCGCTGCGAATCGCTTTGCCTGACGTACCGGCTGGTTCTGGATCCGGCCACCGTTACCGAGGGCGGCGCGGCATGGATGAAAGCCCTGCTGAGCGCGGACGCGTTCGCCCCGCTCATCGAATCGGAACGACGTTGTGACAACCCGATCGACCAGACTGACGGTCACGGTGGCGCTTCCTTCATCGCCCCACCGGAGTTTCGCAATCGAACGCTGCAGCTCGCCGACGTACGAAGCGAGCGCGACGCGCTGATCGGCAGGCGGATCCGCTCGCTCCTCGCGCGTAGCGGCGTCACGGTCACGTTCACGTTCGCAGGCGTCGACGTGCCGGACGCGGTACGCGCCCGCCTCGATCGTGTCGTCCTTTTCGATTCCGATCCTCTCAAGCATCTTCGACTCGAGTGCGGCGAAGCCTTTTGCTGGACAGTGCTTTCCGCTCGGTACCAGATCTGCTACGGCTCGCGCGTGGTTGGCACCCTCACCCGACCAGATCAGCTCTGGCTCTTGCCCGACGACGCAGGAGGTTTGCGGTGACGTCTCGCACCACGCCGATTGCGCTGTGCGTGCTGGCGGCGATCGTGCTTGGGTTCTGGCTACGGGCCGCGCCCGGGCTCTCGGGCGACACGTGGTTCACCTACGATTCCGCGCTCCACTATCGGATGACCCAGCGGGCGGAAGCCGGTGCGCTCGGCGACACGGATCGGCTGCGCCTGCATCCGGAAGGCGTTCGAGTGGAAAGCCTCCACCCGACCGGTCTCTATGACGTGGGCGCGGCCTTTCACGCGTTCGTCGGCGGGCGGGACGGAAGCATGGCGCGCTCGCTCCGGATCTTCACGGCGCTCTGTGGAGCGCTCATCGCGATCCCGGTCGCTCTGCTTGCCCGCCTGATCTGGCGATCCCACTGGGCGGCGGCTCTCGCCGCCGTGACGATTGCCGTTCTCCCCGCGCACGTGACGCGCACGGCATCGAGCCTGCTTCGCTTCGACGCGTTCGGATCGCTCCTCATCGCGCTGCATGTCGCGGCAGTGGCGCTGATGCTAACCGCGGAGTCGACGCGGATCCGGCGGCTCGCGGGCGCGGGGATCGTCGTCACGCTACTCGCCGTGCTAGCCGTCTGGCGGGTGGGTGTCGCGCTCTTCGTCGTCGAGGCGCTCGTTCTCGCGCTTCTGCTCGTGGGCACGGACCGGCGGCGCGACATCGGCCTCGCGGCGCTTCTCATCGCCGTGGGATTCATCGCCGGCAACCTGATCCCGTACTTCCGTGATCAGTCGATCGCGCTCTCGCATGTCGTCCTACCCGCGCTCTGGATCGCGCTCGCGGCCTTCGCGCTGTCTCGAATGCCGCGCCTCGAAGGTCACGTCGCGCGGATTGTCACGGTCGCGGTGACCCTGGGAGTCGCGGCGGTGGCAGGCCGCCTCGTTCCCGAAAGCGCGTTTGACGCACAGGAAGGCCTTGCCGCATCGACGCTCTGGGGTCGGATCGGACTGGGCGAGCCTGACGCGTTTGCAGCACGGCTCTACGCCTACATCCAGGAGCTCTCGATGCCGGGGCTCGGAGCATTCGCGAGCGCCGGTCACTTCTCATGGGCGATCGTGTTGGCGATCGTCGGCATCGGATCGGCGTGTATTCACCGACGCAAAGCGTGCCGAATACCGGCGGCGATCTACGTCGCGATGATGGGAGCACTCTGGATCATCGCCGCGCTTCTCATGGAGCGAAGCAAGCTCTTGGCGGCGATCCCGATCGCCGTCGCGTGCGCGGGCGTTGCGACCCTGGCCCTCCCGAACGGCCGCTCGGTCAGACGACTTGCCCTCGTCGGCCTCACGCTGGGGGTCCTGATCGCGACCGCCAAACACAGCCTGAATTCCGCGCGCGCGCTGACACTCGACGCTGATCCGGCCACCCGGCGCCTTTGCGAGTGGATCGCGACACGAGTTCCGCCGGAGGAAGCGCTGATGACGGATTGGGGGGTCGGGTATCTTCTCCAGACGTACGCGCGGCGTCCCACCTTCACCGACGGGCACCTGGAGCTGGGCCTCAACCGACAACGAATCCTGGCGCGAAGCCAGGCCATGGTGTCGGAGAGCGAGCAGGAGCTCGCCACGCTGTGTCGCGCGAACGACATCGGCTATCTATTGCTCGACATCAGGTGGAACTGGCTGCCGTTCGTTTACACCGAGCTCACGGGAGGAGACGCTCTCCGCGGAGACGAAATCCGGCTGCCCGAGTCGGCAAACCGGACGACGATCTATCAGCTCTTCGAAGCGCCCGAGAACCTGACGTCGTTCAGCGAGGTTTATCGGACAGGGCCCTGGCGGCTCCTGAAGGTCGAGTAGCGCGAATAGGCCCCATGGAGATGAGTTCCATGAGCTTCCGAAATCGATTGCTCATCACGTTCGCCGTCGTTCTGATCATCAACACGGCGTTACTTCTCGCGGTGACGTTTCATCTGACGCGAAGCGCGTTTCGCACCCAGAGTCGGTTGACCATCGCTTCGGCTCTGGCGTCCGCCGAAGACCATCTCCGCAGCACGATCGACCGTCTCGAGGACGAACTCACGCTTCTGGTCGAAAGCGACTCGTTCGGCGGTCTGCTGGATGATGCCGCGGCCGGCCACACGCGCGCCGATCGTTACGCCGTCGTGTCGGCGGCCGACGAATCCCGCATCCGCTCCGAGCGACTGGACTTCCTGCGGGCGATCGGACCGGGTGGTGTCATCCTGAGCTCCAGCCCCGACAGCGAGAGCTACGGCGGCGTTGATCGGGAGTGGACCGCGCTCGCCTCAATGGGAGAGCGCGGCCCCCATCTCTGCACGATCGACGTCGATGAGTCGCCCACCCGATTCGTAGCGCTGCTTGCACGCCGATCGTCAGGCGTCGTCGTGGTGGCCGGTATTGCGTTGGATGCGGAGTTGGCAGCTGAACTGAGTCGTCGTGCGGGCGCACCGGTCGCGATAGGAACGGCTTCAGGCTGGGTGACGGAGAAAGGTCCGAGCGTCTCCGCCATCGCGCTCGCCTCCCCGGATACCGTCCGGGCCGACGGATTTATCGTCGTCCATGGTCGGGAGCGCTCCGCCGCGATGACTCGGCTGTTCGATGGCCACGTCACGCTCGTCGTGCTGCAAGAGGAGAAAGCGCTTGCCGGGCTTCAGGCGAAGCTCACACGGCTCGCGATCGTCGTGGGAATCGTAAGCCTTCTCCTCTCGGGAGCGCTCGCGTTCGTGATCGCCCGCGGGGTCAGCCGGCCCGTTCGCGAGCTTGCCCGCGCAACCGACCGCGTCGCTTCCGGCGACTGGAATGAACACGTCCGCGTGGCATCGGGACCCGCGGAGTTCCGCACGCTCGCCACGGCGTTCAACAGCATGCTCGACGAACTTCGGCGCGAGCGCGAGGCGCTCGTGCGGACCGAGCGTGTCGCCGCGTGGCGGGACGCCGCCCGTCGCGTCGCGCACGAGATTCGAAACACGCTTACGCCGCTGCAACTCGCGTGGGAGCGCCTTTCCGCCTCCGCCCGAAAGGATTCGGCCACGGCCGGATCCGCACTCCATGAAGGAGCGGAAAGCGTCTCGCGTGAGCTCACGACGCTCCGGCGCATCGTCGGGGAATTCTCCGAGCTCGCGAAGTGGCCGGAGCCCGTCCTGGCCGACGTCGACATCGCCGAGCAGGTTCGGACCACCACGGAGCTTTACGCGGGAGACTCCCGCGGCCGTGTCGCCGTTTCGGCGCGCGGCTCTTTCAACATCCGCGCGGACGCCGGACAGATCAGTCGTGCCGTGGCGAACTTGATCGAGAACGCGCTGGAAGCGACGGCTCAGGACGGACTTGTTCAGGTATCAGTGACCGAGGAGAATGGAACGGTCATCGTGGAGGTGGCCGACGACGGCCGCGGCATGGATGAAGCCACGCTCGAGCAGGTGTTCACCCCCTACTTCACCACGCGTGACACCGGAACCGGTCTCGGGCTCTCCATCGTCGACCGGGTCGTGGATGCCCATCACGGCACGATCAAGGTCAGAAGCGCGCGGGACGTGGGGACGACGGTGCGCCTCTCTTTTCCAAAGGACACTCGCTGATGTCACGTCACGTTCTTATCGTGGACGACGATCGGACACTCCTCGCCTCCCTCGCCGCGGAGCTTCGGACACGCGGCTTCCGCACATCAACGGCCACCGACAGGCGGACCGCCTTGGATGTACTCGATCACGATCCTCCGGACATCGTGCTGCTCGATCTTCGGCTGGGCACGGAGAACGGCCTTAAGGTGCTCGAGGAGATCCGATCGTCGAGCGACGTGCCGCCTCCGGTGCTGATGATCTCGGGCGCCGGCACGATCGCCGAGGCGGTCAAGGCGATCCGGATGGGTGCGATCGATTTCATCGAGAAGCCACTGACCGGGGAGACCGTCACGCTACGCATCACTCGGACGCTCCGCGACGAGCGGCTCGAGACCGAGTGTCGAGACCTTCGCCTGCAGATCACGTCCACGCACGGGCTACTCGGCGAGAGCCCGGCGATGCAGAACGTGCTCGGTACGATCGAGCTGGTCGCACCCACGGAAGGATGGGTTCTCATCAGCGGCGAGAGCGGAACGGGCAAAGAGCTTGTGGCACGCGCCATCCACGCGGGATCTCCCCGCGCCCGCGAGCCGTTCGTCGCGGTGAACTGCTCGGCGATCCCAAGGGACCTCGTCGAGAGTGAGCTATTCGGTCACCAGCGAGGCGCGTTCACCGGCGCGACCCGCACGCGGCGGGGTCGCTTCGAAGAGGCCGGTGGCGGAACGCTCTTTCTGGACGAGATCGGCGAGATGCCGCTAGACGCCCAGCCTAAGCTCCTTCGCGTTCTCGAAGATCACCGCGTCACCCGAGTGGGAGGCGGAGAAGAGGTGCCGGTCGACGTGCGCGTGATCGCCGCCACGAACCAGAACCTGCGGGCCGCCGTGACGGACGGTCGCTTCCGCGAAGATCTGTACCACCGCATTAACGTGGTCGAGCTGCGGCTTCCCCCTCTTCGCGACCGATTGGAGGATCTGCCGCTCTTGTCCGATCACTTCCTCGGTCACTACGCCAAACAGTACGGTCGGCCGCCCCTCTCGCTGACGACCGACGCGCGGGATCGCTTGCGTCGGCACGCCTGGACCGGAAACGTGCGCGAGCTTCGCAATCTCATGGAGCGACTCACCATCTTGTGTCAGTCGCCGAGCGTGGGGATGGCGGAGCTCCGGTCGGCCGGGATCCTCGATACACATGATGACGCTTGGGAAGCGCCGCCGCTCGAAGACGATGACGCCGCGCTTCGGGCAACGCTCAGGATCGTGGAGCGACGGATCATCGGTCGAACGCTTCGCGAGGAAAGCGACAATGTCTCCCGAGCGGCCAAACGGCTCGGTCTGGAGAGGAGCCATCTCTATCGGAAGCTCCGCGAGCTCGGCATCTCCCGGGAGACGGATCCGGCATAGAAGGCCGCGACGCGCCGTACCCGCACCCACGCTCACCAACCCACCGCACCCCCCCTGAATCTAAGTTATTTTATTCCAACGTTTTATGCCGTTTTGTCTCCCCGGGGAGACTCGCGGACATCAGGCCCGCCAGCGCCAGTGGGCTCGAACCATGTTCGAAGATTGTACAATCCCGTTGGCTGAGCCGCCGGCACACCCTGAGGCGCCAAGCAGTAGTGGCGTCAGAGACACGCCACGTGGATCCCAAGACACCCTTGCCCGCCTGGGGCCTGCGCGACTGAACATCGCGTGTCGCCAGATCTCACGACATCACAATAGATTACGCGATCTCGCCCCATGAAGGGTCAGTGGCACTCCTCCTGCGATAGAGGATGACGATCGTCGATTCGTCCACAACCCAAGGAGGAACGTCATGTCACACCATCACCCGAAAACGAAGCGCCGCCTGACCGCGCTCGGGATCGCGTTGGCGCTATCCGCTCTTGTCTTCGGCTGCGGAGATGAATCGGATATCGAGATCGCTGATCAGACCGAGGCCTATGGCGAGCCCGAGGCCGGGAGTTCCGCGCCCGCGGCAATGGTCGAGCCGATCGTGACGGTGCCGGTCGAAACGGTGGCCGCCGCGGACGTCGTGGACGCACCCGAGGAGATCCAACCGGCGGAGGATCCGCACGAAGCGTTCCGCGAGGGCGAGACACTCTACTTCAGGGGCGACAGGGAGGCGGCGATCGACAAGCTTCACGCGTCGATTCTCGCGCGGGATGACTTCGCGCCCGCCCATTATCTCTTGGGCCTCTGCTACCGGAAGACGGATGAGCCGGAGGCGGCGGAGGCGGCGTTGCGGGAGGCGCTTCGGCTGAACCCTGAGCATCTGCGAGCGCGAATCAATCTCGCGCGCGTTCTCCTGGACCGAGAGATGCCGAGCGACGCGCTGGTCGAGCTCGAAGAGGTCGCCCGCCTTGATTCACTCAATGATCAGCTATGGAACGTGCGCGGGCTCACTCTGATGACGATGGCCGATCTGGAGGCCGCGGAGGAGTCGTTCGAGCGCGCGGTCGGGCTCAATCCGGACAACGTGTACGCACTCAACAACCTCGGACTGTGCAGGATTCGGTTGGGCCGATTCACTGAGGCGGTCGGGCCGCTGCAGATTGCCGCGCAGCATTCCGATCCGCCCGCCTATGTGTTCAACAACCTCGGTATCGCCCTCGAACGGACGGACGATCTCGCGGCGGCGACCGACGCGTTCCGCAAGGCGTCCGATGCGGGACACGCGACGGCCGGCGAGTCGCTGGCTCGGGTGGAGCAGCTGCTGGCGCAGGCGCCACCCTCTCCCGCAATCGAGGCTGAGCCCGCGGACGCTTCGGCTACCGTGGCGGAGGACGCAACGGCCGATGTCGCTACCGGCCACCCGGCAATCGAGCCGGCGGGCGACCCAACCGGCGATATGGCCGGCGCACCGCTCGTGGCCGACGGAAGCGATGCACCGGCACCATCCGACGAAGCCCCGGCAGTGCCATAGGATACGCAAAAACCCCCGCCCTTTCGGGCGGGGGTTGAGCGGTCTGGAGGAGGCACTCCGGAAATCGTTCGTTGAGACGGGCGGTAGAGGCCGCAGCGAAGGGCTACTTCGCTTCAGTTTGCGACCCCCGCCGACGTCAAGGTCCTAATACCCGTGGGGTCCGGCCTGGGTTCCACGAACTGAGCTGCCGGCATAATCCACAATATCTCAGTCGATTAGCGGACGACCCAGTGCCCCGGCACCCAGACGTACTTGTGAGCGGAGCGCTTCCATTTCCAATGCCCCTTGACCCAGAACGCCTTCTTCGCCGGCCGCGCCGGGCGGACTTCGACGCGAAGCACGGGGGGCGGCGGTGGCGCGCTCGCACACCCTTGCCCAACCGCCAGAAGGAGTCCGGCACCTACCAGAACCAGCGTCATATTCAATAGCCGCTTCATCTTTTCGCCCCCTTGTGTCACAACCCATCGGTGCGTGTCATCCGTACGTCGGCCATCACAGTCGCACGCGACATGCCACTTACGGCCGGTGGCGACGCCTCCTTCTATCTTGTTGTCACATAACCGATTTCAGTGTCGATGTTCGTCGCGGCCGTCACCACCCCGTCCCATTGGGGACACTCCGTCGTCCCCAGCCGCGCAATCCGAAAGGCATTCGGACGATTTGACGCCCGTGAGGCCTGGATGCTAGATTGGCGCGTTCACGCACTAGGGGCCATCTTGCACCACGCTGACCGCGTGTTCCGCCAGCGACGTAATTACCTTCTGTAGCGACAGATCCGGGTGCGGTGGAGAGGCCGGTTCGATCCACTGGGGGAAGGGAATGAAGTCGCTGATCGAGGAGGTCGCGAGGGCACTGGTCGACGAACCGGGCACGGTTCGCGTCAACGAGCTCTCGGGAGCAACCACCTCTGTCTACGAACTCTCCGTGTCCAAAGAGGATATCGGAAAGATCATCGGGAAAGGCGGCCGCACGCTCACTGCGCTCCGTACGATCGTCTCAGCGGTCGGAACCAAGCTGCGCCGCAAGGCCATTCTAGAGGTTATCGAGTAGAGAATTCGCAGTTTAGCTCGCGCCCGGCAGCCGCTCATAGGCGGCGAGCGTGCCATCGACCATGGCATCGACGGTGTAGTGTTCGAGGGCCCGCTGGCGACCGGCTCCTGACAGACGATCGCGAAGCTCGGGGCGCTCGAGCAACTCCACGATCGCGCCGGCGAGCAACCCCGGATCGCCGACGGGCACAAGCATGCCCGTTTCATCAGGCGTGACCAGCTCCGGGATTCCTCCCACATCGGTCGCGACGATCGGGCGTCCCAATGCCATGGCCATCAGGATGCTGCTCCCCAGACCCTCGGACAAAGACGGCTGGGCGAACACGTCGAACGCCGAGATGCAATCCGCCACGTCTTCGCGGAACCCCGCAAAGATGATGGAGTCCGAGACGACGTGAGCGGACGCTTCCCGCTCGAGCCTCTGTTTCTCCTCGCCCTCCCCGATCAGGATCAGCCGGGCGTCCGGAACGCGCACCGTCACGTCGCGCCATGCCCGCACGAGAGTGTCGAGCCCCTTTTCACGCGAGAAGTGCGCTACCGTTCCGACCGTCGGCGTTGACCGACCGATGCCGAACGATGCCCGAACAGCCGCGCCGTCCGCATCTTCCAAAGACTCGACGTCGACCGCGCTGGGAACGACGGTCACCCGCCCGCGATCCACGCCCGCGGCGACGAGGGTGTCCGCGACCGCATGGCTGATCGCGATGAAGCACGCGGTGCCCGGCGCGTACTTGAGCCGCGCGGAAAAGCGTCCGATGGGAAACACGACGCGTCGAGAGACGACACGTCGCCCGATCCCGGAGAGGACGCTCGCGACGGCGCCAAGGGTATGCGCGCGCGCCGTGTGCATGTGAACGATGTCCGGATGCTCTTCGCGCAAAAGGCGGACGAGCCGCATCATGGCCGCCAGGTCGGCCTCGCCACGCATCTCGATCCGGTGGACCGGTATGCGGGCCGCTTCCATTCGCGACGCGATCGCCGATCCCGGTCTCGCAACCACCACGCTCGTGTGTCCACGGGCCGCCAGACCGAGGGCCAGGTGCATCACCTGTCCCTGCCCGCCGCGCCAGGAGAGCCCGGTATCGATGTGGAGAATCTTCATCGATCCGCCCTCTTCACGCCTGAATTGCTCGGGAAACCGCTTCGAGCGTATCGGTACTTGAGCCGCACGTAGCTCGCGCCCATCCGCGCCGCAAGAAATCCCGGTCGACCATCCAAGAAGCCCAACCGGAGGACGAAGATCCGCACGAAGCGAATGACGGGACGCAACAGCTCATCGATCCATGACACCGATCGACCCTCCCGGCGGATCTGCTCGGCCGCGAGACGCGCATACCGCTCGACTTTCTCACGGTGGTGCGCGACGTCGCGATACGGGTAGTGATAGAGCGACGACGTCAGACGTCCGACCGGTCCATCCACCACGACGCCCTCATGAACGAGACGCCCATCGAAGCACCCACGGCTTCGGCGGAAGATCCTGAGCTTCGGATCCGGATACCACCCCGAATGACGGATCCACCGGCCGAGATAGTTCGCCATCCTCGGGACGAGAAAGCCGTCGACGTCCGGATCACCTGAGAGTTTCCTCCTGATCTCGTCCGCCAGCTCAGGCGACAGCTCCTCATCGGCGTCCAACCAGATCACCCACTCCGTGGCTAGCAGCCCGAGCGCGTGCTGCTTCTGCTCCGAGTAGCCGAGCCACGGTTGGATGTGGACGCTTGCTCTAAGCGATCTCGCGATCTCGACCGTGCGGTCGGTCGACTCGCTGTCGACCACGACGACCGCGTCCGCGAACGCGACGCTATCCAGGCAGCGTGCGATGTTCTCTTCCTCGTTGTGCGTGATGATGAGAACGCCGATGGTCGGTTCCGAGTCGCTCATGTTCCGCTCCTGGCCGTGAGAGCGCTCGCGTAGATCGTTTCGCATCGCTCGGCCACGACGGCGAGGTCGTATTCGGATACGGCGTGCTCCCGGGCCCGCCTCCCCATCCGAGCCCGCAGGTCGGCATTTCCCGCGAGACGGGTGATGGCCTCCGCGATCGCGGCCGGATCGCGGGGCTCTACGAGGATCCCGGTGTCGCCGTCCAGAACGGTTTCCGGCAGCACCCCGACCCGTGATGCGATCACGGGCAGCCCGCACGCCATCATCTCGACCGCAACGCGACAAACGGCCTCGGAGCCGATGGAGGAAACGAGACCGATGTCGATGGCCGAGTAGATGTCCCGAACATCCGTGAGACGCCCGACGAAGTGGACCCGATCGCCGACCCCGCCATCGTGCGCGACGCGCTCCAGATCGTCGCGGGTGAGCTGCGCGGAATCGCCCGCGATCACGAGATGGATCGGCCTATCCATGGCCTTGAGCATCGCGAGAGCTTCTACAGCGTAGCGGTGCCCTTTGACCGGCGAAAGACGGCCGACAACCCCCACGCAAAACACACCGACGGGAAGCCCAAGTCGGTTCAGGGCGTGGTCGCGCTCCCCCAGCGTGTCCGGAGCGAGGTGTGCCGTGTCCGCACCCCCCGGCAGGATCCATATGCGCCCCGGTGACACGCCGAAGTCGCTCATGTCCGAGGTCAAAACGTTTCCGGACAGCATCAGCGCATCGGCCCGACGGAAAAGCCACTTGTTCCATGGCGTCGCCTGCGGTGGACGGATTTCCGCGCGCGTTCGAACCAGGAGCGGCCGTTCGGCGGTCGAGCGGCACGCCCACTCCGCCGAGGCATGTCCCATGCCGGTATGAATGTGTAGGACATCGGGAGGATCCGAACGGAGCTCCTCGCGGAGACGCATGGCGAGACCGATAAGATTGCGAAGGCCGGGTCCGAAGCCGTGCTTCGCTCGAAGACCGCGCCTCTCCGCTTCGGCTTCCGCCGGGGATCCACGAAGCGCGGCGACCGACACATCGTCGCCGCGGCGCGCCTGTCCGGTTGCGAGATCGACGGCATAGGCGGCGAGCGCGCTCCACCACCTGACGCCGACGATGTGAAGGATCTTACGCATGGAGGCCGCCCGGGCCGCCCGTGATCGTGGTCCTATCGGCTATGCCCAAAGACCTCTCGGGCGATGATCAGCCGCTGGATCTGCGACGTTCCCTCGTAGATCTGGAAGATCTTCGCGTCGCGCATGAGCTTCTCGACCGGGTACTCCGTGGAGTATCCGTAGCCGCCGAGAATCTGCACGGCATCGATCGCCACACGCATGGCCATGTCGCCGCCGAAGCACTTCGCACAGGCGGCCTCGTACGTGTTTCGCTCGCCGTGGTCAAACTTCCACGCGGACTGCCAAACCAGGAGCCGGGCCGCCTCAATGTCGCGGGCCATGTCGGCGACCATGAACTGGATGCCTTGATGCCGCCAGAGCGGAACGCCGAACGTCTTCCGTTCTTTGGCGTAGCGCACGGCCTCATCGAGGGCGCGACGGGCGACGCCGACCGCGCCGGCGGAGATTCCCGGCCGCGTGTGGTCGAATGCTTTCATCGCGATCACAAACCCTTGCCCCTCACGCCCAAGGAGGTTCTTCGCCGGGACCTTCACGTCCGTGAATGTGATACCGCGGGTGTCGGAGGCGTGCTGTCCCAGATTCCATTCCTTCTTACCGACCTCGATGCCTTCCGAGTCGCGATCGACGATGAACGCGCTTAAGCCCCGGTGCTTCGATTCCGGCTCACCCGTGCGCACGAGCACGAAGTAGAAGTTCGCGGGCCCCGCGCCGGTGATCCACATCTTGCTTCCGTTCAGGACGTACTCGTCACCGACCTTCTTCGCCTTCAGCTGGATGTTGGACACGTCGCTTCCCGCGCCCGGTTCGGTCACGCAGTAGGCCGCGATGACGGGGCCTTCGATCATCCGCCCCAGGTACTCCTTCTTCTGCTCCTCATTCCCGGCAACCATTAGTGGCGCGACCACGAGGGTGTTCGACTCCATCGCCGTGCTGATTCCGGAGCAGGTGTACGCCAGCTCCTCCACGATGAGGCATCCCTCGAAGAGCCCGAGACCGAGTCCTCCGTATTCCTCGGGGACATGGACGTTGGTGATGCCGAGCTCCCATGCCTTCTTTACGATGTCATCAGGGAAATCGCCGGTTTCGTCGTGGTGCTTGACCTTCGGCTCGATCTCCTTGTCCGCGAATTCCCGCGCCAGATCACGGAGTGCTTTTTGTTCTTCCGTTAGGCTCAGATCCATCTCGTCCTCCCTGTCCTCGTCATCCACAATTGTCCAAGCAAAAGATCGCCGAGAATCTACCCGCCTCCCGCGCCGACGGCGGCGGAACGATCGCCTCGTCGAAGCCGGTCAAGCCAGCGGCGCACGCGGGTCCTCACCGAGCGTGTTTCGTTCCAAAGCCGTTCGATATCGTCGATCCGAGCGAGTGTCTCCCGGTATCCAACGTCCACCATCGCCTCGGCTTCCTTGATTTCGAACGAGCTGAAGTTGCGGAGGTCGGGTCTGATGACCACGTCGGCCTCACGCGAAGAGAAGACGGCGTTCTGCTGGGCCACAAGCCCCATGACATGCATGATCAGCGAGAGGAGGTGCCGCGGCCGATAGTCCTCACGCCGATGGAAACCCAGATTGACGCCGATCCGAAGCGTCGGCGCGAAAGGCGTGAGCGCGGAGATGGGCATATAGTCGACGAGCCCTCCGTCGACATAGAGCCCTCCATTCATCTCAACCGGCGCGTAGATCTGTGGAATGCAGCACGACGCCTGGGCGGCGACCGCAACGCTTCCGGAATCGACCACCTCTCTCCGGCCCGTCAGAAGATCGGTGACCACGATCGCGCATGGGACACGGAGCTGGTCGAACCGGATGTCTCCGACGTGATCGACGATGAGCCGCTGGAGCTTCTTGCTCGAGAAGAACCCGAGGCGCCGAAAACCGAAGCCTCCTAGATCGGTGAGGCGTGTCTGCGACGCGATCTCGAACATGCGGCCGGTGGGAATCCCCGACGCGTAGAACGCCGCGATGATCGCGCCGCCGCTCGTGCCGGCAATGCATGACACCTCGATGCCACGTTCTTCGAGTGCTTTGAGCACGCCGATATGGGTCACGCTTCGGGCCGCCCCGCCAGAGAGGGCGAGCCCGATCTTGATGGGTTCCTTCATCGTTTCCTTGATAGCCGCCTATGCCGGACCAGACCGTAGCACAGCTACGGGGCGTGGCAAACCACAGGCGGGAGACTTGTCGACGTTGCGACGAGGTCGTACCGTGTATGCCATCCGCTTAAGGAAGCCGCGCGGGAGGATAGCGTGAACGGCCTGGTATTCGACGGACGGCTGACCCACAGGACCGATCTCCCGACCCCCGATCCCACCCCGGGTGAGGCGCTCGTGCGGGTCACCGTCGCCGGAATCTGCCGGACCGATCTGGAGATCGTCGACGGGTACATGAATTTCCGAGGGATCTTGGGCCACGAGTTCGTCGGCACCCTCATCACACCGACGACATCGTTGAAGGCCGGCGCCAGAGTGACGGGAGAGATCAACGCCGCGTGCGGCACATGCCCGCGCTGCAGGTCGGGTCGCCATCGTCACTGCTCCGAGCGCACGGTTCTCGGGATCGCCGGGAGAAACGGCGTCTTTGCCGATTACCTCGTGTTGCCCGAACGCAATCTCCACGTCGTTCCGGATTCGATTGAGGACGACGATGCGGTCTTCGTCGAGCCGCTCGCCGCCGCGATGCGGATCGCGGAGCAGATCCCGGTCACCGGCCGGATCGCCGTCTTCGGCGATGGACGCCTCGGACATCTCGTCGCCTGGTCGCTTCGCGACGCGGGCGGCAACGTCACCGTGGTGGGCAGGCACACAGACCGGCTCACCGCCTTGCGCGCGGACGGTCTGGAGACCGCTGGCGCGGACACCACACTCTCCGATCGGTTTCCGGTGACCGTCGATTGCACCGGCACGCCCGATGGTTTCCGTTCGGCGCTCGAAGCGACGGAACCGACCGGCACGCTGGTTCTCAAGAGCACGTTTCACGGATCGCCACCGATGGATCTGGCGCCGGTCGTCATCGACGAGGTGACGATCGTCGGATCGCGCTGCGGAAGGTTCGAACCCGCCCTCGAGGCGCTTCGGGACGGTCGCATCCCGGTAGGACGACTGGTGGAAGGAAGCTATCCACTCGAGCGGGGCGTCGAGGCGTTCGAGCACGCGCGGCGGACACTCAAACTGCTTCTCAGGATCGGCTGAAGAACCCGCGGCAGGACGGCGACCGATCAGAGCCGTATCCGCAAGCCGGCATGCGCGTAGGTTCGCTCGTAGCCCGTTCCCGTCTCGACATTCCCTTCGCTGTGTCCCACGCTCGCGTCGAGGAGCCAACGCCCGAGCGATCGGAAGAAACCGAGACGATACGTGGCATACATGGCCCCCTCCGCGACATCCTCTTTCGCCGACCCCAGCTCGACACTACCGTTCAGAGACCAGACGTCGCGTACGCCGTAATCGGCCTCCAGGGTCACGCCGCCCGCGCGAAAATCCACCGGAGTCCAGATGCCGTTGGGAAGCCACCGGTCGAAGTCGAGGTAGCGCGCGGCCACACCCAGTCGGACGCGGGCGCGATCCCACACCTCGCGCGATGCCGTGAGCCAGGCATTGCGGCGGCTGTTCTCATCGGAGTATTTCCCCCAATCCATGACGACCCTCACGCGCGTGGGGGGATCCGGAAAGACGTTGAGGGAAAGGCCCGCGATCTCACCCGTGATCTTGTCGGGCAGCGAAACGTCGGAGAACACCGCGAAGCGATCGTAGAATGCGGCCACCCGGATCGGATCGGCCACCATCCACTCCGCCGATACGTTCGACGTGAGCGGTCCGTAGTCCGAACCATCTTCCGGATTGGTGATGAGCGCGAACCGGCCCCAGAGGCCCAGGCGCGTCACCGGCCGGGCCGTCGCCGTCACCGCCAACCAGGTCTCCACCACATCCAGTGACCGTGCGCGGTCCGACCCAGGGCGCGTGATGGCGAGTCGATTGATCGAGGGCACGACGCGTACGAGCGGATGAGGAGAGTAGGCAACCTCGGTCACGACGGATGTCACCGCGTAGTCGTCCGAATCCTCGGAGACGTCGACGAACAAACCGGCCACGGGCCGAAGTCCCGTTCGGATCGACGACTCGAGATTGCGCGCGTCCCGATGGTCGGGCTCGATCTCGTAGACACGCTGAACCGTCCGGAGCGAGAGATCAGGTCTCCCCAGCCAATTCTGGGCGGTCGCGAGCCCCATGAGCGGCGCGGGGTCGTCCGGCTCGCGGCGTGACAGATCGTTATAGCCGCGCCAGGCCTCCAGATGGCGACCCATCCAGTTGGTTACCAGAAGCTCTCCAAGTTGAAGATCGACGTCGTCCGGAGCGTGCGTGCGCGCGAAGGCGAACTCGCGCTTCGATTTCTGTAGCCGATTGGCCCAAGCGTACTGGAAGGCGAGGCGCGCGCTGACGTCCGCTCGGCGATCCGGGGCGAGCCGGATGACACTCTCGTACGCGTCGATTGCGTCGCTGTGGCGGTCGGCACGCCCCGCTTCGTGCCCCGCGACGATGAGCGAATCGACTGTCTTTTCCGAAGCCGACACCGGGGACACGGTCGATGCACCGGCGCCAAGGACAAGCCCCACCGCCAGCATCGCAACGAGTGTCGGAGCGTGTTTGCTAGAGATCCGCATGGATCGTGTCGTCTCCTTCTTCTACCGGCGCGTTGAGCACGCGAAAGAATGACCAATGCCCACTCTCGCCAAGGGGCGCCACCCGCCCCGTGGCGGCGGCCACGTCGTGCATCTGATCGCGCGTCGCCCACCATGATCTGAGCGAGTCGTTGAGTGCGATGACGGCGCCCGGAAACTCCAGCACACGTTCAAGGTACGCGTCACCCACCGCATCGGGCAGAGACTTCGCGGGCAGCCCGGTCACCAGAGCCACGACCTCGCGCAGATTGGTGATGACCAGTGGACTGGCACCCGCGAGCTCGGGCAGGCGTTTCATCGCCGGATCTTCTTGCCATGCTCCGTCGTTCCACAGCGTCGACGTCCAGTAGGGAGCGGAGAGCGTTCGCGTCTCCCGGTCGATCTCGGAGATGAACGTGCCGGTCGCCAATAGCTGCGGCAGCAGGAGAAGGCCGACAGCGGTCCCGTGGAGGTTGCGCACCATGTTGGCCCGCACCGTCGAGATCCCGGCCGTGGAGCCCCGGCGGAACGCATGTATTACAAGCACGAGGAGAACGGGATAGACGGGAGCAAGCAACCTCGTGTTGATCGCGTCAAAACCGACCAGACGAACGAGAAGAACCAGCGTGCCGATGAACACGATCGCGTAGGCGATCAGGAGGCCCCTGAATGCACCGTCCCCGCTCGCCTCATCGGGTGCCAGGGCTCGCTCCGATCGCACGGAGAGGACGATCAGGAGGATCGCACCGAGCGTTCCGGCGACCGCCCCGATCACCGCCGGCACACCACCCGCCCGGAGCACAGGCGCGATCGCATCGAGCAGGAGGGTTCGCGAGGTATCGAGAATCGCTTGTCCGAACCCGCACCATGGATCGGGCCGGCCCGTGCCGAAGAACGCACCGGTCACGAGGCGATTGCGCAGGAGCCACGCGAAGACCGGCAGGGCGGCGGGAAGGCCGTACGCGATTACGTCGCCCAGGAGGCGGTTCGGCGATCGTCGGAGCCCGCGGGACCAGATCCCCACGATCGAGACGAGGATGAGTAGAACACCGAGGTAGCGCGACAGGACCGCGGCGGCGGCGAACAGCCCCGCCGTCACCAGTTCGACTGGGAAACCCGATTCTCGGCGGAGACCGCGCACGATCAACGCCAGGCTCGCGAGCGAGCAAAGAATGAATAGCGGTTCCGACCACAGAAACGTGGAGATCAGGATCGGATAGAAAAGCAGGCTATGAATGACCAGCACCGGCGCCACCGAGCGGTCGCCGCCGGCCGCGCGCGCGACGGCGGCCAATGGGATCAGGGTCAGAACCGCCAGCGCCACGTTCGTCCATCGTCCAACGACGAGCGGGGAACCGCCGAACCTCATCACCGCTCCGAGGAGACTCGGATACATGGGCGCCCACGCCGCCAACGGAAGCTCGACCCTGCGTTCGTTGAAGTCCGTGACCGAAGAACACAGTCCCGTGCCCTCTGAGACGTGTTGCGCCGCGCTGATGTATTGCACCGCGTCCGGCGTGACGGCGGGACCATGGCGCGTCGCGAGCACCAGCAGGACGGCGAGAAGGATGCACCCCACGGTAACGGCTCCGATGGCCCGTCGTGCGTTGCGTCCCATCACTCCCTCGCGGTGCGCCACCGCGTCGGAGCGTTCTCCCGCTTGGGGCTTCGCATCCCGGATGGCGTCGCAAAGAACGTGATCAGTGCCATCAGCATCCAGTAGATGATCGGATAGAAGACCGCCACGCCGAAGTACGGCGTCAGCGACTTGTCGTAGCGACGATCCAGCAGAACGCCGGTCATGAGCTGTGCGAGACACATCGTGGCGATGAGCATCCCCCACCAGTTCGGAAACGGACTCACACCGACGGGTGGATAGCCGAACACGTACGACAGAGACCAGAGCAGGGTCAGAAGCACGACACAGTATGCCCAGATCACCGACAACGTGGCCTCGATGAGCACGGGCCAGATTCTCCGATCACTCCACCTGAGCAGAATGTCGCCGTGGCGACGCAGCACTTGGCCGAGGCCCTTCGCCCACCGTATCCGCTGGCGGATCAGCCCGCGCAACGTCGAAGGGACCTGCATCCAGACCAGCGCGCGCGGCTCGTAGCGGACATCGTAGTAGTGGCGCTGGAGCTTCCAGGTGATGTCGATGTCCTCGGTGGCCATTTCCGGGCTGTAGAGCCCGACGTCGATCAGCGCGGAACGACGGAAGATCCCCACGACTCCGCTCATGGTCAGCAGGCGTCCCCAGATGCGCTGAGATCTCCTCAGCAGGCCGACAATCGACGCGAACTCGATGAGCTGCAGCTTTGCGAGAAAGGATCCACGGTTCGCCACGCGTGGGTTCCCCGTTACGCCCGCCACGCGCACCGACTCGAAGTGCGGAACGAGGTAGTTCAAGATCTGCGGATCCGGATAGGCGTCCGCGTCCATGATGAGCACGAGTTCCCCGCGCGCGCACGGCATTGCGTCGTTCAGCGCCATCGCCTTGCCTTCGTTGAAGCGCTTTCGGATCAAACGGACGTCCCCGCGCTCCACGAACGGCATCACCTCATCGACGGTGTCGTCCGTCGACGCATCATCGATGACGAGCACCTCACGGTTCGGATAATCGATGGCGAGCACACCCTCGAGCGTCCTGCGAATGACCCGTCCTTCACAGAAGGCCGGAATCAGAATGGTTACCGGCGAGGCATCCTGCAGAGGCTCGAAGACACCGGGCGGCGTCTTTCGCTCCCAGCGGAAGTAGAAGAACAGCGACGTGCTGATCCACGTGATGCTGGACACCATCGGGTAGAACGCGAAAAAGACCAGGATGACCTGGTAGAGGGCGCTGTGCTGTATCGCGATGATAAGATCCTGCACGACTACTCCCTATTGACGTCTCTGACGGTGAACACCTTCTGCCTGTCAGCAACGTCCAGGTCGATCAACCGACCTTCCCGGACGTCGTCCCACTCGGCATCGAGTCTCCTACCGAAGTAGTCCGTGCTCCAATCCTCTTCAACCAATCGAAGGGCCTGGCGCGGCCCCTTCCGTCTGTAGATTGCGAGGTTGTGGCGAACCCAGATAAACGTGATCACATTGACCAGAACGAGGAACGCTCCGAGCACCAAGATCCCTCTCAGGGTCTGGAGCGGCGTGCGGCGATAGAAAACGACATACCACGCCCAAATGAAGAGCGTCCAACCGACAATGGAGACGACCCAGTGAAACACGCGACGCCCCTTGGAGTCCGCTCCGAACACCCGCCTGTCTCTCGTGTCGTCCATCATCTCGGTTCTCCGCGCTCACACCCGTAAGCTGCCGTGTTCACGCACCGGCGTCGACACCTGCCGCGCGAGCTGCGCCCGCCGGAGACCGCACGCACACACGGGACAGAAGAAGGCGGGGGAGGCGCCGCGACCTCCCCCGCCTCGAAAGTGCACCGGCAGTCCGTGCACGCGCTCACATCTAAAACGCGAGCGCCGCAGAAACCTGAAGGGCGGTCAACTTCTGACGCACCTGAAACGCCGCGACGGTCGCCGCTGTGTCAATGGGCTCGTAGATTCCCTGGTTGAACGGGTTGTACCAGCTCTCCGGTCCCGTGCCCTCATAGTACTGGACGAAGTCGACACTCTGCCGGCGAACGCTCAGGTCGAAGTTCACGTTGCCGGTCACAACGCCGAGACCGAAGGTGTACGCGTCACCCTCGACGTCTTCGAGACGCGGCGTCCCGTCCGTCTTGAAAACGACATCCCGGCGAACCGTGCCGTCGGTGTTCTCCACGTCACGGGTCACCAGGCTCGGGAATGAATAGGGCACCGTCTCGAACCCCAGGCGCATGCGGAGCTGCATCCGGGCGGTGCGCTTCAGAATGGTCTCGAAGCCGACGCGGATTGCCGTTTGGTCTCTAAGGAGCGCGCTACCGCTCACCAGTGGCATGGTCGTTTTGAGATACTCATCCCCCAGCCCGGCATCCTGGAGGAAGAGGTTGATCATATCGAACTGCTCCTGCAGACCGGGGTTCGCCAGCGAATCGCTGTGCTGTACGATCGTTGCCTCGGAGAGCTTCGTCGTCATGTAGTCTCCGGCGATTGTTCCGCGGCCGAAGAAACGATGGACGATGCCTAGCGCGCCTTCGCGCGTTTCGCCATCGCCGATGAAGCTGGAGAGCTTGAGTGCCCCTCCGACCTTGAGCATGCTCGGCATCTCCATGTCGTACCCCGAGATGCTCCCTTCGGAGACAAAGACCCCGATGAGAGGCGCGGGTTCGAGCTGACGGTACCTTCCACCCGGCATTTCGAGCGTGTAGGCCGGTCGCATCGTGCCACCCAGCCGAATCGCACCTCCGAATACGCTCGCCTGCGCACCGAAATCGAAAGCCGTGCTCTTGAACTTCTGATTGATGTAGCCGCCACCCGTCCGGAATCGGACCTGAGTAAGCTGGGTGACCGTAAACTCCTGCTCGGCGCGCGTGCGGCCGTTGACGAGATTCATGGCTCCGCCGACACTCAGTGAGACCGCATCATCGTCTTCACCGAGGCCGGTGCTGAGCCCGACAGTCACCGCGTCTATGCCGCCCCTTTCAACGGACTGGGCGGCGGATTTCAGGTTCTCGAGGTCATCGAAGGCACCCGAGGCATCGGTTGGAATCCATCGAACGATCTGGTTCTCGGAGCTATTGATCTCGACGAAGCGGCGATATCCTGCCGCCAGTGTCGTGCGCCCCAAAACGTCGCGGCTCCCGTCGGCCTTCTGGCGCTTGTAGAACGGTTGCACGGCCAGATAAAGCCCATCATGACGTTCCGCAAAGCGGATGTCGGGAGTCACCTCGTTCGGCCGAATCTCCCCTGAGAAACCGGTGTCGAAGATGTATTCACCGAGCAGATTGCCCGACCCGGTCCCGAATCGAATCGCGGCACCGAAGTAGACCTCGTTCTTCCGCGCTCGGCAGACGCCGGCCGGATTGATGCCGAGGGACGACCCGCCGCGGGCGAACGCCACTCCCGCTCCACCCATACCACCGGTTCGCGTGTTTCGCTCGACGCCGGAGAAGTCGAAGTTGTGACTGGGGAAGTAGAAGTTCGGGACGTAGAGGTTTGTGAATGAGTAGTGATTGTCGAAGGCCCCGCCGTAGTTGGGCATGGGGCTGACACGATTGAAATAGTTCAACAGGTAGTAGTCGAGGTTGGTCTGGAAGTAGATGATCCCGCCACCCTGCTGCGCACCTGCGCTGCCCGCAAGGACCGCCAGCAGGACGAGTGCGATGACTGATCCGCGCTTGAGTGTCTCCACCGGCTCCTCCTAGAAATTCCTGTCCCTGATAGCTAGCAAGCCGATGGCAGCGCCGAACGTCCAGAAAATGATGCGTCGAAACGTTCGTGGCTTGTCGGTTTGAATGCGCTGCACCTGAAGGATGTTGTCACGACTCAAAACGAGCCGATCGGAATCCTCATCGTCAACGTAGAGGCGATAGTGCTTCATCCGCTCGCGCTCATAACGATGAGAGCCACGATCGGTCAGCGTGACGACGTCCGCGACGACGATCTCCGCCTCGTCGACGGATTCGATTCTGCCCCTGAACTTCGTGTCCGAGGTCTCGTAAAGGACCAGCTCGTCGTGATCTACTCTGCCAGTGAGCGCGCTCGAATCGTGAAAGGTCAGGACGACCTTTTCTTCCGGAGAGAAGTCGAGTCCCTCGATCGGCACTCGCTTTGCACATCCGACTAGAAGAAGCAGAGACGCGACGGAGAGCAACCACCAACCTACGCGCTTCCTACCCATGCCGGGCCCTCCCATCACTTTCCCCCGACAGCGCTTCATGCCTGCGGCAGCGGTGCCTGCACTCCCCGCCCATGGATCGGCGTCTGCTAAAAAGAGGAGCAGGCGATAGATATTCAAGAGAGAAAGGGGCTCACGCCCCCCTTCAGTTCTCCTATTGGAGAACACCGGTGAGCAAAACTATAGGTAGGCCCATGTCAGAGGTCAAGCCGCATTCTGAGTGGGATTGACCGCCCTTACTCCTTGTGGTTTTTGAGGATCTGTCGGGCGTTTCGCCGGAGCCCCCCGAGCCCGGCGCGACGCATCGCGCTGCCGCTCAGAATCGTGTCGCCGGTGTCGTCGTCGATGTCACGCCACTGCCTCGCCCCGAGCGACGTAACCGCCTCACGCGGCGCAAAGTCCGCCTCGCCGCTCCGTTGCTGGAACCTGTTCCAGGGACACACCTCGAGGCACACATCGCAGCCGAACAAAAGGCCGCCGATCCGCTCGCCCTCCCCCGGCTCGAACGCTCCCTTGTGTTCGATCGTCAGGTACGAAATGCAGCGGCGCGCGTCGAGAACGTACGGGCGCGGGAATGCGTCGGTCGGACACGCGTCGAGGCATTTCCGGCACTCGCCACAGAAGTCCTGATGGGGACGATCCGGTGGCAGGGCAACGGTGGTGAGCATCTCTCCGAGGAACATCCAGGATCCTCGCGTCCGAGAAACCAGGTTGGAGTGCTTGCCGCGCCATCCGATGCCGGCCCGCTCCGCCCACGCCTTCTCCAGGATGGGTGCCGTATCGACACAGATCCGCGTGGCGGCGTCCGGATATCGGGAGGTGATGAGCGCCGCGATCGACTTCAGTTTCGACCTGAGCACGCGATGATAGTCGCGACCGCGTGCGTAGCGGGCAATGTGCACGTCGGAGCGGCCGGGGGGATCCGGATGGTAGTAGTTACTCGCGAAGCAGAGAACGCTCTTCGCCCCCTCGAGCAGCGCTCCGGGGTCGATCCGCTCGGTCTCGAGACGCTCGATGTAGGTCATCGTGGCGTGATTGCCGTGGCGAAGCCATTCGCGCAGTCGTTCGCGCTCGTCGACGAGTGGCGTTGCCTCCGCGACACCGAACTGATCGAACCCGAGATTCCGGGCCCGGATCGCAATCTCGGCCTTCAGTCTCTCCGCCGAAACCGTCACCGATCGGCCTCCAGTTCGCGGTCGTGGCTGCGCTTCAAGCGAAGCGCCCGCCGGACCTCGCTCGGGGAATGCAGCTCTCCGATCCCAGCGCCGGGGCAGAAGCTCAACACGTCCCGCTCCCATGCCGCGCGTCGCAGGAGTTCGGGCCAGAACGGCCACGTGCGGCACGGCACCGGGCGAACGTCATAGATCGAGCATTCCCCGTCGCTAAGAAAGATACAGCCATCTCCGCGCGCACGCGCGACGCGATACCCGTCCTGAATGCGGATGTAGCGACGCCGGAGATCGCGAAGCGTGGTCCCGAAATGACGCGCGAGCGCCCGCTCTTCGGCCTTGGTGAAGTAGACGTGATCATAGTCGCCGTGATTGCGACAGCACTTTGCGCTCTTCGTGCACGTGAACCGAAGTCCGTCCGCGTACCAGGCCCGCCGCTCAGGCATCGAACTCCGCCGCGGCGAAGCTCACGCAAGAGCCCTGTTCGACCCACTGGCGGTAGTCCGTGATCCTGGCGTGCCGGCCGTCGGCCCAGAGCATGGTGAGGAATACCGGCGCGAGCCCGCAGATTCGACGCCCATTGCCGTCTTCGCAGACCGAGCGATAGAACGCTTGCGCATCTCCGGTTTCCACGGTCGCGAGGGTCTCGCGATCACGCTTTTCGAGATCCCGGAGCGTCTCCGCGTTCACGGGACCGGGATCGGAGAATCGCGGACCGATATGCGCCAGATCGGCTCCGGCCACGAAGCAGAGGCTTTTCTTCTGCTCGTCGGCCGCGCGACGAACGGCGTCGACGAAGCGACCGACCTGTGGGTTGCAGGCTGGGTCATCGTGTCCGTCCGCGAAACGCTCGAGCGAGTTAGAGATGACGGGGAGCATGGGCGGCACGTCGACACCGAACAGGTATCGCAAATAAACCGCCTGGAACTCCACGGAGTGCTCCGTCCGATGCGCGGCCTCGTCCGCGAACAGGTCGCCGGGATAGAGATCCGCCACGCGATCGAGAAGCTCGTGATCGACCGGGACGGGCCCCAAGGGAGTATCGTAGGGAACGTGGCTGGCGGCGACGAAGCCTTCAATCGGCCCGTGTGCCGTACCCACGACCACGAAAGCGTCCGGGCGCCTCCGAGCGCCGAGGAAACGGCGGTACGCATGTCCGTAGGCGGCTTCGGCCACCCGCAGATCGACGTGGGGCGCAACGATGCCGGCCGGTATCTCGTCGCCGTCGATCGGGTCGAGCCGCTCGAAGCTCTCGGCAAGAAACGCCTTCAGCTCGTCGGGCTCTGCCGGATAGCTCTCGCCCGCGAAACGCGCCTCGCGCTTCGCCGAGCGCCGATAGGCATCGTTGATCGCCCGTCGCCGCACGTCGAACGCCGGGGATTCCAGAAACCCCAGCTCGTCCAGGCCCTGGGCAAGCTCGGCGATCGCATCGGATGTAACCTGAAGGCTGTACTGCAGCTGGACGCGCGTGGCGATCTGCACGGCGGACCGCTCCCCATCGAAGAACTGAAGCAGGAGGCCCGCCGCGGGTATCAACGCCACCGTCTCTTCCACGTACCCGGTTGGATCCCTCAGGACGAGTCGCTCGCCGTCATCGGTATCGACGCTGAAAGACTCGATTGCGCGGAGTTTCGGGCATTTGTACGCGCCCGCGTTCGGGCGCGCCACGTCAGAGTGCCGGGTCACGACGTCTTCCTCTCTCATGCATGGAGCTCGACCACGTCCCCGTCCGACAGGACATGATCTCGCTGAACGTGCTGACCGTCGAACGCGTCCTTCCCCCAGATCCGAGCGAATCGCAGCTGCTCGGAGATGTCCTTGTGGATCTTCGTGGCCAGATCCATGACCGTGCTGTTCTCATCGAGAACATAGGGGCAGTTCATGTCGGCCTTCTTTCCCGGCTCCTTCGTGTATACGCGAACGATGTGAACTTCGTCGAAGACTCGCTGTCGAAGGCCATCCAGCCCATCGCCCGTCACCGGCGACGTCCGCAGCAACGACCATTCCGAACCCACGATCTCCATGAGAAGCTCGGCCCGCACGTCGGCCGCATCGTCATCCGAGTGAGTGCCCACAAGCAGCGCCGGCCGCGTGCGCAGCGCGCCGGGCTCGTTGTGTTCGTCAGTCTCCTCGAAGCGATCCGCGGGGACCAAGTCCAGATGCCACTCCTCCAGGACGCTCTGTGTCTCCTCGATCGCCGTCAAGACATCATCGTTGCCCAGACTCACGATCCAGAGCAGCAGATCGCATGCGCGGAGCTGATTCGACATCCACGTGCGGGCGAAATCACGCGATATGGCCGGTGAATCCACCAGTTGGATCTGAATGTCCTCGTAGTGCATCATGCCGGGTGACAGGCGGGTCGTCGTGAATGGATACGGGGCCACCTCGGGGTGGGCGCTCGTGAGCGCGTCGAGGAGCGCTGACTTCCCCGCGTTCGGTCCGCCGATCAGAAGGACCTGCTTCGATCCTTCCTTTTCGACGAACTCACCCGGATGCCGTCGCGTTGCCTTCTTCTTGCCGCCGCCGCGGAGCTTCGCCAGACGGCGCTTGAGATCAGCTTGAAGCTTGTCGGTCCCCTTGTGCTTCGGGATTACACGTAGCATCTCGCGAAGACACTCTTCCTTTTCCTCCGGCGTCTTCGCCTCGCGGTAGCGCGTTTCCGCATCACGATACTCAGGGGTGAGGTTCGCGGGCATTCTTCTCTCCCAAGGACCATAGTCGTCGTGTCCCCCGGGAGTTTACGCGAAGCAGAGGCCGGGACGGAAGCGCACGTCCCAGAAGCTTTCACGAAAGGGCGCGGCAGCAACCTCGGGTTAGCCCCTCCCCTTGTGAGACGACGACGCGTCGCGCCACGCCTCGTCAAGCGGAGGTCTCCCCGTGGCCCGGTGGCTCATCGCGCCTCTCCCAATACCGCGACGCTCCACCGCCCGAGACGCCACCGACACCCCTTGAACTCGGCCCGTCGGGCCCGATCTCACCGCACATGCAAGTGATGTGCCATACGTCGGGCTTTCGGGGACTTCGCAACTCCCTACCACGCCGGAAGCTGCCGCCAGGCACAGCCCTTAGGTGTCGGCTTATCGTCAAATGTCGTCCGAGAATCGTCGGTGCGGGGGCGACCGCCGAGGCCCCAAAAGAGCAGGAAATGGATCGGAAAATGGTGTTGACCTAACTCTAAGATTTGGCGTAACATAGGCCAGCGATCGTGATGCAGCCGGATCGCGGAGGAGGGGAATCCCCGTCTCCGCTGGGGCCGATCCGGGAGAGAGAGGAGACAACACATCATGCATGACGCTCCGGACCGTCACGGTAGCCCGACAACATCGGTTGGGGGGACAAGAACGGTATCGTGTGACCTCCAGATTTCAGATACCGGCCTTACCATTTCTGAGGTACGGGTGTCTCCGAGAAGCGAAGAGAAGCTGAAGGCCTTTGTGAGCATCACGCTCAACAGTTGCTTCGTCATCCGCGGAATCAAGATCATCGAAGGACGCGAGAGACTGTTCGTCGCCATGCCGAGCCGTCAGAAATCCGACGGCACTTTCCAGGACATCGTGCACCCCATAAACTCGACCACCCGAAAGCGGTTGGAAGAGAATGTGCTGAATATCTACTACGATGTCATGGAGGGACGGAACATCTCGTAGGCGGCACCTCACATAGGCGGCACCCACCCGCCGATCGGCCTGCCGATCAGGTTTCGAGGGGGGAGATTACATCTCCCCCCTCGCTCTATCCAGACCCCAACCCGGCACCCGACCCTCGACGACCCACAAACGCGCGGGGCCGTCTCAGTCGGCCGAAGATTCCTCTTCAGACACCAATCGGGGCAATAGCTCTACCATGGTGATGAGATCCAGAGCGTTGTGGTAGAAGACGGGCGCAAGGAGACCCACGTCCCCGGAGCGAACCGAACGATGATAGAGGGGCGGGATCTCCGCCCCCGGCACGTCACCGGTTCGGGCGCGGCCGAGCAGGTGGAATTCGAGCGTCGTGAGCCGACAGTCAGGCAAGTCCCGACTCCAACGACGGCGGGCGAGCGGTAAAAGATCGATATCGGGCACCGTCTCGAGCCGCCCAAGTCGATGTCGCACCACGCGATCCTTCGCGAGCGGAATGTCGTACGAGCGTCCATTGAACGTCACGACCAAGGCCGCGCGCTCCCAGACGTCGCAAAGCCTCCGGAGGAGTGCCGCCTCTCGACTATAGTCGCGCGCAAAGACCTGCTCGATGACAAGCGAGTTCGCACCGAGCCAGGCAAAGCCCGCCATGAAAATCGGCTGAGACCCGAGACCGAGCGTTTCGGTATCGAAGAACACGCATGTCAGCGCCTCATCGCCCGCCGACTGATAGGGATGGAGCTGCGGTATCCCGGGCAACGGAAGGGTCAGCCGGCGGACCTCGATCGGCCCCTCCCGGGTCGTGAGGGACTCCATCTCCATGGCCCACAGCTCCTCCTCGTCGAACCACGGCGCGGGAGGCGCTTGGGCCCGGCTTGGCGCCGGTCGGGCCACGGCATCCGCGGATTTGACGGCGGCACGACACCCGTCAGGTGGTCGGGCCGCCACCGTATCGGTTCGGCGGAGCGCCGAGAGCTTCCGCCGCAAATTGGGTGAGAAGCGCATCGAGTTTCATCCTCCACGCCGGCCAGTGTAGTCACGAAACGCGGGACAAACAACGACGCTTCCTGGGACTGCCGCGACGTGATACCCTTCGCGTTTCGATTTCCGCTGAGTGGATGCCTCTCTGGAGGAACATGCATGTCAATGCTCGATGAGATGGAATCCCGTCTCAAGAACGCGATGAAGTCCGGGGACAAGCGCATCGTGCAGACACTCCGCATGGTGAAAGCAAAGGTCACCGAACATCGGATGTCCAAGGACTTCTCGGGTGAGCTTGACGACGGTGTCGTTCAACAGATCGTCGGCGCCTACGTCAAGCAGCTCACGAAGGCGATCCCCGAGTTCGAAAAGGCCGGCGACGCGGGGAAGGGACAGATCCAGGAACTCCGGTTCGAGATCGACTACCTTTCCGAGTTCCTGCCGTCGCTTCTCGATGAAGCAGCCACTCGGGGCATCGTGAAGAACACCATCAGCGAGATGGGGGTGTCGGACCCCAAGCGCGTCGGGCAGGTCATGGGAGCGATCATGAAGACGCACAAGGGAGAGGTCGAGCCGAGCCTGGTGCGTCGGATCGTTGAGGAAGAACTCACTCCTTCCTCCGAGCAAGACTCGGAGTAGCGGAAAGAAAACATGTGTGGCTTCGTCGGCGTTGTCGGCGTGCCGAGCGCGGCGCGCGAGATTTTCGTAGCCCTTCAGACCATTCAACACCGCGGTCAGGACTCGGCCGGCATCGCCACCAAGGACGGCGATAGTTTTCCCGTCATCAAAGCGATGGGAACCGTCCCGCACGCGCTGCACGACGAGGACCTCAACAAGCTGACGGGCCGGATCGGGCTCGGGCACGCACGCTACCCGACGTTCGGTCGTCCGGTGAAGGATGACGCCCAGCCGTTCTTCTACCGCCAGCCCGGCGTCCTCATGGCGCACAACGGCAACATCACGAACTACGGTGCGCTGAAAAGGATTCTGAGGGACTCCAGCATCCATCTCTTGTCAACGTGCGACATCGAGCCCGTCATGTGCCTCTTCGCGGATCGGCTCATGAAGATCCGCCCAAAGGATCACACGATCGACGACGCGGTCACCGCGCTCAAGCATACGTACCCCAAGGTGACGGGCGCGTTCAGCGTGGTGGGTGTCGCCAACCTGGACGGACAGGACACACTTTTTGTCTTCCGTGACGCCACGGGCATCCGCCCGGCCATCTGGGGCCGGCGAAACGGGTCGTTCATGGCCGCGTCGGAATCCGTCGCCCTCGACGCGCTCGGCTACTCGACACAGGGTGAGGTCGCGCCGGGTGAGGTGATCTTTTTCCCGGAGGGCAAAGAACCCATCCACCGGGAAGTGATGAAGAGCGAACAGCAGGCCCCCTGCATCTTCGAGCACATCTATTTCGCCCGGCCGGATTCGATCCTCGATGAACGGACCGTGTACGAAACCCGGCTCGCCCTCGGGCGCCGGCTGGCCGAGGAGTGGCTGGCCCGCGGTTTCGAGGTGGACACGGTCATCCCGATCCCCGACACGTCACGTCCCGCATCGACCGCATTCGCTGAGGCAATCGGCAAGCCGCACCGCGAGGGCTTTATCAAGAACCGCTACTTCGGTCGAACGTTTATCATGCCCGACCAGCCGACGCGCAGCCTCGCGCTACGGCTGAAGCTTAATCCCATTCGGTGCGAGATCGAAGACAAGCGTGTGCTCATCATCGACGACAGCATCGTTCGTGGAAACACGGTCCGAAGCATCATCGCGCTCGTACGGGCGCAGAATCCGAAAGAGGTTCATCTCGCCATCTACTCCCCTCCCGTCCTGAGTCCGTGCTACTACGGGATCGATATGTCCATGCCCGAGGAGTTGCTGGCGCGACGCCATCTCGGCCTCGACTTTCGCGGAGCGCTCACGATCGAGCGCCAGCGCGAGTACGAAGACGAGGTCGCGAACGAAATCGGCGTGGATTCACTGACCTATATCTCCCAAGACGGCCTATCGGAGGTCGCGTCGTGGCCGAAGTGCGCCGCGTGCTTCACGGGCGAGTACCCTCAGCCGCTGACGGATGACCAAAAGCAGGCGATCGAGCTCGACCGCGGCGAAGTGGAACGAGTCTGACATCATGCGGAAAGGCGAGCACATCCTTTGAAGCGACTTCCGTACGTCTTCTTCGACATCGGCCACACGCTGATCACGACGACCAAGACTATCCCCGAAATCTACGCGGAGGCGTTCAACGAATACGGCGCTGATGTCACGAGCGAAGCGCTGATGCCTGTCTTCCGCGACGTATGGCAGGAGATGGAGCAATACGTCACGCCCGGTGAGGACCGATACCGTGCATTCAAGGGCGGTGAAAGGGAATGGTGGGCGCACTTCGTAAGACGCGTTGCCGAGGTGGGTGACATCGATGTGTCGCCCGAGCCCGTTTTCGAGAAGCTCTACGATATCTTTCGCGCTCCCGAGACGTGGGTGCTCTATGAAGAGGTGCTCGGCGTTCTGGACACGCTGCGCAACGAAGGGTGGCGTTGCGGCGTCATCTCGAATTGGGACCGCCGGCTCACCCGATTGCTCGACGATTGTGGCCTCTCACCCTACTTTGACCCGATCGTGATCTCCGCGGTGGAGGGAATCGAGAAGCCGGCCGAGCGGATCTTCGAAATCGCAGCCGAACGCGCCGGTGTCGCGCCCACGGATTGCGTGCACGTCGGTGACAGTTTGCACTTTGATGTGGAAGGCGCGGTCGCCGCGGGGTTTCGCGCGGTCCATCTCACAAGGGAGAAGGGCCCATCTATCGTCGATTTCGTGCGCGGCGGGGACGACGTGGAAGCGGATTCGCCCGGAGCGTCACACCCACCGATTACGCTTCAAGACCTTCGCGAGCTCCCCACTCTGCTGGAATCCTGGTCCTAAACACTCCTCCGAATCCGCGCGACTACCCGTCGCGACGCTTTTGGGTGTAGAATCACATCAATGTCAGCAGATCTCACGAACCACAGCCTCTTAAAAAGGTCGGTCAACCATGAAGCGCACATCCATGAGTTTTGTCGCCGCCGCGATCGCATGGCTCCTGACAAGCGGTGTGGCCGGCGCGCAGTGGCCGAATGATTCCGATGCGAACCTCCTCATCGCCGATCGTCCATCCGAACAGGTCACGCCGAAAATCGTCTCGACTTCGGACGGGGGCAGCTACGTCGCGTGGTTCGATCTCGCGTCGGGCAACTACGACGTCTATCTGCAGCGGTTGGATCGAGACGGATACGAGATGTGGCCGCACAACGGCAACCTCATCAGCTCTCACTCGCAAAACTCATGGCTCGTTGACTGGGATCTGATCGCGGATTCTCAAGACAACGCGGTTGTCGTCTTCGGCGATGCCAGGTCCGGAAGTGATCTTGACATCTATGCCTACCGGATCAGCCCGGGCGGAGATTTTCTCTGGGGACCCGACGGCGTCACGCTTTCGAACAACTCCGATTTCGAGCCCGCGCCGCGCGCCGTGGAGACGACGGATGGCCAGTTCGTTTTCGTGTGGTCGCGCCTGCCCGATGCGTCGGACGGCAAGATCATGATGCAGCGCCTGACGGCGGAGGGCGTTCCGCTCTTCGTCGCCGGTGGTATTCCGATCGCGGGCGAACCGGGCGAAGGTCCCGGCAACCCCGACATCGTGGCGTCAGTGGATGGAAGCGTCATCGTCTCGTGGGTGCGCGACGTCAGCACTCTCTACTCCAGCCCGCGCCACCTGCGAGCCGAGCGCTTTTCCGCGGTCGGCGCGACACTCTGGGGTGCGCCGGTCGACGTCTTCAACGCCGGGAATCTACCGATTGCCTACGCGCCCACGCTTCAGGCGGACGGCGTTGGCGGTGCCCTCTTCGTCTGGCACTACAGCCCCGCCACGCTCTTCGATTCTTACGTTCAGCGTCTCGACGTCGCCGGTGTCGAGCGATTCGCGCACAACGGGGTTCGCGTCACCACCACAACGGGTCGCAATCACCTCGACCCGACACTCAGCTGGCGATCGCAGGTTGAGGAGATGTTCGTTTTCTGGCGGGAGCTGAACAGCAGCCAATCGCAGTGGGGCATCTACGGACAGAGAGTCTCCGAGTCCGGATCTCGGCTCTGGGGGGACGGCGGTCACCAGTTCATGCCCATCGACGGGACGTTCGACTTCGCGCTGCGCAGCGCGCCAACACTCGATGGCGCCATGTTCTTCTGGATCACCGAGCCGACCCAGACATACGACGAGAATCAGATCCTCGGAGTTCGCGTCGACCAGGCCGGCGACCCCGTCTGGTCTCCCGACCCCATCCTGGTGTCGTCCTACTTGAGCGGCAAGTCACGACTGCCGATCACTCTGGACTTCTCCGGAACCGTGAAGCTCGTCTGGGAGGACGACAGGAACGGATCGCCCGATATCTACGGGCAAAGTGTCAATCCCGACGGCTCGCTCGGCATACCGATCGACGGCGTCACGGACGACGCCGCACCAACGGCTCATCGCATGCTGTCGACCATCCCGAATCCGTTCACGCGTTCGACGAGCATTCACGTGTCTCGTGATGCGAATGCGCGCGACGCCAGGATCGAGATCTTCGACGCAACCGGTCGATTGATCAGAGCGCTCGATGCCGGATCCGGCGGGAGCGACGTCACGGTGATCTGGGACGGACTGGATTCGAGCGGCCATCCGCTTCCGGAGGGGGTCTACGTCTACCGGGTCGCGCGTTCCGCGGGCGCGATGGGCAAGGCTGTATTGCTGCGATGACCGGAGCGGCCGGGCCCGGCCGCGGGCCCGGACCTCCCCTCACTCAAAGTCAGAAGTACACCGCCACCGATATCGCGATGTCCACTCCGCTTCCGTCGAACTCTATGATCTCGTTGCCGATCGCCTCACGAACGACCTCCAACGCAACAGCCTCTCCATCCGATGACGCAGAGCTCATATCGAACGCGACGTTGTAGTATGTGAACCCGACGCTGTAGGAGTATCTGATCGCACGAACTTCTCGTACTCACCTCCAACGTGGAAGCCCGCCGCCGCGTCGTAGCCGAAGACAAGGTGCTCGCCCCCCTGAGAATCCGAGAAATCGAGATCCAAATCTCCGGGGAGATAGTAGCCCGCGCCCCCTCCGAGCTTGATCAACGACATTGCCGTTATGGGAATTTTGTACTTCGCCGTGCCTCGAAAAGCCGTTCGGGGGAAACTCCCGTCCGCGTTGGCGACGTCGATCGAAAGCGAGCTTTCATGAAGGCTGACGGTCACATCCAGTTCGAATGAAGGGCCCAGCCCGTATCCAATCGTGAGGCCGCCGCCGATTCCCCCACCGCCACTGATGGTGATGTCCTTCGTGTCCGTGGCGTCTCCTTCTCGGACCGCCGTGCCGACAACATGATCCTTCAACCCGGCACCGCCGAAGAAGCTCCCCTCGATCCGGAATGCGCCCTGCGTGTCAACCCGCTCGACGGGCCCCGGAGTCGCCGCGTCCGAGTCCGCCCGGGCAATCTCCGCCGCTGGCGCCGACAACAGCAGCAACGGGACGAGTAGGACAGCTGCGAGATGTCTTCCGTTCCGAACCCTTCTTACCTCAGCATCCATCCGGCCACCCCCTCTCGAGGCTCTCTCATCGCGAATCGCCTGCGCGCAGCGTACTCGCGCTTCACGTTCAAACCGCCGATCACTCTCGGATCCAGCGAGTGTTGTTGCGTATCGTTCTTCCCTTCACTCCCACGCGATCGCGAGTGCCGTGATGATGTCCCGCGATTCGGTGTCGACGGACGAGTTCCCATGCGCGTCGATCGAGCTCGTGACGGACATCTCCGTCGCGAAATCCGTAAGAACGATTGCGTCGGCGCCGATGGAAGTCGCCTTCTCCTTGAGCGCGTTTATCATCTCTTCACCGCTGGAGGAGCTGAAGAGAGGGAAGTCGCTCTCCTTCACCTGAATGATCCCGAGCTCCACATACGGGCGGTCCGGACGAAGCGTCATGACCTCGATCTCAGCGGGCACGATGTTGTCCGGCGGCGTGTTCATGGGGAAATACTTGATGCTCGGCCCGCAGCCAACGGTGACTGCGACAAGCGTCGGCAGCGCGACGCGGATCGCACTGCGGAGGAGATCCTTCGATCGCATGCTTCCTCCAGGCTAGAACCGAATCGTGAAGTCCAGTACCAACTGCGTGAAACCGGCGTCATAGAAGAGATCGTTCTCGAACCCCTCTCCGGTCAATGAATCGTAGATCATCAGGCCGAACGCCAGGTTCCCTCCGACATGAAAATGGCGGGTCTGAATGATCGATGCGCCGAGTCCCGCGTAGATCGCCCCGAAGTAGAGGTCGTCGCTCGAGATCTCTTCACCGTCAACCTCGATGGGATTCTTCCACTCCCAGTAAAACCAGCCGAATCGGAGTCCGGCCAGGACATAGGGACCGATGAAGGTATGTCCGCGCGTGAAGTAGAATCGACCGGAACCGTCGAACGCGAGCGTTCCTGCGTCTCCGATGGCCCTGTCGAGCTGCTGGAAACCGCTGATCTGTGGTTCGGTGAAGACGAGGGCGAAATCCCCCCGGAATTGATCCTCGTGATACGTCCCGATGTGGATGCCGCCGACGCCGATCGCGTCGAATCGGCTTCCCGCCTGCGTACCAACGCCTCCGGTGAACCCGATGTGGAGCGGAAAGTTCTTCTCGGGTTCGTCGAGCTCGACGGCCCGCATCCCGTGGGTGGTCCCCCCATCCGTCGAGACCGTATCGGTGACGCTCCCGGCCGAGGCGCGTGCGTCGTCTTGTCCGAGATCATGGGTCTGACGATCGATCATCGTGACGCTGTGACCGCCGAGGTCGTCATAGTCATCATCATCGTCGTCGTCGACGTCGTATGATGTCATCGGCTCTTGATCCTCGGGCGCCTTCGACGCTTCCTCCGCGGCATCACTGAGCGAGCCGCTTCGTCTCGTCCCCGGGTTGTCCCCTCTGAAGGCGCAACCGAGGCAGGCGCAAAGAGTCAGGGTAATGACGCACAAGATGAGACGTACGATGAGCGTGCGGGGCGCCGTGCGCCACCGAGACTCGGTCATCTTCCGATCCTCCCGAGCCGGCCATGTCTCAGGTGAATCTGTCAGGCGGAGCGTCGCGCCCCGCGTACAGGCAGTTGATATGGGGAGCCGGCCCTTGTTCCCTATTCACTCTCCAGCTTGGACTCCAGCATCTCGATTTCCTGCATGAGTGACTCCGCATCTTCACGGCGATCCGAATCGGGGAACTCGGACACCAGCGTTTCCAGATAGGAGCGCGCTTTCTCGTAATCCTTTTGTGGGTTCAGGAGGTGAGAGTGGACGCGCCCGAGCTCGTAGAGGGCGGTGGATCTCCACTCCGGCTTGGCGGATCGGTCCGTGTAGACCCTCAGAAACGCCTCGTGCGCGTCATCGTAGGCGCCGTCGATGAGCGCGAGCCGGCCCTCCTCGATCCTCGCCTCGTTTCGGTCGGTGTGGATTTCCGTCGAACGGGTCGTTCGTGGCTCGCCGGGCCTGTCCGGCTCATGGGTCTCGACGGTGCGACCGGCGTAGCAGGCGAAAGATGAGACGAGCGGAAGGAGACACAGTGAGCACCAGCTCGAATGTCGGATACGAATCCCGAACATCACGGTTCCCATCGCATGAGGGATTGAGAGGATGGCGATTATAGCGGATGAGATCGGGATTGGCGAGGGGTGTGCTCTTATCGGGGTGAATCGCTGATCTTCTCCACCTTGAAGAAGTCGTAGTACTTTCCATCCCGCCCGAGGGCCGGCGCCTCTCCGATCTCTCGGATCTCCTCTGCGGAGGTCTTGCTTGCATCGTACGTCATGACGACCTTGTGGTCCGCCGCATAGGCCGTTATGTCGACGATTCCCTCCAGATCATTGTAGAGGGACAAGAAGTAGTTCGCGGTTCCCTGGCACTTCACGCCGGTCACGATCATCTCAAGGTATCTTAGATTCTCAGCGTCAAACTCGGCACCATCGCCCACTGTGATCTGGGCGGAGGGCGAATTGAACACAGCCTTGAGCGGGACGGTAAGCACGGCGAACAGCACCAGGCTGATGGGAATGATGATTCCGGGCAATCTCATGACCGCGCCCTCCCGAAACGGTTGTGGAGCGACAATGACAGGCAGTTGTCCTCCGGGCACTCGTTCACGCAGTTCAGGCAGTTTGTGCAATCCCGATGAGTAACGACTTCGTGCTCGGACGGCTGCAGATCGAGATGACATCCGTCGTTGCAGGCTTGGCATCCGGTGCAGATGTCGGAGTTGCGCTTGATGGCGAGCACGCTCGGCGCGCTGAACCCGTCCATGACCGCACTCATTGGGCAGAGGTATCTGCACCACGACATCTTGATGATGAGTCCGGAGATCAGAAGCCCCACGATGATGAAGATGCTGGCCGTTCCGAGCGTGCCGTGCCCCATGCCGGAGAAAAGGAGATAGTACGGATCGTATCCGCGGAATACGAGCTCACCCGTGTTCCACGTGAAGTACAGAACAACTACGAGTACGCCCCATCTGAGCGGGCGGATCCAGCGGTCAACGGACACAGAGGGGACGAGTCGTCCGCCAAAGAGCCTGACCTGAACCTGGCCGAGCATCTCGTAGAGGAAGCCGATCGGACAAATCCATCCGCAGAAGCTCTTCTTCGACGCGATCGTCAGCCCGAGAACCGCGAAGAAGACGGCGAAATTCCACGGACTGATGGCACAGGTGATGAACTGGGAAGTAGCCAGCGAGTAGAGTGATTCGATTCCGCCGAAGGGGCAGAAATTCTCGAACGATTTCGTGCCCCACCCTAGAGCCAAGTAGAGGACGGCGACAACTACCGCCATCTGGATGATACGGCGCAGAACCTGCATGTCGGACCTCGGCTGTGTGGTGTGTGTCAGTGGCCACGATGAGGATACACGAATGGCCGGCTTCCGCGGAGGCAGGTCGGCATTAATTCTCCTTAAGAATAGTGACGCTTACCTCTTCACGTCGCCTCGGTCAGAAGCTCGAGTAGTCGCCTCGTCGCCTTCTTCCCCGGTATCGCCGGTTTCGTTGTGGCGTCGGGATCGTAGTGATAGGCCAGATCCACGGGCGGCACGCCGACACACGACGGGCATCCGGTCCTGCATCCGCATGCCGAAATGAGGTCGAGAGCGGCCGCCAGCACGTCATCGAGACGCTCGAAGCCCTTCTCGGCGAATCCCAATCCGCCGGGATAGCGATCGTAGACGAAGAGCGTGTTGAGACCGGTGTTGCTCGCTTCCAGCGTTGTCCCGATGTCACGTCGATCACACATCACATACATCGGCAGAATATGCGCCAGCACGTTCACGAGCCCGGCGAGCCCCTCGCGCACGCTGAGGTTCTCTTTCCGCAGGTGCGCCCCGATCTCGGGGGTCGGCACGTACCAAAACCCCGTCGTTGCGAGCTCTTGATACGGTAGATCCAGCGTGTGGAAGCCGATCGCATCGAGGTGATAGAACTGGATCTTCTTGAACGCGGTCGTCGCCCACTTGACCTCGAGATCTCCGAAGCAGACGGTCTCGCCCGCGATCGTGCGCCGTGCGGCCTCCCTCTCCACACGAATCCAATCGTCGACAAGCGCTTGCGTGTAGTAGTCCACGTCGCGCGGCTCCACGAACGCGACCTTCTGCTCGAGGTCGAGCTCACGCACGAAGAACGTGCGCCCCTCGTGAAGATAGATCGCCTCCGGATAGAGCAGCTCGGGGGCGCTCGTCGCGTCCACGTTGCCGATCACTTCATTCTTGCGCGTGATGTCCATGATCGTGAACGTGTCGTCCGAGATGTTTCGTAGGTTGACGCGCGCCGCGGGAAAATCGTCGCCCGACCAGTACCAGTTTTCACGCAGGCGCTTGAGCAGCTCTTCCTCCTCGAGCGCGTCGGCGATGGCAACGAGACTCTTTCCGAAGTAGCGCTCATCCGCCTCACCGAGCGGCAGCTCGGAGGCCGCGCACGAAAGCTGAGACGCCAGAATGTACGGGTTCTCGGTATCGACGACGGCGTGTTCGGGCGATCGATCGAGGATGTTGCTTGGGCGTCGCACGAGGTATTGATCAGCCGGCTCGTTGTAGGCGGCGATCACGACCAGGCTCTCCTGCGCCCCACGTCCGGCGCGCCCTGCGCGCTGCAACGTCGACGCGACGGTCTGCGGAAAACCGACGAGCACCGCGGCGTCGAGCGATCCCACGTCGATTCCCAGCTCCAGAGCGTTCGTACTCACGACCCCGAGCAGCTCTCCTGAGAAGAGCTTTCTCTCGATCTCCCGCCGTTCGCGCGGCAAGTACCCCCCACGATACGGGCTGATCCTGGTCGGTAGCGCGCGGCCCTCTTTGCTCAGGGTCTCTGTGGCGTATCGATAGATGAGTTCCGCTGCAACGCGGGTCCTCGTGAAGACGATGGTCGGAATACCGCGTTTCACGAGCTCGGATAGCCATCGTTGTCCCTCGAGATTGCTGCTGCGTCGCTCCATCCGTGTCTCGTCGCGATACGGCGGATTCCAGAAGACGAACGTGCGGGGACCGGTCGGCGAGCCGTCGCGGTCCACGACGTGCACGTCCTCACCGATGAGCCGTTCGGCCAGCTCGCCCGGGTTCCCGATCGTGGCCGAGCAGAAGACGAACGTCGGTGTGATCCCGTAGTGATCGAGAACTCGCCGGAAACGACGGATCACCTGCGCGACGTGCGATCCGAAGATTCCCCGGTATGTGTGCATCTCATCGATGACGACGTAGCGCAGCTTCTCGAGGAAGCGATGCCACCTACTGTGATAGGGCAGTATGCCGACGTGCATCATGTCCGGGTTGGTAAGGATGACGCCGCCTTGATCGCGGAGCTTTCTCCGCGTGTGCGCGGAGGTATCGCCGTCGTAGGTACCTGCGAGCACCCGCTTTCCAAACCCGTCGACCGCGTCGGTGAGACGGGTGAACGCACGGAGCTGATCCTGCGAGAGCGCCTTCGTCGGGAAGAGCATGAGCGTCGTCGCATCCGGATCTTCGATGAGCGCCTCGAGAAGCGGGAGCTGATAGCAGAGCGACTTCCCGCTGGCGGTACCGGTCACGACCACGGTGTGGCACCCGTCACGGATGGACGAGATCGCCTCGGCCTGGTGAGTGTAGAGCTCGGAGATACCCATGCCGTCGAGCGCTTCCGCCAGAGCGGCGGGGAGCGGGGGCGTCAGCGTATGGTAGTCGGCCTCGCGGGCGGGGACGCGGACGACACGGACTTCCCCCCCGTCATCGCCGGCCCCAACGTCTGCACGAAGCCCATCGATGACATCCTGAAAACGACTCGTCGGCGCGGTCGTGCTCATTGCGAGATCTCCTTCCGGATCGGGACGCCGAGGTCTTGCTCCATGAGCTGTGCCAGCATCCGCGCGCCCTTCACAGCGTGACCGGCATGACAGTTGTTGAAGAACACGAATGTCTTTCGGACCCGGGCGGCGAGCGTGCGGATCTTGTCGACCCACTCCTTCAGCTCGTCCTTAGTGTAGAGATAGTCGTAGCGATCGCCGCCGCCTCTCCCCCACCAGTTCTCGCGGTTTCGTCCGTGAAATCGAACGTATCCCTCATCGGAGGTGACGCGGACGATCGGCGGCATGAGTCCGCGAAGGCCGGGCTCGTCCACCGCGCAGTATCCAATGGCGTTGTCCTTGAGAAAGGCGAAGACATCGTCCCGACTCCACGAATCGTGGCGAAACTCGGCAAAAAGCCGCGTGTCGGGAAGGCTGTCGCGGACGCGCACGATGTGGTCGAGCGACACCTGTCCGCGCTTGAAACCCCACGGGAACTGAAGAAGAACGCCCGCGAGCTTGCCGCGCTCCCGGAGTGGTTCGAGCACATCCGTGAACGCTCGGATGTTCTCCTTCATCTCGTCACGCTTGTGGGTCATCGAGCTGTGCGCCTTGACGATGAACTCGAATCGTTCGGGCGTGATCTCGGCCATCCGCGCAGTCGTTCGTGGGGGAGGAATCCGGTAGTAGGTCGCGTTGATCTCGGAAACCGGGAAGTGGCGCGAGTAGTATGCCAGCATGTCCGACTTCTTCGTTCCCGGAGGATAGAACGGCCCGACCCAGTCGGCGAAGCTGTAGCCCGAGGTGCCGATGAGGATCATGCCGGAATCAGCCCTTGTACTCCGCTGGTAGACATGTCGCCTAGAGACATGCCGTCCATCGATATGTCTTCCAGCGATGTGCCATCCATCGAGACCTCATCCATGGTCGCGGCGCGCCGGAGGATCTCATCTCCAAACCGATCTTTCAGCCGATCGGATGCGCGCGTCATCTCTTCGCACATGCGATCCTTGGCGAACATCGGTTGCTGGTGAACGGCATTTCTCGGCGTCAGCCCGGCGAGCGTGACGCCGACGAGCCGGACTTTCTTCCGGAAATTATTCCGGACATCATTCCGGACATGATATCCGTCGTGATTCTCGTGAAAGAGACGTCTCGCCGTATGAAAGATCGTCATCTCGTCGTCGACGGCGCGCGAAAGCGTGCGGTGTCGCGTGATGGTCTTGAAGTCATCGGTGCGAAGCTTCAGGACCACGGTTGGCCCGTGATAGCCCTCCTGGCGAACCCGCCGGCCGACTTCCACGCTAAGCGCGAGGAGCACGCGTTCGATCTGTTTCGGATTGTCGCAGTCTTGTTCGAGGGTAATCTCCTGACCGAGCGACTTCGCCGGCTCCGGATCGGTGAACGGGATGATGGGTGTGTCATCCTCGCCCCATGCCATCGCGTGCATCTTTTCGCCGACCACGCCGAACGCGGCGCTGAGGTCCCTCGGGTCGGATCGCGCGATCTGCCCGATCGTATAGATCCCTAGCGCGCCGAGCCGGTCCGCCGTTTTCTCACCCACGCTCCACAACGCATCCGCCGGTCTCGGCCAAAACGTCGCACGAAATGCGCGCTCATCCATTTCCGTGATGCCGTCGGGCTTCGCCAGCCCGGAGGCCATCTTCGCGATGAGCTTGTTGGGACCGATGCCGACGGAGCAGGTGAGCGGGAAGCGCGAGCCGATCGTGGCCTTGATCTTTTGCGCGGCGCGAAACGGACCGTTCACGCCTCCCGCTCCCGGCAACTCGATGAACGCCTCGTCGATGCTGAACGGTTCCACGGCCGGCGAGAATCCCTTCAGCATTTCCAGAATGACGGTGGAGACGTAGACGTACTTCCGGGGTGTTCCCTCGATGAAAAGTCCGTCCGGACATCTCCGCTTCGCTTCCTCGAGCGACATGCCCGCACGGACGTTGTGGCGGCGTGCCTCATAAGATGCCGTGCAAACCACCCCACGTCGGTGCGGGTCTCCGCCGATGATGAGCGAACGACCGCGGTACGCCGGATTGAACAGCGCCTCCACCGCCGCGAAAAACGCATCCATGTCTACGTGCAATATCGTCCGTGCCACGAACGGACCTCCGGGTTATCCGTCTAGCCACACCCGCGTGAGCGTCCAGCTCAGCTTGCGGGTGTTGTAGGAGATCTCGAAGTAATCCGAGTTCTCCCCCAGTACCGAGAAGTAGTAGATCCGATCCTGTCCGACGGTCGTCATCCAGTCGCCGGTGACGCGCTTGACACGAACGACGCGGCTCTTCCACCGAAATCGCACCGGATGCACCTTGCCGCCCTGAAAGAGCGTGAGAACTTCGATGGGTTCATCAATGGCTTCGACCATGGTGCACTTCCCCATCCCACGCGTGATGACTTACTCAGTCGTAACGGCGAAGCACCGCGGACACACGACCGAGAATCTGCATCCGTGAATACGAGTCGGGGCCGAGAATGATCGGCGTGTACGACGGGTTCTCCGGCACGAGCGCGACACGGTCCGCCGTTCGGCGATAACGCTTCACCGTCGCCTCGTCGTCCAGAAGCGCGACCACGATCTCACCGTTTTGCGCCTCGGACTGCTGCCGTACGATGACGATGTCGCCATCGAGAATCCCGGCGTCCTGCATGCTGTCACCCTTGACCCGAAGGGCGAAGAGATCACGGTGTTGGGCGACGAACCCTTCGAGGTAGAGCACGTCCTCAACGTTCTCCTCCGCGAGTAGCGGCGCGCCCGCCGCGACCCGGCCGAGAATGGGAATGCCACCGGTCGCAAAGATCGCTTCGAGCCCGCCGAGCTCCGGCAGGCTGTCCAGCACGTGCTCGACGGCGGAGCTCACCAGCTCGATCCCGCGCGAGATTCTGGGATTGCGGTGGATGAATCCCTTCGTTTCCAGCCGCTGCAGGTAGTAGCGAATGCCGTTGGTGGAGCTGATGTCGAAGGCCGCGCAGAGCTCCCGAATGGTCGGTGGATACCCGTGTTGCTTGACCGAGAGTCGAATGAACTCGAGGATCTTCTTTTCCCTATCCGTCAGAGAACCACCCATTTGTGTACCTCCTCTCCTTGGCTCCTCATCAGGGCCAAACCGTCCCGCTCGGAGTGCGAAACCCGCTCATTCCGGGGACATCAAAACTGTAGTGCACACGCGTTCACGTCATCAAGAGAAAAATGCACGAATGAGCAATAACCTGGTAACTGCTTGAAAACAAAAGTGCTGCGCATGAGTCAGGAATCGCGTAGACTTTCGGCGCTGGCGAGAAGTGCGGATTAGCCAAACCGGAGAGACCCATGATCTACCCGAAGAAGGAAATCGTTACCCGCTACCCGGGCAATCCCATCCTCACCGCCGATGACATGCCCGTTGCCTGCAGCGCCGTCTTCAACTCCGGGGTGACGACGTACGACGGACGCACCCTCATGGTGCTCCGCATCGAGGATATCGATCGCTACCAGCATTTCCGCGTCGCCACCAGCAACGACGGCGTGCACTTCGACGTGAGTGACGATCCGATCATCCTCCCCGAGGATCCGGAGGCCGAGCGGTATGAGGGAACGATCTACGATCCACGGATCACCCACATCGAGGACCGTTACATTCTCTGCTATGCGGCGCACAGCGGTATGGGAGCCCGGATCGGTATGGCCGAAACGCGCGATTTCAAGAGCTTCACGCGGATGCCGTTCGGCTCGACTGTGGATAATCGAAACGCCGCGATCTTTCCGGAAAAGATCGACGGGCGCTACGCGCGGCTCGAACGCCCCCTCAATAGCAAGAACGAGGGTGATCTCTGGATCGCGTTTTCGCCGGACCTGGTCCACTGGGGAGACGCGCATTGCATCGCGCGAACACGCCATCATTCGTGGGATCAGTGGAAGCTCGGTGCGGGCGCGGTTCCGATCCGCACCGAGAAGGGATGGCTTCTCATCTATCACGGCGCCTGCACCACGGCGAGCGGGGCGATCTATCGGCTGGGCGTGATGCTCCTCGACCTCGAGGATCCGAAGCAGATCATCGCGCGGTCACAATCGGCGATTCTCGCGCCGCGAGAGCCGTACGAGCGTGTGGGCGACGTCCCGAACGTGGTCTTCACGAGTGGCGCGATCGTGGCCCCGAACGACACGGTGCGCATCTACTACGGCGCCGCGGACACCTGCATGTGCCTCGCGACCGCCAAGCTCGACGACCTGGTATCGGTCTGTTTCGAGCGATGAGGGCCCTCGCGTCACGGCAGTCGATATTTGCCGATCGGCCGGGCCCTTCTCCCAGGACTCCGCGCCCTCTCACTCGGTTCGGCGCCTCCGGCGCCGGATCCTCATTCGTTCCTGCGCTAGTCGCCTCGGAGAAAAGCCCGGGCCGACCGGCAGAATGGAGCAAGCGATGAAACGAGTATCAATCGCCGATACAACGGATCGCTGGAACGTGGGCACGGTGTACTGCCTCGGCAGAAACTACGCTGAGCACGCCCGCGAAATGGGCGCGGGCGGGGGCGACCCGCCCGTCGTCTTCATCAAGCCCGCCGCGGCGCTGATCGATGCGGGTCAACCGATCATCCTTCCTGGCTACTCGACAGACGTTCACCACGAAGTCGAGCTGGTGCTCGCCATCGGAGGGGGGTTTCAGGCCGGCTACCCGCCTACACCTCTCACGCTCGAGGAAGCGGATCGCGCCATCATCGGATTCACGATCGGCCTCGACCTCACGCTCCGCGATCTTCAGTCGGAGGCAAAGAAGGCGGGCAAACCGTGGGCCGAATCCAAGGGGTTCCCGGGATCGGCACCGATCGGCCCGATCGTCCTCCGGCAACCCGAGCACCGATTCGACGAAATGACGGTGAGCCTCGAGGTCAACGGCGAGCAACGACAGCGCGGCGCGGTCAAAGAAATGATCTTCGACCCCGCCGCGGCGGTCGAGCAGCTCTCCCGGCGCTTTCCCATCGAAGAAGGTGATCTGATCTTCACCGGCACACCAGCCGGAGTCGGACCGCTGACGCCGGGCGACCGGCTCGTGGCGCAACTCGATCCCGTGCTCACGATCGAAATGGCGATAGCGAAATAGACCCATCGGCCTTCGGGACACGGTCAAGTCGTGAGACTGTGAAGTCCACGAGACGAGCCGTCTTCTTCCGGCCGTAAGGGGGTGTACGACATGTCGAGGCTATTGTGGCTTGCGCAAATCGCACTCATGTTTCTCATAGCCCCGACCGCTCACGGGGAGGGTGAACACCCATAGCTCCTCGGAAACATCATGCATGCACTATGTGAATGTCCGGTCTGGGAAGAGGGCCGAGGCTGCGAGGACCTGAGTGTTCACCTGCCGGGCTATGGCACAACAATCGTGGAGGTCTTCCTGAGCGGATTGCCTGACATTCGAGAGGTCAATTTCGGACTGCTCCTTGAGGGCCAAGTCGGGCTAACTGGTTGGCGTGTTGTCCCAAAGTGGATCCTGGACAGAGATCAAGACGCGACATCTATCTAGATGACGATCTACGTACTCGCCGTCTCGCGGCCCAGCCGCGCTGGGGACAGGTCTTCGCAGACCCACTGATCCGCAATCATGCGGTTCCGCGGGACACACTCAGGGTAGTACTGGCTCCGAATAGCTCTGCAAAGCATCTCCGACGTCGGCGTAATCCAATGCCTTTCAGTAGCATGCGATATCGCGCACATGAACAGTCCCGCCTCCCTATACCCACGGATCAGCCGCGAAGTGCAGAACCTCACAGCCTCGATCTGATATACTGATAGCGTGCGCTTCCACTCATCCATCCATCCGTACACCGGCTGATCGCCATAACTGTATGGGGCAGTAGGAGGAAAACATGCTTCGGAGCCGTCGCACCTATGGGCTCGTCTTGCTAAGCGGCATCCTGATCACGTCGATTCTGACCGTTTCACCGATCTCTGCACGCGCCGGGACGACCGTCCAGGACGAGTCGGTACCCGCCTTCCAGGTGCGGAGCGTCGACAGGGACGCAACCGCGCGGACACTCGAGTGGCTCAGGACCGAGCCGACGTCACCGAGAACCGGCAAGATCTGGGTCTACTTCACCGACAAGAACGTCTTCGACTCCGAGACATGCGAAGCCCGGCTGGAAGAGGCCCGAGTGAACCTGAGCGAGCCGGCACGTGCCCGCCGCGCGAAAGTCCTCGGAACCGGTCTCGTCGATTTCCTCGATATCCCCGTCCATGCCGATTATGTGGAGGCGATTGCCGACCTCGGGGCCGAAATCGTCCATACCAGCCGCTGGTTCAATGCCGTGAGCGTGCGCGCGTCGATCGACGACCTCGAACGCATTTCGACGCTTCCGTTCGTACAGAAGCTCGTACCCGTTCGCGGCTTCAAGTCCTCCTACCCCACACCCGAGCAGTCGCACAGCGGCGGACAATCGCTTCTCGGCGCGAGTGGTGCGCGCGACACGCTCGACTACGGCGAGTCGTACGATCAGCTGAACGAGATCCAGGTCGTGGCCGCGCATGATCTCGGCTACAGCGGCGACGGCGTGATCGTCTCGATGCACGACACGGGTTTCATGAAGAGCCATGAGACGTTCGCGGCGATCATCTCCGACGGACGGCTTCTGGCGGAATGGGACTTCGTCAACGGCGACGGCAACACGGAAAACGAGGGCGCGGACGACCCGGATTCCCACAACCACGGCACGTTCACGTGGTCGGCTCTGGGCGGATTCACCGAAGGTGAGCTCATCGGCCCGGCCTACGGCGCGTCCTTCCTTCTCGCAAAAACCGAAGACATCACGGACGAGACGCCCGTCGAAGAGGACAACTGGGTCGCCGCGGCAGAGTGGGGTGACACCAACGGAGCGAACGTCATCTCGTCGTCGCTTTCGTACCTCGATTGGTACACCTACGAGGACATGGACGGCGACACGGCACTCATCACCATCGCCTCCGACATCGCCGCGAGCCGCGGCATCGTGGTCTGCAACTCCGCCGGCAACCAGGGGACTCAGGACTGGTACTACATCACCGCCCCATCGGACGGCGACAGCGTCATCTCCGTCGGCGCTCTCGACTGGAACGGTGTGATCGCCGACTTCTCGAGCCATGGTCCGACCTACGACGGCCGCACTAAGCCCGAAGTTTGCGCGCGCGGCGTGGACACGTATTGCGCCCTTCCGCCCGATCTGGGCGCGAGCTACTGGTGGATTTCCGGCACGTCGCTTTCCTGCCCGCTCGTCGGCGGCTGCGCGGCGCTCGTCATGGAGGCGCATCCGGAGTGGACGATGATGCAGGTCCGCGAGGCGCTGATGATGACCGCCGCCAACGCGGCCAACCCGGACAATGACTACGGCTGGGGCCGCGTGAATGTGGTCGACGCGATGGACTACGTCGTCGGCGTGGAGGACGGGCCGGCCGGCGGACCGATCGCCGCGATGCTCAGGGCCGCTCCGAATCCGCTCACCCGCTCGACCACGATGCATGTCCGCTTGCCGCACGACGCGGGCGCGGGTAGGGTCGATATCTACGACGTGCAGGGGCGCCGCGTGCGCTCGTTGCCCATGGATGCGGGCGCCTCCGTCGTCGCGTGGGACGCGCGTGATGCCGCGGGCATTCCCGTCTCCCCCGGTGTATATCTCGTGGATCTCCGCGCGGGTGAGTGGCGCATCACGACGAAGCTCGTGGTTCAGCGATAGGCGGAACGACCATCGACATGACTCCCGGCTCTTCCGACGCGCCGGAACCGGCGCGTCTCCCGGCGGGACGCGCCCTGGTCGGAAGCTTCATTACCGGCGCGCTCGCCGCGTGGCTGGCGGGCGCATCGCTGCTCTTCGGGGCCGAGACGCTTCTCTTCCCTGACCTACCGACGCTGCCGATCCGTCGCCTCATACCCGTCTTGCTCGGCGGATCGCTTCGCGCGCTCCCGTTCGGCGCCTTGGCCGCGCTCGCGCTTCTCGGCGCGACGCTGATTATCCCCGCGCCACGCCGCCCGCGTGCGTTTCATGCCTGGCAGGCGTTCCTTCTTACCGCCACATTGCTCTTGCCGCCGGTGGCCGTGATGGCCGGCGGAAGGATCTGGGCAGAGCCGGTCGCCGCCGTCATCGGAATCGCCGCCCTCGTGATCGCGTTTCTCGCCGGGCGGTTCTTGACGCGAACGATTTCCCGTGGACGCACGGCGGCACTCCTGCTGATCGCGCTTCTATCCCCTCTTTGGCTCGGGCTGGGATCGCGCCTCGTCCCTGCCGCGTCACCGGGACACGCGCTTGCGTCCTCGGACGGCCGGCGTGTCGTTATCCTCGGGCTCGACGGGGCGACATGGTCGATCATCGATCCCATGCTCGGGCGTGGCGAGCTGCCCGGCATCGCGTCGCTCACCGCGCGCGGCGCACGCGCGACGTTGAACTCCCTAGAACCGACGCTTTCGAACCGCGTCTGGACGAGCGCGTCCACGGGCGTCGTTCCGGAACGTCACGGCATCACCGATTTCTTTCTCGACAGACGTTTCGTTCGCGTACCCACGATCTGGGACCTCGTCGACGCGGCCGGCGGGCGGGTCGGCCTCTTCGAGTATCTCGTGACCGAGCCACCGCTCGAGGTGGACGGTTTCGTGCTCCCCGGATGGATGGCGTACAACCCCACCGACAGCTGGCCGCCGAACCTCGTGCATCGCCTCCGCCTCCTGGGCGCGCTCCATCATCCCTTCTCGGTGGTCCGATACCGCGCCGCGGGTCGCGACCGCGATCCACGCACGGGGGTGCGCGACCTCTTTCAGGCCGAGTTGATCGCAACCGTCTTCATGGACCTCCACGCGCGCTACTCCCCCGATGTCTCGGCGTGCATCTGGTACGGGACCGATCGTCTGGGCCATACGACGTGGCGCTATCACGATCCCGCCTCATTCGCCGATCCCATTCCGCCGGGCGGCAAGCGCTTTCGGACCAAGCTCACGGACTACTATCGCGCCGCCGACCGCGAGATCGCCCGTGTTGTCCGCTCTCTCGACGACGGCAACACCCTCTTCATCCTGATGAGTGATCACGGCATGGGCCCCATGGAGAGCGTCCGCCTGACGGGCTACGTTCGGGGCACACAAATCCTCGAAGCGCTGGATCTTTCCGACAGGTTCTACCTGGCCAGCCCCCACAGCGAGATCTTCGTCAACGCGCGGCTTGAGTCACGCGTACCGGATTGGACGGTAACTCCGGAGGCACACGCGGCCGCGGTGGACGAAGCGGCCGCCGCGTTTCGATCGGTGCGGCTGGCGGATGATGACACGCCGATCCTCCAGGTGACGGCCGGAGACATGGACACCGTGGATCTGAGAATCCGCGTTCCGGACATCTCCAGACTCTCGTCGAAGACCCCGATCGTCGCGGGCGAGACGACGATCCCTGCGGGAGCGGTCATTCAGATCGTCGAGAACTCGGGCACGCACCGGATCAACGGGATACTCGTCATGGTCGGACCCGGTGTCCCGGCAGGCGCAAGGATCGATCCCGCCTCGATCGTGGACATCGCGCCGACCGTTCTCCACACGCTCGGATTCCCCGTGGCGGAGGACCTCGACGGCCGCGTCATAAGCGAAGCGTTCACAGGCGAATGGCTCGCCGACCACCCGATCCGGCCGACGCCCACCTATGGGGACATCGACCACGGCCCGACCCAGGTCGCCGAGCCGACCGACGATCTCATCGAGCGGCTCCGGAGCCTCGGCTACATCGAGTGAGTCGGCGGCCCGGTCCATGCCAGCCGATCATAGTCCCCCGGTATCATTGCCCCTCAACACCGGCATCGAGAGATGCTAGAATCTAGTGAGAATCGTTGTGCGCGATTGTTCGTTCTGAGTTATCGTATCGGCCCGACGCATCCCGGGCCCTGATACTGGAGGCAGCACCATGTGGCGCACGCTGAGGAACCACCTGACGATATTGACCTCTCTTCTCGTCCTGACCGCCGTCCCTGCGATGGCGATCCACGGCCTCTGCGCCAACTACTACCTCTACGACGGCTACTACCTTGAAGACTTCACGTTCAGCGATCCCGACTACTCCTGGGGCTTCTCGCGATTGGATCCGGCGATCCACTTCGGATCGTCGCAGGAGGCGTACGACGAGAACAACGGAAACGGCCCGGGCTTCGACTGGGAGCCGTTCGGACCCGGCGCGGGCGCCTTCGGTGTTCAATGGGATGGCTACATCACGATCCCGGATGGACAAGCCGTCTACCTCGGCACGGAGTCGGATGACGGATCGTACGTCTTCCTGGACGGAAACCTCATCGTAGACAACGGCGGCGAGCATTTCCCCACGTACGAGTGGTCGTCGAACATGATCGATCCGGGCACCTACCGGTTCACGACATATCTGTTCTGCAACGCGCTCACCCCACCGCTCGACAAGAGTGGGATCGATCTCTGGTGGAGCCTCGAGCAGGATGTCGTCGACGACTCCGGATGGGTTCCCGACGAGTGGTTCGATCCAGTGCCCGAGCCGACGTCCCTGGCGCTGCTCATGATGGGTCTAGGCGCCGCGGCGCTCGCCCGGCGGCGGCGGAAGTAGCGACAGGCCACCGCTTAGCACTTTCCATCCCCACGTCACGATCGCCCTCGACCGCGCCGGTCCCGCGCGTACGAATTGTCGTGGACCCCATCCATGAATACGCATACTGTCCCACCGGTATAGATCAACCAGCAGCGCGACAATGCTTCACGAGTTAGAACGATTTCGATCAAAAAGGAGAGGTTCATGCCTAAGGGCGATTTCGGGGACTTCGGCGAGCTGAAGGAGATCAGGCTGCCGGCGAACCCCGGACGATTCGTCAGGATCGGGGTGATCGGCGCCTTCGTGCTGATCCTCATCGTGACGAGCGTGTACACGGTCGACCCGGAGGAGCTTGGCGTCATCACCCAGTTCGGCGCGTTCTCCAGGACGACCGACCCGGGACTCCACTTCAAGCTCCCATTCGGGATCGAATCCGTCGAGAAGATCCCCGTCCAGAGACAGCTCAAGGAAGAGTTTGGTTTCCGGACGATATCCGCGGGGATTCGAACGCAGTACTCGTCTCGGAGATACGACGAAGAGTCGCTGATGCTCACGGGCGATCTCAACGCCGCGTCGGTCGAATGGGTGGTCCAGTATCGGATCGTCGACCCCTACAAGTTTCTCTTCCGCGTGCGGCGCGTCCGGGAGACGTTCCGCGACATGACGGAAGCCACCGTGCGCAAGATCGTCGGCGATCGCACAGTGAACGAGGTGCTTACGGTCGGCCGGCAGGAGGCCGCGAGCGTCGTCGAGCAGGAGCTGCAGGATCTCTGCGATCAATACGAGACGGGGATCCGTGTTGAGCAGGTCGTGCTTCAGGACGTCAATCCGCCCGATCCGGTGAAGCCGTCGTTCAACGAGGTGAACGAGGCGCAGCAGGAGCGGGAGCGGCTCATCAACCAAGCGCGCTCGGAGTACAACCGCGTCATTCCGAAGGCGCGCGGCGAGGCACTGCAAACGATTCAGGAGGCGGAAGGCTACTACCTCGATCGTATCAACCGCGCCCGTGGTGATTCGGCCCGGTTCGTCTCCCTCTTCGAAGCCTACAGCCAAGCCCCCGACGTTACGCGCAAGCGGATCTACCTTGAGACGATGACGACTGTTCTTCCAGGGGTCGGCCGCAAGATCATCATTGATGAAAGCGCCCAGGGGGTACTTCCATTGCTCAACCTCGAAGGCGCGGTGAGCCGAAAGGAGGTGAAGTGATGAAGTCCCGTGGCACAACGGTGCTGATCGTCATCGCGGTGGTCGCCTTCATCGTCCTCCTGAATTCGGCATTCGTGGTCGGTGAGGCGCAGCAGGTGATCATCACGCAATTCGGCAAACCGGTCGACAGACAGATCGATACCCCCGGACTCAAGTTCAAGGCACCGCTCATTCAGAAGGCCCACCGCTTCGAGAAACGCTTTCTCGAGTGGGACGGGGACGCCAACCAGCTTCCGACGCGCGACAAGCGCTTCATCTGGGTCGACACCTATGCGCGCTGGCGCATCACGGACCCGCTGCTTTACTTCCAGCGACTTCGTGATGAGCGAGGAGCGCTAACGCGGCTGGACGACATCCTCGACGGCGAGACGCGAAACGCGATCGCCAACCACGATCTGCTCGAGCTGGTGCGTTCGAGCAATCGTGAGGTGAGCTCAGAGTCGGCGACCGAGGGGGAGCAGCTCATTCAGCTCGAAACGATCAAAGTCGGCCGTAACTCGATCCGGCTGGAGATCCTCGAGAAGTCGGCCGCCCGCACGTCCGACCTGGGTATCGAGATCCTCGATTTCCAATTCAAGCGGATCAACTACGTCGACGAGGTTCGCCAAGAGGTCTACGAGCGGATGATCAGCGAGCGAAAGCGCATCTCCGACCGCTATCGGTCGGAAGGTGAGGGTGAGACTTCGCGGATTCGAGGCGAGAAAGAACGCGACCTCCGAGTGATCCGCTCCGAGGCGTATCGTGAGGCGCGGGAAATCATCGGTCGTGCCGATTCGACCGCCACGCGGGTATACGCGTCGGCGTACGATCAGTCGCCGGCCTCGCGCGAATTCTACTCATTCCTCAAGACGATGGAATCGTACGAGTCGACGATCGATCCCGGGACTTGGCTCCTGCTCTCGACGGAAGGTGAGTTCTACAAGTACCTGAAGAAGGCTAAGTAATAGACGCGTGGGTGTGAGCGGCGGAGGCGGGCCTCGTCCCGGCTCCCCGCTCGCTTTGCCCTCGCTCAAGCCGAGCGAATCTGGGACCTGAGTCGGCGCGTTCCGCGATCCGCAACCCCCGAACGAACTATCCCCTTGCAGTCGAACCCCGATACGCCTGTGTCGCTAACCCCGAGAATCCACCGAAAATTGTACCCGGGTAAAAAGTCAAGTTACATAGTTATAATGACTTAGGGCCTTGCATCCGATCGAAGTGTCGACTTCTCGACACTGCACAAGCTTCCGCTGCCCCAGCACGCACGCTTGCCCCAGATGATGCAACCACAGCGAGCACCGACCCAGCGAGTGCCGGCACCATCCGCGGGCCCCCGATCCAGATGAGATCGCGCGACGACGTCGAGCGAAGCAACAGCTGTCTCGAAGGCACAAATGCAGTCCTATCGGCAGCCGCAGCACGAGTCGGCCATAGCCACAGAGAGAGACGAACCAAGGGACGAACCGCCGGTGGGCGCGGCGCCTAGTCGTCGACGCTCTTGATCGCTTCGGCGAGAAGTCTGCGCGATTCCCGTCCGCGTTCCACGAGGCAGTCCATCTCCAGGAGCCGCTGTCGTTCCTTCGGATCGACACGGACGAGCGACGGAACGGCATTGACGAGGGTCTCGAACGATAGGTGCGTGGCCAGGAGCCGCCCGCGCGCGCCGTCCGCCCCGCTCTTCTTCAGCAGCTGATCGTAGAGTTCGAGCAGCGCGGCGCGCTCTGTTTCCTCGCCGGGAAGATCCGGTAGCTTCCGCTCGGGGAGCGATGAGATGAGAACCTCCCGATACGGCCGCGTCGTGCGTTCCCGAATCACGCGACCCCGAAACTCGCCAAAGACGAGGATTTCATATCCACCGTCATCGCGGGGCTTGTATTGCTCCAGGCTTCCAACGGTCACGATCGGATGGATCTCGGGGTTTCCCTCGTAGTCCTTCTCCCATCCGGGGAGCAGGAGCGCGATGGCGATTCGCCCGGGTCCGTCGAGAATGTCGCGTACCATCTCACGATATCGGTGCTCGAAGACACGAAGCGGCAGATACGTCTGCGGAAACAGGACGACATCCGGTAGTGAAAACAACGGGACCATTGTTTCGAAGGACGATTCGGTCACGGCGGACTCCCAACAAGAGTCGGCGGGATGCGAATTCTCTACACCCCATGAATAATGATATCATCCGTCTTCCATTTCCGGCAATGAACGGAGGATGTGCCCATGGATTTGGGGCTTGCAGACCGCCGCGCAGTTGTCACGGCCGCGAGTTCAGGACTCGGGCTCGGCGCTGCACTCGCCCTCGCGCGCGAAGGCGCGGACGTCATCATCGGATCACGATCGAAGGAGAACCTCTCCAACGCCACCGAGAGAATAGCGCGAGAGTCGGGCAAGACGCCGCGCGCGTTCCCTATCGACCTCACGGATTCGGAGAGCATCGCCGCGTTCATCGACGACGTGCGGAACGTGGTCGGACACATCGACATCCTGGTCACCAACACGGGCGGCCCACCGGCCAAGCGATTCGAAGAGTGCGGCGCCGGCGATTGGGATGACGCTTATCGGCTGCTTCTAGCGAGCGTCGGCGCGCTCATTCGGGGATTTCTGCCCGGCATGCGCGAGTCGGGATGGGGACGAATCGTCTGCATCACGTCGATGGCGGCAAAGGAACCGGTGGAGAACCTCGTGCTGTCGAACTCCCTGCGCGCGGCAGTGACTGGACTCGCGAAGACGCTCTGCCGGGAGCTCGCGCCGGACGGCATTCTCGTCAACACCGTCGGTCCGGGCTTTCACGACACGCCCGCCCTCGAGCGGCTCATCGACAAGCTGATCGCGCAGGGCGCGGCTGGATCCCGCGGTGAGGTTCTCGATGGATGGTGCCGCGACGTCCCGCTCAACCGGATCGGAGACCCGGAAGCGTTCGGGCGACTCGTGGCGTTCCTGGCGTCGGACGCGTGCGACTACCTCACCGGGCAGAATGTGTTGGTGGATGGTGGACGAAGCCGGGGGACGTTCTAGCTCGTCTCCTCATTCGCGTTCGCCCGCCAGACCACGTCCGGCTCACCCGAACGCCGGTTGGAGAGCCGCGCAAGCACGAACAGGAGATCCGATAGTCGGTTGAGATAGCGAACCGCGATCGCGTCCGCGTCGCCCGCCTGAACGAGCGCCAGCGTCCGGCGCTCGGCCCGGCGCACCACGGTCCTGGCAAGATGGAGCGCGGCGGCGGCCGGTGAACCACCGGGCAAAACGAAGCTCTTGAGCTCGGGAAGCTCAGCTTCTGCATGGTCGATCCTGCCCTCGAGCCGTTCGATATCCGAGTCGTTGATCGCGCCGCCCGCCCCGTGGCCACCGGCGCCCGCGGCTGGGGCCGGCGCCGCAAGCATCGCTCCCAGCGCCAGCAACTGGCTTTGGACTTCCACCAGTGCGTCGCCGATCTCCGGGTCGGTTTCGCGGGAAATCGCCAGTCCAATCACGGCATTGGCTTCATCCACCGCGCCATAAGCCTCTACGCGGGGATGGTTCTTGGCTACGCGGCCGCCACCGAAGAGACCCGTCTCACCCTGATCGCCGGTTTTTGTGTATATCTTTCTCGCCATGTCCTCCCCCTGGAGCAGGGTAGCCACACGCCGGATGTCCCGCAAGCGAACCGTCCGATCACCTTCCGTTGGACTTCCCCCCCCTACCCCACCTAAAATCCTTGGCCTTGAACTACCCGCGCCGATTGCCCGGTTGCGCGTGGGATATGAAAAGCCACTTCACAAACGAGGAGATGTCGATGCGACGTCACGCCATCCCGCGAGTCGGCCTGTCCCGTATCTGTCTCGTCGCGGGGACGGTCGCGCTGCTCTTTGCGGCCACCCCACCGCCGGCAGTCGCCGGTTCATTCCAGGACATCGAAGACGACGTTGTCGAATTCACGCTCGACAACGGCCTCACGTTTCTCGTTCTGGAGCGACACGTCGCGCCGGTGTTCTCCTTCGCGACGTACGTGAACGCGGGCGGGGCGGACGAGCTTCCCGGGATCACCGGGATTGCCCACATGTTCGAGCACATGGCGTTCAAGGGGACTCAGACGATCGGCACCACCGATTACGAGAAAGAGCAAGAGGTCCTCGACAAGATGGACGCCATCGTGCGCGAGCTTCTGACGGAGAAGCGCAAGGGCCGCGACGCGGATGCCGACAAGATAGCCGAGCTTGACAAAGCGTTTCAGGAGACGCAGCAGGAAGCAGGCGAATTCGTCGTCACGAACGATTTCTCGAAGGTCCTCGAAGAGAACGGCGTGCAGGGTCTCAACGCCGGCACCGCACTGGATTGGACGATCTACCACTACAGCCTGCCGTCCAACCGTCTCGAGCTGTGGGCCATGATGGAAGGCGACCGACTCAGTCGTCCCGTCATGCGCGAGTTCTACAAGGAACGCGACGTCGTGATCGAGGAGCGCCGGATGCGCTTCGACTCGAGCCCGACCGGTCGCCTGGTCGAGCAGCTCCTCGGCCTCGCGTTTCCGGCCCACCCGTATGGTGACGGTGTCATCGGCTACATGGCCGACCTCGAGTCGATGGATCGGGCAGATGCCTCGGAGTTCTGGCACAAGTACTACGTAGCGTCGAACATCACCATCGCGGTGGTCGGCGACGTCAAGGTGAAGGATGTCAAGAAGTTCGCCAAGAAGTACTTCTCCGATGTCCCCACCGGCCCTGAGCCGGATCGTGTCGGGACGCCCGAGCCGGAACAGCGCGGAGAACGTCGTTTCACCCTTGAAGACCCGGCCCAGCCCTTCATCTTCGTCGGCTATCACATCCCCGATGCGATGGATCCCGACTACGGTGCCTATGAGCTGCTCAGCCGCGGGCTCGGGCAGGGCCGTTCGAGCCGCCTCTACAGCGAGCTCGTCAAGAAGCAGAAGATCGCCGCCGATGTCGGCGCCTTCTCCGGTTTCCCGGGCGAGAAATATCCCACCTTGCTGATGATCTACGCGATGGTCTCGGCCGGCGAAGACCCGTACGAGGTCGAAGAGGCGATCTACGAAGTCATCGACGACCTCCTGGAGAACCCGATCACGGAGGGAGAGTTGGAAGGCCTCAAGACGCGCAGCATGGCGGAGCTGATCCGACGAGTTCGCTCGAACACCGGCCTCGCCTGGGCGCTCACCACGTTCGACGGTCTCTACGGCTCGTGGCGCCGGATCTTCCATCTTGAAGAGGAGATGGCCGCCATCGGCACGGCCGACCTCGAGCGCATCGCGGGCAAGACGTTCGTCATGAGCAATCGCAACGTCGCGATGATCGTGAACCCTGAGTAATCTTGGACGAGATTCCGGTCCGTACGGACCGTTCGGCGGAGGAGCAGATGATGACAACGAAACTGAAACGATGGGGTCTGACGATGGTCACGCTGGCGGTCTTCTTGCCGCTGGTGGCGACGACCGGCGCCGCGGGTGACGCGGCCCATCCACGTGATCTATCGCTGCCGGAACTCGGGGAGGTGACCGTTCCCGACACGCAGCGTCATGAGCTATCGAATGGGCTCATTTTGTACCTTCTCGAAGATCGCGAATTCCCCATGATCGAGGTCCGCGCGCTGATTCATGGCGGATCGGCCTTCGACCCGCCCGGCAAGATCGGCCTCGCGCAGTTCACCGCCGAGGTGGTCCGCTCCGGGGGCAGCGATCGGTTCAAGGGTGACGCGCTGGACGAGAAAATCGAGCGACTTGGAATGTCGATTCACGTCTCCGCGGCGGAGGCGCGCTTCAACGCCAGCCTGTCGATGATGTCCGAAAACCTCGACGAGGGCCTCGACATCCTCTCCGACGTCCTCCTTCGTCCCGTGTTTCCGGAAGACAAGCTGGATGAGTCTCGGACGCAGGAGAAGACCGCGATCGCCGCCCGAAACGACGAGCCGCTCGGTATCGCCATCCGCGAACTCAGCAAGCGCGTCTACGGCCCGAGCAGTCCGTACGGTTGGCACACCGAATACGCGACGATCAACGCCATTGATACGGGTGATATGCGCGACGTTCACGACCGCTACTTCCACCCCAACTACACGATCCTCGTCGCGTGGGGCGACTTCGACGCCGCCGAGATGAAGGAGAAGATCGAGCACGTTTTCGGCGGATGGGAAGCGACGACCAAAGCGGTTCCGAAGGTCCCGACCACACCGGAGCCGACGGCGGCCAAGCTACACTACGCCGAGAAGGCGGACATCACGCAATCGACGATCCTCATCGGCGGAATCTCAATCGACCGCAGGGACCCGCTCTTCGCCCCCGGCGAGCTTCTCGAGGAGAGCCTCGGCGGCGGGTTCGCGTCGAGGCTTTTCAACAAGATCCGCACGGAACGCGGCCTCGCCTACATGACCGGCGCCTTCGTGAGCCCCCGTTTCCACCGGAAGGGAACCGCGGGCGCGTACTGCGCGACGCAGAGCGACTCGACGATCGTCGCGCTCCGGCTCATGATCGATGAGATCCAGGCGGTCATTCGAGATGGGCTGACGGAGGAGGAGATCGAGCGCGGTCGCGACGCGATCCTCAACCGTTTCGTCTTCGACTTCGATACCCCCGGTGAGGTCGCCTACCGGCTGGCGCAATACGAGTTCTTCGGCTATCCGGCCGACTTCTTGGAGAAATATCAGGAAGGGATTCGGACGGCGACGCTCGCCGACGTGAAGGCGGCGGCCGAGGCAATCTTCCGTCCCACCGATTGGCAGATCATCGTCGTCGGAGTGCAGGACGACTTCGCGGAGCCGCTTTCCACGATCATGCCGGTGACGGAGATCGACATCTCCATCCCGGAGCCCGAGGTGGAGTTCACCGTCCCCGAGATGACGGACGAAGGTCTCGAGGCGGGGCAGGCGCTCCTCAGCGCCGCGATTGACGCCGCCGGCGGCGCCGATGCGATCGGACAGATCGAGACCGTCACCATGGTCGGGGCGGGGACCGCCGCGATTCAGGGCATGACCCTTCAGATCAACTTCCGCGGCATTCGCGTGCTGCCCGACAAGCAGTACTTCGAGCAGAGCGTGATGGGCCAGACGATCAAGCAGGCCATCGACGGCGAGAGCGGCTGGCGGATGACGCCGATGGGCCCCCAGGATATGACCGCCGAGGAAGTCGCGGAGGCGAAGGACGATGACATGACCGACGCTCTCCATCTCTACCTTCACGGCGGCGAGATGCAGATCCAGGCGACTGGCCAGGAAGAGATCGATGGAACGACCTACGACGTCGCCTATGTGCACGAGGCCGGTGACATGATGGTGCGGCTGTACTTCAACCCGGAGAGCCATCTCATCGCGCGGACCGTCTCGATGGGATCCCATCCGATGACCGGCGCCCCGGTCGAGAAGACCTCCATCGTGTCCGACCACCGGGTCGTTGACGGCGTGCGCTTCGCCCACGCGATGGAGGAGCTGCTGGACGGGCAGCCGTTCTTCTCGGGGACCATCGAGCAAGTCACGCTGAACGGTGAGGTCGATCCGGCGCTGTTCAGCAAGCCGTAGTCAAACCGTCATCGACGATCGACGAGGAGTGATCGCATGGGAAACGCGGAACATGAGCTTCCGGCGCACGGAAACACGCCGGAGGAAATCCGAGCCGCGCTGGAAACCAACAAGACCATCGCCGTCGTCGGGCTTTCGACCAACCCGGCCAAGGACAGCTACAGGGTGGCCGCATACATTCAATCACAGGGGTACCGGGTCATCCCGGTTCATCCGAAGGCGGACGAGATCCTCGGAGAGAAGGCCTATCCGGACCTCCTCTCGATCCCGAGCGAGGCGGGGGTCGGCATCGTCAATCTGTTCCGCCCGCCGGATCAGGTCATGCCCCACGTGGACGAGGCCATCCAGATGGGCGCGAAGGTCGTTTGGATGCAGGAAGGCATCGTCAACAATGGCGCGGCCGAGCGTGCGAAGGCCGCGGGCTTGACCGTCGTCATGAACGCGTGCATCTTGAAGGAGCATATGGCGCTCTAGAGCGTGGCGATTCCACTGACGGCCCGGACAGAAGTAGGAGTCATAGAATGGGTTGGCTAACGGCATTCGTCGTCTCCTCGATCGGGCGAAAGGTCATCGTGGCCGTCAGCGGTCTTCTGATGTTCCTTTTCGTGACCGTTCACATGCTTGGGAACCTGCAGGTCTTCGGGGGACGCGAACTCTTCAATCATTATGCCGAGCTGCTCCGGATTGAACCTCCGCTCCTTTGGACGTTTCGTGTCGGCATGCTTCTGATGCTCATCATCCACATCATCACCACCGTCGTGTTGACACTCGAGAACCGCGCCGCGCGCCCGGTGGCCTACGGGCGCCTGGATACGATCAAGGCCACCTTCGCGTCGAGGACGATGATCTGGGGCGGCATACTCCTCGCCTCGTTCATCACGTACCACCTCCTGCACCTGACGTTCGGATCCGCGCACCCGGGCCTCTTCGACGTGCACGATCCGTACGGAAACGTGGTCGGCGCATTCCAGAATCCGGCCACCGTCGCGGTCTATTTCGTCGGACTGATCGCGCTCTTCTTCCATCTCACGCACGGGTTCCAGAGCGCGTTTGAGACGATCGGCGTGGGTGACCCCAAGTACCTGCCGATCGTCAAGGCGCTGGGCACAGCGCTCGCCGTTTTGATCGTGCTGGGCTACGCATCGGTTCCGGTCTCCGTGCTCCTCGGAATCGTGGCATAGGAAGGATACGAGCATGAACCTGGACTCGAAGGTTCCCTCCGGCCCGATCGAGACGAAGTGGGACCGTCATCGGTTCGACATGAAGCTGATCGCGCGCGCGAATCGGCGCCGCTTCTCGGTCATCGTCGTCGGCACGGGCCTCGCGGGTGGATCGGCGGCGGCCTCCCTCGGCGAGATGGGGTACAACGTCAAGGCGTTCTGCTTCCAGGACAGCCCCCGACGCGCACACTCGATCGCGGCCCAGGGCGGAATCAACGCCGCGAAGAACTATCGAAACGACGGTGACAGCATCTACCGCCTCTTCTACGACACGGTGAAGGGTGGTGACTACCGCGCCCGAGAGGCGAACGTCTACCGTCTCGCGCAGGTCAGCAATGCCATCATCGACCAGTGCGTCGCGCAGGGTGTTCCCTTTGCCCGCGAATACAGCGGTATGCTCGACAACCGCTCGTTCGGCGGCGCCCAGGTCGAACGGACGTTTTATGCGCGCGGTCAGACCGGCCAGCAGCTCTTGCTGGGTGCCTACCAGGCGCTCAGCCGGCAGGTCGGGGCCGGGACCGTCGAGATGCACCCCCGCACCGAGATGCTGGATATCGTCGTCGTCGGCGGCCGCGCCCGCGGCATCGTCGTCAGAGACATGGTGACCGGCGAAATCTCCTCACACTCCGCCGACATGGTCATTCTCGCCACGGGTGGTTACAGCAACGTCTTCTTCCTCAGCACAATGGCGATGGGTGCGAACGTGACGGCGGCGTTTCGCGCGTACAAGAAAGGCGCGGGGTTCGCCAACCCGTGCTTCACACAGATCCACCCGACCTGCATTCCGGTGAGCGGCGACTACCAGTCCAAGCTCACCCTCATGAGCGAGTCGCTCCGAAACGACGGCAGGATCTGGGTGCCGAAGAAGGCCGGTGACTCGAGGGGGCCGAACGACATCCCGGAGGACGAGCGCGACTACTACCTCGAGCGCCGATACCCGGCGTTCGGGAACCTCGTCCCGCGCGACGTGGCTTCGCGCGCCGCCAAGGAACGCTGCGACTCGGGCTACGGGATCGGGGAAACGGGACTCGGCGTCTACCTGGACTTTCGCGACCCCATCAACCGGTTGGGTCGGGACGTCATTGCAGCGCGATACGGCAACCTCTTCCAAATGTACGAGAAGATCACGGGTGAGAACCCGTACGAGGTGCCGATGCGGATCTTCCCTGCGCCGCACTACACGATGGGCGGTCTCTGGGTCGATTACAACCTGATGAGCACGATCCCGGGGCTCTTCGTGATCGGCGAGGCGAACTTCTCCGACCACGGCGCGAACCGGCTGGGCGCGAGCGCGCTGATGCAGGGGCTCGCCGACGGCTACTTCGTCGTTCCATACACGGCCGCGAACTACCTCGTGACCGAAACGCTCGACGCCGTGGACACGTCACACGAGGCGTTCGCGACCGCCGAGGCCGAGGTCCGCGCGAGGGTCGACAGGCTTCTCGGGGTGGGCGGCACGCGCACGGTCGACTCGTTCCACAAAGAGCTGGGCAGGGTCATTTGGGACTCCTGCGGCATGGGTCGCAACGAGACGGGACTCAAGAATGCGCTGGGAAAGATCCCGGCGATCCGGGAGGAATTCTGGAAGAACGTGAACGTCGTCGGTTCGGGCGATTCCCTCAATCAGTGCCTCGAACGCGCCGGGCGCGTTGCGGACTTCCTGGAGTTTTCCGAGGTCATGATCCTCGACGCCCTCGAGCGGCGCGAGTCGTGTGGGGGACATTTCCGCGAGGAAAGCCAGACCGAGGAAGGCGAGGCGCTTCGTGACGACGAGAACTACTCCCACGCGAGCGTGTGGGAGTTCACGGGTGACGGATCGGCGCCCATCATGCACAAGGAAGCGCTGACGTTCGACTACTGCAAGCCGACGCAGAGGAGTTACAAGTGAACCTCACGCTCAAAGTCTGGCGTCAGGCGTCGGCCGGCGAAAAGGGCAGCTTCGAGATCATCGAGGCGCGCGACATCAGTCACCACATGTCATTCCTCGAGATGCTCGACGTCATCAACGAACAGCGCGAAACAGCGGGCGAAGAGCCCATCGCCTTCGATCACGACTGCCGGGAGGGAATCTGCGGCACCTGCGGCGCGATGATAGGCGGCATCGCCCATGGGCCGGAGCCGGGCACCACACTCTGCCAGCTCCACATGCGACACTTCAAGGACGGCGACACGATCGTGATCGAGCCGTGGCGCTCAAAGGCGTTCCCGGTGGTGAAGGACCTCATCGTCGACCGAAGCGCTTTCGACCGAATCATTCAGGCGGGTGGCTTCATCAGCGCGCATACCGGCGGCGCGCCGGACGCGAACGCAATCCCCATTCCGAAAGAGGACGCCGACCTCGCGTTCGACGCCGCGGCGTGCATCGGGTGCGCGGCGTGCGTGGCGAGCTGCAAGAACGCGAGCGCGATGCTGTTCGTGAGTGCCAAGATCAATCACCTGGGGCGGCTCCCGCAGGGACAGGTCGAGCGGATGGAGCGCGCTCAGAACATGGTTCGTCAGATGGATCTCGAAGGATTTGGCAACTGCACGAACCAGGGCGAATGTGAGGCGGTCTGTCCGAAAGAGATCAAGATGACCAACATCGCTCGCATGAACTGGGACTATCTGCGCTCGAGCCTGTTCTCGCGGGTGGGCGCACGCTAGGACCGCCGGGATATTCCCTCATCGCCGCCAAGCTACCCCTCGGCCCACGCTCCATTCCTGCTGACCATGTTCGGCGGCCCACGCACCCTTTGGACCATCATGAATAACAAGTACTTACACGCCCGGCCACATCCCGTGCGGGCAAAGTTCATGAAATGGACGCTCTACACCTGGTACCCATGATCACGAGTTCGTTGCTCACCTCGTCCGTCGTTGACCGGCCGATTCCTTCACTTTTCTACGCTTGCCGCTTTCCAAAGGACTCGTCCTGTCCGATTTCCAGACTCATCATTCATTGAGCGGCTTGTTCATGCAGGGAGCAGTCGATAAGATCGGGGCTCCAAAGGGTGAATGTTCTCGTAGCCTTCGTCTGTTTAAGCGAACACGAGCAAGGGGTCGGATTCCCATATGCGGCATCGAATCAACCAGGCCACCGACGGACGAAGACTGATCGCGTGCTTCTTATCGAACCTCTCCCCGTAGCGGGAAGGCGGAGGCGAGCCAAATGTCGTCACGCACGTCCGCACTCGTTTCGGCATTGCTGCTACTCGGACTCAGTGCCATCACGTGTGCGCCCCCCCACCAATACCGATCGTATGCAGCGCAGTACGATTCAGAGGGTTTCTGGGGGCACCTGGAGGAACGCTATGGCGACCAGGGAGCCGTTTACCTTGCGAACGAGCACACCGTCAGGCTCTCGTGGAACTCAGCCGCCATGGACTTCGATCCGGACATCTCCTGTCGCGTGAGGATTGCCGTCCTCGATCACGAGCGTGCGGCGTCGCTCCGGCACTGGGTGATACCCGAGCCCTATGCTGTGAAATCGGACCGGTTGCATGTGCGAGTATATGACTCCCGGGACAGCTCGTATCACGAGCTGGGCCTGACCGATATCACGCGAGAGAAAGTCGCGGGCGATTTCTACAACCACAAGTTCTCCATTCCCGATTTCAGAAGCGGAATCATCATCGAGATCGAGAGAGACACATTCGCCGGCCGTGACTGGACCCCGGCGTGCCTGATCCCCATCGTCCGCGAGTAACCCATGCCTGGTCAGTCGCTGCGAGAGCCACGTCCCGACACTCCGCGACGGCTCCAGGCCGGCCCTGCGCCACGCGAAATCGAGGGACCTGGAATCATGGTGCATCATCACATCAGATGCCGCAGATTCCACTGAGTCATCCGCGGGGATCACGAAGATGAGGCGATGGTCGTGGTGTGATCTCCCCGCCCTGAAAAACGCCGCGCGGTCAGCCGGTGGCGCCCATGCCCCAGCGACATTCGTAGGAATGGATCCTCGGAGTCTGCACCTTACACACCTCGTCGAGCGCTACTTCGATGACAGATTCGGTCCGTCGCGTATGCGGGTGACGGCCGGACTCGTCGGGTTCGACACAGGTGCATTCGAAAACGCATCGATCGGGGAAGCCGTTCGTGCGCTGAAGATCTGGTTGGATGAGAGGATCGAGCACGTGCCGGACGACTGGTGCGCGCTTCGGGAACCCCAGGACCCCATGGTCACGGCGCGAGATGGCGGCGCGTCAACCGACCTGTGCGCCCTTGCCTCGGGGCTGCTGGCCGAGCTGGGTGTGGAGAGCTATCCGGTCGTCGTGCATTGCCGAGATTCGGAATTCCCCGGCCCGCACGTGCTCAATCCGAATCTCTTCAACTACATGGTGCTCTGGCTGCCGGGACTGGACCCAGAGGGGAAGCTGCTGGCGGGTTTCGTGGATGTCGCCGATCCCGCACAACCTGCCGATGCGCTGAGCGAAAGGATCGCGGGATCCCCGGCGTATCTCCTATCCGATGTACGCAAGGAGTGGTGCACGCTACCGCAAGGCCAGACGAACGGATCATCTGAATAGAAAAGCACGCCCCAAAAAGAAGCTGCCCCCCAACCGGGAGGCAGCTGATCGCTAGTACCGAGTGGTCCTTGGCCGCCTAGTCCTCGTCCTTGTCCTCGAACTTCGCGACAATGCCTTGCGCGATGTGCTCCGGCACGATGTCGTAGTGCGAGAA
>CAZAMP010000009.1:0-103989 GCA_964486455.1 uncultured bacterium | reverse complement strand
GGTTTGTCGCACGTACTCAGTCGCGTGACGCAGTCAGCTTCTGCTATTCACACGAGCCTGCAAATCTTACCAGAAGGTCATCCATGACACACTGGGGCCGATCGTCGATCGTTCGTTTCGCTAGCACACAGTTGAGAAACTAGCGACCGCCTCCACATTCGATCCCAAAACGAGCCGACTTGCTTAGTGGGCCCACGGGCTTCAGGATCCCCCCATGAAACCCTGCCTCATCGCCAATCCCAATGCCGCCGCCGGGCGCGTCGGTCGTGAATGGACGGCCCACGCCCGAATGATCGCCGAGCGGTTCGGCCCTTGCGACGTGAAGCTGACGGAAAGACGCGGGGATGCCACACTCCATGCCCGCGGCGCCGCCCTCGGAGGCGCGCGCCATATCGTCGTGGTCGGCGGCGACGGCACGCTCAACGAGGCGGTGAACGGCCTATTCCCGTCCGATGGCGATACACCAATCAACCCCGACCTCGTTCTCGCCTATGTCCCCGCCGGAACCGGAACCGACTATGCGCGGTCGGTCGGGATGTGCGGGCGCACACTAGGCTCTCTCTTTTCGGATTGCACCGAACGCCGCGTGGATGTCGGACGCGCGGCACTTCGCGGCCCCGACGGCACGAAACGGGTCCGCCACTTCGCCAACGTCTCGAGCTTCGGAGCCAGCGGCCGGATCGCCGACTTGACGAACCGCACATCGAAGCGCTTCGGCGGAAAGGTTTCATTCTACCTGAGCACCCTTCGCGGGTTGATGGGGTGGAGAAATCGCCCGATTCGTCTTCGCGTGGACGATACGTTCGATCAGGAAGTCACCGTGAACACAGTCGCCGTCGCCAACGGCCGGTACTTCGGTGGCGGCATGAAGATCGCCCCCGACGCGCTCCTCGACGATGGCGCGCTCGACGTGATCGTCGTCGGCAACATCCGCGTGACGACGTTCCTCTCTCAGAGCCCGCGGTTATACGCGGGAACTCATCTCGCGCTTCCCTACGTCACCGCACTCCGCGGAAAACGTGTGACTGCCGAGCCGCTCGACGAGAACCCGATCCCGATCGAAACCGACGGAGAGCATCCCGGCCACCTGTCGGTCGAGTATTCCGCGCTCCCGAAGGCCATGACGGTTCTCGCGCGCTGGTCGAAGGCCGAGGCCGTTGCCGAAACCTAGGACACATGACAATTCGGTATGGTTTCCGCATTCGCCGGCGGCGCGTGCCACCCGCTGGCCGGCCGTTCGATCTGCGTCTATGTTATAATCAGTTGGTTACTTCCCGCCCCCACGTTGACCCGGCACCATCCCCCGCCGGGACCAACCGATGGTTCGGGACCATGAAACGCGACAACAACTCAGCCAAGGAGAAGCCATGCTCAGGAGAGTGCTTCTAAGCCTCGCCGCCGTGGCGTGCGTGGGAGCGGGCGCACTGGTGCTCGCCGGCCACAATGCGGATCGGCTCGTGGTGGACGGTCGCGACTACGACCGTGTTGAGCTTCGGGTGAATTCGTTCACGGCGAGCGCTCAATCCAACATCTCGCTCGACATGGATTCCAATGGAGACGTCGTCGCGGCATGGGACAGCCGGCGCCAGGATTCGGGTTCCTACGGAGTCTTTGCCCGCTGGATCGATTCCGCGGGCAACTTCCGCGGTCCCGAAGAACAGCTCAACGTCGAGCGCGGCTCGATGCAGATGAACCCCAGCGTGACACTGGGTGATGACGGAACCGCATGGTTCGCCTGGGAATCGTTCGGTCAGGACGGCGAACTCGGCGCGATCGTGAGTCGATCCGCGGGAGACGAGCGTCTGGTCAATTCGACGACGCGCGGCAACCAGACGGAGGTCGTCACCGATCGGTTGACCGACGGACGTCATGTCGCCGTTTGGACGACCTTCGAATCGGACCCCAACGAGAGTCAGGTGGCGGTCCGACTGTCATCCGACGACGGTGATTTTCTCACCGAGGAGATCCTTCTCGACACGCCGACGGACTGTCACGATCGCCTCCCCAGCGTCGCGGCGACGGCTGAAGGCGGCTTTGTCGCGGCTTGGACCCGCGTCGATGACTGCAATCAGCTCGACGGCATCTATGCCGCTCGTTTCGATTCCGAAGCCAGACTGATCTCCGACCCGGTTCGCGTGAGCGAGCCTGGAGCCCCCGCCATCGAGCCCTCTGTCGCGGCCGACGATCGCGGATGCTACGCGATCGCCTGGATGCGCTTGGACGAGGCGACTGACTACGACGTGATGATCCGCCGCTTCGACACCGACGGCAATCCACTGGCCCCCGAGACGCTGGCGATGAGCGACCCCGCCGGTCCTCAGAGCGGTGCCGCGATCGCAATGGCGGCCCGCGGAGAGTTCGTGGTGGCCTGGAACACACACTCCGATGGCGGCAACGACTCGGACGTATTCGTGCGGCGCTTCGACGCCGACGGCAAGCCGCTCTCCGGCGACGAGCGGGTCAATCGTGTGACCAGAGGCAAGCAGGCGCTGCCCGCGGCGACCGGTGTGAAGCGGTTGGCGCTTGGCGATGACGGGCGTCTCGCGATCGCCTGGGAAGGCAACTCCGGCCACGGCGACGAGTCGGCCGCGAACGTCACACTCTTCGTTCCGAGGTCCGGAAACGTGTTCGGCGACCTGGCCTCCGGCTTCCGTGAAGCGCGGAGTCGCGTTGCCTCTCTCCTGCCGACGGGCCGGACGCATCTCGACGCGACGGCAACGCCGCACGTGCCCCCGTCCTTCGACGCATCGCGTGTGAGCCCGGTCCTGGATCCTGAGAGCCACACGTCCGACGGCAGAGACGTCGGCTTCATCGGCTTCACCAACACCGGATGGACGCCGCCGGATCCGCACATGTGCGCGGGGAACGACCACGTCATGGCCATGGTCAACGGCGGCATCCGCGCCTATCTGAAGGACGGCACCGTTCTCTGGACGGATGACATCTCGGGTGGCGGAGGCTTCTGGGGAGAGCTCGGAGCAACATCGTTCGTCTTCGATCCCGAAGTGATCTGGGATCCGTACGAAGAGCGCTTCATGCTGATGGCGAACGAACGGGGGCCGAACAGCCGGTCCTACTTCCTGCTCGGCATCTCCTCGACGAGTGATCCCACAGACCCGTGGCACAAGTACCGCTTCGACGTCACCTCGCCGCCCGGCGGCGACACGGACTCGCCGAACATCGCCGTGGACGGTGACGCGATCTACATCACCGCCGACTTCTTCACGGGCGGACAGAAGTACTACATCTACATCATCGACAAGTCGTCTGTCATCGACGGCGGGACCGCCGTGACCACGGACTACCTGCACACAGGATCGCAGTCGTTCGGGATCCCGGTAATGTACACCGACGATGCACCGACGATGTACATGATCGAGCACTGGGAATACTCGAACGCGCAGAGCGTGCGGCTCTGGGCCATTCAGGACCCGCTCGGTTCCCCGAGCATCACGTCGATTCTCGTCGACGTGCCGGCCTACTGGCCTCCGGGAGACGTCAGGTCTCAAGGAACGAGCTCGTGGATCGAGACGTTCGACGCGCGCTTCTGGAGCTGCATGTACCGGGACGGCTCGCTCTGGGCCGCGCACCACATTTCGAGTCAGAATTCGCCCCGGAATTGTGTCTCGCGCTGGTATGAGATCGAGACGAACGGTTGGCCGGTCACCGACATGGATCCGATGCTCAAGCAGTCCGGAACGGTCGACCCCGGCGAAGGTGTCTACGCGCACTTCAACTCGATCTTCTCCGGCCCGAACGGAGACGCGATGATGGTCTTCGCGCAATCCTCGCTGAGCGAGTATTTCTCCATCCAGCGAACCTATCGTCAGGCTGGGGACCCGGATGGGTTCATGGGCGCGCCGGTTTCAGTGAAAGAAAGCTCCGGCGCCTACCACTCGAACCGGTGGGGTGACTACAGCGCGATCGTCATCGATCCGGTCGATCCATCGATGTACTGGATGCATCACGAGTACACGCCGGGTGGCTCGTGGCACACTTGGATTGCGAGCCAGTCCGGCGAGATCGTAAGCGTCGAGCCGTCGCTCGACACAGGAGTGGCCGGACTTTCCATCGCTCCGAGCCCGACGTCCGGGCCGACAATGCTCACGTTCGACTTGGCGGCACCGTCCGCCGTCGCCGTGGAGATCTACGACATCGGTGGGCGTCTCGTGAGCGGCTTGAATCTGGGCCATCTACCGGTGGCGAACCATCGGATAGCCTGGGACGGAAAGACCAACGCGGGCACGAACGTCACCGACGGCGTCTACATGGTCAGGTTGATCGCAGACGACCAGGTCGTGGGAGCCTCTCGACTGGTCGTCGTTCGATAGTATGTAATTGGGCCCAGACCCCGGACCCAATGCGAACGCGGCGTGGGATCGTTCCCGCGCCGCTTCTTCTTGTGCCCCGGCGAGGGCGGGCTACTCGCTCAGGCCGGCGCCCCTGACCCGAACGTCGCCGTCCCGGCGCGACCAGCCGCAGCGGTCGAAGAACTCCATGAGCGGTACAATGTGTCTTCGGCTGATGCCGCCCAGGAGCGTCTTCGCCTCGCCGACCGACAGCGTGTCGTTGGAGACGAAATGCTCCTCTAGCTTGGCCCGAGCGTCGCGGATTCGATCGGAGAGATAGCTGAAGTCCTGAGAGACTTGGACGAGGCGCCCCTCGAAGTGAAGTCGGGTGGCTAGGTCCGCCGCCCGGTCGTCACCGAGGGCCGCCAGAGTCTTGCCGAGGTCCGGTGGCGCGTACCCGTTCTTGTCCAGCTCCGCGAGAAGGCGATCCGCGAGATCGGCCGCCTCGTTCGGAAGATCATGCGGTCGGCCGGCCGGCGCGATCTGATCCTGACGCTCCTCTGCGCGCCCGTCACGAGCAACCGCCTTTCGGACCAGATCGAACAGCGCGGGGTCCATCTGGCGGCCGAGCTGCCGCTTGAGCTCTCCCACCGGCACTCCCCACAGAAACGGGTGGGTCGCGATATGCCGATCGATCTCATCGAGAACGAGCGACATGGCGGTGTCGAACGCCGGCGAGGAGAAGAGGCGATTCTCCCCAAGCACGCGCGACGCGGCCCGCGCCTCCTCCAGCGCAGCGCCGAACTCCTCCGTCGAGAGTCCCATCGCGGCCCGGAGCTTCTTTGCGCTCTGCCCCTTGAGCCCTTCCGTCTCCAGAAGATCACACATCCGGTCGACGGGGGTCCCCTCATCGAGACGTTTGAACTCAGCCTCCGGATCACCCTTGAAGCGTCTGCGCTTGGCGGCCACGGGCGCCACGATCACCCCACCCCCGATGGCGCGCATCGGTGAGTATGAGCGGATCACGAAGCGATCACCGGCTTCCGCGACCCCCGGTGACTCGAGGCGGAACTGGATCGGAGCCCGCTCTCCCGGCGCCAGCTCTTCACGATCCAGCAGGATGACGCGCGCCAGAAGCTCGGAGGCGCCGAGGTGGATTCGCACACGGGCGCGGTTCTTGAGCGGGCGCGCGGCGCTGTCGAGGAGCTTGAACCACGCGTCCATCATGTGGGCGGGGCGAAGCGCGTCCGACTTCACGAGCCAGTCCCCGCGACTGATCTTCTCCCGATCCACGCGGTGCAGGCTTACCGCGACTCGCTGACCCGCCACCGCCCGCTTCACTTCCTCACCGTGCACCTCGACCGACTTGACACGTGTCTCGATGCCGGATGGGAGTAACGTGACGGGATCCCCGACCTCGAGGCCGCCGTTCCAGAGTGTGCCGGTGACGAGGCTGCCGAAACCCTGAAGGACGAAGATCCGATCGATCGGCAGTCGAGTCTCACGCCCCCGCGCGGCGAACTCGACCGCGGCGATCCGCTCATCGATCGTGCGGGCGACATCGTCGATACCGTCGCCGGTCTTGGCCGAGCAGCGGATGATGGGCTTGCCTTCGAAAATCGTCCCCTTGATGGCGTCCTCGACATCAGCCTCCACCACCTCGAGCCACTCCGCGTCCGGGGTGAGGTCGGTCTTCGTCAGTGCGATGAAGCCGTCTGGGACCTGTAGCAAATCGACGATTTCCATGTGCTCGCGGGTCTGGGGCATCACGCCCTCATCGGCGGCAATCACGAGCATGACGAGATCCATGCCGCCCACGCCGGCGAGCATCTGCTTGACGAAGCGCTCGTGTCCGGGGACATCCACCACGCCCATGCGGCGGCCGGAGGGAAGATCGATGAACGCGAAGCCCAGCTCGATCGAGATGCCGCGCTTTCGCTCCTCGGGAAGGCGGTCGGTGTTGATGCCGCTCATCCGCTCGATCAGCGCGGTCTTTCCGTGGTCGATATGGCCGGCGGTACCGAGTATCGCGGCGCGTGTCGGAGAGATGTCACTCATGGAAACGCATTGTATATCAGGCGATGGCGCCGGCAAACTCTCTCGAGGTTTCAGACGATCCGGAGCGCCCGCCGGGGGCGGCCGGTTGTTGGATTCATCGACATCATGCTAAACTTGATGTCTACCGCACGAAGCTGGTTCCTTACACCCTTGCACCGATGATTCGGCATGGAGCTGGCAATTGAGTCGACCACGCCCTCTGCTCATATACCTTCGCCTCCTGGTCATATGCATCAGCGCTCTCGCCGCGTCTCCATCCGCCGCTCGCGCCTACGATGTCGGCATCAACTGCGGCGGCGCGGACGTCGTCGACGGCACGGGCACGCTCTACCGCGCCGATACGCCATATCCCGGCACCTCTGGGTTCGGATACGTCGATGGAGACAGCTCTTCGGTCGTCAGCATTCATCCCCTGCTGATCGACGGAACGGCGGATCCGGATCTCTTCGTGAACGGTCGCTCGTCGACCGGGCCGATCGAATACCGCTTCGACGTCCCCGCGGGCGAGTATCTCATCACGCTCCACGTCGCCGATGCCGTTGGGCACAACGACGAATTGAACCGTTTCCGCGTGACCCTCGAAGGTATCGAGGTGGAAGGCGTGCTGAGGCCCCATTTCCCCAATCGACGCCACTACGCTTCCCGCTTCTCGTGGCGGATCGCCGTCCACGATAGCGCCATCAATCTGGTGCTCGACCCCATTTCCACCTTCGAGGGCGTGGAGGTTGCCCAAGTCCAGGCGATTCACGTCCAGACTTCGCCGCCACCGCTGGTCCCGCCGGTGCCACAGGGCGTCGACCTCACGCCGACATACGATGGCGTGGTGGTCACATGGGACATGAACATCGATGAACGCGTGACCGCCTACGATCTCGAGCGGCGCACCGGCGGCGGGTCGTGGACGAACGTCGCCGGAACTCCCCTCCATGCCAGGCGGTTTGTCGACGACCTCGGCGGCGAGCCGGGCCCGGCGGACTACCGGCTCCGGGGGATCAACGACACGGGTCTCGCCGGGCCTTGGACCACCATCGAGACGGCGTCACCAATCCCTCGGGCGTCATCAACCCTCGACTTCTATGAGCTGGAAATCGATTCCACCGATATCGTGACGCTCGACATCGGGGTGCAGACGTATCCCGGGAACGACGACTACGTGGACGCGCACTTCCGGTACATCGTCAACTATCCGGATGTCCGGACGCGCTATCGCGGCTGGTCGAATCTCTTCACGCCGAAGAAGTCGCGAAAGGTCAATTTCCGATCGGAGCAGCCCTTCGAGGGAATGGACAAGGTGAACCTGAACTCCGCTTACTACGATCCGTTCTTGCAGAAGGAGCGATCGGCATTTGCTCTTTGGACAGGAATGGACGCACCCGCCCCGGACGTCCGGCCCGTGAACCTGCTCCTCAACGGAGCGCACCAGGGCGTCCACCAGCGCGTCGAGCAAGTCGACGGATTCTGGCTGGACCGCATGGGGCTCTCCCCCGAGGGAAACCTCTACAAATGCAAGGGCAACCTCTCCGTGCTGGGGAATCCCGATCTCTATCTCATCGCCTATGAGCACAAGTGGGGGCCGGCCGTCGGTAACGCCGACATCATCTCCTTCATCGAGAACCTGAACGGGCTCCCTGACAGCGAGCTGATCCCGTACCTCGTCGAGAACCTCGATCTCGGAAGCTTTGCGACCTGGTACGCGATGAACATCCTCATCTCGAACTGGGACTTCACGACGCACAACTACTACATGTACCACCATCCGGCCTCGGACGGCGGCCGGTGGATCCTCATCCCCTGGGATATGGATCTGGCGTGGGGATTCGGCGGCAGTCTGACGGAACCATGGGTCGAGATGTCACTCACCTACGGCATGGAAGGGGACCCGGAAACCCCTCCAAACCTCGACAACCGCCTGATCTCCCGATTCCTACCGATCGATGTCTTCCGCTACTTCTACCTGGAGACCATGGTTGATATATACGCTGGCGTCTTCCACTGGGAGATCCTCGAACCGATGCTCATGTCGTTTCGCTCGGACATCGACGTGGAGGGACGTCGCGATCCCTGGAAGTACGGAAAGGAGAGAAACGAGAGCTTCGACCTGGCACTCGGCTACTTCGAGGAGTACCACACCGGACGCATCGCGTTCATCATCGAGCACTGGGACGAAGTCCTGCCACCATTCGATGAGGACGTCTCCTTGAACGAGATTCTCGCGCTGAACGCGTCGGTCATTCAGGACGAGACGGGAGAGTTCGATCCGTGGATCGAGCTCCGCAACAACCACCCGATCCCCCGGAATCTGGCCGGGTGGAGCCTCACGAACGACCCGACCGATACGCTGCGCTGGGTGTTTCCCGAGATTGAGATACCGCCATTCGGTCACCTCTTGGTGTGGGCCGACGCCGAGCCTGAAGACGGCCCGCTCCACACCTCGTTCACCATTGATCCGCTCGGTGGAACGCTCAGCCTCTACCGCCCCGCCACGGCATCACACACCCTCGCCGATTCCATCACGATCGGCGTCCAGGCCCCTGACGTCTCCGTCGGGCGGTATCCCGACGGCCATGGAACGTGGCAGCCAATGACGATCCCCACGCCCGGCGCTCCGAATTGGCCGTACGATACGCTACCGCCCGACATCATCGCGACAATCCGCGACCCGGACGCTCCGGAGGAAGACGATATCGTATCCATCACATCCGTCATCGTTGAGGACGTCGGCCTCGCTGAGGCGAGGCTCGTCTTCAGCACGACCGCGTGGGAAGACGCGGATTCGCTCGACATGGCTGTGGTGGCGACCGCCGGAGACACGAGCTGGGTGCGCGCCGTCATCGGCCCGCATCCGCTTGAAACGCAGGTTCGTTACTTCGTCCGCGCGAGGGACAATGAGGGATTCAGCACGACCGATCCGGTGGGAGCGCCGGCCAATTTCCACGGCTACACGGTCGCGGAGGCGACACCGCCGCTCTTCGTGAACGAGTTTCTGGCGTCAAATGATTCCGTGAACCAGGACGAGGCCGGTGAATACGACGACTGGGTCGAGCTCTACAACGCGGGTCCGGAGCCGGTCGCGCTTGGAGGACTGAGCCTCACCGATGACTTCTCCAGTCCCCGAAAATGGATCTTCCCGGATACCACGATCGCGGCGGGGGGGTGGCTTCTCGTCTGGTGCGACGACGATCCACATCAGGGCCCGCTACATGCCACGTTCAAGCTGAGCGCATCGGGCGAGGAGATCGGGATCTTCACGGCAGGACTCGCGGTGGTGGATAGCGTCACCTTCGACCCCCAATCCACCGATATCTCGCAGGGGCGGTTTCCGGATGGCGCCTCCGAGTGGCAGTTGTTCACGGAGCCGACACCAGGCGAGAGCAATGGCGGTGTAGTGTCCGTACCCAGCGCTGGAGATCACAGGCCGCTGCGATTCGCGTTGGCCCCGCCGCGACCCCACCCCTTCAACTCGGGCGTCACCCTCGGACTCGCTCTTCCCAGCCCTCAATCGGCGATCGTATGGCATATCTATGACGTGGCGGGGCGGAACCTGCAGCAGATGACGCAAGCCAGGGTCCCGGCCGGAATGACGTCCGTGCGATGGGATGGGAGGGATTCCGGCGGGCGCGCCTTGCCGCCCGGGGTCTACTTCTACCGAGTTTCATGGGAAACGGGAGCCGCTGTCGGACGCGTCGTTCGGATAAGATAGTCGGGCGGTGGTCAGGCATCCTCGCCGTTGGGATCTTCCATTCGCTCGACCGTGACGCCCAGCCCTCGGAGCTTGTCCTCGATCTGCTCGTAGCCCCGGTCGAGGTGGTGGATATGGGTCACGTGCGTCTCGCCCTCGGCGACAATCGCGGCGAGGATCAGCGCGGCACTGGCGCGCAGGTCCTTCGAGCGCACGTAGGCACCCTGGAGCTTCGGGACGCCCTTCACAGCGGCGACGTTCGCCGTCATCTCGATATCGGCGCCCAGCCGCCGGAGCTCGGGGACATGCGCGAAGCGATCGGTGTAGATCGTGTCCGTGATCCGGCTCGTTCCATCAGCGATGGAAAGCAGCGCGATCGCCTGCGCCTGAAGGTCGGTCGGATAGCCCGGATAGATATCGGTGGTGACATCGACGGCCTTGGGCCGGTCGACACCCTTCACCAGGACGGCGTCCTCGAGAACGGAGACGCTAGCGCCAACGCGGGTCAGCATTTCCGTGAGTGCATCCAGATGGTCGGGCCGGATGTGGTCCACGACGACCTCGCCGCCCCCCATCGCGCCCGCGATCAGGAACGTCCCCGCTTCGATCCGGTCCGGAATGTTCTCGTATGTCACCGGGGCCAGGCTGTCGACGCCCTCGATGCGGACGGTCCGCGTGCCGTCGCCCTCAATCCGGGCGCCCATTTGGCGAAGACACTCGGCCAGAGCGCCGATCTCGGGCTCGCAGGCGCTGTTCGTGAGCACGGTTGTGCCCTTGGCCAGCGTTGCGGCCATCATGAGCTGGGCCGTCGCGCCCACACTCGAGACGTCGAAATGGAACGGCTTGCCCACCAGCCGCTTAGCCTTCGCGACCACGTAGCCGTGCTCGATCTCGATCTCGGCGCCGAGTGCCTCGAGTCCGGCGAGATGCAGGTTTACCGGACGGGGTCCCCAGGCGCACCCGCCGGGTAGCGACACCTTCGCCCGACCGAGCCGGGCCAATAACGGACCTAGCACATAGAACGACGCCCGCATGCGGCTCACGAGCTTGTACGGGGCGATGTGGCTCGTGATGTTCGTCGCGTCGATCGTGACGCTACCGTTGGTGAAGTCGACCTCGGGACCGAGAAGGGCGAGAAGCTCACTGAGGGTCTTGACGTCGTTCAGAGCGGGAACCCGATCGAGCCTGCTCTTGCCGCCGGCGAGAAGAAAGGATGTCATCACGGGCAGCGCGGCATTCTTCGCACCGCCGACTGAGACGGTACCGTTGAGACGCGTCCCCCCCTGAATGATGAGTTTTTCCACCGGTAGCTCCGTTTGGGGCTCGGCGACTATCTCTAGTACGTTCTGTCCCACGGGATTCTTCAATAACTACTACGACTCCGACTCGCAAGAGAAAACTCGTTCGCCGCGCCAGGAGCCGGATTGAGCCCTCTCCATGAGATAATCCTACGACAATTCAATCGCGTAACCTGGTAGACTGTTGCCTATGTTCTCAGCAGTCTCAAGTCAGCATGGAGGTCTCGATGCGCATCTCCGGTTGCCTCACGCTCGGTCTGTTGGCGCTGCCGCTCGCCTTGGGCGGTATCCTCAACACGTCCGCGCTTGCCGATCCAGGTGACACGACCTGGGTCACCACGTTTGATCATGACTTCTACAACTGGGCCACGGCCCACGTGGACACATTCGACCTCCCCGACACGACGGTCCACTGGAGTAAGATCCTGCTCTACTACAAGATCGGCTGCCCCGAAGCGCCGGGTGACTGCGATCCGTGGGACCGGATCGGCTGGACGGAAGTGCTGGTCGGTGATACGACCGACGTCGAGGCGTTCGAGATCGCGCGCATCGTCACTCCGTACGACATCACCGGCGGGAGCCGTCCGGACTCCTGCACCTGGGTGCTGGATGTCTCCGACTACAAGACGTTTCTGCACGATACCGTGGTGCTGCGGAACTACATCGAGTCGTGGATCGGAGGAGATCGCGGCTGGCTGGTCACGATCACGTTCGCCTTCATCGAGGGGGAGATGCTCTACGAGCCGGTCAAGGTCATGAACATGTGGACGAACCGCCGAATCGTCTACGGCGATCCTGAGCGCCCCCACGAAGACCATCTACAGCCGATGATCGTCGACATCGACCCGGATGTGGACGTGGTCAAGTTCCGGGCCACGTCGACGGGGCATGGACAAGGGAACACGCACAACTGCGCTGAGTTCTGCAACAAGTGGCACGCGATCGCGGTCGGTCCCGACACGACGTCGTACAACCCGTGGCGAGGAGACTGCGTCATAAACCCGTGTAGCCCCCAGGGAGGAACCTGGCAATACGCACGCGCCGGCTGGTGCCCCGGCGACAAAGTGGATCCGTGGGATCTCGATGTGACGTATTCCGTCACACCCGGCATGCCCGCCGAATTCAACTACGACATTCAGCCTTACGAGAACCTCTGTCGCCCGAACAATCCCGACTGCGTGCCCGGAGTGACCTGTCCGGACTGCAACTACAACTACACCGGACACACGGAGCCGCACTTCTGCTTCATCAGCCAGCTCGTGTTCTACGAGATGAACGAGACCGTCTCGGCGTCCGATGGTGCCGTCGCCGCCGACTTCGAGCTTGGCCAGAACTTCCCGAACCCGTTCAACCCGACCACGACATTCTCGTACACGCTGCCGCGCCCGGGGAGTGTGACGGTCGTGATCCACGACGTAGGCGGGCGCATCGTGCGGTCCGTCAAACGCTCACACTCCACCGAGGGTACGTTCCGCTTCCGGTGGGACGGCATCGACGATCACGGGCACACGGTGCGTTCGGGGGTCTATTTCTACGAGCTGCAGTACGGCGGCCAGACGGTCACGAAGAAGATGATCCTCCTCGAGTAGCGGCTCGCGGCTATTCGGGAGACCCCTCAGGGCGTTCGAGCGCGCGTTCGAACGCCCGATTCACGTCCAGAACCCAGAGGTCCCACATCGTTGGGGCGGCCGCGCCACCCGGTCTCCGAGTGGGAACGACGAGACGCGATCCGTCGGGAGAGAGCGCCGGACGGCGGCGGACGTGATCGTCGATGGGCAGCTTGACCGGCGGGCCATCGGTGCCATCGATGAGGTAAAGCTCGGAGCGACTGGTGTTGTAGACCGCGCGCACACCGTCGGCCGCGAACGTCGGGCGTTCGGCCGGTGGCTCTCCCGGCCACTGGGTTGCGTAGAAGCGCAGGGAATCCCCATCGGCGACGAGCCCCTCGGCCGTGAGACCGAGGCGACCGATGCAAACCGAATCGCGCCCCAGCTGCGTCCACACCACGAGGCTGTCCCCCCCGGCGGTCCAGACGCACGGGGCGCTGGGACCTTCCGTTCTCGCGAGACGGACCGTCACCGTGTCCCCGATCGCCATGCGCACGATCTCGCAGGCGTTCCCCACGCGCTCACCCCAGACCACCGCATCGCCATCCGGGGTGACGACGAAGTCGGTGAAAGCTTGCGGAAGGCTCTTTCCGAGGTCCGTCGTCGTTCCATCAACGGACACCTTGATGAGACGCCACGCGTCCTCGGACCACTTCGTCGCCAGGACGCTCGCGCAGTCGGGAAACCACGCCCAAACGGCCCCCGCAGCGGTGTGCACGACGTGATCGGTGCCGTTCGGGCGGATGAAGTTGAGATGCAGGTTCGGATATCTCCCCGTCGTGAACGCGATGAGCGAGTCATCGGGCGACCAGACCGGCAGCACCTCCATCGCGCTGTTGTTCGTGATCGGGTAGCCGAGTGGGAATCCGGGGTCTTGGGACATCGACGACGCGGGAATGAGCATCCCGGCGGCCAAGAGAATTGATGCGAGTCGCTTCATTGATTATCGATCCTTCTTTGCAGAGCGGGCGTCGTGTCCTTCGTAGTGACGCACCGGCATCCCGAATCCCACCTTCTCGTAGGTCCTTCGCCCGGCGATGTTGACTTCCGCAACGTTCAACACGATGAGATCAACGATATCGAACAGCTCACCGCAAAGGTGCCAGGTGAGCCGCGCGCCGATCCCGCGACCGCGACACGCGGGCTCGGTCATGATGTCTCCGAGGGCCGCCACACGGGTCATGGCCGACACGACGTGGGTCCCCCCCACGGCGACCAGCCGGCCGTCAATGCGCGCGCCCATGTATAGTCCCTCGTCAACGCGATCCGGGACGAAAAAGTTCTCCGGATAGTGACGATAGATCGACTCGGCTTCCGCGACGTCGTCCTTCGTGAGCCGATTCCACTCCACGCCTTCCACCGGCGGCACGTCCGCGAGCGTGTCCCGCTGGATCCCGTAGCGGAGATACGGCTCCGACGTGACTGCCAGCTGCTCCTGGATCGCTTCGTGCTGCGGCTCAGGATAGTGAATGTGAAACGGCTCCGGAAGGGACGCCTGCGCCAGGATCCGCACCGTGCCTTCCGCCTTGCCGAACGTCATGAGGCTCAGGGACGGCCCGTCCTCGTACAGCATGACGAGGGCGGAGCCCTCCTGATCCGCCAGAAACCAGCGGGTGCGCTCGAAATAGCGGTCATCGAGATCGCCGAGCGCGTATCCGCCCCAGACCGGGTCTCGCCTGAGCACCCGCTCGAGGCGTCTCCTATCGCGAGTTTCGATCACCGTGAGACGAACGGCGCGAACGACGTCTTGGGCGTCAAATCACGCGCGAACGTCGCGAGGAGCTTCGCGACGTTGTCGAGATCTTTGAGCGATACCACTTCGACGGGCGTGTGCATGTAGCGGGCCGGCACGCTGACGAGACCGATCGGCACGCCCCGCCTCGCGACCGTGAATCGGTCACCGTCCGTCCCCGTCCGGCCAGCGATGGCCTCGTACTGCAGCGGGACCTTGCCCTTCTTGCCGGCCTTTTCGAGAAGCCGAACGATCGACTCGTTCAGCTTCGGTCCGCGGCTCACAGCGGGTCCCTTGCCCAGGTGGACCTCACACCAGTCCCGATCCGTGACGTCCGGCTGGTCGATCGAGAACGTCACGTCGACTGCGATGGCCGCGTCCGGATCGAGGTCGTAGGCCGCGGTGAGCGCTCCGTCTGCGCCGATCTCTTCCCCCACCGATGACAGCGCGATCACGCACGCCTTCGGCTTGGCCTTGCCGAGCCCGCGGAGGGTCTCGGCCGCGCAGAAGACGCCCGTCCGGTTGTCCATCGCCTTCGAGCTGACGAGGTCAGCGCTCAAGCGAATGAGCCCGCTCCGAAACGTCGCCGGATCGCCCGGGCGCACCCGCCTCTGCGCTTCGGCCTTCGACTTCGCGCCGATGTCGATGTAGAGGTTCGCGATCTTCTCCACCTTGGTCCGCTCGTCGGATTCCTGCAGGTGAATGGGCTTTCGCCCGATCACCCCGGTGACGACGCCCTTCGCGGCATGAATCTCGACGACGGCACCCGGCAGCGTCGGGAGATCAATGCCCCCGATGGCGCGGAAAAAGAGAAATCCCTTGTCACTGATGTGATGGATGATGAGCCCGATCTCGTCCGCGTGCCCTCCGATGAGGATTCGAGGCGAGCCGCCGGGGTTCCGAATGGCCGCGACCGACCCATGCGGGGTCGTCACGATCTCATCGGCGTAAGGCTTGACGTAGTCGCTGAAGATGGTCTGCACGGGGCCCTCACTACCGGACGGTCCCGCGGCCTCGACGAGCGCGCGCAGGAACTCGAAGGATGACGATTGCACGAGGTCCTCCTGGCTAGGAGCGGTGGAAGGCGAGCGCGTATTTCGCCGCCTTCTTGGTACCGCTGAGCTCGATGATCTTTCGACGGCAGAGTTCCCGGAGTTGGTGCTTGACCCTGGCCGGTGTGAGCGGGAACTCGCGCGAGTAGTTCTTGAACTGGAAGAAATCCCCGGAGAAGAGCATCAAGAATGAGCACAGCTCTTCGGGTTTCGGCCCGCAGCGACCGGGCAGGCCGGCTCCGATGCGCTGAGCGAGTCGCTTCTCGAACTCATCCGGAACGATCTCCGCCGTCAGCGCTTTGAGCGCAGCGCGCCCCTCCGGCCCCGCCAGGCGACTGGATCGACGGCCTTGAAGACCGGCGAGCTTCTCCGGCATGCGGCCGGCCGCGAAGCGGCCGATGACGCGCGAGTAGGAACGGAGTCCGTCCCGCGATATCTCATTGCCGCAGGTGTCGAGTAGCTCATCGCAACGGCCCACGGTGTGCGGAACGCACTCGAGCCGCCGCTTGCTCCGCCCGATGGCCTCGAGCGCCTCCGTCCGGGTCCGGAATTCCGCTTCAGCCGACGAGATCTCCTTCGAGAGACGGATGGCCGTCTCGAACGCCGCAAACCCACATTCGATATCACCAAGCCGATAGAGCGTGATCCCGAGGTTTCGGTAGGACGTGGACTGCTGCAGCTTTCGGTCCATGGCCGTCTCGTAGCGCAGTGCCTGGAGGTAGGCATCGCGCGCACCGCGGAGGTCTCCCAGCTTCTCGAGCGCCATGGCCAGATTGTTGTAGGTGTTCCCGGCGGAGTTGAGGTCCAGGAGCTGGACGTTTCGCGCCACGACCGTCTCGAGGATCTCCTTCGCGAGCCGATACTCACCTTCGGCCATGTGGAAAGCGGCGAGATCGGCATCCGCCTGCATCATCGCCAGCGTGAGACGCCGGCGCTTCATGAGTGCATGCGCCTTGCGATTGAGCTTCACCGCCTCATCGTAGCGACCCTGTTGCCGGCGGAGAATGCTGAGATACTGCATCGCGGTCGGTCGGTATTTGAGAACGCCCGAGGTCAGCACCTGCCGGTAGGCCTTCTCGGCCCCATCCGCGTCCTGGGTCAGTCGAGCGATTCGGCCCAGCACGAGCAACTCTTCCGACTTCAGATGGCGTTGTGTCTCGGTGCAAACAAGTGCCCTCTCCAGCACGCGCTTCGCCTGAGCGAGCTCGCCCCGACGAAAGTGCAGGTAGTGGCCTCGCAGATAATAGAACCGGGCTTCATCTCGTGACTCGGCGGCTCCGCGCAGGCCGCGATCGAAGAGCTTTTCAGCGTCCTCGTCCCGGCCGCAGAGCGCCATGGAGATGCCCGTTCGCTCCATCAGCTCCGGGTGGAATTCGGTCAAGCGGACGTCCCGCCGACGAAGAAAGCGTTCGGCGTAGCCCAACAGGGCGGGCGTATCGAATGTATGCGGGAGATTCTCCCGTCCCACGCCGATCGTCGATGACGTGATGTACAGAATGTCATGCAGGCGTCGCCGAGCGAGGTTCGGGTCGAAAGCCCGAAGGTAGGTCTCCATGCCAGTTTTCTCCCGATTGGTCTGAGCGTTGATCCAGGGCCGTGAATCCTACCCGATGACCTGAAGCGACTCAACGTTCCCCTTGCCCGTATATTCGGCATGTCTTGAATTGACATATATGGATTGAATGAATATAATAAAGACAGATTGCGAGAACGATCGGGAGTGATTGAAGCGACCCTTCAAAGGATGCCGACGATGGAGGCTTTGACGCGTTTCTTCGTGATCTGCGCCGCAACGACAATCGTGATCTGCGCCGCAATCGCTCAGCCGGACACGCTCTGGTTCGGTGGTCTCGACCCCGTGACGGGTCTTGCGGTCGAAGGCGGAATCTGGGACTTCGAGGATTGCACGCCCCAGGGTTGGACGTCGGTGGACCGGACCGCGGACCCGATCTTCTTCACTCACGTCACGGCGGATTCGCACGTAGCGCACGGAGACCCCGTGAACTGCGTTATCACACCCGGCGGATCCACGGGTTCGATGTGGTTGGGTGCACACCAGGACTACGCCGAAGCTCTTTGCTGGCCGGGTGGGCAAGGCTACTCCAACGACTGGGACCAAACCCTCGCGAGGAGCTTCGTCTACGGAGGCTCGGGTGATGTCACTCTCGAGTTCGACTACTTCGTCGACTCGGAGACCGAGTTCGATTTCACGTATGTCTACGTCGTGGGAGACCTCGGCGTACGAAGCGACCCTCTCAACGAATCGATGCACTCGAATGATCAGGGCTGGGGCTATTCCGGATCCGTGCAGGAAGGAACCGCAATCGGTTCACCGAACAGTCCCGCCCACGATCGAATCGTTGTCGGGCCCTTGTGGCTCCCCGACTCGATCGGCGCGTCGTTCGCCGTCGAGTTCAACTTCGACTCCGATCCGCTCTATTCCGACGGAGTCGATTCCTACGGCGGCTTTCTGAACTCCGCCTACGGCCCGTTCGGCGTCGACAATGTCTCAGTCGTTGGTGTCGGTCTCGATGATCTGAGCGACTTCGAGCCCACGGGCACACCGGGCGAGGAGTACGATGGCTGGGTCCCCAGCGTGGTGCCCGGCATAGGGTCGCTCATGGGCGTCTTTCCACTCGACGTGCTGGATCCGCCGGCCGATCCGGATTGTCCGCTCGAGGGCTGCGTAATGATCGCGGCCGACACCGACCCCAACGCCATCACCCCCCACCCGTTCTGGCAGAACGAATACCTGATCTCGAATCCGATCGCGGTCGACACGCTCGACAGTCTTTCGATCCAGCTGATTCAATTCCAAATCTGGAAGGATCTCCCGAGAGACGAGTGCGTCGGCTACCGGGTCGCGATGCACTACTACCCCTGGACGTGCCCGAACGGGGACCACACCGGCTGGACGCAGATTCCCGCCGGCAACGGAGGCTTTTACTACAACCCTCTCGGCGGGCCCGGATGCTACACCTACACGATAGATAACTCCGACTACCTCCCAACCGGGGATGACGCACCGGACTCGCTCAAGCTCGTGTTCGAGCTTCTCCGCGATCGTGGCCAATTCTGCGAAAGCAGCCTGTCGAACATGTCACCCTACTGGGATCACATCCGCGTGGGCTTTACGACGCGGGTGGTCGATGTCGACGAACACGAGTCCGACACGCCACCCACTGTGGCCAGCACCCTTCTTCGGAGTGTTCCCAATCCATTCACCCCAACCACCGCGGTGCGCTTCACCCTCACGGAAAAGACCCGCACCACGATCGAGATCTTCGATGTACAGGGCGCGCGGGTTCGAACGCTCGTCGATGGAATGATGGATGCCGGTCACCACGAGGCCGTGTGGGACGGTCGCGATGAGGCCGGGCGGCTCACGGGCCCCGGCATCTATTGGATTCGGCTGTCGACGGCAGCTGGGTACCGGGAAACCGTGAAGGTTGTCACATTGAACTAGGAGGCGTCGTGCCGGGCCGCCTTATCGTCGTCGTGCTCTCTCTCGCGATAGCAGGTAGCGAAGCATCCGCCGAACCGGACACACTCTGGTTCGGCGGTCTGGATCCCGTGACGGGTCTCGCGGTCGAAGGCGGGATCTGGGATTTCGAGGACGGCACGACGCAGGGATGGACATCGGTGGACCACACGGATCAGCCGGTCTTCTTCACGCACGTCACGGCGGATTCACACTCAGCACACGGCGATCCCGTAGATTGTGTCATCAGACTAGGTGGCTCGGTGGGTTCGATGTGGCTGGGCGCGCACGAGGACTACGCGCGTGATCATTGCTGGCCGGGTGGGCAAGGGTACTCCAATGAATGGAGACAGAAGCTAGCGAAGAGCTTCGTCTACGGGGGCAGTGGTTCCATCGTCGTGGAGTACGACTACTTCGTCGATTCCGAGACGGAATTCGACTTCACCTACGTGTACATCTTGGGCCCCGAGCCGTATCACGATGACATCCTCAACACGTCGGCCCATCCGAACGACATCGGATACGGATACTCGGGGGCCGTGGAAGAAGGAACTGCCATCGGATCGCCCGACAACCCAGCCCATGATGAGATCAGCACCCATCCCACCTGGCTGGACTCGGTCGGCATGCCCTTCACCCTCGAGTTCCACTTCGCTTCCGACTACCACTTTTCCGACGGTCTTGATGGGTGGAGCTGGTTCTTGAATTCGGTCCATGGTCCCTTCGGCGTGGACAACATCTCCGTCTCCGGAACGGGGATCGATGATTTCAGTGATTTCGAACCCACCGGTGTTTCAGGCGGCGAGTATGACGGCTGGCTGCCCGACATCCCCCCCCCAGTGGGTCAGCTCTTGGGCGTCTATCCCCTGGACGCGCTGGATCCACCAACGGATGAGGACTGCGTGCTGGACGGATGCGTGATGATCGCGGCCGATACTTCCGACAATGGCGACTGGAACCCTCACCGCCCGTACAGGCAGCACGAGTGCCTGCTCTCGAATCCGATCGCGGTAGATAGGCTCGACGATCTCCCGATTCCATTGATCCAGTGGCACACCTGGGATGGTATGGACCGTCACTTGTGCTTCGGCTATCGGATAGCGATGCACTACTATCCTTGGACTTGCCCGGATGAGGGCTGGGTGGGGTGGACGGAAATCCCGGCGGGTGATCTCGGCTTCATTCTCAAAGACCCTGGCTGTTACTCATACACAATTGACAACTCCCAATTCCTCCCGATAGACGAAGTGGCACCGGATTCGATCAAGCTCGTCATCGAACTCATGCTTGTGCCAGGTATGGACGGCGGCTTCTGCGTTAGCGGCCAGTTCGATACGTCGCCTTACTTCGACAACATCCGCGTGGGCTTCACGGCACTGGTGGTCGACGTCGCAGACGACGACCCCGCGGGGCCTCCCTCGGCCGTCACCACGCTCCACGCGAGCACCCCCAACCCCGTCGATCGCCCCACGACGATACGTTTCACACTCGGCAATCCCGCGCGCGTGTCGCTCGAGCTCTTCGACATCCATGGGGCACACGCTCGCACGCTGCTCGCGAAGAGACTGGGCGCGGGCGATCACAGAGTCGATTGGGATGTCCACGACCAGAACGGGCAACCAGTCGGAGCGGGTGTCTACTGGGTACGGATGACGACGTCAGAGGGATTCAAGGACACGCGACGACTCGTTCTCGTGAGGTAGACGAGGGGGCGGGGCGATGACTCGATATCTAGTGTGCGCGGCAGCAACCTGTGTGCTGCTGATGACAGCCTCGCAGATTACCGCCGCGAAAGAAACTGTCACGCCGATGGCTCCCAACAGGATTCAGTCCATTGAACAAGGTCACCTTCTCAACGACCCGCCCCCCGCACATCTCCGAGCGCTTCGCGAAAGGACGCGGGCGGACACAACGTGGTTCGGCGGTTTCGATCCCTTCACCGGGCTTGCGTACGAAGGCGGTATCTGGGATTTCGAAGACGGGACACTCCAAGGATGGACATCCATCGATCTGACCGACGAAGGTCTCTTCTTCCGCCATGTCACGGCCGATTCGTTTATCGCACACGATGACCCTCCACCCTACGCCGTCATCACGCAGGGTGGTTCGGAGGGCTCAGCCTGGTGCGGGGCGTTTCTGGACGAGGCCCGTGAGGGCTGCTGGCCGGGCGGGCGCGGCTACTCGAACAATTGGGGGCAACATCTCAAGAAGAGCTTCGTCTACGGCGGCTCAGGCACGATCACAATCGATTTCGATTACTTCGTCGACTCGGAGACCGACTTCGACTTCACCTATGTCTATGTCATCGACGATGCCGGCCTGATCAGCGACCCACTCAACACCTGCGGTTATCCAAACGAGCAGGGGTATGGATACTCCGGCGCGGTCCGAGAGGGCACGGCGATCGGCTCGCCGGACAACCCCGCCCACGACACCATCATCGTCGACACGACATGGCTCCCGGACTCGGCTTCAGCGCAGATCGAAATCCAGTTCAGTTTCTACTCGGATCCGCTCTACTCGGATGGCCTCGACACATGGGGAGGCTACCTCAATACGTGGTGGGGACCGTTCGGCGTGGACAACGTTCTGGTAACTGGGGTCGATCTCGCCGACACGAGCGACTTCGAGCCGGTCGGAGACGAGTACGACGGCTGGCAACCGGACGTTGATCCCGCTGTCGGTCGCCTTCTCAAAGTGGGACATCTCGATGACCTGGAGCCGATTGGGGACGCCTGTGACTGCGAGGTTGAAGGCCATGCGATGCTGGCCGCGGACACCGACCCGAATGCCGAATACCCACATCCGTGGAACCAGAATGAACGCCTAATGTCCAACGCGTTCTCCACGATGGGTGTCGACAACCTGAGCGAGGTGCTCATCCGCTGGGACCATGTGGTTGATCTGCCACGCGACCCGATGGTGGGATTTCGAGCCACCATGCACTACTACCCATGGACGTGTCCGAGCAGCGGTAGCATGGGCTGGACCCTCGAGCCAGCCGGAGATGGTGGCGTATTCTTCGAAGAAACGCCGACCTGTGGCACTTGGATCCGCGACAACTCGCAGTATCTCCCCAGCGGAAGCGAGTTCCCCGATTCGCTGAAGGTCGTCGTCGACATGCTCCAGTACTGTGACGATTTCGGCTGGCCGCCGCCTTGTGATCCTGCTGAATCCAACCAAACCCCGTACTGGGATAATGTCCGCGTCGGATTCACGACAGCGGTGAACGCGCCCCTATTGCATCCCGATTCTTGGTTTCAGGACGGATACCCACAGGCGAACACGCTCAGGCCTGACGCCACCACAAACATCGACAGCTTCTTCGATCGGAACTACTCCGACAGCGATCAGACGAACGCGGACATGGGCGACTCGGCCACGGTCGACGCCGGCAGCACCGCCAACAGCGAGGTATACCTCAACTTCCGCGTGCGCCCGGGGCCGTGCATGGATTCCAACGACCCGTACTGGACCCGATTCCACTGTGATGACCAGCCGGGCGGGGCCCAGATGCACTGTCCCGTCGATTGTCGCCTGGAGTGGGCCGCGGCGCGCTGTGACTCGGCCGAGCGTCAGGGCGGCAACTCACCGCTCCCAGGCCGCTTCATGACGTTCTTCCACGAAGAGAGCCGCTACTTCAGCGCCCCAGAGGGATCCGGAAGCGGGCCCGACTGGCGACTCAACCGGGCGAACGAGATTCTTCCGGATGGCTTCTTCACCCCCGGCACGATCATCGAGTACTTCTTCTCATCGCACTTCAACGGAAACCCCTGGGATGCCGACCACGTGGACACGTGGCCTGACACGACGGGATCGTTCTTTCTCGAGGTCGAAGTCCTACCTGGCTATGTTGCGGACACGGAGTCGACATTCGTCGCCCCGTGCCTCCTTTACGTCGACGCCTTCAACCGTGGGGCTCAGATTCCCATTGAGGAATGGGGACTCCGCCCGACACTCGGAACGCTGACCGATCTCAACGGCCAAGAATCCGACAACTGGGACCGATACGACTACAACGCGTCGAGCACAAACATCCCGGGACCACTCGCCCGAGAGACCTACGGCAACAACGGCATGACGAAGTACCAGTCGATGATCTATCGGACGATTCTCTACAACACCGGGACACGTCTCAGCGAAGGCCTCCGCGATGGAGATGCCGAGCTGCTCATGCGATTCCTCACAACAGATGACTTCGACCGTTGGTCCTTCCTAAAGGGGCTCTGGCTGAGCGGGGACGGGATTGCTGCGATCCTCGACAATCCGGTCCGACCCAACAGCATGGCCCTTCTCGAGCAGTACGCCTCTTGCGCGGTGGTGTGCGATTGTCTGAACGAACCCAACTGCCCCGGAGGTACCGCGCAAGACAGCTCGCTCTGCCTCAGGGTCGAGGCGGCGCCGGACGCGGTCTTCGGTGAAGGAGCACCGGAGCCGTACGCCGCGATTCGCGGACACGGGTGCCCCTCGCTCTATTGCATGGATCTCCTCTCTGTGGTGGGAGACGGTGTGGCGAACCTGCGCTATGTCGACCAGGACGTTGGCGGACAGCCTCACTATTGCTGCGCATCGGTGTCAACCGACCGGAGCACCGAAGCGGGGCATCCGGAGAACTACCGAGTCGTTCTGGACGCGTTCTCGCTACACCATCTCCGCTGGCAGGATGATCCCGGCTGGTCCGGGGCGGATTGCGGAACCGACTCGTCAGCGATCTCCCGACGCACGGCAGACGTCCTGGCGTGGCTCGGCGCCGGCACCGAAGGCTGCGATGTAGCCGATCTCCTGGTTGGGGCCGAAGACGATGAGAACCCGGCGGCTGCTCTCGGCCCGACACGCTTGCGGCGAAACGCGCCGAATCCGTTCAATCCGACCACGACGGTCCGATACGTTCTGGCGGAAGATGCCCACGTCCGCCTGGAGGTCTTCGACGTCACCGGAGCGAGATGCCGCGTCCTCTTCGACGCCGTGCAGACTGCCGGTGGATATGCCATCTCTTGGGATGGGCTGACGGACGATGGCCACGCCGCGGCGAGCGGAGTCTTCTGGATCCGCATGAGCACGAAGTCTGGCTTCAAGGACGCGACGAAGATTGTCCTCGTTCGGTAGCGGCATCGACACGGATCGCGGTCAATCGTTCCAGATCCCGGGTGATTCTTGCGAACGCCTGCCGATCCGTGGCACGCTCCTCGCCAGAGGAGCGCCCATGAAGCTCAAACCCATCGGCATCATCCATTCCCCGTTCAAAGAAGCGAAAGGCACACCGATCCAACCGGCCGCAGCCGCGGGGGCCGAAGGCAGTGTTGAGCTGGACGCCGAGTACGCGGAGAGCCTCGCGGACGTGGACGGCTTCGAGCGAATCTGGCTCATCTACTGGTTCGACCGCGCGGCGCCGTACCGGGCAAAGGTCGTTCCGTTCCTCGACGATGTCGAGCGCGGGCTCTTCGCCACGAGAGCGCCGAGTCGTCCGAACCCCATCGGCATGTCGGCCGTTCGTCTGGATCGCATCGAGGGACGCACGCTCCACATTCGAGACGTGGACATCCTCGATGGCACACCGCTTCTCGACATCAAACCCTACGCCTCTCGTTTCGACCGCTTCGACGTGAAGCGCTGCGGATGGATGGATAGCGCGACCCGGGCACCGGGCATCGCCGACGACCGATTCGAGAAGTAGACACTCCGAGAATGAAAGGGCACCGCCGATGACGATCCCGTCCTTCGACGAGAAGCGTTTCCCGGACGAGACCGTGATCGCGCGTCTGGGTGACGGCCCGGTCGACGACGCCATCGAGCACCTGAACGACTTGAATGCCGCGCTGTCCGCGTCGACGCTGGCTGAGGAGTTTTCGAAGGTCGAGTTCGCTGTCTCCCCGACCCTGGTTCTCACCGGCGAACCGACGTCCGAGGAACTCGCGGCAATCACACACACGTTCGAAACGCCGCTACGTCTGCGTTGCACTGATCGTGAGATCGTGCTGGCCAACGCTGCTTCGGATATCGCCGCCCGGGCAGCGGCGATCGAGGTGGCCGTCTCGGCGTGCCTCGCCGATGGCCCCGCGCCCGTCATCGTCCAGTCGACCATCGGGTCCGCCCATGGCGACCGGTACTATCCCAACATCTCCGGTGTTCTCCTGACCGAAAACTACTACCCGATCTCATACATGAAGCCCGAAGAGGGGATCGCTTACGTCGCCCTCGGCCTGGGCGTCGGCAACCGCTCGTCGATGGGGGCGCTCCGCTTCTCCCCCACCTATCCCGACCTCATGCCGGACTTCTCGACGCCGCAGGACATTCTCAAGAACTCACAACGGAAACTCGTGGCGGTAGATCTAACCGGCGATGCTGGCGACCCGTTGGGCGCCGCGATCGAGCTCGATCTGGAGGCCGCCTTCGCCGACGGCACGCTCGCCCCCGTCGGTGGCGTCGTGTCGCTCGAGAACCAGACCGTATACCCGAGCGTTCACCGCGAGGGCATCAAGGTCGTCACGTTTTCGCAGCTCCTGCGTGGAGGGGTTTTCCCACTGGCGAAGGTCGTGAAAGGTCTTCACGAAGTCGTTCGCCGCATCTCCCCCGATCCGACCTCGGTCGAGTTCGCGGTGAACTTGAAGGATCCGAAAGACAGGGAAGGCAAACATCTCTTCGTCGTCGAGCGTGTCACACGCAGGCCGGCGGGCGACACCGGCAGAACGATCGACCTCGGCGATCTCGACGCCATCAAGCCGAAGGTGATCTGCGCGTCGACCGCCGCGCTGGGAAACGGCGACTTCCCCGGTGTGCGCGACCTCATCTGCGTCTGCCCCGACCGTCTCGACATCGCGCGCTCACCCGAGATCGCGCACGAGGTCGGGGAGTTCAATCGGAAGCTGCGCGAGGAACGAAAGCCCTATGTGCTCATCGGCTCAGGTCGCTGGGGCACAACCGACAAGTCGCTCGGCGTTCCCATCACCTGGGAGCAAGTATCAGGCGCGCGGATCCAAATCGAGGCCGGTCTCGAGGAGTTCAACATCGAGTCGTCACGCGGCACACACTTCTTCCGTGAGCTCACGTTCCACGAGGTCGGCTACATGCACATCAGCCTGCAGAAGCCGGGTGACGCTATCGACTGGGAGTGGCTGCAGAATGCCGAAACCGTGGCTCAGGGTGAGTTCGTCCGGCACCTCTCATTCAACGAACCTCTTCGCATCCGAATCGACGGCCGCACGGGAAGCGGCGCGATCCTGAATCCCGGCACAGAGTGAAAGGACCCCCCCATGAAACGCATGCGCGGTATACTTATGGTTGTGATCGCTTGCTCCTTCGGCTGCTTCTTCGCCTGCGCGCAGGATGACGGGGTGAGCCTCCAGTTTCGTCTGGCCGAGACGGAACCAACCGATGGAGCGGAGAAGTTCGACATGGAGGGATCGGGGCAGGCGTTCTACCTGCACTCAGAGGTGCTCATGACCGAGTCGGCGGTTGACTCCGCCTGGGTTGTCTCCTCGGGGGACAGACCGGCCGTGCACGTGCTTCTGACCGACGCGGGCCGTGAGACCTTTGCGCGCATCACCGAGGAAAACGTGGGGAGGCTCCTCGCGATGGTCGTGGATGGAGGTTTGATGAGCGCACCGCTCATTCGGGCACCCATCCTCCAAGGCCGGGCAATCATCACCGGTGACTTCACGCTGCAGGAGGCCGGACGAATCGCAGAGGGGCTAAACAAATAGACAGGAAGCAACCATGAGACCTGCATCGACGCTCGTATCCTGTAACATCCTTGCTCTCGCCGTGGCCCTGGCGCTCGTGGCCTTCGCAATCCCGGCCGACGCCCACATCGACGGACGCGACTACGACAACACGTTCGCCAAAGACTTCATCATGGACGCGCCCTGGCGCGTCATCGACGAGCACACACCCATCCCACTCACGATCATCCTGAAGGACTGTGACGTCGACGACATCCGCGAGCTTCACTGGATCCGCTGCTGGGACGTGACGAGCGGTTCGACCATCCTCTGGAACCATGATTTCCACGACGAGGAGATCGGCGACGACGCGTGGGAGGACAACTACTGGACCTGGATCACGACCGTCACCGAGGGACATCCATCACTCCCGAACAGCACGCTGCTGACGCCGGCCAACCTGGGCTACGGGCCGCTCGACGCCATTCAGCTCAAGGTAGAGATCTATTATCGGGATGACATCTTCAACTACAGCGAGACGCGCTACCTCCGCGTGCACGTCGGGACGGGCGCGTTTCCGTGGCCCGAAGACTGGTACGGCGGCGATACGCACTATCACACGATGTACACGAACAACATCGCCGAGTTCGGCGCCCCCATTCCCGCCGTTCGCATGGCGGCCGCCGCGGCGGGGATCCACTGGCTCACCGTGACCGACCACTCGTGCGACCTCGACGAGACAGGCGACGGCGATTACTCGTACGCGACCCACAAGTGGGAATACACGCTTCAAACGCCCAGCGGAATCCAGGCCTACTACCGCGACAACGTGGCGCACGGGTCGTCATGGAACGCGATCGGCGCCGATGTGACCGACTTCGAAGGACCGGACCTTCGCCTCTATCGAGGTGTGGAGATCAACCTTGCCTCGATCGACACCGATTCGTACGACAAGACGCTCCACTGCCTCTTCTACAACCCGAGCTACATCCACTCACCGCTTTGCGGGGCGATCGGCGAGCGGCCCGTCCGGCCGCAGATTCCGGACGGACTCGACCAGCTCACCGCCATGGACGGGTTTGCCTACGCGGCACATCCGCTCAGCGACCTGGGCGCGGAGTGGGGTGGCTTCGATTTCGCGGTAAACGGCGCCATGTGGGGTGATCAGGACATCGCTGTGTCACTTCTCTACGACGCCTTTCGCGGGATCCAGGCGTTCAACACGCGTGAGACGCGCGAATCGTCCGACCAGAACAACCCATGGTCGGACTTCGATTCGGGGAATCTGCCGGACAACCCGTATCCGAACGAGCTCTTGGACGGCATCACGCTCTGGGACGCGCTGCTCCGAAGCCACGTCGACGATGATCGATCCAAGATTTTCCTCTCGGGTGGTAGCGACGCCCACGGCGATTTCAACTATGCCGCCTACATGAGTCTCGACAACTACGCGACCGACAACGCCATTGGAAAGGTACAAACGGTCGCCTACGTCCCCGGCGACTACGCGCCCGGGAACCTGCCCCCCATGGACGCGATCATGGCGGCGTTCCGCGAAGGGCGGACGATCTTCACGGACGGCCCGTTCATCGAGATCGGTCTCGACCGGGACGACGATGGCGACTGGTACGAGGCGGGAGACCTGATGATCGGTGATGATGGCTACTCCGGACCGCAGGGCGTGCCTCTTCCGCTGAAGATCCGCTGGGCGTCGCTCGCGGAGTTCGGACCGATCGTGTCGGTGAAGCTCTTCGCCGGAAACGCCTCGACGACGACGCTGCTGCACTCGATCGACCCATCCACGCAGGGTGAGGGGTACGGTGGGGAGACGATGGTCGACCTGGACGGCCACGGATTCGACGGCCCGTACTACTTCCGGGCGGAAGTCCTGACCGACGACGGCGACCGTGGTCACCGCGGCTACACGAACCCGATCTGGATTCTCTTCAGTGACGATGTCGGTGTCGATGGTGGCGTGCCGGCCCCTGAGGTTTGGCTCAGCGCGGGATCGCCCAACCCATTCAATCCGTCGACCGAGATCCGCTTCTCGCTGCCGGAGCCGGGGATCGTGTCGCTCGCGATCTACGACATGCAAGGACGTCGCGTTCGGGCGCTCATCGACGGCGACTCGCGTCCCGCGGGAGCCCAAGCCGTTCGCTGGGATGGCACGAACGAAGACGGGACGCGACTCGCGTCCGGGCTATACCTCGTGCGCCTCGAGGCGCGGGGCGACATCCTGACACGCAAGCTGCTCATCACGAGATAAGGGCATTCCTCATCGTGCTCACGGACAGATCCTCGAACGGATCAATGGAGTTTATTACCATTAGATTGTTTAAGTCTGGAATCATAACCGACTGTACTCATGTACTTTAACTTTGTACCCGGGTACAAACAACGTCTTGAATTCGCTGATTAAGCGGGCACGACGGGTCCCCCGAGCACGCACGAAAAAACGGCGGAGCAACATCGGTCGCTCCGCCGCCTGAAACCTAGGCTGCTCTGCCATCCAGCCTGGGTCTATGTACCTACCCTCGATCTCTCCTAGGCGACACCCTGGTCGAGCATCGTGTCGGCGATCTTCAGGAAGCCGGCAATGTTCGCGCCGTTCACGTAGTTACCCGGCGTGCCGTATTCCTTGGAGGTCTCGAGCGCGTTGCCGTGGATGTTCTTCATGATCTCATGAAGCCGTCCATCGACTTCCTCGCGTCCCCAGTTCAGCCGCATGCTGTTCTGCGACATTTCGAGACCACTGACGGCCACGCCGCCCGCGTTCGCGGCCTTGCCCGGACCGTAGAGGATCTTGCTCTCGAGGAACACATGGACGCCTTCGGGAGTCGTCGGCATATTCGCGCCCTCGGAGACGCAGAAGACACCGCTCTTCACGAGGTTGTTGGCATCCTTGCCGTTGATCTCGTTCTGCGTGGCCGACGGAAGCGCGACATCCGCCTTGATGTCCCAGAGCGGATTGAAGTCGAGCTTCGGATCGACCGGCGTGTACTTCACGTTCGGGAACTTATCCGCGTACTCTTTGATGCGACCGCGGCGGACGTTCTTCAGATCCATAACGAACGCGAGCTTCTCGCGATCGACGCCGTCCGCATCGTAGACCATGCCGCTGGAGTCGGACCAGGTCACGACCTTGCCGCCGAAATCCAAGACCTTCTCGGTCGCGTACTGCGCGACGTTGCCGCTGCCGGACATCAGGCACGTGAGTCCTTCGAGGCTCTTGCCGTTGGCCTTCAGCATCTCCTCGGCGAAGTAGACTTGGCCGTAGCCGGTCGCCTCTGGACGGATGAGGCTGCCGCCCCAGTTTAGGCCCTTGCCCGTGAGCACGCCCGTGAACTCGTTACGGATGCGCTTGTACTGACCGAACATGAAGCCGATCTCACGGCCGCCGACGCCGATGTCACCGGCGGGAACGTCGGTGTTCGGGCCGATGTGGCGCTGGAGCTCCGTCATGAAGCTCTGACAGAAGTGCATGACTTCGGTGTCCGACTTGCCCTTCGGGTCGAAGTCGGAGCCGCCCTTGCCGGCGCCCATCGGAAGCGTGGTCAGGCTGTTCTTGAAGACCTGCTCGAACGCGAGGAACTTGAGAATGCCGAGGTTCACGCTCGGGTGGAACCGCAGACCGCCCTTGTACGGGCCGAGGCAGCTGCTCATCTCGATACGGAAGCCGCGGTTGACCTGCACCTGGGCCTTGTCATCGATCCACGGGACGCGGAACATGATCACGCGCTCCGGCTCGACCACGCGCTCGGGGATCCTCGCCTCGACGTACTCTGGGTGCTTTTCCCAAACGCCTTCGAGGGACTCGAACACTTCCTCGACTGCCTGATGGAACTCGGCCTCCGCCGGGTTTTTGGCCCTCACGTACTCCATGAAGACTTTAGTATCGAAGGACATGACCTTCCTCCTCCTCACCACGCTGCCTGTCACTCGCCTCGAGCGGCAGAATCGACGTCGAGACGTATTTCGAAACAAAACGTAAGGGGAGCGCGCTCCCCCATCTGAAGGGAGAAGCTTTGTCTCCCCCCTGATTCAAGGCCTACGAGTCTAGCTCATACCGTCGGGGATTTCACGCAATCTTTTCTGATCGTGTTGAGTAGCTTTTCTGCACGGGAGGCCCCGGGGGCCGGAAAGGGGCTCAGGTAAGGTACGCCAGCGCCTCGTCCTCTTCCCCATCCATCACAACACGCAGGCAGTTGCCACCCGCGATGCTCGGGATGTGAATGACGCGGACGGGCCCGGGGCGATCGGCATGCTGCGGCACGACCTCACCGAGTGAATTCGGCGCGTTGAGGAGCAGATCGTCGTTGAAGACGACCTTGGGACTGTCCGGATAGACGGGGAGATGGTAGATCTCCGATTCAACGAGATCTTGGAAAAAATGCGTTCCAAAGGAAACCTCAGGGACGTAGCCGCCCCGCTCTCGGGCTATCTCCACCAGGAGTCTGGTGTTACAGATGTCAGAATAGGTGACGCGCACCCCGAGACGCACGTCGGAGCTGCCCCAACGGCCCGGTCCCATCAGGATGAAGCGCTTCTCGGCCAGACCGCGATTCACCGCCCCGACGACGTTCCCCACACGGTGACGCGCCCGGGATGAGTCGAGCCGGTCGTACTCGGTCGGATCGACGTAGACGATGTACTCGACATCCTCGATCTGAGCCGTCGGCACGTCCCGGTTGGCGCTGAAGACCTTCCGGTCGGCCGGCACGTTGTCGGGAACACCCACACGCATTCTTTCCGCCCGCCGGCTGAGCGGCCTGCACTGCAGGACGTAGAACTGCTCGCCGTCGAAGGCGAACTCGACATCCACCGAGCGGCCGTACGCGGCCTCGAGCTTCTCCAGAGTCCAGCGAAGCCGACGTGTGAAGTCGGTCGCGCCCAGGAGCTTCTCGAACGTGACGATGAGGTTCTGCGGCGGCGAATCGATACGCTTCGTGAGCGGGGCGCTCAAATCCCCTTCCCGGTAGACGGAAACGATCTTGTCCAGGTCGGGGTACGGCCCTTCAGCGAGAATCGCGGACAAGGGAACGCTCGTGAACGTGTTCTCCTTCAGATCGATGACGTCCACATAGCGCTGCGAGTAGCGGCAGATCGCCTCGGCGTTCGCTTCCGGCCGAAGTGTGGGGACCCCTAGCGGCACCATCCGAGGATAGTCACTTCCCACGCGGTCAACGGCCCGCGATCCGAGACCCATGACGAGCCGGACCAGGCCGTCCTCTTCCTTGATCCGCCGGTTCCACCGGAATTCGTTGTGAGAGAACGCGACCCCTGCCCAGTGAGGAAGGAAGTAGCGGCCATGCTGCCGCCCAACGACCTTCTGGATGATTGCGCCCATCTGCTCGTCGTAGTCGAGTAACCCACGGGCCCGCCGGTAGATGATCGGATCGGGGCCGAGCGTGCTCGCGTACACCTCCGCGATGGCGCCGAGCAGCTCGGTGAGTCGGTCGTCCAGGCTGCCCTGGTTCCCGAGGAAGATGCTCGAGTACTTCCCCGAAAAGGCGTAGTGGAAATTGTCTTCGAGTAGACTCGAGGAGCGCACGATCAACGGATGGGGTCCGATCCGTTCCAGCTCCCCGCGCAATCGTTCCACCGCGTGCGGCGGAAACTCCGCGTTCTTGAATACCTCACGGATCGCGGGGTACTCGCCCCGGATCTCGTCGATGTCCTTGTACTTCTGCTCGAAGACGTCGAAGAGCCCGTTGAGCTGGAGAAACTCGATGATCAGGTCGGTCCGGAGGAAGATCGATTCCGGCATCACGAACGGGCCCATCGGCTTCTCGGTTTCCTCCGCCGCGTCGCGCAGGACGCACTGGGCCAGAATCATGCCGGCCGCCTTGCCACCGAGCTTGCCCGCGCCGTCCTTGGGTCCGATCGAGTTCTGCATCAGCGGATTGAAGTCGCGCACTCGGATGTGCTTCTTCGCGACCCCGATCAGATCGAGCTGTTCGCTGATGAACCGCCGGATCAGAGAGACACGGATTCCGACAGCCTCTTCGCGAGGGAGCCGCACCCACTTGCCCGGCAGGGCGCAGTACTCGTCCAGCTTTCGCGAGAGGAGTTCGAACGGCACCTCGGGCATGTTGGCAATGACTTCGAGCGTCTGCGCTTCCGCGCGCTTGCGGGCCAGTATGACGAGAGAATCGATCTCACCGGCGGTGAGGTGGTGGCAGGCGTACTCGAGGGTCAGCTTCTCGATGAGCTCCTTTTCACCGGCGTTCCAGAGGTGGGCGATCCCCTTGTTCGGATCCGGATCTTCGTCGGAGCCTTCGGCATCCTCATCCGCATCGTCGTTCGACGGCGATGGAGTGGTTGGCGGAGGCGGGTCGCCCACGGGTTCCCCGGCCGCCTTCTGGATGCTTGCCCGTGCTTCTTTGTAAATGTGATCAACGGTGACGTGCCCGCGTGCGTGGAGCGAGAGCAGGAGCTGCCGTACGATGTTCTTCCGCAGCGACGGGAACTCCGCCAGGTACCCCTCGATGAGGTCGCGGCAGTTCGCGCCCTCTGAAGCGCCGACCCCGGAAGTCTCGCTAGTGTGCCCGGCCATGTCGTTCGGATCCGACACGAGATCACCCCGACGTAAATTCCAATTCCCGACCTCAATGATACCACCGAGCGAATTCACGAACCAAACTTGAAAGGGCAGACATGCAACAACTGGGGGGTTGCGATCGATCGGCGCACGGTGTTTCATTGGCGTGGGAAGATCGACCGGGGAACTTAGCGCAGGAGCGTGACATTGTCGGAACTAGAACCGTTCAGAATCTCAGGAGATCTATTCGACGAGGCAGTGGAGCGGCTTGGCCTCGATGAAGCCGCCCGCGAGCTCCTCACATGGGCCATGCGCGAGACACACGTGGCCATCCCGATACGAATGGACGACGGCACGCACAGCACCTTCCACGGCTACCGCGTGCAGCACAGCAACGCCCGCGGGCCCACGATCGGGGGCCTGCGCTGGCACCCCGACATGTCGATCGAAGGCGTGCGATCGCTCGCCGCGCGGATGTCGTGGCAGACGGCGGTCGTGGACCTCCCGCTCGGTGGCGCCAGCGGCGGCGTGAACCACAACCCGAAGGAGCTATCGACCGGCGAGAAGGAGCGGTTGGCGCGAGGGTACATTCGCGCGTTCACGAGACACCTGGGCATCCATCGGGACATCCCGTTCCCCGATCTCTACACGACGCCGCAGATCATGGCGTGGATGATGGATGAGTACGAGAGCGTGATCCGCGAGAGTCGCCCCGGCGTGACGGCGGGCAAGCCCCTCGCTCTTGGTGGGTCGCTGGGTCACGGCGACGCGGGTGCGCGGACCGGCGTGCTGCTCGTTCGTGAAGCGGCCGCTCACCTCGGCATCGAGTGCGCGGATTTCACCTATGCCGTTCAAGGATTCGGTAACGCCGGTCGATTCGCCGGCGCACTCCATCGAAAGGTGTTGGGCGGTGGCCGCCTGGTCGCGGTAGGCGACTCTCGCGGGGCCATCTACAACAAGGAAGGGCTGGACGTCGACGCGCTCGTGATGCACAAGCTGCAAACGGGTAGTGTCTCCGGCTTCGACGGGAGCGAACCGATCGAGAACGAGGACCTTCTCGAGCTCGACCTGGACGTTCTCTACGCTGCGGCGGTCTCGGACGTGATCTCGGCGGGTAACGTGGAGAACATCAAGGCCACGATCATCTGTGAGCTCGCTGACAACGCCACGACGCGCAAGGCCGACGAGCGGCTCTTCGAGCGGGATGTCTTTCTCATCCCGGACATCCTGACGAACGCCGGTCACGCCATCATCGCCTACCTCGAGCACCACCAGAACATCGTGAACATGTACTGGTCGGCGGAGCAGATTCACGAGCATCTCGAGAAACGTATCCAGAAAGCGTTTCGCGAGGTTCTCGACATGAGTCAAAGCGAAGGGGCTCGGATTCGGCTTGCGGCGTGGATGGTCGGGATCGCTCGGGTCGCGGAAGCGTGTCGCGCGCGGGGGTGGTGCTAGGGGCCTAGGTGGATGACCGGGAGATCCTCCGGGCCCGGGCAGTCCTCGCTCGCCTCGCGTCACAGCCGAACCGCTCGGCGCGCTGCGGAACTCGCCGGCGCATTCACCCGCTCAGCCGAGAACGGAACGACCATCCAGCGTAGCCTGCCTCAGCGTGCTCGCTTCGCCGTCACGACCCGGTCCTTTTGATTGAGGTCAGGAAGAACGGCGGCAGCCTCAAACGATCCGGACGATTCGAGTAGCCCTCTTACCGCCTCCCCCTGCTCCTCCCCGATCTCCATGGCGAGAAGACCACCGGGAGCGAGCCATGCAGGGGCTTCGACAACGATACGGCGAATGACGTCGAGTCCATCGGCTCCGGCGAAGAGCGCCGCCGCCGGATCATAGTCGCGAACGTCGGCGGGCAGGGGATCGTCATCGCGCACGTACGGCGGGTTCGAGACGACGAGATCGAACGGCGCGGGCTCCCCCGGCGGAAACAGATCACCTTCCACGAGCTGCGCGCGATCCAAAACGCCGTGCCGCTCCGCGTTCCCTCGGGCGCACGCGAGCGCCTTCGCCGACACATCCACCCCCGTCCCGTGCGCACGCCGAAGCTCGAGCAGCAGACTCACGAGAATGACACCCGTCCCGACACCGATCTCGAGAATGCGGCCAGGGTGGTCTTTCGGCCCCCACGCGTCCAGGCAGGCTTCGACCAACCTCTCGGTTTCGGGCCGGGGGATGAAGACGCTGGGGGCGACGGCGAAGCGACCCTCGTAGAAATCCACGTAGCCCAGGACGAGCTGGAGCGGTGTTCCCGCGGCCCGGGAGCGGGTGAGGTCGTCGAAACGCGCGAGCTGTTCATCGGTGGGCTCGATGTCGCGGACGAAAAGGTCGGATCGGCGATCGAGACCCACGGCGTGCGCGAGGAGAATCTCCGCCTCGCGGCGCGGTCCACTCGTCACGGACGCCAGTCGTCCGGCGGCTTCATCGATCTTTGAGACGTATGGTTTCATTCCCCGGGGGTCGACACGGACTCCAGCCGCTCCTGCGCGTCGGCGAGCATCAGCGCGTCGCTCATCTCGTCCAGGTCCCCGTCCAGCGCCTCGGTCAGACGATAGAGCGTGAGTCCGATCCGATGATCGGTGATGCGCCCCTGTGGAAAGTTGTAGGTGCGGATCTTCGCACTCCGGTCACCGGTCGAGACCTGGCTCTTTCTGGCCGCGGCGATCTTATCGTGCTGCTTCCGGGCTTCCAGGTCGAAGAGCCGCGCGCGGAGCACCATCATGGCCTTCGCGCGGTTCTTGTGCTGGCTCTTCTCGTCCTGGCACGAGACGACGAGCCCGGTGGGATCGTGCGTGATACGGACCGCGGAGTCGGTCGTGTTCACGCTCTGCCCGCCCGGACCGGATGAGCGATACACATCGATCCGGATGTCCTCGTCGCGGATGTTGATCTCGACGTCATCCGCCTCGGGAAGCACCGCCACACTCGCCGCGGACGTGTGAATGCGGCCGGACGTCTCGGTCTCGGGAACGCGCTGCACGCGATGCACACCGCTCTCGAACTTGAGCCGCGAGTAGACGTCGTCGCCCGTCACGCGGAGAACGGCCTCCTTGATGCCTCCGATCTCCGAGCCGTGCGTCGAGAGCGACTCGACCTTCCAGCCGCGCCGCTCCGCGTATCGCGTGTACATCCGCATGAGGTTGCCGGCAAAGAGGCCCGCCTCGTCGCCGCCGGTTCCGGCGCGGATCTCGAGAACCACGTTCTTCTCGTCGTTGGGATCGCGGGGAACCAGGAGAAGCTGGATCTCGCGCTCAAGCCGGGTCACCTGCCCCTCGAGCGACTCGATCTCAGCCTCGGCAAGCTCGACGAGCTCCGGATCGTCGCCGTCTTTGACGATCTCCCGGGCCTCCTTGAGCTGGCGGGTGGCATCGACGAAGCTCCGAACGGCCTGCACGACCGTCTCGATATGGCGGCGTTCCTTGCCGACGCGTCGCATCGCGTCGGGTTTGGAAAGAACCTCGGGATCACCCATCTGCTGGGTCAGCTCATCGAGGTGTTGCTCATATTTCGGCAGCGAGTCGACGATGCTCTGCATCTTGAGCATCGGGAAGGACCTCCTTGAGCGCCGTGAGCGCGACCTCGAGCTGGTCGCCAGTGGGCTCGTTCGTCGTGATGCGCTGTAGCCAGAGCCCCGGCACGATGAACGGTCGGAGGATCGGCGCGTTCGGAAAACGTCCGGCCAGTTTCAGAAACTCGTACGCGATTCCGCCGATCACAGGCACGAACAGGAAGCGAATGACCTTCTCCCCGATCGAATCGGGGCGACCGAGAATGATGAAGACCGCGACGGACAGAAGCACCACGAGAAGCAGGAAGCTCGTCCCGCAGCGCGGGTGGAAGCGCTCGTTGCGGGCGGCGGCCTCCGGCTCGAGCGGCTCATCGCGTTCATAGGTGAAGATCGATTTGTGCTCGGCCCCGTGGTACTGAAAGACGCGTTTCATCTCTTTCCAAAGACTGATGACATAGAGGTAGATCAGGAAGATCACCAGCCGATAGAAGCCGTCGATCAGGTTGAAGACGAGGCTCGAGTCGTTGCCGATGAAGCGGGTGGAGATGTGTGACAACTGAAGCGGCACCCAGAAGAAAAGCCCAAGTCCCAAGATGAAGGCGAACACCATGGTGACACCGATGCCAAAACGTTCCCAGAACCGGTCCCGCCAGGTTTCCTTCTTCTGGGCCTTCTTCTCCTTCTCCTCATCCTGCATCGCTTCTTCAGCGGAGTAGGAGAGCGCCTTCATCCCGATGGTGAGCGACTCGATCAACAGGACGACGCCACGTATGAACGGCAGGCGCCAGAATCGGTTTCGAGCGGAGAACGGAACGTAGTTCTTCCGCATCACGGCGATCGATCCGTCCGGCCGACGTACGGCGACGGCATACCGGAGCGGCGAGCGCATGAGGACGCCCTCGATCACGGCCTGCCCACCGATATTCTTGACCTTCGGCATTCAGCCTCTCACTGACCCGGCGTCGACGATGTCTCGGACTCCGCGTCGGCCTCCGGTGCCGCCGGCGTCTCCGGGGGCGCATCCATCCCGTACTTCCTGCGGAATCGCTCCACACGGCCGGCCGTGTCCACCAGCTTCTGCTTGCCCGTGAAGAACGGGTGGCAGTTCGAGCAGATTTCGACCGAGAAGTCCCGGCCGATGGTCGACTGCGTTTCGATGACGTTCCCGCAGACGCAGGTGATCGTCACCTTTCCATATTTCGGATGAATCTTCTCTTTCATCAATATCCCCTCCGGATGGGAGAAACACATGGTTCGACAAAAGGCAGAGTAGTCTATCACAACGGTTTGGACGCCGGCAAGGATGGCGGGAGGATGAAACGGGCCCCGGACTAGGCGTTCATCAACTCCAGGAACTTCTTGTTTGTCTTCGTCTCGGTCATCTTGTTGGTCAGGAATTCCATAGCCTCGACCGGGCTCAGCTCGTTAAGGAACTTGCGGAGGATCCAGACCTTATTGAGCACCTCCTTCTCGAGGAGCAGCTCTTCCTTCCGGGTGCCCGACCGATTGAGATCGATCGCCGGGAAGATGCGCCGGTCAGAGAGCTTACGATCCAGGACCAGCTCCATATTGCCGGTGCCCTTGAACTCCTCGAAGATGACCTCGTCCATCCGGCTGCCCGTCTCGACGAGCGCCGTCGCGACGATCGTGAGGCTTCCGCCCTCCTCGATGTTCCGCGCGGCGCCGAAGAACCGCTTGGGCCGCTGCAGCGCGTTCGCGTCCACACCGCCCGAGAGGATCTTGCCGGAGTGCGGCACGACGGTGTTGTGGGCGCGCGCCAGTCGGGTGACCGAATCGAGGAGAATGACAACGTCGCGGCCGTGTTCGACGAGGCGACGCGCCTTCTCGATGACCATCTCCGCAACCTGAACGTGTCGTTCGGCCGGTTCGTCGAATGTCGAACTGATGACCTCGCCATTGACCGACCGTTCCATGTCGGTGACCTCTTCCGGGCGCTCGTCGATGAGCAGCACGATGAGGTCGATGTCGGGGTCGTTGTCGGTCATTGAGTTCGCGATCTTCTGCAGGATCATCGTCTTTCCGGCCTTGGGCGGAGAGACGATCAGCCCGCGCTGCCCCTTCCCGATCGGGGCGAGCAGGTCGACGATCCGTGTGGTGAGATCGCGGTTCTTGGCCTCGAGCTTGATCTTCTCTTCGGGATAAAGCGGCGTGAGGTTGTCGAAGAGCGTCTTCGACTTCGCCTTCTCCGGAGACTCGAAGTTCACCGCCTCGACCCTCAAGAGCGCGAAGTAGCGCTCCCCGTCCTTCGGCGGACGCACTTGACCGGTGACAGTGTCACCGGTCCGCAGGTCGAATCGTTTGATCTGAGACGGCGACACGTAGATGTCGTCGGGGCCTGGCAGATAATTGTAATCGGGAGATCTTAGAAAACCATATCCCTCGGGCAGAATCTCCAGCACGCCCTTTGCAAATATGAGACCGTTCTTGTTCGTCTGCGCCTCGAGAATTCGGAATATCAATTCCTGTTTTCGGAGGCCTGACGGGCTCTGGATCTCGAGCTCGCGGGCGATCTCGAGGAGATCGTTGATCGTCTTGGATTTCATCTCGGCGATGTCGAGATGAGTTGGCCGCTCTTCAGTCTTTTTCATTACACAACGTCCCACTGCGGGTGATTCGGCTTCGTCCCGTTTGGCGGGTGCTTCTTTTTTGGCTGGGGCTTCTTTCTTGGTCGGCATCTTGCTCTCTGCCTCAGGTATGGGTTGGCGTGCGCGAGGGATCGGATTTCTCCTGGATTAACGAGACAAACGTCGTCGGTGACCTGCGGTCGACGTTTGAATACAACTTGAGCCCTTGAGTGACATGAGCGGGCAACTTGGAAGCACGCCAGCGCCGGGCATCGCCCAGCTCCAGCATGTGTGATCATGATAGGAACGATGACGCAAAGCCGTCAACCCCTATTTCCCAGACGTTCTCCCATGGCGACATCCAAAGGTGATACCCGGACTTGGCACCCGGTCGCCTCCGTCAACGGCGCCGTCACGCGTCCCCATCGAGAGGTCGCTCCGGTAGCCCAAAGAGAGCGCGGATCTTACGACCGGTGGCGTCCATCTCCGGACGTCGTGCCGCGTCGCGCAGGGCACCGAGCTTCGTTCCGCCCTTTCGCGCGTCCTCCAAGAACTCCGCGAAGAACTCACCCGATTCGATCCGACGGAGCGTTTCCTTCATCTGATCCCGGGACTCCGGGCTGATGGTCTTGGGTCCTCGTTGAAGGCTGCCGTAGAGTGCGGTCCGGGAGATCGCGTCCCACATCCCATCCACACCGAATCGGTGGATGAGCTCCGTCGTTATCGTCAGCTGGTGTACGCACTCCAGGTAGGCCAGCTCCGCGCTGTAGCCGGCCTCGACCAGCGTGTCGTACGCGTTCGCTACGAGCTCGGTCAGACCGCCGCAGAGAACGGTCTGTTCACCGAAGAGATCAATGACGACCTCTTCGCGTACCGTCGTTGGGAGAACACCGGCCCGCGTGCATCCGATCGCCTTGGCATAGGCGAGCGCTTTGTCGAGGGCCGAGCCGGAGCCGTTACGGTCGATGGCGACAACCGCGGGAACGCCCCCGCCTTTGACGTAACGGTCACGAAGTTCGACTCCGGGTCCGGCGGGCGCTACAAGGAATACATCGGCATCTTCCGGGAAATCCCAAGTTCCGAAGTATAGCGCCGCCCCGTGCGCAAACCCGATCGCGGAGCCGCTTCGAAGCGCCGGCCGAAGCTCGTCCCGATAAACGTCTTCCAGAACCTCGTCGGGCGCGAGGAGCATGAGCAGCTCGCACGCCCCGGCAAGCTCGGACGGTTTTGCGACCTGGAGTCCCTCGTCCTCGACCGCGGCGCGGGTGGCGCTTCCCGGTCTGAGCCCCACGCGAACGTCCAGCCCCGAGTCCCGCAGGTTCAGCGCCTGGGCGCGCCCTTGATTCCCGTAGCCCAGGATGCCGATCCGGAGTGACTTGATCGGCTCCAGTGAAACCGACTTATCGTTGATCACCGTCACCCCCAGAGAGATCGAGCCCGACGATCACCCGCTCTTCCGCGTACGCGCGAATGGACGGACCGTCGGTGAAGAACCAGACTTCGATCGGTACCCCACGACTTTCCGTGTAGCGATGGATCCGATCAGGCGGCCTGTCCAGAACGAAGTGCTTCCGCCCGATGTGGCCGGCGATCTTCCCGACGCCGAGGGCGGTCTCGGGCACCGGCACCTCTTCGCCTTCCAGCGCGCGTTTCGCGACGGTCGCGCCTCGGGCGAGGTCCCGTCGTTCGGTGTCGATCGCGATCCGCGCGAGCAAGCGGTATCCATGCGGCCGGAGCGGATCATCCCGCAGGAGTCGCCTGATCTCTTCTTCCGCGGTTTCGATGTCGCCCAACCGGTAGAGTGTCAGCGCCAGATTGTAGCGCGCGTCCGAGTCGTCCGGGATCTTCTCCAGCACGCCGTGAAACGTCACGGCCGCTTCCCGAAAGATGGTCGTATCGGCCTCCGCGCGCCCGAATCGATGGAGGTGCACACCCAAGGCATAGAGAGTGCGCGCATCCTCCGGTTGAAGCTGATGGGCACTACGGGCGAGACGCGTTGCCGACCGCAGATCACCGAGCCCGACCTTATAGTCCGCGGATCTCAGAAGCGACGTCACGACGTGTCCGGCGGAACGGGAGTCGGCGGGGGTCAGCTCGATAGCGCGATTGAAGCTGCTGTCCGCGGGTTCGGAGCGACCGGTCCTGAGCAACAGCTCTCCTTCGGCTGCCGGGCAGGCCGCGTTCCACGGTTCAATCCGTTTGGACTGTCGAACTTGCTCGAGCGCCCGCAGCAGGTCGTCGCGATCGGCCCGCTCAACGGAATCGAGAAGTGCCCAGGCGGGCTGATACCGCTCGAGCCAAAGGTCGTGCCGGATCTTCCGCGACCGGTTGCGTTTCTTGCCACCGAGGTCGTCGGCCATGTCGAGCGCCTCTATGACGACTTCGTCGCGGCCGAGAGTGGACGCGGTCGCAACCAACATGAAAAGGACCTTCTCGTCACCGGGGTTCTCACGCGCGGCGGACTGGAGCTTGACGAGCGCGCCGTCCCTGTCCCCTGATCCGATGAGCCGCCGGGCCTCGATGACAGTTGTGTTCTTGCCGCAACCGGCCATGAGCGTCATGGGAACCGCAACGAGGAGAACCATTCGCAGCAATCGACCGCGTCCGCGGCGCATCGAGGCACGCATCCGTTCCGCCTTAAAGTAGATCCACGGGATCGACGTCGACCGACAGGCGCACCGACGATAGTCGCCGCTCGCGCTCGTCCCACGCATCAAAGGCCGTTTCGCAAAGCGATTTCAAGCTGGCATGCCGGGTGGCCCGCATCGCGAGATGCCACCGGTGCTTGCCTTTCAGCCGGCTGAGCGGCTGTGGAGCGGGACCGAGAAAGTGTACCGAATCCGACCCCGACGAACCGGCAAGGTGAGAGGCGATCCACTCGGCAGCCTCAATGACCCGATCCTCGAGACGGCCGTCGAAAAGCAAGTTCGCCATTCTGGAGAACGGAGGATAGCGGAGCTCCCGCCGACACTCCATCTCTTCCCGGAAAAACGCTTCGTAATCCTGCTTGGCCGCCGTCGTCAGCGCGTAGTGATCGGGATAGAACGTCTGGAGAATGACCTCACCGGGGCGTTTGCCACGCCCGGCGCGACCGGCCACCTGCGTGAGAAGCTGGAACGTGCGCTCGGCGCTGCGGAAGTCCGGCATGTTCAGCCCGGCGTCCGCGTAGATCACACCGACGAGCGTCACGCGCGGGAAGTCGAGCCCCTTGGCGACCATCTGTGTCCCGAGAAGGATGTCGGCATCGCCACGTGCGAACGCGCTGAGGATCCGACTGTGGCTTCCGACGCGGCGCGTCGAATCGAAGTCAAAGCGCAGGATCCGGGCGCGCGGGAAAACCGCGGCGAGCTCTTCTTCGACCTTCTGCGTCCCGATCCCGCCGAAGAAGAAGCGGATCATCCCGCACTTCTCGCATTCCTGTACGTTCTCCTTCACCTGCCCGCAGTAGTGACAAACGAGCGCCTGGCGGTCTTGATGATAGGTCAGACTTACGTCGCAGTCGCTGCAGGTCGCGACGTAGCCGCAGTGGCGACACTGCACAAACGGCGCGTAGCCGCGGCGATTCAGGAAGAGAATCACCTGCTCCTTCTTCTCGATCCGCTCCGCCACCTCCGCGGCGAGCGTCGGACTGAGAATCGTGCCACGCCGACGCGGGCGCTCCTCCTCCTCGCGAAGATCCTCGAGCCGGACCTGTGCGCGCGGGCGGTTGTCGATACGCCTGGGAAGACTCAACAACCGGTACTTCTTCTTCATCGCGTTCGCGTAGCTCTCGAGGGAGGGGGTCGCGCCTCCCAACACGACCGCGGCATTGGTCATGCGGGCCCTCATGATGCCCACCTCGCGCGCGTGGTAGCGAGGAGAGTCGGACTGCTTATAGGCCCCGTCGTTCTCCTCGTCGAGGACCAGAAGCCGCAGCGACGGCAGCGGTGTGAACACGGCCGATCTGGCCCCGACGACCACACTGAGGTCGCCGCACCGGGCCGCCCGCCAGGTATCCTGTCGTGATCGCCTCGTCATCGCGCTGTGGAAGACACCGACGCTGTCCCCGAAGGCGAGGCGGAAGCGCTCGACGACCTGAAACGACAGCGCGATCTCGGGAACGAGAACGAGTGCCTGACCACCCTTGCGAACGACCTCCTCGGCTGCCCTGACATAGACTTCCGTCTTTCCGCTTCCGGTAACTCCGTGGAGAAGAAACGACTCGTAGCTGTTCTCTCGTAGGGAGGAAACGATCTCCTTGAGGACGGCGCTCTGGGCCGACGTGAGGCGTTTCGGAACCTTGGCGAGCCCCAGCTCTTCATTCGCCCTGCTCGTGCTGGCGCGACGTGGCTCGGCCCGGATACCGCCGGGCAGCGCGGTCATGAGGACCTCGCCGATCGAGGCCACGTAGTAGTCCGCCACCCAGAACGCCAGATCGAGGATCTGACGGTCAAACACCGGCTCCGGGTAGGTCACTTTCTCGATCAGCTTCAGCCTCTCGACCGGCACGGCGGGCGTGTCGGTCAAACCGATGACGAAGCCGGGACTCTTCTTTCGGCCGAACGGAACCTCGACCTGCACGCCGGGGCCGATTCGGTCGGCAAGATCTTCCGGAATCCGATACGTGAACGATCGCCGTAGCGGGACGGGGACGGCGACTTCGGCGAATTGCTCCACGGGGCGCTCTCTGGAAGCGGGAAATGAAATCAGTGACAGGCGCGGAGAAAAGCTCCGCGCCGGCGAGTATAGGAACCAGGGAAGCGTCGCGTCAACGCGCGGCTCGGCCGTTCACAGCGTAGGCCCCCTAGCGGCGATGTGCTATGCTGCCCCGCGGAGGTTCACAATGAAACGTATCGCAATCGCGCTCTGCGCGCTCGCGCTTCTGCACGCCGCTCCAGCGGCGTCCGAAGACGGACCGCACTTCTCGATCCATCTCGTTCCCGCCTCCGAGGGGCCGTGTGCGCTCATGGAAGACTCTCTGCGCTGCGCCGATATCAACACCCAGGGAGACCCGAGGATCGAACAGCTTGCCTACATCGTCCTATCGCAGTTCGACAGCATGCAGAACTTGCGATTCGGAATCGGATACGATGACGGCGTGACCGTGACGAAGTGGATTCCTTGTTACGGAAAGTACGAGTACCCGATGGGCGCGTGGCCGGCGAGCGGCACCGGCACGGGGCTCGCCTTCGACACCTGCATTTACCCCGCGGGCCCGGACAGCCTGCTCCTCCTGGGCGTGCTCGTGATCGAAGCCGGCTCATGGGGCAGGATCTGGGTGCAGAAGTACAGCGCGGACGAACACGCGTACATCATGACGTGTGACACGCCCTCCAAAAAGCCGCTTGCCATCAAAGAGTGCGCGCTCGGTGAGGCCCGAGTACACGGATTGAGCAAGGGGAGAAACACCTGCGGTCCGTGTCCGGACTAGGAATCAGCCCGCCCAACGCCAGTCGGCGGACGGGTCGTCCCCGAGAAGAGACCGTGCGATCTCCAGCAGCTTCTGCCCGCTGAAGGGCTTCTTCACGTAGGCATCGGCATCGAACTCGAGTCCCAGATCGTGATCGATACGTTGGACCTTCGCGGAGAGCATGATGATGGGGATCTGACACGTCTCCGGGTCCGCCTTCAGGTGCCGACAGACCTCATAGCCATCCATTCCTGGCATCATCACATCGAGAATCACGAGATCCGGGGAACTTTCGCGCGCCATTCGCAGTGCCGTTTCACCGTCGTCAGCAGTCAGAATCTCATATCCGGCCATTCGGAAGGTGAAGTCCAGAACGTGCGTGATGTGGCGCTCGTCATCTGCCACGAGCACCCGTTTCGCCATTATCCAGTCGCCCCCTTTGCGTCTTCGGATTGGGATAGGACGCGGCGATCATGGGCCACGACGCTACCCTCCTGTAGCTTGCCGAACCGCTTCAACTCACTCACGACTTCCCCGAGGGCGCCGACGTGGCTGTAGCGGCCACCCTCGTCCTGGGCCACGACGACGGTCACACCGGCGAACGGAAATCGTTCGATATTTCCCCGTCGGTCCTCAACCTCGATGAAGCCGCTCTCTCGATCCTCGGGCTCGTAGAAGTCCGGAATCATCTCGTCAAACCGCGTGATGATCTCGTTCGCAACGGAACACCCGCGATCAAATGTCGTGATGAGAACGAAGTCGTCCCCACCCACGTGGCCGACAAATCCTTCGCCGGCGCACAGGTCGTCCAGTGTGTCGCAGAGAAGAGCCGACAACTTGCAGAGCAGGTCGTCCCCGCGCTGATAGCCGTAGCGGTCGTTGAAGCTCTTGAAGTGATCCAGATCGATGTAGAGGAACGCAAATGGCTCCTGCCACGAAATTCGCCTCAGGATCTCCTGCTGAATGACCTGATTTCCGGGGAGTCCGGTCAGCGGGCTCGCCTGCCGTTGCAGCCGGCTCCAGTCGAGCGTGTTGCGAACGCGGGCGAGAAGCTCGCGCTGTTCGTACGGCTTTGTAAGGTAGTCATTCACACCCTCGATCAGCCCGGTGACCTTCTCGTACTGTCCTGAACGCGCGGTGAGGAAGATGACGGGGATGCTCGCCGTGCGGTAGTTCTTCTTCATCCATCGCATGACGTCGTACCCGTCCAGGTCGGGCATCATGATGTCCAGGAGAACCAGGTCGGGCGTCTCGTCGCGGAGAATGGCGATCGCCTTGAAGCCGTCTTCGGCGGTCAACACCTCGTAGCCGTCGCGCTCGAGCTGCTTTCGGAGTATCAAGCGCAGATGCGGCTCATCGTCCACAACGAGGATCTTTGCCATAGCGGCCACCTTGTCAGGGTGAAACGGTCACGGGGTGTCGTCCGGAACTTCGTCCAGTGGCGCACCACGACAGGGACTGGGGGGATACCCCTGCACTACTTGTCGGACGCGAAACGGAGAAACTGCAGGCGGAAGCTGTTGCGGTTATTGGCGGTTATGCGCCACCGACCCCAGCGGACCCGACGCCTCGATCGCTTCCAGGGTCGGATAGGCTCCGAGCCCGAAGGACGATGACTCCCCTCTCGAGAGCAGCCTGCCGCCGACGAGCGCGATCATGACGCCGTTGTCACCGCAGAGGCGCGGCTCGGGCATCAGAAGCGGGAGCGAACGCTCGGCCGCGAGCACGGTAAACCGTTGCCGCAGTTCCGAGTTCGAAGCGACGCCGCCGGCCAGGATCAGGCTCTCCGCATGGTGTCGGGCGAGCGCGCGTTCCATCTTGGCAACGAGAACATCCACGACCGCGGTCTGAAACGAGGCGGACACGTCGCGCCGGAAACGATCATCGGACAGACCGCCGGATCGTTCGACGAAATTCTTGACGGCCGTTTTCAGCCCACTGAATGAAACGTCCAGGCTGTCTTGAGCGAGCATCGCGCGCGGAAAGCGCACGAATTCACGGTCTCCGTTCGCGGCAAGCCGGTCGATCTCGACGCCTCCCGGATACCCGAGCCCCAACAGCTTCGCGACCTTGTCGAACGCTTCGCCCGCGGCGTCGTCCAGGGTCGAACCGAGAGGCGTGATGTGGTCGGGATCGACGGCGCGCAGAATTTCCGTATGCCCACCGCTCACAACCATGCCGAGAAGCGGGAACGTAACGTCGTGTTCGAGACACACGCTCAGAAGATGGGCGTGGATATGATTGACGCCCACGAACGGGATGCCGAGGGAGAAGGCCAGCGCCTTCGCGGTCGATAGACCGACGAGAAGACAGCCGATGAGCCCGGGACCGCACGTGACCGCAATGCCGTCGAGATCCCGCAGCGTCAACTTCGCCTCGCCCAAGACTTCATGGATCAGGGGAAAGATGAGCTCCAGATGCTCGCGCGAGGCGATCTCCGGAACCACACCTTGGTAGCGGCGATGGGCCTCCTGTGTGACGGTCCGCTCGGCGAGGAGCCTCCCGTTTTCGAGAAGCGCCACGCCGGTATCGTCGCACGATGTTTCGATGCCGAGAACTCGCATGGCGCCATTCTAGCCTCAATCCGACGAGAAGACGCGCCTACTTGTCGTCCGGACCGTGGGAAGAGGTCCTTCACGCGTTCCCGCGGAGGGCGGCTTCATGATTTCCGGTGCGTCCACGGCGTGGGGAACCCGCGTCATCGCTCGACGCGCGAATCGTAACTGGAGTGATTCCAACATCTTACTTGTCTCCCCGGGGAGACAGATCGCCTGGGTCCGGCCCCGGCGTCGCCTACGGCCGGGCGAACGGTGTGTCCTTTCGGGTTTCTGTTTCCATGACCGCATCCATTCAACCGACGATCGGTCATCAAGAGCCGCCGGAGACAGGAGGCGACCTGTCGCCTGTTCAGAATCGGGGCGTGTCCAGCCGAAGAATAGATAAGTACCGATACCTCACGGGGTAGACCGGGCATTCCCCCAACATTCGAGGACGATGAGATGAGCATCCCACGAATTTGCGTCAGCCTGGCGCTTCTTCCGGTCGTCGTCACGGTGGGTTCGGCAACGGGCATCGACGAGGTGAGGCTCGGCTATAACTTCGATGTACAGACGGGCGCGTACGACTGCTCCGGCATCCCGCGGTGGGAACAGACGCCCGACGGTGTGTCGCTGCTCGCCTCGCAAGACGACACATGCTACCCATTCGTGGCGGAAAGCGCGGACGACTTCGTGGCGGCCGACAACTTCATGCACGCGGTCGGCTGGTGGGGCGGCTATTGGAGCGGTAGTCCGGTTCCGCCCGAGGGTTTTCGCATCAACATCTACACACAAGGCGCGGGCAACTTCCCCGGCGAGCTCGTCTACTCCGAAACGGTGACCGAGTATCACGAGAGCATGGAGGGCACGGACGCCTCCTACTGCGCCGAGCTGAGCGGTCAGTTCACGGGCGCGGTCGGACAGACCTACTACATCGTCATCCAGGCACTTCTCTGCTTCCCTCCGCAGTGGGGCATCGGCAGCTCGGGCGACGGAAATGGGACGATCGCATGCTTCCGCGGCGAGCTGTTCGGCTACCCGGACTGGGTGCCGTGGAGCGAGGTCTCCGCTCCCTACGAGCAGGCTTTCGTTCTGTTCGACTTCCACGGAACGCCGGTGGACGTGACGAGCTGGTCGCGGCTCAAAGGGCAGTATCGGTAGGGTGACCTCCCCCCACGCTTCCGGCTAGAATGACGCGACCCGCGACGACCGCGGGCGCATCATTCGCGGGAGCGCGGGTTGTCCGAACGAAGACTCCTCATCACCATTCTCGTCTGCCTGTTCGTCTTAGGAATCCCGACACTGGCGATTCCATACTGGCGGGACCAGTCGATCTTCGCCCTCATCGGTGACGTGATGCTGAGCGAGGGGTTCCCCTATCGCGACGCGTTCGACTTCAAGCCGCCCGGCATCCATCTGATCTACGCCATGACCGGTATCGTCTCGGGCGGGAAGGCGTGGGGTATCCGGCTCCTGGATCTCGTGTCGCTCCTCGCGGGCGTCACGGCGTTGTACCGTCTTCTGCGTCCCATCAGCGTGCGCGCGGCCGGGATCGCCGCGGCTCACTACGGTGTCGCGGCACTCATGTGCCTGGGCTTTCGCGACATGGGCCAGGCCGAGGGGTTCATGGCGGCGCTCATCCTCTGGAGCTTCGTCCTCATCCAGAACGGTCCGCACGCGCGCCGGCGCGTGGTCGCGGCAGGGCTCTGCTTCGGCGCCGCCGGTCTCCTGAAGTACACGGCAATCCTCTACGCCCCGCTCCTCATTGTCTTCGCCCGGCTCCAGGTGCCGAATCGCGACGCGAGCGGTGAGATCAGCGGGATCTGGCCCGACTCGCTCTCCGAACGAACCCGCTGGACGGTCTTCGCTCTGAGCGCGGCGACGCCCATCGCCGTAGCGATGCTCTATCTCCTCGTCGGCGGAGCGCTCGAGGCGTTCATCGAGATCCAGCGCGACTATCTCCCGGGATACAGCAGAATGCTGTTGGCCAGCGGGTCCGCGCAGGCGATCGCGTCGAGTGTACGCACCGTCGTCGGCTTCTTTGAGACGCGGCCGTTCCTTCTGGGGCCGCCGATTCTCGGCCTCGTGATGATGGCGCTTTCGCGAGCACTGCCGCTTTGGATCGTTCCCGTTCTGGGGATTCTGACGACACTGGTCGGCGTCGTCGCGCAGGGGAAGTTCTTCTACTATCACTGGATCCCGATCTTCCCGTTTCTGGCCTGGGCGACGGGCATCGGTGTCGACAGGCTTCTGGACCGATTTCGGGGCAGGCGCTCGGTGATGAGCATCGTGGGTGGGCTTCTCGTGGTTCTCGCGATTCTGTCGCTCGCCTTCGCCCGCTCTCCTGTATTGCAGGAACGGATCGGCGCGACCCGCTACTTGATGGGAATCGATTCGCGTGAGACGTACCACAGCAGGCCCGCATTCGGGCGCTTTGGGCGCGGTGATTTCTGCCTCAGCGCGACCTGGTCCGCCGCGGAAGAAGTGCAGCGCATCTGTCCGCGCGATGGTAGCCTGTTCGTCTGGGGTTTCGAGCCGCTTCTTTACACGCTGAGCGGGCGGAAGCCGGCGTCGCGGTTCATCTACATCGCGCCGCTCTTGAGCCCGTGGAGCCCGGAGCGCTGGCACGATGAGATCGTCGCGACGCTTCTCGATGCGCCACCCGACGTGATCGTCATCATGAGCGATGACCGAATGCCGTGGGTCACCGGGCTCGGGCTCGATTCCCGCGCGGCGCTCTCGCTCTATCCCGAGATTTCGATGCTTCTCAGCGAGCGCTATGCGGCCGCGGGTCGGCTTGAACATTTCACCTTCTTCACACGGACGCGGTAGGGCGGAGACGCATGGCTGACGAACGCTATCGGGTGTACAAACTGAAGCGGGTCGGCGGAAAGCCGAAGGGAATCCACTACGACCGCGCGCTCAACGATGACCAACGTGAAGCCGTCTTCACCCTCGAAGGGCCGCTACTCGTCATCGCGGGCGCGGGCACCGGTAAAACACGCACGCTCACCTACCGAGTCGCGCGGCTTCTCGAAACGGGACTCCCGCCCGACGAGATCGTCCTCCTCACCTTCACGCGCCGCGCGGCCCAAGAGATGGTCGGCAGAGTGGAGAAGCTCCTCGGCGTGGATTGCCAGGGCATCGTCGGCGGGACGTATCACGCCTTCGCCGTGCGGATGCTCACACGGTTTCCGCCGGAGGGCTATCCCAACCGCTTCTCCATCCTCGACCGGGGCGACGCCGAGGACACGATTCAGCTCGTCCGTGGCCAACGCGGCCTCGGTCGCGGCGAGCGCCGCTTTCCGCGCAAGCGAACGCTCATGGACGTCTTCTCGAAGGCCGTGAACCGAAGCACGTCGATCAAGCAGATCCTCGAGGACGAATACGAGCATTTCATGCCGCACCTCGACGCCGTCATGGAGATCGAGAAAGAGTACAACGCGTTCAAGAGACGCCACGCGCTGATGGACTATGACGATCTCCTCGTGTATTTGCTCGAGGCGCTACGCGAGGAGGGACGTGCGTGCAAAGAGATGCGCGCCCGATTCAAATACCTGCTGGTCGACGAATACCAGGACACGAATCAGCTGCAGGCGGAGATCACCGATCGCCTAGTCGCCGAACACCGAAATCTCATGGTTGTCGGCGACGACTCGCAATCGATCTACGCGTTTCGGGGCGCCGACTACCGGAACATCGTGGAGTTCCCCACGCGCTACGAAGACGCCACCGTCGTGAAGCTCGAGCGGAACTACAGGAGCACGCAGCCGGTCCTCGACGTCACGAACGCGATCATCGCGAAGGCGTCGATCGGTTTCGAGAAACGCCTCTACACCGAGCGGCGCGGAGGCGAGAAGCCGGCCATCGTGATGACCGACGGAGAGGCCGATCAGGCCGCCTTCATCGCGCAACGCATCATCGAACACCGCGAAGAAGGGATATCGCTCAACCGCATGGCGGTGCTCTTCCGAAGCTCGTTCCAGTCGTACGAGCTGGAAATCGAGCTCGCCCGCCGTGATATTCCCTACGTCAAATACGGCGGTTTTCGCTTCCTCGAGGCCGCCCACATCAAGGACGTCATGGCCCATCTGCGGGTGCTCGCGAATCCGCGCGACGCGATCTCCTGGAACCGCCTTCTGTGTCTCGTGGAGGGCGTGGGACCGAAGCGAGCGGCGGACGTCGTGGCGGCGTCCGCCACACAATCCGACCCGTTCGCTTTCTCGAAGGCGGAGATCGGCTCTCCGCTCCAAAGGCGCCTGACGGCGTTGGAGGAGCTGTTCGGAAGACTACGGACCGGGAAGAAACCGCCCGCGGCGATGGTGGACGAAATCATTCGCTACTACGAGCCGATCCTGAAGGATCGCTACGACGACCAGCAGCGCCGGGGACGGGACCTAGAGCATTTCCAGGTATTGAGCGAGGGATATGACGGGCTCGAGAGGCTCTTGTCCGATATGTCGCTCGATCCCCCCAGCCGCGCGGTCGAAAACCGTCTCGCGACACCGCTTGATGAGGGTGAACGACTGGTGCTCTCGACCATTCACTCGGCGAAAGGCATGGAGTGGAAGGTCGTGATCGTGCTGGGGGCGCTCGACGGCTTCTTCCCTTCGTTCTGGAGCGCCCGCGACCCGGAGGCGCTGGAAGAAGAGCGGCGTCTGATGTACGTGGCGACGACGCGGACGCGCGATCAGCTCTACATCACATATCCGGTCGGGATCTACCATCCGTCGAGCGGCAGGGTGTTGTCGAAGCCGTCACGGTTCATCGAGGACGTGCCCGGGAAGCTCGTCGAGCGGTGGGCGGTGACGGGCTAGGTTTAGGTCTAGGCCCTGCCCCGGGCGCGGTTCTTCAGTAGTTCGTTCGCCGTCCCGCCCAGGCACACGCGCTGGAAGTTGCACCAACGGCAGATCCGAAGCTCCTCGACTTTCGCGAAGTTGTCGATGCGGGCTTCGTTTCGCTCCGGGACGTTCAGTCTCCTGAGCATCGACGCGGCACTATCACGAATGTACTCGCGCGTACCCTGCAGGTCCTCGTCCGCTATCTGCGTCTCGGCGATCTCGCCCCGCGTGAGATTCACCTCGGCCGTCCGTATCTTGCCGATCTCGGCCGACCACTTCTCCAGCGCAAAGAGCGCGTAGCAACCGAGCTGAATGGTCGCGGGTTCGGACTGACGGGATCCGGTCTTCCAATCGATGATGTGCAGCAGGTCGCCGTCACGGTAGGCGAAGTCGATCTTCACGTTCACCTTGATGTCGTCGAGATGAAAATGCTCGAAGCGCTCGATCGGCATCCACTCGTCCGGATGAACGGCGAGGATCTCCCTCAGCGTGTCGGAAGCGACGAAGTTTCGGATCGCGCGAACACCCATGTCGCGAAGCTCCCGCCAGCTCGAGTCGGCGACGGTGACATCGAATTCATGCTCGAAGAGCCGCGTGGCCTTCCGGCCGGTCTTCCTGAACTGACCGTCGCGCGATGCCTTGAACTGCTCGCGCATCGTCGCGACGAACGCCTGGGCAAGCTCGTCCGCGCTCGGAACGGCGGGGTAGTTCTGTCTTGTGTATCGGAGCGTGGTCTCGACGACGTCATGCACGAGGCCCCCAACCCACATTTGCCGAGACTGCATGCTCTTCAGGATCCAGATTTCGCGCGTCTGGGGATCGGCATGCGATTCCCACCCCCCCCAGTGCCCGTAGTAGTCGTAGTAGTAGCGTCTCAGGCACTTCTGGTACGAACGGTCGCGGCTCTGCGACCAGCTGAAGTCATTCGCGAGAATATCGCTCATCAGGTCACCTCGGGATCTCCCTACCTACGTCATGAATCCCATTCGTCTGAGGGCTCGTGCGTCCCGCCGCCAGCCGGGCACGACCTTCACGAAGAGCTTCAGCACGACAGGTCGCTCCAGGAACGCCTCGATTTCCGCGCGCGCGGCGATTCCGAGCGCCTTGATCGCCGCCCCCCGATTGCCGATCAGGATCCCCTTCTGCGACGGACGTTCCACGTAGATGACGGCATCGATCTCGTCCTTGCGTCCGGGCGATTCCTCGAATCGCTCCACCTCGACCTCGGTGGCGTACGGCACTTCGTCACGGAACTGGAAGAGGATCTGCTCGCGGACGATCTCGGCGACGAAGAAACGCTCGGGATGTTCCGTGACGGCTTCGGGCGGGTAGTACGGAGGGCCGATGGGAAGCGCTTCCCGCAATTCGTCCCACAGCGCCTCCACGTTTTCTCCTCGAAGCGCAGACACCGGCACGAGTGGAGTATCCGCCAGTTCTCTCGAAAGCTGATCGATCATGGGAAGGAGCCGTTCCTTCTTGATCAGATCGATCTTGTTGAGCGCGACGATCAGGCGACCTCGCCCCTTTGCCGACTCATGGAGTGTCTCCTGAAGCACGTCGACACCATCCGTCGCGTCGTGCAACGCAAGGATGACATCAGCCTCGGAGACCGCACTTCTCGCGACCTGGAGCATGAAGCTCTGCAGCCGGTAGCGCGGACGGATCAGTCCGGGCGTGTCGAGAAAGATCATCTGGTGGGTGTCGTCCGACCAGATCCCGACGACCCGCCGCCGAGTGGTCTGGGGCTTGGGCGTGACGATCGCGAGCTTCTGTCCGACGAGTCGGTTCAGAAGCGTGGATTTCCCCACATTCGGCCTGCCGACGAGCGCGACGTAGCCGGAGCGAAATCCGCCGTCCGGATTCTCTGGGAGGTTCGTATCGTCCATGCACCCATTCTAGCCTCAATTCGTCAGAAATCCTTGAGGGAAAAGGCGGGAGAGGGCGGCGTTGTCCACCCGTCGTGCGGCCCCTATAATGCCGCGTCTCGGTTATCCCTCATTCGCGGCGAGGACACAGACCGCATATGCCACAACGTTCAGCCCTAACGGTGATCTTCGTCACCGTCTTCATCTTCCTCGTCGGCTTCGGGATCGTCGTCCCGATCCTTCCCCGCTATGCGGAAGACTATGGTGCTTCGCCGTTTCAGGCCACGATGCTGCTCAGCGCCCACTCGTTCGTTCAGTTCCTGGCGGCGCCGTTCTGGGGACGGATCTCCGACCGGATCGGCCGCCGCCCGGTCCTCCTGGCATCGCTCGCGATTTCCGGGTTCGGCTACATCGTGTTCGCGCTGGCCACGTCGGTGTCGGTGCTCTACGTCTCGCGGATCATCTCGGGCTTCGGCGGCGCCAGCATCGCGGTCGCGCAAGCGTACATCGCCGACACCACACCGCCCGACCAACGCTCGCGCGGCATGGGGCTCATCGGAATGGCATTCGGGCTCGGTTTCATCTTCGGGCCGGTCATCGGAGGCGTAGCGACCCAGTTCTTTGGTCTCTCCGGGCCGGGCTGGGCCGCGACCGGGGTGTGTGTCGTGAACCTGATCGCCGCGTACTTCTGGCTCCCGGAATCGCTCCAATCCGATCGACGGCGACGCGACGCGTCACTCAGGGTTTCGGAGGGCCTGCGGGTCTTCCAGGAGACGATTCGAGCGTTACGCGACGCGCTCCGGATGCGCGGAGTGGGAGTTGCCATTCTCATCTACTTCATCGTCATATTCGCGTTCTCGAATCTCGAGGCCACGTTCTCCCTCTTTCTCGGAAGTCGTCTGGAGCTTGAAAAGAACACGGTCTACTGGCTCTTCGCCTACATCGGCGTTCTCATGGCCATCGTCCAGGGGGGTCTGGTACATCCGTTGACGGTGGTATTTCGCGAGAAGCGGCTGGCGATCGTCGGAACGCTTGCCTGCGCGGTGGGGCTCTTGTGGATGGCGATCGTGGGCAATCTGGTTGGACTGATGTTGGCCTGTATCCCGGTCGCGCTCGGAAACGGGCTCAACATGCCGTCGCTCATGAGTCTCATCAGCCAATGGGCCCCCGCGGACGAGCAGGGACGGATCATGGGGGCGTCACAGTCGGCGGCGAGTCTGGCGCGCATCGCGGGCCCCGCGGTCGGCGGCGGGCTCATGGGCGCCGCGGGTGATGGCGCTCCGTTCCTCTTCGGCGGCGTGATGATGTTCGCGGCGTCGATCCTCGCCGTGGTGTACCTCAAGGGAAGACAAGAAAACGAGCCGGCCGCTCGAGGCTAACCGGCTCGTCCGACGTGGGGCACTGCCTCACGTCCAATCTTATCCGGGCGTCGCTAGGGCGTGGGCGTCTCTCCCGTCCAGTGCCCATCGGTCTGATCCGTCGGACCCGGCTGACCCCAGTTCCACGTGCGGGTTTCGGGATAGGGGTTCATGCCCCACCACGGAGTCCAGTTCCAGCCGAAGCGCGCGCCGACCCAGGCCGGGTGATTCCATCCCCAGTAGTTCCAAGGGCCGTATCCGTAGCCACCCGGAGGAGGACCGTATGCCCCGTGTCCCTGCTGACCGTATCCCCACGGCGCACCGCTCGGGTCCCAGGATGGGGTGTAGTTTTGAGGGCCGTAGCCGGGATGACCGTAGCTCGGATAGCCGTATCCGGGATAGCCGTGGCCGGGGCCTCCCTGGCCCGAGCCCGCGTAGCCCGTGCCACCGGTCGGCGTGCCGCCGGTCGGCGCCTGATCGGTGCCCTGGGTAGGAGGTGTTCCGGTACCGGTCGAGTCGCCCGCGTCTCCGTTCACCGTGCCGAATGCCGATTCGAGCTCACAAACAGCGTCCAAGGTCGACTTGAGGATCTGCGCGACGTGATGAAACCGGTCCTGGATCTCGCGGATGTCTGTCATTCTGCTCTCTCCTTAGCTCGGGTGGTAGACTCGGCGGACGGAATCCCGACGTTCGCGAGTCTGCATACTGGATGATTCGGAGCGCGCGGAGAGGTTCATTAGCCTCAATAACCCCCAAAATGCCCGAGGGACGCGTGAAAAAGCTCGCCGTCGCCATTATCGGCACCGGTTTCGGTGTGCGGACTCAGCTTCCGGCATTCAGGCTTGCCGGGGGTTGGAACGTCGTCAGCTTGACGGGCCGTGACGCGGCCAAGACCGCACGACTCGCCGAGGAGCACGACGTCCCACACGCATTGACGAGCGTGGAAGACGCCACCACCGTCGGAGATCCCGACCTCGTCTGCGTGACGACACCCCCCGCTCACCATCATCCGATGGGTCTCCGGGTCGTCGAAGCGGAGCGGCACTGCCTGTTGGACAAGCCGATGGCGCTGGACGCGCGCGAGGCGTCGTCGCTCGTCAAGGCCGCCCGCCGCGGTCGGTCACTCTCGTTGATTGATCACCAGCTCCGCGCGTTGCCCAACCGGCAGGAGATGAAACGCCGCCTCGAGTCGGGCGACGTCGGCGTTCCGCTCCACGCGCGCGTGTCCTTCACGTCACACTCGCGCGGGGAGCCCGGCCGTCTCTGGAATTGGTGGTCACGTGAGGCCGACGGCGGTGGACTTCTTGGGGCGATCGGGTCGCACGTCGTGGACTCGCTTCTCTGGTGGTTCGGAGACGTGACGGAAGTGGTCGCCGCATTGAAAACGGCGATTCCCGCGCGGCTCGACGCAAACGGGGCCGTCCGAAAGGTCGAAACCGACGATGTCGCGGATCTCCACCTGACCTTTCGGTCGGCGCTCGGCGCATCGGTGGCGCTCACGAGCGTCGCTCACCACTACGCGGGGTTCACGTGGGAGATACACGGCACCGACGGATCGCTCTGGATCGATTCGGACGGTCGTCTCTTCGCCGCGCGCCGGGACGAGACGGAGCGTCACGATGTCTCGCTTCGGGACAACCTCGGTGACGACGACATCCTGGATGGTTCGCTGTGGGCACGCGGCTTCGCGCTCTTCGCGGCCGCCCTTGGTGGCGCGATTCGCGGTGAGCACGACCTTCCGTTCGCCGCGACGTTCGCGGACGGACTCCGGACGCAGCGGATCATCGATGCGGCACGGTTGTCGGCACGGGAAGGCCGGAAGATCGTGGTCAAGAACGCGGACTACCCGAGCGCGGCCCGCATGCGTGCTACCGCGTCATCTACCGCGTCGCGCGTGATGATGAGCGGCGGAGTGATACGGATCACATCATCGCAATGAAGCGTCCAACCGAGAAGCAGCCCCTCCTCCAGCGATCTCTCGACGAAGCGACGCGTGGCCGTCGATGAATCGAAAACCAAGCCCAGCATCAGCCCGATGCCACGGGCTTCGACGACACCGCCGAGTCCGACAAGCTCATCCAGTCGCTCTCGGAAAAATGCCCCGACGCGCTCGGCGTTCTCCGCCAGCTTCTCATCGATGAGGATCCGTAGCCCCGCCAGTCCGGCCGCGCATGAGACCGGATTCCCGCCGAAGGTCGTCACATGACAGAGCGGCGGATCGTGCGCGAGGGTGCGCATGATCTTCTCCGATCCGGCGAAGCCGCCGAGCGGCAGTCCGCCACCCATGGCCTTCGCGAGGCACACGAGATCCGGAGTGACGCCGAACCGTTCCATGGCGAAGACGCGACCGGTCCGCCCAAACCCGGTGATGACCTCGTCGAAGACGAGTAGCGCCCCGACATCGTCGCAGCGCGCGCGAAGCGCTTGGAGGAAACCATCCGGTGGAACGCGGATGCCCCCCTCCCCCTGGACCGGCTCGATGATAACGGCCGCCGTGCTGGTGTCGATGACATCGAGCGCGTCGGCGTCGCCGAACGGCAGAAAGCGAACGGGTTCGATGAGCGGCTCGAACGGCGCCCGGTAGCGCGCATTCGCCTGAACCGACAGCGATCCCATCGTGTCGCCGTGATAGCTTCCATCGAACGCAATGAATCCGGCACGACCCGTGAACTTCCGCGCGGTCTTCAGTGCCCCCTCCACCGCTTCGGTCCCACTGCTTGCCAAGAACACCTGAGAGATGGGATCCGGAAGGAGCGAACCGACCCGCTCGGCCAGGTCTGTCTGGGCCTGCTGCTCGTACTCACCGTAGACCATGACGTGCGCGTGACGGGCGAGTTGCTCCGTGACGGCACGCGTGACCTCATCCCTGGCGTGCCCGACGTTTGCGACACCGATCCCCGCCGTGAGATCGAGATAGGCTCGGCCATCGGTCGTGTAGACGTGTATTCCTTCGGCCCGCTCGATGACGAGTCCGATAGGCTCAGGCGACGTCTGACAGATCGCGCGGCGGAATCGATTGCTGCTCATTCGGACCTCTCTTCCATCAGGCGGCGCCACGCCCCTTCAGTCACGGCCTCCACGACACACACCTTGCGACCCGTCCGGTCCGTTTCCTCTCCCAGCCATTGCGGACCCGGCTCCTGCATCATACCCGCGGCGCAAAGCCGTGTCGCACCCAGCTCACCGATAGGTCCCGTCAGGTGCGGGAGATAGCCCGGATCCGCCGCGACGCCCAGGCACTGCAGCTTGCCGTCCCAGATTCGGAGCTGCTCGACGAGCTCCGCGTCGCCTGCGATCCGCCGGACGTAGACCGTTCGACCTAACGGCGACGGGCGCAGGGGGCCTTTCGGGTCAAGCACCACGCGCCACCCGCCCACTCCGCCGGGCGGCCACATCCGGATTGTCGGATCGGCGAGCATCCGGCCCTGGACCTCTGAACGCAGCCGTCTGATGGAGAGCTTTCGATGGAATGTCATCTCACCGGCGGGAAGTCGATCATCGAGATGTTCGAGTGCCTCGGCCAGGAGGTGTGCCGCGCTTTCCACGTCAACACTGCGCGTGACAAAGATGACGTGGGGCGATAGGCAACCTTCCTGGTCCCACATCGCGATATCGACGGCGAAGCGGTGGCAGGCCTCCTCCAACGGGAAGCCGCCCTCCGGGATGTAGCCCGCCGACAGTCGATGTCCGAACCCGGCGAACGTGCCCAGCCGATCGCCGCGTGTTCGGCGGAATCGACCCCGAATGGCGTCGATGGCTTCGTCGGATCCACTCGCGTAAAGACGTTGGGCCCAATCGAAAAGCTCGGGCTCTCGCGTGTCGTCCCCACCCGGCCACCAAAACGCTTCGAGCGGCGGTGCATCCTCACCGCTCAGCCCGCGAAGCTGTCCGGCCAGCAGAAGTCCGGTTGCCGGCTCACCTGACGGGAGCTTGAGCGCCACCGGCGCGCCCGCGACAACGGATAGGACACCATCCAAGAGCGAAAGACCGGGTATGTTTCCCGCGAGAACGATGACGCTCGGCTCGGGGCACTCGAGGCGTGGATGACCCGCCCGGCACATCGCCGCGATGGCGCTCGACGCGATGCGCCGGCACTGAAGCGGAAAGCCGAATCGAATCATCTCTTCGCTGAAGCCCGTTATGCCCGGCAATACACGCTCGGCCGCCTCGCGTACGGGAGAAGCCGGGTCCTGCCAGGCATCGAGAACCGGAGCGAGGCGCACGATCCGCTCGGCGGGGGAACGAGCGCTGAGCGGCGCGAGACGTTTCAGTGAGGATCGAATCGCCGGCGCCGGCGGTTCCATCCAACGATCGGCGGGCCCGATCAATGAAGCGGGAACCGCGGTCATCTGTCCACGAAGTGATCCCATCGAATCTCCGCTACTCAGGGAATAGGGCGAGGATCACCTTGCGATCTCCCTCCGACAAGGTGATCCAGTCGTTTGACAGGTCATGCCCGAACATGACGTCGTTGGGATTCGAACTGTGCCCGGATCGCGAGATCCCCAGCGCATGACCCATCTCGTGAATCGTCAGGGCGAGAAGCTCCCGGCGCGTCAGAAACCGGTCCGTCGAAGCCGGCCTCACGGCGATTTCGACCGTCACGTTATCCTCTCCGTAGCGCGTCACGCCGAGGAAATCAATCGGGCGTTCCAGATACGTGACCTGGACGCCGCGGGCGGGCGGCGGATGTCCTTCGGATGCGTAGATCACCGACAGCCTCACGCTTCGGCTTTTCGCGGCAAGTGGTTCCCGCCACGTGGCAACCGCGGCGCTCAATGTCTCCCGAAGTACTTCATGTGGGACTCCTGCGGGAGCGATATCGTCCCGCAGAAGGATCGGCAGAACCAGACGTCCTTCAGTGCCCTCCAGCCAGAACGAGGGCACCTCTTCGATGACATCCAAGTAACGGGACGTGTTGGTGTGACGCCCGGGAACTTCGACGATACGCCCGCAGCCGGCGGCCAAAGCAACGGCAATGACGGCGGCGGTGACCGCGACGCCGACCCCGGATCGACGCGTGGCCATCAGCGACGTCCTCCCCGAAGATCCAGACCCGCGATGATCTCGTACATCCAGAAACCTTCCTCAGAGTCGACGGCGTCGTCGAGGGCTTCGAGTGTCGACAGCATCGACTCCGGGCGCATGAGACGAACTCCCGATTCCACCCGCAGCCCCGTTCGGCCCCGACTGAGATCGAAAGTCTGCCCGACTGACAAACGAAGGAGGATCCGGTCGGCCAATGAGGCCGACACGCCACGTACGCGGAAGAAGTACTCATCCGTCTGAGACATCGGCACGACGTAGCCGATCCCGACGGCAAGCCGCCACTCACGTCCATCCGAGCGCCAGATGTCGTGATGCAGCGCCGCCCCGAGTATAGCGAAGTCACTGCGCGCGGTGAGCTCAGGACCGGCCCGCCAACGTGTGGCAATCGACCGCATGTATTCGACACGGTATAGCTCGGACGGAAGTCGCGCCGTGCCAATGAACTGCGGAAACTGAGGGAGCACACCGAGCCCGATGAACAAGCGGCTGTCGTCGTCTGCGGTCGCCGGAAGCGGTTCGAAAACGATGAGCACGAGGAAGATCGCGGTGAGGAGGGCGCGGCAGGCGGCGACCCGCCCGTTCACTCGGCTTCCCGCCTTCGGCGGGTGATCCTCGTTCACTCCTGCGGGAGTCGCCGGTCTGCCGCGCCCCCCTCCCCGCTCAGCGGGATCCAACCGCCGCCCTAGCTCGGCGACGGTCATCGTAGTCGATGCCCACCGAGGGCGCTGCCTGAGCCCGACGATCAGACACTGCGTGGTGAAGGTCTGTGCGGCCCGGATCATCTTTCGCCACCGCGACGTACGCAGGAGCGAGCGAGGATCCCGCCGGCCGGCGGCGGAGCCGAGCGAGCGGGCGCGTCGCGCGGCGAGAGGTGGTCCGGGCCGAATTTGCGACACGGCATTCATCGCAGCCACTCGTCCATCGCGATGGAACAGCCGCGGGACGGTGCGCCGCTGCCGCGGCCTTCGAGCAAGATCGCATCTCCCTGACGAAGGCCAACGTCCTCCGTCAGCACGGCGACTACGGAGTGACAGTTGGCGAGATCGACGTGGGCGACAACGCCGCGTTCCGCGTCTTCGAGCGTGTCGGGATCCAGGACGCGACTCCGTATCCAGTGTGGGCCGTGCTTGATGCGCCGATCGATTCCGGACGCGCTTGGCGGTAGGCCTTCTACCGATGTGACCCAATGGGTGAGATCGTCATTGTAGAGCTGCGAAAGCAGCTCCGTCATGCCGTACTCGTTCACGCATGCCGCAGCCGGAATCCCGAACGCGCGCTCATACCGCGAGAGAATATTTTCGTCTTCGAATACCCGATCCGTTCCCTTGGGACCACCCGTATCCATGAGACGGCTTCCCTCCGACAGCACGAACGTTTCGTTCACCTCGGTGAGCGAGTCCAGAAACGACATGAACGCGAGCGTGGTCCCCATCAGAAGGACCGGCTCCCGCTCGGCCACAGAGCGATGCAGGGCGCTGATGAGGGAACCCGTGAGTATCCGGTTTTCGCCCACGAACGTCCCGCTGCTCTCGGCTCCACACCGATCGAGGACGACATCGGCCATTGTGCTGAGCGAGGAGTCGACCTGCTCCGAGCCCGTCGGAATGAGCGAGAAGATCCGCATGCGATCGCGGTCGGGAAGAACGAAACGCCTGAATCCGCTGGTGAGCGAGAGGTGATAGAGAGAGCGGTCATGCACGTGATGCTCGCCGCGCCGATCCCGGCCACGAGTGGTCCCGCTCGTGCGAAATACGACCTCGGCGCCGCCACAGGTGAGCGGCACTTCCTTGAAGGCCCCGGCGGGTACGGGCGGGATCTCACGCCAACTCGTCACGGTTCCCGGTCCTATGCCCTGGATCTCGCAGAAGCGACAGTACGGGGCGTTGGTCTCGAGCTGATATCGGAAGATCCGCAAGGCCAACTCACCGAATTCCCCGCGCGACTCGTCTTCGATGAAGGCCCGAACGTCCGCGCCAATGCGCTCCGAAGCGTTTTCCACGCCGTCACTCCCCTGTCAGATGGGTGCCCATGTGTGATCTTACCCGGGGGCCGGATCGCCTGCCAACGGCAAGGCCCCTTTTCAGGGCAGGAACGAGGGCTTATTCTCTCCCGAACTCTCTGAAAGGACCGTGCATGACGAAATCGGTACAGACCCGAGTGGCGGCCCTCACTCTGATGGTTGCGATCGGCATGCTCGCCGCAATGCTGCTCACGACGGGGGGACAATTCGCCTTCCCGTTGGACGACCCCTACATCTACTTCCAATACGCTTCCCAGAATGCCCGCGGAGAGCTCTTTCGATACAACGACGGCGATCCCACGACGACGGGGGCGACGAGCGTTCTGTATCTCATGCTGCTCACGCCCTTCGCCCTGGTCTTCAAAGGAACGTCGTTGGGCATCGTTGCGTTCGTCGGTGCGGTCGTCCTGCTCTTCTTCACGCTGCGGAGCGTACATCGGATTGCCGCCGTTTGGATCGCGCCGTCGGCCGCATGGCCGACCACGTTTCTCGTGGCGCTTGGAGGACCGTTTCTCTGGGGCATGTTCAGCGGGATGGAGAGCGCCGTCGTCGCGTTTCTCGGCGTCCGGTTGGCCGAGGAATTCCTCCGGCTCGGCGGCATCCGCTTCGACGGCACGCCAGGCGATGGTGCGAGCGGGTCACGGAAACGGTTCATCATCTTCGCGGTTCTCTTCGCGCTTTCGCGCCCGGAGGCCGCCCTACTCGTGCTGCTTCTCGTGTTGGGTCGGCTGGTCGTCGACCGGGGCACGGGCGGGCTCGGGGTGGGTGGCGTCGTCATTCCGCTTGCCGCGGTCGCGCTCCCGTTCGTGTTGAACCTCATCCTCACGGGCGAGTCGGGAACCATGACGTTTCGGAGCAAGGGCGCCGTCTACCTGCCCGGCACAACGTTCGGTACATGGCTCATGAAGACGACGCTCTTCGCGTTTCACAATCTCAAGGGAATCTTCGATTCAGGCGAGGCGGGTTACCCGTCATGGCCACGCGCGGCGGGGACGCTCACGGCATTCGCGGCACCGCTCACCCTCTTCTTCGCGGTGCTCGGCGCTCTGCCTGCCGCATACGACGAGTGGCGGCGGAAGCGGGCCGGCTTCGCGTGGGCGGCGGGACTACTCGTGGCGGGCACGCTCATCTTCTGGGCAGCCGCCGTTCCGAGCAATCTCCACTGGAATCGATACCTGCAGCCGTCGTTGCCGTTCATCACGCTCTTCGTCGTTGCCGGTGCCTACCGGCTCTCGGGCGCCTTCCGAGGCGAGGAGGCGGGGGTCGCCGTGCGGCGGGGAATCATCGGCTTCTTCTTGATCTGCGCGGCGGGCGCTTCGCTTCACTTCGCCTCGGTTTACGGCTGGAACTGTCGCGAGATCTTCAACCAGCACATCACGATGGCAAGGTGGATCGCTGTCAACACACCTTCGGGCGCGATCATCGGCACGAACGACGTCGGCGCTTTACGATACTACGGTGGCCGTTACGTCCTGGACGTTCACGGCCTTACGTCCCGAGACCTCGCCGCCTGCAAGCAAGTGGGGAGCGCCGGAATCTACGAGTATCTGGAAGGTATGCCGGACATGAAGCGGCCAAACTACCTGGTCCTGATCAGGGGATGGTACGAGCCCGAGTTCTTCAACATGCACCGGCCGCTCAGGTCGCAGTCATTGCGACTGGCGACCATCGCGGGGAGTCCGCTCGACCTCTTCGCGGCGAACTGGAGCGGAGCGAAGGCCGGACACGTCCCCGGCCCGGCCACTCTGCAGGATCTCGGGGGACTCCGGCTCGTGGATCGCGTCGACGTGGCCGACCTTCGAAGCGAAGCGCAGCACGAGTACCGACTGCGTCTCTTGCCCGGCGAAAGCGCGGGGCCGATCCGATTCCTGCCGCCCCCCGGGGCGGACTACCCGATCGCGGACGGCGGGCGACTCGTTACCGACTCGGAGGAGATGACGCTATCGGGACTCACGCCGGGCCGCCCCGCCGTGCTCGTGATGCGGGGAGTCGGCAACATCTCCGCGATGGTCCGCTTCGATGACGCTCAGGCCGTTCCTCTGAGAGCGCGTGCCACGGGTGACGGATCGCAATGGACCGAGGCGATTCTCCGGATTCCCGGATCGCACTTGCGCGGCTCGTCCGCCCGGCTCGTCGTCACGGCGAGCGACGGCGCGTACAAGGAAGGCGGATACGGCGCCTTCCACTACTGGATCTATCAGTAGCTCGCTGATCGTCGCGCGGGTGACGACGGCATGGCCGATCATCTTTGCGCAATGGGAACCACAATCGCATGAACTCATCTTCTCGTGTACAGCCAGCATTGCGCGCGTTGGTGCTGCTCGGCCTGCTTGCGCCGTTCGCAGCCTGCGATCGGACGCCGAACGATCCACCTCCCCTCGCGCACAAACTGCCGGCGCCCAACGCGCCGCTTCCCACTAGAACGCAGCCGGGCATCCAAGGCGATTACCGGATGACCGGCACCGACTGGACCCTCGATCATCACGCGTACACGGCCACCTATCGATACGCCTTCGCCCGGCTTTCCGTCTTCTCCGCACCCCTGACATCATGCGACGCGCTCCGGATCACGCAACCCGCCGGATACGGCGCTCCGCTGTCCGGCTACGACAAGACGTTCGCGATCGCGGAGATTGAGCTTTACCGGCGCCAGGATTCCGAGGTCGACAGGTATCGCCACGATCCCGCCGCTGATTTGCTGGCGACGACGGGCATCACGAGGATCCGGTCCGACGGGAACCTCCACGGACTTGGTCCCGAGCACGTCGTGGACGATCGCGTGGTCGCTCGCATGGGGACCGATCATTGGGCCTCGGAACCGTCGCCCGGCGACCACTGGATTCAGTTCGACCTCGATGCGTCGCTGGAGTGGAATCAGCTCGTGGTGTATTGGCCGGTGGAAAACCGAAAGGCGGGTTGGCCGCTGGATCCTCCGGGGTTGGAGGGACTCCGTTCCCAGCGGATCGTCGTTCAGGCTCGTCACGACGGTGAGTGGGCGACCGTTCCACTTCGCGAGATCCAACCTGCGGGTCTCCACGACGGACACTTCCTGCAAGAGGCGCTGCTTCTCGATCAGCTCCCCGAAGCCCGCCTGGCCCACCTGGAGACCTTCCGGCTGTGGCCACCGTCGCTCTCACGAAACGCCGCGCTCGCGCCGGATCACGATGAGATCGAGATCGACGGCACATGGTCGATCGAGTTGCCCTCGGGTTCCTCGGACCTCGTGCGTCTCGCCGCGGAGGAGCTTCGGCACACGCTCACGACATCCATGTCGTGCGGGGAGATTGCGATTCGCGATTTGCGTAATGAGGACGAGATCCCACCTTCCCATGGACGGGTCGTGCTGATCACGCTGAACGATGCCCCGGAATCGTTTCTTTCGCGCTTCACGCCCGACGAGAAAAGGCGCATCGCCGACATCGAGGCGACGCCCCAGGCCTATGCGATCGATGTCGGCGACCGCGAGATCTGGGTGCTTGGGGCGGATTCGCTCGGGTCCCGGTATGGCGCGTGTCGGATCGAGGAGCGGATGAGGAATCGCCGTGCCCCATTCCTCCGGCGCGGGCTCGAGGTTCGGTGGCCGGCGTTTCGTCCGCGGATCTCGGCCTCTATGTTTTTTGGGGCCGGCGGTCCCGACAGGCTCGGGTTTCCCGATTGGTATCTCTCGCAGATGGTGCACTCCTACCTGGATGGAATCTACATCTTCCAGCCTGGCCCTTACCTGGACGTCGTCTCGATCGTCGGGTCGGATCTGGACCGGTCGCTCAGACCGGACAGCACGAAGATCCGGCAGCTACGCGGTCTCGTGCGGCGCGCACATCGCCAGGGACTCGGTGTCTACTTCTGTGTGACGCTGCCGGGAACGCTGCCTTCCGACGTCTATCGCCGGCACCCGGAGATACGCGGCGGAAGCGAGCATCCTTACGTGATCTGCCTGAGCACACCCGAGGGCAAAGCACTCATCGAGGAATCCGTATCCCATCTCCTCCGCGACGTACCGGGACTGGCGGGTCTCGTGATCCTGCGCTCGGAGATGAGCCAGAGCTGCGGAGGAACGGGTGCCTGCGAACGATGTCGGGCCGCGCCTGCGGGCAGTGTTGATCCCGCGCAGGCGATCTTCGGATGGGCGCTCGATGCCGCGCACGCGATCGATCCCGAAGTCGAGATCATCGCGTTCGATTGGCGGGCCGGGGCATTGAACGCGCCGAGTGAGCGGGAATTGCCGCACGCCGTGTCGTGGTGGACGCGCCCAGATTCCCTTTCCGAATCCCCAGAAAACAGCCTCGCCCGAATCGTCCCGTTCGACGACTTCCAGGAGCTTGCGCGAACTCATCATCCGCGGCGACGCATCTGGGTCGAGGAACAGATCTCTCACCCGTTCCCGCTTCACGCGATCCCCGAGGTCGGTGTGCCTCACATCTTCTGGCACAAGATCTCCGCCCTGCGACGGCTGATGTCTGAGCAACCGGAGGGCTCACCACCTTTCGGCTTTGGGGTGGGCAACGGGTCCGGCTTCGGTCCGTACGCGATGCAAGACCTGGTCTACCGTCGACTTCTCTGGGAACCTCTCGGTTCCCTCGAGGACGAGATCGGCGATCTCGCGACGCGATGGTATGGACCGGAGGGGGCCGGCGATGCCGTGGCAGCGTGGTCGGAATTCTCGGATGCGATCCTCGCATACGGTGTCTTCGACAAATACCTGCCACGTTTCGCGCTGATGGCGCCGCCCTGGATCTATGACGGCAGTCTCGCCAACCTGACGACCGACGATGTCAAACGACTCTGCGCCGGGTGGGAGCAGGGACTCACGACGCTGCGTGCGGCGCTCGAGAAGAGCGACGCCGATCATCAGATGCCGGCGGGCGCCAACTTCACCATGGCGGACGCGACGTTTCGGGCCCTCACCAGCCTTCGCATCGCGGCGGAGTGGTCCGAGCTTGCTGAAGGATTCAATCCGCTCGCTCCTGAGGAGCGGCTGGCCGAATCCAAACGGGCGAAGCTCGCCTCCCTCGTCAGAACCGAGCGCGAAAACACGCGGAAAACGGTGGAAATCTTCACCCGGGAAAGCGTCTTTCGAACTCACCCGTACTACAGGAATTGGTTCACTCTCCCTGTGGTGGTCAAGAAGCTGCGGAGTCTCGAGGCAGCGGACGATCGAATGTCAGGGGCCAGGTAGCAGCCGCGCGTCACGCGTGTGCGTCCCCTAGTTGGCTATCCGGAGGATCTCCGGCTTCAGCTCACCGTCGGGCTGCACGTGGAGAAGCCCGGCGCTGATCGGTAGGCGAAATCGTCGCGGACCACATGACCCCGGATTGAAGAGCAGGATGCCGCTCGAATGCGACTCGATGAGCGGTTCGTGCGTGTGCCCGAAGATGAGGATGTCGAGTGACACCTCTCGACGCCATGCCTGAACGGAGGCGACCAGGTTCTTCCCGTGAAGCACAATGTGAGTGAGACCGATCCGCTTCGACCCGATCGTGACGAGACGGCGCCTAGGGTGCTCGCTCTGGGCAAACCCGTCGACGTTTCCGGCGACGGCGTAGAACGGCGCGATGGGGTTCAGGGAAATTTCGACCTCGTCGTCGCCGATGTCACCTGAGTGCAAAATGGCGTCGACGCCGTCGAGGAGATCGTAAAGCTCGGGCCGGACGAGCCCGTGCGTATCACCGATCACACCGATCTTCGATGCGCCCGTGAGATCGATCGGCTTGTCACTCACGCCGCCTCCCTACCCGTCCTTCGAGTCGTTCGCGTCTTTCGCAGCATGGCAGTCGTGACACTTCTCGCGAACGGACTTCAGTCGCCCGTCCTTCTCGAAGTGCGACGGGTGCATCGGAGGCTCGCCGGCCCGCTGGTGGCACTCGAAGCACTCGGCCGGACCCGCGTTCACGTGATCCGCGTCGGGTGGATAGCCGGGCGGCAAGGCACAGCCGGAGATTGCCGCGGCCACCGCGTAGGCAACGGCGATGGCGCGGAGCCGGTGTCTTGGATGGAGCGCCCGCACCGGCCGGTTACTCGGCGAAGCCCTTCTCGACCAGCCAGCGTTCCGCGTCGATCGCCGCCATGCAGCCGCTTCCCGCCGCGGTCACCGCCTGGCGGTAGACGTGGTCCTGCACGTCTCCCGCAGCGAAGACCCCTTCCACGCTCGTCCGCGACGTTCCGGGCTCCGTGATGATGTACCCGTTCTCGTCCATCTCGAGCTGCCCCTTGAAGACATTCGAGTTCGGCGTGTGGCCGATGGCGAGGAAGACGCCCTGACAGGCGACCTCACGGGTCTCATCCGTCTTGGTGTCCTTGAGTATCGCCGCATGCACGCCGGCGGGGCCCGCTTCGCCGAGGATCTCCTCGATGACGGAGTTCCACGCGATCTCGACCTTCGAGTTGCTCGTTGCGCGCTCCTGCATGATCTTCGACGCGCGAAGCTCGTCGCGACGGTGAACGATCGTGACCTTGCTCGCGAACTTCGTGAGGAATGACGCCTCTTCCATCGCGGTATCTCCCCCCCCCACGACGAGGATCTCCTTGTCCTTGAAGAAGAACCCATCGCAGGTCGCGCAGGCCGACACCCCGTAGCCCATGAGCCGCGATTCGCTCTCGAGACCCAGGAGCCGCGCGGACGCGCCGGTCGCGATGATGATGGAATGGGCCTGATGCGTCTCACCGGACGAGACCACCTTGAACGGCCGAGATGAGAAGTCGACCTCGGAGACGTTCTGCTGAATGATCTTTGTCCCGAAGCGCTCCGCCTGCTTGCGGAAGAGGTCCATCATCTCCGGACCCATCACACCTTCCGGGAATCCCGGGTAGTTCTCGACATCGGTGGTGATGGTGAGCTGACCGCCCGGTTGATCGCCCTGCAAAAGAAACGGTTCGAGATTCGCACGAGCCGCATAGACGGCGGCCGTATAGCCGGCGGGGCCGGAACCGATGATGATGACTTTCCAGATCTTATCCTCAGCCATGGGTCGTGAACCTCCCTCGCGAGCGGCCGTGTGCCGGCGGCGCCGATCGAGATGTTGATGTCGTTTCGGAGCGCACGAATCTAGCAGTCACGTGTATACAGGTCAAACCGGTGTCGGTTCCGACCGCGTGCTATACTGCGCCTTCCCATTTGGGGCCGCGTTGCTCTTTGGAGGTGTGTCATCAGAAACTTGCGGGCCCTTTTCCCGTATCTCCGCCGCTATCGCTCGGTGGTTCTGCTCGGGCTCTTCGCGATGCTTCTCTACACGGGCTTCTCTCGGCTCATTCCCTGGCTCTTGATGCTCGGCATCGATTCGCTCAAGGCCGGCGAGCCGCTCGAGCGTGTCGGCCTCTTCGGATTCGGCATGGCGGGCGCGGCTGCGTTGGGCGGAATAGCGCTCTACTTCCAGCGTTGGCTTCTCATCGGCGCGTCCCGAAAGATCGAATACCTCCTTCGGACCGAGCTGTTCCGCCGGGTCCAGCGCCTCGACATGGCGTTCTTCACGGACAAGAAGACCGGCGATCTCATGGCGCACTTCACCAATGATCTGAACGCCGTGCGCGACGTAATGGGTCCCGGCATCATGTACTCGACGTCGATGGGCCTTGCGATCATCACGTCCGTCTCCCTCATGATTGCCATCAGTCCGATGCTTACCCTCCTGTCGTTTCTGCCGTATCCCTTCATCTCATTCGTGACGTTCCACTTCGCCCGAAAGATGTACCGGTACTCGCGGCGCGTGCAGGACCTGTTCGGTGACATCTCCTCGCGCGCGCAGGAGGATCTTGCCGGCACGCGGGTCATCCGCGCGTTCGCCCAGGAAGAGAGCAGCGCCAACGCGTTCCACACACTCAACGAGGAGTATCTCTCCGCCAACATGCGCGTCGCGCGTCATCGGGCGCACTTCTTCGCGTCGATGTCGGTGCTCGCGGGCGCCGGGCTCGTAGTCGCGCTACTCGTGGGCGGCAAGCAGGTTATCGACGGTCGACTGTCCCTCGGGGCCCTGGTAGCTTTCTCGGCCTATCTCGCCGAGCTGACGTGGCCCGTGATCGCGATCGGTTGGGTCACGAGCATGATGCAGCGCGGGGCGAGCGCGATGGGTCGCATTCAGCAGGTTCTGGATGCCGAGGCGACGATCGTGTCGGGCGACGTGACGTCACGGCCGGCGCCCCGCATAGCGTTCGAGAACGTCACCCTTCGCTACCCGGAAGCCGCAACGGATGCGCTCACCGACGTCAGCTTCGCCGTTGAACCAAACCACACGCTCGGCATCGTCGGACGCACCGGCTCCGGAAAGAGCACCATCCTTCGCCTGATCCTTCGATTCTACGATCCAACCGACGGGCGCGTGATGTTGGACGGCGTGGACATTCGCGAGCGCGATCTTGGAGCGGTCCGGTCGATCGTGGGCTACGCGCCGCAGGACGCGTTCCTCTTCTCCCGCCCGCTCGCTGAGAACATCGCTTACGGCGATCCAGAGGCGCCCCACGCGCGCATCGAGGAGATGGCGGGCGTCGTCCGGATCCGGGAGGAGATCGACGGTTTTCCGAAGGGGTTCGACACGCTGGTCGGTGAGCGCGGCGTGACGCTCTCGGGTGGGCAGCGCCAGCGCGTCTCCCTCGCCCGCGCCATGCTGCTCAATCCCGACGTCTTGCTGCTGGACGACACGCTGTCGAACGTCGACGCCGAGACGGAAGAGGGCATCCTGGGCTCTCTCCGTCAGTACATGCGCGAACGCACCTCGATCATCGTCTCACATCGGATATCGGCTGTCCGCCAGGCGGACTGGATCATCGTGCTGGAGGAGGGACGGGTCACCGAGGAAGGCGTCCACGACACGCTTCTCGCGAACAAGGGCCTCTATGCCAGGCTCCACGAGCGCCAGAGGCTCGCGGCGGAGATCGAGAGGACGTCGTGAGCAACGACCATCACTACGAGGATGACCAGCTCGGCCGCGCGGTCGACCGCCGCCTGATGGCGCGGCTCATGCGCTACCTTCGCCCCTCGGCCTGGCTCGTCGTCGCCGCCACGGTACTCTTGATTCTAGCGTCCCTCGTCGGCCTCGCCGGCCCCATGATTACGCGCTACGCCATCGATGAGCACATCGCGCGCGGTGACTACCGGGGACTCGTCTGGGTGTGCGTCCTCTGGCTCGCGCTCCTTCTCATCGGCGGTGGCCTTCAATATGCGCAGCTCGTGCTCATGAACCTGATCGGGCAACGGGCGATGATGAAGCTCCGCGACGAGCTCTACCAACACCTTCAGCGCGTCCCTATCTCCTTCTACGATCGACACCCGGTCGGCCGCATCATGACCCGCCTCACGAACGACGTCGAGACGCTGAATCAGATGTTCACCCAGGGCGTGGTAGCGATCTTCGGCGACATCTTCACGCTCTTGGGCATCATGATCGTGCTGCTCATCATGAACACCGAGCTGGCACTCGTGACGTTCCTCTCGCTGCCTCTCTTGTTCTGGATCACGATGATCTTCCGCGCAAGGATCCGCCGGGCGTTTCGCCAGGTGCGCGTCGCACTGGCGAGAATCAACACGTACCTGCAGGAGAACCTCGGCGGCATCCCCGTGACGAAGTCACTGAGACGCGAAGAGCGGAACGAGGCGGAGTTCGATGAGCTGAACATCGCCCACCGCGATGCGTTTCTGCGTTCGGTGAGGGCGTTTTCGATCTACATCCCTCTCGTGGAGATCATCGCCGCGCTCGCCACCGCGGCCATCCTCTGGTTTGGCGGCGGCAAGGTGCTTCGTGACGCGTTGACCTTCGGCTCGCTCGTCGCGTTCGTGCAGTACGCCGGCCGCTTCTTCAGACCGATTCGCGACCTCACGGACAAGTACAACATTCTCCAGGACGCGATGGCGGCGTCCGAGCGCATCTTCAAGCTTATGGACGAAGACGAAGCGCCCGACGTGGACGATGTACCCAAGGGATTCGACACGACGCGGGACATCCGTTACGAGGACGTCAGGTTCTCGTACGACGGAACGAAAACGATCCTCGACTCGGTCTCGGTCGAGATCCCCGCCGGCAAGACCACGGCCATCGTCGGGGCGACGGGCAGCGGGAAGACGACATTCGTTTCGCTACTGCTCCGCTTCTACGAGCTCGCCGCCGGACGAATCACGATCGGCGGCACCGACATTCGCGACGTGCCGCGCCGCAAACTACGCAGCCACATGGCCATCGTGCAGCAGGACGTCTTTCTCTTCGCCGGGACCATCGAGGAGAACATCCGACTCGGGAACACGACCATGTCGCAGGAGCGGATCAATGGCGCGGTGCGACTCAGTCACACCGATCGCCTCACGGATCGCCTTCAGGACGGAATTCGCAGCAAGGTCGCCGAGCGCGGCGGCAGCTTCTCGACCGGCGAACGTCAGCTTATCGCCTTCGCACGCGCGTTGGCATTCGATCCGGACATCCTCATCCTGGACGAGGCCACCGCGAGCGTGGACAGCGAAACGGAGGCACTCATCCAGGACGCGCTGAACAAGCTCCTCACCGAGCGAACGGCGATCGTGATCGCGCATCGGCTGTCGACCATTCGAAACGCCGATCAGATTCTGGTGTTCCATCACGGCCGCTTGTGTGAACGCGGGACGCACGATGAGCTGCTGGAGGCCGATGGAGTCTACGCACGCCTCTACCGGCTGCAGTTCCAACTCGATGACGGGACGAGGGTCGGGGGCAACTAGCCGATTCGAAGTCGCGCGGCCAATTCGAGGTATTGCTCGGGCGTGACCGTTTCCGCACGGGCCTTCTCCGCGACGCCGATCGCCGCGAGCACAGCTTTCACTTCCACAAGACCGATTCCCAATCCCGCCGAGAGATTCGAGCGCACGAGCTTCCGCCGATGTGAGAACGCGGCGCGCACGATACGCTCGAGCAAGCCGGGGTCGACGCCCTTAGGGCCATCAAGTAGATCACACGCGAGCACAGTCGAACCCACCCCCGGTTCGGGATGAAACGCGCCTGGACCGACGCTCAGTTTTTGACGCACGCGTAGGCGAAACGCGGCGAAGACCGTGAGCGACCCGTATGCCTTCGTTCCAGGTGTCGCCGTCAGGCGCTCCGCATACTCCTTCTGCACCATGACGACCGCTCCGTGAAACGCGGCCCGCTGGCGAAAGAGCCACATGAGAAGGTCGGTCGTGATGCCGTACGGCAAATTGCCGAAAAGACCCATCGGAGAAGGACAAACGGTCGCGACATCGAGCGTTCGCGCGTCGGCTTCGAGCACCGTCACACCGCTCCCCGAGAATCGTTCTCTGAGAAACTCCGCGAGCGCACGGTCGAGCTCGATGGCCCACACGCGTTCGTAGCGCTCGCGTATCGCGTCGGTGAGAAAACCGGTACCCGCTCCGACTTCGAGAACCGGACTGTCGGCGGGCCAGTCGGCGAGCGAGACGATCCGACGTGCAAGCGCCGGCTGGCAAAGGAAGTTCTGACTGAAGCGCTTTCTGGGTGAGATGCCGAGCGCTCGAATGATCTTCGCCGGATGAGTGAAGGGGGCGTGTATCGGATCGCTCCCGGCCACAACCGACTCCGGTCAGCCCGTGTCGCCGGCCGGTGGGCCGTCCGGCGTCTGGTCTTCGTGTGCGACGGGCCGGCGGGCGGTCGAGCCAACACTGCTCGGTAGCCGGAAGAGCGAAGCGGCGTTCGCGTCGGTCAGGGCGTGCAGCTCGGACTCAGTGAGACCGATGAACGACGCGATGACCGGAAGGATCTCCGCGAGAAACGCGGGCTCATTGCGGCGTGAACTCTTCGGCGCGGGCGCCAGGAACGGGCAATCTGTTTCCAGCAGTATGCGATCGCGCGGAAGCTGGGGGATGAGCTTCCTGTACCTTCCCTTCCCGCGTATGACCGAGCCGCCGAATCCGAAGTAGAAGCCGATCTCCGCCGCACGGCGAGCGACGTCGGCGTCTCCCGCGTAGCAGTGAAGAACCCCGCCAACCTCCTTTGCGCCCATTTCGGTCAGGATATCGACGACACGCGACTCAGCGGCGCGCGAATGAACGATGAGCGGGAGTCGATGCCTGAGCGCGAGATCGATGTGCGCTCGAAAGAGCGACTCTTGGAGATCGTGTGGCGCGTAGTCCCGGTAATGGTCGAGTCCGGTCTCCCCCACCGCTACGACCTTTTCCGACACGAAGAGATCCACCAACTCATCGAGCGCCGACACGGGGAATCGCTCCGCGTCGTGAGGATGAATCCCCGCGCCGAAGAAGATCCTTTCGTGACCCTCTGCAATTCGAAGCGCCCCTCTGCTCGAGTCGGGATCGATCCCGACGTCGATGATTGCCACGTTCCCCGCGGCGAACGCGCGTTCGATCACCGCCTCGCGATCGTGATCGAACTTTCTGAAAGTGAGATGGGCGTGAGTATCGATCATTGGGCCGGTTTCGCCCCGCCCGATCGGCTGCCGCCCCGGCGGCGCCGGCCGCGACGTCTTCTCGGGCGCGCGGGCTTGTCCGCTTTGGCTTCCGAGGACGGGGAACCCGATCGCTCCGATGCCGCGGACGCCTTCTGTGGCGTGGATTTCGAGGATGCACGCGACGACGACTTCGACGTGGTTTTCGATGCCGCTTCGGGCGCGGTCCGGCGAGCGGGCTTCTCGGACCGCGTCCCGCCCGACTTGCCTCTACCGCCCCGTTTCTTACGCTCGGACGACTTCCCGCCGTCTGAGGGTTGTGCCGATGAGGTTCGTTTCGACTTTCGCCGGTCCGATCGCCTCGACGACGAACGGCCCGACCGTCGGCGCGATCGCGCATCGTCGGGTCGATCCCCGTCCGTCGCGGCGGACGTCTTCGAGCGCGCGGCCGTCTTTGGGTCCGCCGACGCAACGAGTTCGGCATCGCTCAGATCCGCGGAGTCATCACCCACCAAGGCGGCGGGTTCGTCGCCCTCGAAGGCGTCGTCTTCCATGCGGCGCGTGAGCGCCAGCGACCGCAACAGCTCTTGCGGCGGCAGCTCGTCCTCGTCCGTCAGACGGTCCGCGGCCCCGAACTGCTCGCGCATAGTCTTGGGCTTCACCTGGCAGGACGTGTCGCTCGTCACCCGCGGCGGCGCACCCTTCCCGACCACGGCCCCCGCCCACTTCTCCCGCGGCAACGGAAAATCGGCGACCAGCCACTCGTGCTTGTTGCCTTCTTCATCCTGCGCGACGACAACCTCACGGAAGATGTCGTTCTGACTCACCGTCACCGGAACGTCGTTCAACACGAAGTGTGTCCCGATCTTGGGAAACACCTGCCCCATTTCCTTGTAGAACGGATCTTCATACATGAGGCAGCACATGAGGCGCCCGCAGCCACCCGAGATCTTGGAGGGCGACAGCGACATTCCCTGGTTCTTGGCCATCTTCAACGTGACGGGGCTGAACGTCTTCAGCCACGTTGAACAGCAATACTCTCGGCCGCACGGACCGATGCCGCCGATCCGCTTCGCCGCGTCGCGGGCGCCGACCTGGCGCAGCTCGATTCGCGTCTTGAAGATCCCCGCGAGGTCTTTCACCAGCTCGCGGAAGTCAACGCGCTGTTCGGCCGTGAAGAAAAACGTGATGCGGTTGCCGTCCACCTGGCTCTCCGCATCGAGTAACTTCATCTCTAGCTTGAATTCACTGATCCGCTCGTGGCAGATCTTGATCGCCTCGATCTCTTCCGCCCGGATCCGGGTCTGATTGCGATAATCCTGCTCGTCCGCCCGCCGGAGGATGGATTTGAAGCGCCCGTTCTTCTCGGGCCGGCGCGCGGGGGCCGCGAGATGCGTGACACGTCCCATGTCGATGCCGCGTTCCGCCTCGACGATCACTTGGTCTCCCGACGAGACGGGAATCCGGTCCGGGTTGACGAAATAGTCCAGCCGCCGGCCCTTGAACATGATTTCGATGGCTTCCGGCATCCGCCGTGTCCTCTATCCCACGGGACCCACTCGGGTCCCGGAATCCGTATCCGTGAGCGCCGCGAAGAGCGCCACTGAGGGCGTCACCTGATGCTCGACGTCCTGAACCAACGACTCAAGAAGCAGAATGTGCCGCTTCACGTCGGTCACATCGAGGTCTACGGCGACCTTCTTCAACTCCGCGATGCGATCCTGGTTTGCGAGTTGCTTCTCGGAAACGCCGTGTTTGACGGCGAGCAGATCACGATACCACGCGATCAAGATCTCCGCCACGTGTCGGACCGCTCGGGCGTTCCAGCGCCGGGTGTCGCCCAGGACCTCCTCACTGAGCGTCTCGATCAGTCGCGAGCTGTCGAGGCGGACGAGATCGAGTGCCCACTCCCGCACGTCCAGAATCCCGTCCTCGTGCAGCGTGATCGCCCGCGCGACGCTCCCCCGGGCGAGCGACGCCAGCAGCGTCGCGTCCGACCCACCGACCCCGATGTGCTCGGTCAGCACGTCCTGGATGATCTCCACTGGCACCCCACCAAAGGCAACGCGCTGGCACCTCGATCGAATCGTCGGAAGCACTCGGTGCAGACGGCTCGTCGTCAGGATGAACACCGTCGAAGGTCCGGGCTCTTCGAGCATCTTGAGAATGCGATTGGCCGCCTCGATGCTCATCGATTCGACGCGCGAGATGATGATGACCTTCGTGCGGCCCTCGAACGTCTTTCGCGTCGCCTCGCGCTTGATGTCGAGGATCCACTCCGTCGCGATCGTCGGCCGCTTCGACCAATTGAAGACGTGAAATGGATTGTCCGCCCATTCGCCGAGCAGGCGGCAGAGCGGGCTCTCACCGGGCTCTTCCGCCGTCCCTTTCTCCGCTTCAGCCTTCCAAAGGCTCGCGGGATAGAGCGGCATCACGATGCGAACATCCGGGTGATTGAAGCGGGAGGTCTTTCGGCAGGCCGTGCATTCGCCGCACGGCTTATCATCGCTTTCGCAGTTCAGGGCGCTCGCGAGTGCCATCGCCGTCGTCGTCTTGCCGACGCCCCAGGGGCCGTGGAAAAGATACGCCTGCGAGATCCGTTCAGAGCGGAGCGCGTCCTTGAGCAAACTAATGGGCCGGGCTTGTCCCAGAATGCGGTCGAAACTGAACCTCGAATTGAGCGAAACGCCAGCCATCGTCAGGCCTCATCTCCTCTTGAGCCACGGGATCGGATCGACCGCGCGGCCGCCCTTGCGAAGCTCGAAATGGACGCAGTTTCCCTTCAGCGATTCAGTCGATCCGGCAAGTGCGATGACGTCCCCCGGTCCGACACGATCGCCCGGCGCGACGAGAACACGCGACGCGTGCCCGTAGACGCTATAGTAGCCGCTCCCGTGGCTGATGATGACGGTTTTCCCGAACCCGCTGAGCCAATCCACGAACTCGACCTGCCCGGCCGCGACGGCGACGACCTGCTTGCCTTCCGCGGCGCGAATGTCGATCCCGGAATTGAACGTGAGCGTCCCGTAACGGGGGTGACGAAACGCACCGTAGCTCGCGAGGAGCTTCCCCCGAGCGGGCCAGACTAGCTTGCCCTTGAGGTTCGTGAACGACTTGGCCGGTTCGAACGACTCGCGCGGCTCGGTGGGGCGCGCGGGGTCGGTTCGTTTCGGGGGTGGTGGCCGTTTCTCCAACTCTTTGAGGAGTTTCTCCAGATCCTCCGAGCGCTTCTGCAGTCGCTCGACGTTTGCCTCGTGAGCCTCACGCTCATCGCGGATCTTCCCCAGCGCCGCTGACTGCTCGCTCATGAGCGTCGCGAGTCGCGATTCCTCACGGCGCTCGGAGTCCTTCAGCCTGTCGACTTCGTCTTCCCGTGAGCGCAGCGCCGCAAGCTCGTCTTCCAGCCGCTCCCGCCCACTCGCAACGTCCCGCAGGAGACGACGCTCCGCGGACAAGACCGCGGCCACGTAGCGTCCTCGACGTAGCGCGCCCCCGAAGTCTTCGGCGCCGAATAAGATCTCGACGAAGGCGGGCTTCCCTCGACGGTAGATTCGTTCGATGTGCTCGGCGAGCCGACTCCTGAGATCGCCCAACCGCTCGCGCGTCTCGACCAACGATTCGTTCCGCCTGGCGATGTCGCGCTCCAGACGCGAGGCCTGTCGCTCATACCCGGCGAGAAGCTTCTCCGAGCCGGACAGGGCGGTCTCGATGGCCTCCAAACGTTGGGACGTCTTCTTTTCGTCCCCCTTGAGCGCGTGAATTCGTTCTTCCGCCTCTCGGATCTCGGCGGACAGCTTTTCGAGCTCCCGCTGCCCTTCACGAATCTCGGTCAGCACATCTTCGGAGCGCTGCGAGAATCCAACGCGGGGAACGACGGCGAGACTACCGACGCCTGCCGTGAACGCGAGGAGCCAGCCGATCGTCCGCCGGTGGCGCGCCCTCATGCCGACCTCTCCCATCGTCCCCGAAGCGGACCCGCGCACGCCATGTACGCACCCGCCCATCCGAGAAATACCGCGAAGAGCAGGAACAGGATGATCGAGAGCGTCGAGAAGTACAGGATGCCGGAGATCCGGATCGACACCAATGCGTGGATCCCGCGGAGCACCAAGAGTGAGCCCGCGGCGGCCGCGCAGCTCTGCATGATGCCCTCCAGGAGAAACGGCCTTCGCACGAAACCATCGGTGGCACCGATGAGCGTCAAGATCTCCACGAGGTCCTTTCGCGCGATGATTGTGAGCTTGATCGTGTTCGAAACGATTAACACCCCGGATACCCCCGCGAGAAGCCCCACGATGAGGTTCAGCCGCGCGAACGTCCGCACGCGCGATTCGACTTTCGCGATGCCCGGTCCGCCGTATCGGACCGACTCCACGCCCGAGACTGTCTCGGCGCGTGACGCGATTCGCCTTATTGCGTCACCTTCACGATGGTCGTCCCCCAAACTCAGTCGATACGTGGGCGGAAGCGGATTCTCACCGAGCGCATCGACGAGCCCGCTCTCGCCGAAGTCACGTTCAAACTCCTCGATGGCGTCATCCGGCGTGACGAGGTGGGCATCGGCCACACCCGGGATTTCGCGAAGCTCTCCACCGATCTTCCGCCACGCGTCTTCGGCGCCGCCCCGATCCAAAAACACCTGGACCTCCCGCTGATCGCGGATGGAGTCCAGCGCCGACGCGAAATTGAAAGCGATCAAGAGAAAGAGCGCCGAAACGAAGAAGGTGGCGACCTTCGCCAAAATGGCGGTCCCGGCGAGGACGCGGTCGCGGATGAGCTGCAGCCAGGCTTGATTCAGAAAGTACGTGAACTCTCTAAGACGCGGCATGGGTCACCCGATCTTCGATGCAGCGCCCCTGTTCGAGCTTCAGGGCGCGGCCCCCCAAGCGTTTGACCATCGAGATGTTGTGTGTAGCCAGGATGACGGACGTCCCGGAGAAGTTGACCTCCCGTAGCAGGCCGAAGATCGACTCGCCGGATTCTGGATCGAGATTCCCGGTCGGCTCGTCGGCGAGCAGAACGAAAGGGCGGTTAACGATGGCCCGTGCGATGGCGACCCGTTGTTGCTCCCCTCCCGAGAGCTGAGACGGATAGCTCTTCCCTCGGTGCGCTAGCCCAACGAGCTGAAGGGCGTCCTGGGTCTTGCGGCGGAGTGCCCGCGGCGCGAACTCGCCCGTGACCCGAACGGCCGCTGCGACGTTTTCCGCCGCGGTCCAGTCGCGCCAGAGACGGAAGTTCTGGAACACGACCCCGATCTTCCGGCGGAGCACCTGCTGATCGCGACGTGTGATCTCGCGGGACGAGAACTCGCCGACAATGACCTCTCCCTCGCTCGGAGGCTCTTCCATGGAGATCAGCCTGAGCATCGTGCTCTTCCCCGCACCGCTGGCTCCCGTGATGGAAACCAGCTCGCCCTTCCCGATAACCAGGTTCACGTGATGGAGGGCGTTCAGGCGGGTCCCGGACGTGTAGCGCTTCGTGACGTTGCGGAGCTGGATCATCGACCACCCATCGGGCTCATGCCCACTCCAAGGGTTCGTCCTTCAACACCCGGTAGTACTGGCGAGCCGTCTTTCGATCCACCCGTCCGGCGGGAATGTCACACACCTCGACTTCCGTGATGCGTGTCGGATGCCGGATCGTGATGATGTCTCCCGGGGTCACCGTGTGCCCGGCCTTCACCGGCCGCCCGGCGACGTGCACGCCGCCCGTCCGGATCGCTTTCGTGGCGGCCGATCGCGTCTTGAACAGACAAACGTAGTCGAGATAGCGATCGAGTCTCATCGTTGGTGTTCGTCGGGAAGAGGGGGATGATTCCTGGCTCCGCGCTCACTGCGTTCGCTCGCGAAGACGCGAGTCGCCGGGGAAACATCCCCCTCTCCCCTCCTCGCGGCTGACGTATCCTGAGCGTTCAAGAGCATCAAATACCTCAACCCCTCTCGACGGAACATCCCAACTCAATACGAGGCAGATGCAAGGCAATCGCTCGTGCGCTGAGCATGACCCCGGCTCCGCGCTCACTGCGTTCGCTCGCGAGGACGCGAGTCGTCGGCATCCCCCACTAAAGCTCTCGAACCTCGACGTAAGAACGGCCGCGAAGCTCCGCCGTCCACGTGTTGTAGCGATCTTCGAGCTGCTGCCGTCTCAAGAACTCCCGGATCGTCGGCTCTACCTCTTCAAAGGTGTACTCCTCGGCCGGCGTGCGCTCGATCACCTGAAATATGTGGAATCCCTGCGCGTCCTCGATGAACTCGGAGACTTCGCCGGGTCCCAGCGCTTCCAGTGCCGCACGGAAGTGCGGGAAGAGCCCCTCGACCGAGAAGGACCCCACATCGCCGTCCGCCTCGGGCGCGTCGGAGTACGCACGGATGAGCTCGATGAAGTCCGCCCCTTCTTCCAAACGACTCGTCACCGTCTCGACGAGGCCTCTGGCGCGGGCGATGTCGTCGGCCGTCACATCCATCGGGATGACGATGTGCCGGACGTGGATCTCATCCCCTCGCGTCGCGAGACGCTGAATGATGTGGTAGCCGTAGCCGGTGCGGACGACGTCGCTCTGCTCAGAGTCCGCGAGCGAGAACGCCACTTCCGTGAAGACCGGATCCAGATCGCCTTCGGCAAAGAAACCAATGTCGCCCCCGCGGGCGGCGCTAGGATCCCGCGAATATTCGCGGGCGAGCGAAGCGAAATCTTCCCCGGCCAGAAGCCGCGCACGCGCGTCTTCGAGGCGATTGACGGCGTCCAGCTCACGCTCGGCGGTCGGCTTCGGCTGGATGAGCAGATGTCTCAATCGGATCTGCTCGGGCTTCTTACCCAGAGTCTCTTTGCTATCGTCAAAATAGACGCGCACGTCGTCGTCGAGTACTTCGACGTCGGTGTCGATCTCCGACCCCACGAGCCTCGACGACAACACCTGTCGCCGAATGTCCTTTCGGTAGAACGCTTTCATCTGCCGGAGCGAAACACCTTCCCGTTCGAGCTGCTCCATGAATCCCTGCTCGCCGCCGAAACGCACCATCTGTTGCTCGAGGTGCTGCTCGAGGAAGAGATCGAGCTCGTCCTCCGATACCTCGATCTCCTTTCGCTCCGCCTCTTTCACGATGAGGATTCCGTCGATCAGCTCGCGCAGAACTTGACCCTGAAGGCTGTCGACGGCGGCCATGTCGTCGGGCGCGATCTTCAGCTCGAGAAGATAGAGCTGAAGCTGCTCTGCGAGCTCCGTCGCGGTGATGACCTCATCTTCCACCACGGCGGCGATCTTCTCGACGACCTCGAACTCGGCCCGTCCCGCGCTCAGCGGTACGGACACGAGAATCAAGAGCAACACAAGGCGCTTCCACATGAGACGCCCCTCCAAAGGCGTATAACGTCCGAATCTGGTAAGTGATTCACGCTATCACACGGTCAACTGCCCCGCAACAGAGGGCCTACGGCCGATCGGCGTCTTCTTCACCGCCTCGGGGGTGACTCTCCGGGGGTCCGTCTAGCGGAGACAGCGTGACCAGGGTGGCCCCCCAGCCGCCGGCATCCCCTCCAGCCAGTTGAAAAGAGGCAACCACCGGACTCTTCTCAAGAATGGAATGCACAATCCGCCGGAGAGTTCCCGTTCCCTTGCCGTGAATGATTCGGACGTCGAGGATGCCCTTTTCACGACAGGCCGCGAGATAGTCGGGCACGAGGTCTTTGATCTCACGCGGATGAAAGGTGTGGAGATCGAGCATTCCGTCGATTGGAAGCTCGATTGGTTCAGGTTCGTCCGTGTCAGTCATCGCTCATCCCGGCGCGGGCCATCCTTCGATCCTCGCGCGGCTAGGGTGAAAGGATGACTTTCCAGCTTCGCGCAGCGCCGGCGGCATCGAGCCGTACGAAGTAGACGCCGGCGGATGCATGATGCATCGCGTCAGTACTCCCATCCCAGGAGATCGCGTAACGTCCCCCGGCCTGCGCGCCGTCGAGCAATGTTCGGATCTTCCTCCCCGTCACGTCAAACACATTGAGCTTCACGCGGCCGGAGACAGGCACGACGTACTCCACCACGGCGCGCGTGGAGAACGGGTTCGGCGACACGCTGACGATGTCGAAGCCAATCGGCAGGCCGTTTTCATGGGACGAAATCACGACCGGCCCGCCGTAGGCCGCGACGTAGTGCGATATCGTCCGGCCGGTCCGCGTGAAGAGACCCCCGACGTAGAGATCACCGTCGTAGGGCTGAAGACAGTAGACCGGAGCGTTTGTCTCGCCGCCGAACGTCTGCCAGATGAATCCGTTCCAATAGGTAATGTGAGACGGCGATTTGTCACGCGCCTCCGCAAGATGACCGGCCACGATCAGGCCACCCTTGTACGAAGTCAACGTCTCCACGCGCCGCGCCTGAGATACCCCGTCGCCCAGCGCGCTCCAGGTCGTCCCATTCCAGCGGGCCACGTTCGCGGCGGACACGCCACCGATGTCGACAAAGCGTCCACCGACGATCAGCCTACCGCCATGCATTGACATCACGTTCAGCTCGGAGGCGTTCGTGTTCGCGGCGGCCGTCCCGGACCCGATGTGCCTCCACGTTGCATCATCCCACCGATCGACGGAGATACGATCGCGCCCGTTATCGCCCTGATAGGTGCCACCGGTGAAGAGGTATGCCTTGTACTCCCCGAGCGTGGTCACACGGGTGGGCCCATCGGTGGGCAACGGTATGGGTTGCCACTCCGTGCCGTTCCATTCGTGGAGTGGCTCTTCGGCGTCGATGGCCGCGACCAGGCGCCCTCGGAACTGAACGACGTCGTTAACCGGGCCTTCCAGGCCGGATCCCAGTGAGCGCCACGCCGTGCCGTCCCAGGCGGCGATGTTGGAAACCGGCTGTCCGTCCGCGCGATTGAACGCGCCCGCGACAATCAGCTCATCGTCGTGGACCACCAGGGCGTTGACCGCGTCGCCAGAGAGTCCCGAGCCGAGGGAGTACCACTCGACCCCGTCCCATCGGGCGATCCGCGCGGACGGCGTCACACCCGGAAGGACGAACTCGCCCGCGGCGATCAGATCTCCATCGTAGGTTGTGAGCGCGGTGACGGCTCCGTTCATCCCGGCTTCACCCATGGTCGGCGATCCAAACCGATCGAACCAACCATCGGTCGGATCATCCACGCGTGGCGGCAGATGGCACGGATCGAAATCGTCACCGCCGGCGGCCGTTCCCAGGTATTGCGTCGCGCCGTCATCACCCTCCTTGAAGGAGAGGATCAGCGCGTCGCGGGGAGGCACGTCTTCGACGGCTCTTCTGCTTGGATTCACCTTCACGAGACCGGTAAGGCGCTCACCGTCATGAAACGCTCTGACGTAGAGTGTGTCCGGCCCATGGACCTCCTTCTGGAACGCACAGGCGTAGGGTCCGAGATTCAAATCGTAGAAATCATCGAGATATGGAACCCAGGGACGCGTGTGGCGCTCCGGTGGTCCCAGCCCGCTGATGTTCTCGAACAGAACGGATAGCATGAACAAGCCGTCACCCAGTAGCGTAGTCCCGAGGGCGAACCTCACGTACTGCGCCGTGGAATCTGGGTTGGAGAAGGAATAGCGATCGTTGTCCTGCCACCAGATCTCGTTGATGGAGAGGTTCCAGCCTTCTCGCGCGTTGTCCCGCTGGTAGACGTACCCCCGGCGGGGCCGCTCGGTATTGGTGACGTAGAGCTCGTCCCACCAGCTCCATCGCCAGTCGCTCGACGCCCAGCGGTTTCGCTCCAGGAATTCCTCGTTCTTGAAACCATCGTAGTAGGTGAGGTCGTGTGTTTGCGCGTCGCCGCCGGCGATGATCCGAACGTCATAGCCGATGTTCTCCCGAACGGCGTCTATCCAGACCGAGGAAACGGAATCCCAGCTCGCGGCAAACGCCTCCCACGCCGCCCAACCACCCTCGTCCCAATCCGCCAGACCGTTGCGGTTCCAATCGACGCGACCCCCGTGAGGACCGGGCACCTTGAAATGAAACCACGCGATGTGCGGCTGCTGGGCAACGACCTCCCACCAGAGCCCGTCGAACTCGTGCATTCGATGGGCGACGAACCAGGGAATGAGGCGTTCCGAGAGCCACTCCGCGAACGTGAGCCCCCGACTGTCGAGCTCCGGCTCGTTCGGATCGTAGTACGTGCCTCTGGGGCAATAGCGCGTGAAGTCCCCCCACCGCCATTGAACGTCCCATCCTTTGGCGATGGCTTCCTCTCCATTGTCGTGCAGCAGCACCCAGTCGTTTGCTTCCGCATACTCCCGGGCGCGGTCCATCCAGTTGTACGTCCGGTGCCAGTCGGTCTCGGGAACGATCTGCGGCATGACGACGTAGAAGATATCGATGTCGCGATTTCGGGATCGCAAAAAGGTGAGATGGCTCGACAGCGCTTCCCGCACGCCGAGCACATCGAAGCGCGAAAGAGCGCGCTGCTCGTCGTCCGTGTAGATGCCGAAAGGTCCCACGGACGCCGCGAGACGTCGATAGGTATGCGCGCTTGACGTGGCGATGTCGCCGGCTCGATCCGCCGCGACGTTCAGCTGAGCGGCGTGCGCGATGAGGGTCGGCAGAACGGTCGACAAGGTCACGATCAGCGCGGCCACGGGTAGTCGGTGGTGCTTCAGGTTGCCTCCGATGATGCTGCAAACCCGTCGGTTCGGCCCTTCTGAATGAGAGGCAACAGAAGGATACGCGCGTCGAGAGCGGCTCTCAAGGCCTACTTCGCCTGTTCGCGGCTCACATAGGGCTTTCGAAATGCGACGTCAATGATGACGCTGGCATGAAAGGAGGATCGGCGCGCACCGACAAGAAACGGCGACAGCCCTCAGGGCGACGGAATCGCTCTCCCGGTCTCCAGAAACGACTTGGACGAGTCGAGCGCCCATGACCAGCCCTCTCTCATTTCCTCGAATTCCGCACGGCTCTTGAGCTTGGTGTGATCCAGACGAACGGTCACACGATGGCGATCCTTCGCGCTGAACGTCACGTCCACCATGGTACCCGGGCAATGATTCTTGTCTTCCCACGTAAACCGGACACGACTGGGGCACTCCAACACGAGGAATTCGCCGGTGTCGCCCGGCTACGGTCTCTCTGGAGTCTCGCCGCCTTTCAGCCGGCTCAGCATGAGCGCGGCTTCCCGCAGATCGGGATCAATCTCGAGCGCGCGTTCGAAGGCGGTCTCCGCCAGATCCAACCTGCGCATGCGCACGTGTAGCATGCCGAGGCTGACGAGCGCTGGTGTGTTGGCGGGATTGAGTTTGAGCGCTTCATCGTATGCCACGACGGCTTCGGCGAAGCGCCCCCGACGCGCGTAGATGTCGCCCAGGTTGAGCCAGACCTCGGACGCATCCTTTGGGATGGGTCTGAAACGAAGCGCGGCGCGGTAGCGCTCGATCGCCTGAGACGTGTCGCCCGTCGCCGCCGAGATCTGCGCGAGCGCGAAGTGCGCGCGGTCGTCACCCGGGTAGAGACTGATCTCCTCCCAGTACGCGCTGACGGCCCCGGCCGTGTCGCCGAGGGCCAAGAGCGCGGCACCCTGTCCGGATCGCCCTCCGGGCGTTTCGGGCGACAGCTCCGCAGCCTTGCGAAACGCCGTGAGCGCCGCCTCGGCGTCTTCGCGCACGAGATACGCCTTTCCCAGCGTGATCTGTCCCTGGGCTTCGTGAACCGCGGTCGGTTGTTCACCGACCGGGACCTGGCTCACGAAAGTCGCGATCGCGAGAATCGCGACGGCCGACACGACGGGACGGGTCCGCGGACGCCGAAGCACGCAGAGGAGGTGTACGAGCCCCGCGGCCGCGAAAGGAGCCATGATCGGCACCAGCGGAAGCCGAAAGCGCGCGTTCACGAAAAACGCGACGACACCGATTGCGTACGTGATGAGAAAGCCGTAGAGCACGTGCAATCGTCTCCAGCGCCTCCGCTCTCGCCACGCTCCGTAGACCGCGAAGGGGAAGACCGCGCCGAACCCGAGCCACGGAAGGCTCAAGAATGGTGACATGCGTCGTCTGAATTCGAGCGGCGCATTGTTCGAGCGCTCGGTCGCGGAGACGATGAGTCGTGTCTTGGTCCAGAGAAGCCCCGCCGCCTTCGCGGGCTGATCGACGAAGAACCTGAGCGCCTGGGAGCGCCAGTAGCGTGAAAACTCGGACGGCTTGAGCGGTCGTCCCACGGCTCGCGACGCCGTCTCGTACGCATCGAAGCGGCCTTGGCGCCAGCCCGCGCGGGTTCCGGGCATGACAGCCGACGACCCGTCGGACTTCGCGTTGTTTCCGATGAAAAAGTTGATCCCGTCGTACCAGCCGATAAAGACGAAGTCGTTTCCGACGATGACGTTGTGCGCCGTGACCGGCGCGATGCAGAAAGCGATTGCCACAAGAAACAGAAGTCCACGGCGGATCCGTGTGCCCGGCGTCGTGAGATGCTTCTCGAACCACAGGCCGATGATCGGCACGGGGACGAATATGAGGATGCTGGGACGGCAGATCGCCCCGAGGCCGATGAAGAGCCCGGCCAGGATCCACGCGCGCCCGCTGCGAAGATCCGATCGCTTCTGAACCAACACGGTGAGCCCGCAGAGGTAGAGAAAGATCGCCAGCGTCTCCACCAGAAGCTCGCCCGCGAAGTAGATGAGCGGCCAGTAGACGGCAAGTATGAGGCCGGCCACTAGAGCGACGGTACGTCCGAAAAGGGAGGCCGTCATCCGGGTGGCGAGCGCGCACGAGGCCGCCCCGAGAAGCGCCTGCGCGAGCAGAATCCCCCACGGTCCCGTTCCGAACAGCCGGTAGACGGTGGCCAGAAAGTAGAGATAGAGCGGCGCCCGGAAAAACGGCCCCGGCTCGGTCTGCCCCGTCAACATCGCGATCGCCGCATCGTGGTGATAGGCGGGATCCATCGTGTACTGACCGAAGGTCGGGAGTTGCCCGAAGTCGACCAGGTAGGCGACGCGGATCACGAGCGCGACGACAAACACCAATCCGATCAGCAAGGCGCGGGGCCGGGTCATGACGATTCCACGACCCGTTCGGGACCGAGGTGTGACGCCTGGTTCGCCGCCTCTAGACGCCAGCGATCCGCCTCGTTCTCGAATCGATGAATGCTCCCGAGCTCGACCGGCAATTGCTTGTATTCGTCGAAGGTCAAGCCGAGAAGAGTCGCGTAGATGATCTTGATGACTCCTTTGTGGAGCACCGCGAGCGTCTTCCCCGGCCTCGTCGCCACGTGCGCGTCGCACGCCTCGGCGACGCGCGATTGAAATCCGATCCGGGATTCACCGCCCGGAAATCGAAACTCCGGCTCGCCCCGTGCCCACGCCGCGTGGTGGTCCGGATCGCGCTCGGCGGCTTCCGCAAACGTCCAACCCTCCCATCGGCCGAAGTCAATTTCGGAAAGCTCCTCGAAGATCAGAGGCTCCGGCCCGCTGGCGTTCAGGATGATCGCTGCGGATTCGCGCGCGCGGCTGAGGGGACTCGTGATGACCGTGTCGAATGCCTCCGAATCGAGCGCTTCACGCACGCGCGACATTTGCCGGCGTCCGAGATCGCTAAGCGCGATGTCGGTCCTGCCGTAAAGCCGAACGGCCGAGTTTCCCGTTGTTTCTCCGTGTCGTACCAGAATGAGCTCATCCATGCGTCGTCAATCCTACCAGCGCATCTCGACACCCAAACGGATAGTTCTTCCCGCGCTCCGTGTTGCCGGGTTGTCGACGTGTCGTAACGAATAGCCGGCCGAAGGATTTGTGTATCCCCCGGTTTCACCCGTTAGGAGATAGTACTGGAGGAAATGCGAGGCGGACACGTTCGTCGCCGGAAACGTCGTGAAGTTGAACTGCGGAACGCGGCGATCGAGCAGGTTTCGGATGTCGGCAAAGACACGAAACGGACCGGGGCCGCCGCCCGGTGTGAAGAATGCGCTCGCGTTCACGATTAGCGGATTCGGCAGACGGCCCAGGCCCGTGTCTTCGGTCTCTTTCGGATCGAGCGCGAGCGCGTACGGCTCGCCGGTGAGCCATTGCCAGCTCATGACCGCGTTGAAACCCCTTCGCGGATTCACACGAAGCCAGCCGTGCACGACGAGGTTCCGGTCCCATGGCGTCACCGTGTCCCCGGCCTCTGTGCGGGACGTCGTGGCGCTGAGCTGTCCCACCCAGCCACCGCACCGGACGGACGTCGACCGTCGCTTCGAGACCGAGCGCATCCACCCCGAATGGATCGCCGACATCCCGGACGTTTCCACCCACGAAGCCGATGATGAAATCGAGATCACCGAGGTCCCGGCGCGCGAAAATGACGTTGGAGTACTGCCGCTTGTAGCCGCTGATATACCCGACGATCTTCTCGGAAAAATGGTGTTGCATCCCGATCTCGACCGCGCGCGTTCGCTGGGCGGTCAGGGCGATGCCGCTGAGGTCCGGGTACTCGCCGCGAAGATTGGGAAGGAAATGGTGCTGGTAGGTTGGGAACTGATAGAGGACGCCCGCCTGAACGTGAATCCCGTCCACGTCCGTCATCGGATGCATGAAACCGAGGCGTGTCGAGACGGCCGTGCCGCTGGCGTCGCCCGGATAGTCCATGATCCGCTGGTGGTCACCGCGGAAGCTCAGGAAAAGCGTCGTGAAGCTATCGCTCTTCCAATGGTCCTCCGCGTAAGCGTATGCATCGACCGTCTTCATCCGGTCGTCCAGCGATCCGACGGACAGCCAGCTCCACGGCCCGCCCATGGGGCGGATCGGCTGAATCGTCGCGTAGCGGTGGCTGCCGAACGCGGCACCGCCCCCCATCCGTAGGTCGTGCCCGCCGCCCGGCCGCCACCGTAGCTTCGCGCCGAAGGCACCCTCATCACTCTCCCCGTCCTCGTATTCGAAGAACTCGCCGTGCGTGGAGAAGTACGGCTCGCGCAGCGTGGAGCTATTGTATCTCGTAAACAGCATCTCGTCGGGCGTCAGGCCGTGGACGTCCGTTTCGTGCCGGTGATGCGAGTACCGCGTGTGAAGATCGAGCACGCCCGAATTGCCGAGCGTCCTGATGTAGCGGCTAATCAGTAGCGTCGATGAGCGCGCGCGCGTTGGGACGTGGTCGGGCCCCTCGTAGATTTCAAGCCTACTGTCGTTCCAGGGATCCTCTGGCAGATCAATGACAAATCCTTCGTAGTTCTTCTGTCCCCCCGCCCCCCAGTCAAACCTTACCCACCCCGATTTGCTGTAGTGATGGTTGAAGGGTTTGCGTCGATCGCCGAAATGCACGGCGACGAGCGACGTGCGCCAGGGCTTCCCCTTCGGCTCATAGGTCAGCTTGACCGAACCTGTCTGCTCGCCCTGCATCCGATTGCCGAGCGTGAACTCACCCAGGAAGTTCTGCCGGGCCTTGTATCGATCGTAGACGAGGTAGGTATCGGTAAGACGTCCGGTCCACGAAACCGAGTACGCGACGTCATCGAGCACGGTCGGCCCGCTCACCGTGAGCTCCACGTGATCGGTCATGAAATCTTCTTCCGGACGAACACGGAGGCGGTCGGTCTTGTAGGCGAACTGCGCGTGTGGCCGCTCACCGCCCTTCGCGAGCGTCATCTCCACCACGCCACCGAGCTGCTGGCCGTAGTCGGCGCTGAACGCGCCCGCCACGAAATCGGCGGCCACGAGCGCGTCGGGCGGCGGCATGATCCACAGCCCCTTGAGCGGATCTCGGGCCGGCACGCCATCGATGAGCGGCAACACATGCTCGAATCCAACGCCGCGGAAGAACAGCCGTTCACCGTGCACGATGATACCGGGGAGGAGCGGGATCGCGTCCAAGAGATTGTCGAACGGCACCTCATCGAAGATCTGTTGCGGAAGCGTATAGCGAGTGGTGACCGGCGAGGTCAGCGGAATGACCCGGTCCGATTCGATGGTCACTTCTTTCACGCGATGCGCGTATGAAACGAGAGAAAGAACCACCCAGGTCGTATCACCCGCCGTGACGAGAACGTCCAGCGTCAACGGCTCGTAGGCGACGTGCCTGATCTGGAGCGACGCGATACCGCCCGGGACGTCCCGAAGAACGAAGCGGCCGTCACGATCTGTCACGATCCCTCGACCCGCGCAGATGACGGAAGCGCGTTGGATCGGTTCGGAGCTGATCGAGTCGGAGACCACGCCGCCGATGACGCCGTCCTCATAGAGAAGGAGAGGGGGAAGTTCTTCGCGCGCTTCACCGGGACCCGGCGAAACGACTGTCAGGCAAAGTGTTATGAGGATCAGGGCGATCCCGCTGGCTGCCGAACGCCGTGGCATTATCAATTCCCGCATCTTGGCCACCTCCCGCAACCCAGCCGTCGCATCCCCCGCATCATCTATCGATTACTGTAGTGGACGCTCCTTATGGTGTCTAGTTAGCCTCAGCCCGATAGAGATCCTTGAGAGAAAGCGCGGTGGGGCGCGCGGACCCCTCAACGCGACGGCGAGCTCGATCGTTATACGGGTGATGACGAACGACGGACCTCACGAAGGAGTCGAACGATGTGTAACGTGAGCCGGATGAGTCGGGGCGTGATCGTCAGCATCCTCGCGCTTCTCTGGGCGATTTCGATCGGGGCGGGCTCGGCCTCGGCGGCCTCCCCCTCCATGCGACCCGATATGCCGCCGGAGATCCAATCGTGGCGTGAGCTGATCCTCGATGGAGAAGAGTACGCGAAGCTCGCCGACGCGTGGCGCGCCTACATGAAGGAACATCCGAGATCGGCCATCGCTCACATCCAGCTCGCGCGGGCGCTTCGCTATGCGCAGGCGTGCGGCTATGGAAAGGCTGACAAAGGGATGATCGATGAGCGAATGGCCCTCATCGAGAAGGCGTTTGAGCTGGACTCCGATTGCCCCGAGGCGCTCGAAGCGATCGCGGTCTCCTGCCTCACCAGCGGAAAGCCCATCGTGACGGATGACAAGAAGGCGGTCGAGTACGCGATGCGGGCGATCGCGCTGGCCCCGGGCTGGCCGGTACCCCACCTCACGTTGTGGTCGCTGTCGATGAAGCAGGGGAAGATCGAACAGGGTGAAGAGCATCTGCGAAACGCGCTCCGATCGCAGGCCTTTGCCGCGCCGATCCTCGACTTCGGGCACAACCTGCTCGTGAGCGCCGATCCTGAGGCGATCATCTTCACGAACGGGGACAACGACACGTATCCGCCGCTGGCGCTTCAGACCGCTCGCGGCATTCGAGACAACGTGTTGGTCGTAAACCTCTCGCTGTTGAATCTCGTGGAGTACGCTGAGGCCATCTGGTCGTACGGATTCGTGGATGATCCTCCGTTCACGAAGGCCGCCATTCGAAAGATCCATGCGGATTGGAAGAACGCGGCGGAGCGCAAGGGGCTCTTCGCGATCGAAGTCGTCCGCGCGCTGATCGGCAAGGTACAGGACGGGAGCTGGACGAAGCCCGTCTACTTCGCCATCACCGTCGCCCCGCCGGCGCTCGAGTGCTGCGAGCAAACACTCGAGATCGAAGGAATTCTATGGCGCGTCAAGCGCGAGCGCGCGGAGGCGGAATCGGAGGAAACACCCCTGGTGAACGTCGCGAAGACGCTCCGCTTGTTTCGTGACGATTTTCGGATGGATAGCGCTACTGATCTAGCGTTCGATTGGCGGCCCGAAGCGGCGGCGACGAGGATTCTCCGGAACTACCCGGCCACACTTCGCCTCGCCGCAACACGAAGCGCGGAGGCGGGCAATATCGAGGGCGTCCGCTACTCGCTCCGGGAAGCGATCCAGATCCTCGACTTCCAAGGATCCAAGGATATGGTCAGGTCGTTCGTCGAGTACTGGAAGAAGCTCGATCCCGAGAACCCTGAGATCGCCCGCTGGCAGTAGGAGAGTAGCAGAGTGTGAGCCGTCATTCCTCCGACGATGACCGTCTCGCGGCATTGAGCCGCAAGGGCGACCCCAAGGCGCTGGCGACGCTCTATCGACGCCACGCGCCGTCGCTTTTGGGCTATCTCACGCGCGCGCTGGGTGAGCGGGCTGACGCGGAGGACATTCTGCACGAGACGTTTCTCCGGATCTTCGAAGGACGTGGAAAATACAAGGGACAGGGCCGGTTCAGGGCGTGGCTCTTCACGATCGCGACGCGCATCGCACGTGACCGAGTCAAGCAACGGCGACGTCGCGGTGAGTTGGTGGAAACCGCCGCTGATCTCCTCTCCCCCGCGACCGCGGACGACCCGGCCGGACATAGTGAGCGTCGCGCGCTGATGGAACGGATCGAGTCGGCGCTGGCGGACCTGCCGCCCGGCTACGCCACGGCTTTTCATCTCCGCATCCGCGAGGAGTTCACGTATCGCGAGATCGCGTCGATCTGCGGCGAGCCGGAAGGGACTCTCCGCTCCCGCGTTCACCATGCGCTCATCCGAATACGCCGCGCACTCGATGACGGGGCTTCGAATCGAGTCATACAAAGACAACCGGAGGAGGATCCGAGATGAGCAAAGAACATCCCGGAGAAGATAGCCTGATCGCGTATGTGCTCGATGAAGTCGATATTCCCGAGCGCGCCGGAATCGAATCCCACCTAGGCGAATGCGCCGCGTGTGGCGAGACCGTGTTTCGACTATCGAGCGCTGTCGAGACCTACCGCGAATCGGGCGACGACGGCGCGCCGGCCGGCGTGTTGATCGACCTGCTCGAGGCACAGGCCGCGACCCGCGACCGGATGGCGATGCCGTGGTGGCGACTCAAACCGGTCTTCGCGTCAGCGTCCATCGCGCTCGTCGCGCTGCTCTTCCTGTCGGGCTTCTGGGCGGGGAGAAGCTCCGCGCCCGCGGGGCCTCAGGCTCACACGCGCGTCGAGGAAAGGGCCGAGATCCCGTGGCCGCTCCCCGTGCCGCCGGTGATCGATTTTCAGGCGGAAAGGCCCTTGAGCGTCCGATTCGCCCTCGCGGGGGACGTGACTCGCATGGGCGCGGGGACACCGGAGGAGCGGGAGGGTCTTCGCGACAGCCTCTAACATAATCGAAGGATTGTCCAAACCTCACCCGATCATTATATTTGCCGTTCAAATGCTTCGTGGGAGGTGGGGATGGATAAGGTTGTTCTGACGATTCTCATCGTCGCGTCGTTCTACTTCTTCGCTCGGCCGCTCCGGCAGCGTCTTCTCATTGTCGCCAAAGGCAAGGGCGCGATCAGCACGGACCCTCCGGGGCCCCGAATCGGCCGCTGGATCTCTGAGGTGCTCTTCCAGTCGAAGGTCATCCGGGAACGTCCGTTTGCCGGGGTGATGCACGCGCTGGTCTTCTGGGGCTTTCTCGCGTTCGCGCTGGAGTCGTTGGATCACTTCGTCCACGGTTACGGTGGGAGCTTTCTCGGCGACGGCGCGTTCCACGCCGGCTTCTCGTGGATCGTGGCGATCTTCGCCATTCTGGTTCTGATCGGCATTCTCTCCCTCGCGTTACGCCGGTTCATCGTGCGACCGGAGTCGCTCGGCCACTTTTCGAGCACCTCGCTCATCGTCGTGTTCTTCATTTCGATTCTGATGGTGACCTTCTTCCTGGCGCAGTTCACGTTCGAGGAGGGTACGACCGCCGCGACTGTGAACTGGTGGGTCCACGCGGTCGTCCTCCTGGCGTTCCTCCCGCTCATCGTTCGCTCGAAGCATCTGCACCTGGTTCTCTCCCCTGTCACGACGTTCACAAAGGACCTATCGCTAGTCGCGCTCAAACCGCTGGACTTCGAAAAGGAGGAGTTCGGCGCCGAGTCGCTGGCGGATCTGCAGAAGCATACCCTGCTGGGAGCGTTCACCTGCGTCGAGTGTGGCCGATGCCATGATCAGTGCCCGGCCCAGAACACCGGCAAGGCGCTCGATCCGAAGGAACTCATGCTCGCGCTCCGCCGGGGGATCCTCGCGGACGTGACGGCCGAGGCCGTCCGGGACGACCTCGTCACGGAAGAGGTCATCTGGCAATGCACCACCTGCGGCGCCTGCACCTATCAGTGTCCCGTGGGGATCGACCAGGTCATTCCCATCATCGACCTCCGCCGCGGCAAGGTAGCGAACAGTGTGTTCCCCGAGACGATGATGCCGCTATTCAAGAACCTCGAGACCGCCGGGAACCCGTGGGGCTATCCGCCGCACACCGCGGGCGAGTTCATCGAAGAGAGCGGCTTTCCCAAGTTCGACGGTCAACCGATTCTCTACTGGATGGGATGCCTCGCGCGCTTCGACGACCGCTACAAAAAGGTCGGGCAGGCGTTCGCCCGAGTGCTGAACGCGGCGGGCATCGAGTGGGGCGTGCTCGCCGACGAGCGGTGCACCGGTGACGCCGCGCGGCGCGCGGGCAACGAGTTCCTGTTCACGATGATCGCCGAGCAGAACATCGAGATGCTGAACGCCGCCGCCCCGGCAAAGATCGTGTCGACCTGTCCGCACTGCGTGTGGACGCTGAACGAGTACCGGGAGTTCGGCTTGAGCGAGAAGATCGAGATCGAGCACCATTCGCAGTTCATCGCCGACCTCATCTGGGACGGGAAGATCAAGTCGCCGGTGGACGCCGCCGGTGAAAGAACGGCCTATCACGACGCATGCTACCTGAGCCGATATCAGGATCCGGTCGGCTCGCAGCATCCCAGGCAGATACTGGGCGCCATGGGCGCGTGCATCACCGAGCCACGCCGAACGGGATCGCAGTCATTCTGCTGCGGCGCGGGTGGCGGCATGCTCTTCACGGAAGAGACCGCCGGCACGCGAATCAATCACGAGCGCGTGGGCGAGCTGCTCGAGACGGGCGCGAAGACGTTCGCGACGGCCTGTCCGTTCTGCCGGATGATGCTGGAGGACGGGCTCGCGGACAAAGGCCAGGAGGGGATCCCGGTCAAGGATCTCGCGCAGGTGGTCGCCGAGACGCTCGATCCCTAGTGACGACCTCTCGCTGGGAGAATCAGCCCTTCGCGATGTCGTTACGCATCCACGATTCGTGGGCGCAGTCGAACCAGCAGGCAAGCGCCCGCCAATCTCCCCACGGCGCGAAGAACCGCTCGATGCTCCGATCGGTCACGCGTGGGCTCTTGAAGTGACGCTTCGCGACCGTCTTTCGTATCCACGAATCGATGACGAGCCGCTCGTACCGACCGAGTGACATCAAGAGCGAATTCACGGCGTAGGGACCGAACCCTTTCAACTCCCCGAGGGACTTCGCGAGATCTTCCGTGCCGAGCGAACGATCCGTGAAGCGCTCCAGCCGGATCTTTCCGGACGCGACACCGTCGGCGAGCTCGAGCATGTAGGGCGCGCGATAGCCGAGCCGACAATCGCGCCGCAGCCGTGCTTCCGACGACGCGGCGATCGCGGCCGCGGTCGGAAACGCTCGATACTGCGTATCTTTGTCGCCATCATCGATCTCGACCGGCTCCCCAAAGGCCTCGATCAGCTTCGCGTTCATCGAGCGCGTGCCGGCCCAGTTGATGTTCGTGGTCAAGAGTACTTTGGCGAACTCCTCGAAAAGGTCGGCGTTTCGCAGAAACGGCCCGAGTCCGAGCTTCGCGATCCAGCCGTATCCCTTGCGGCGCCGGCAGCGCTTGTGAAACGCTTCGTATCCGTCGTCGAGCCGAAGCATCCATCCGACGCGTGACTTGACGCGTTTCATCTGCGCGGGCGTGAGCCGGCGGCCACCCAGCTGCTTGACGCGAAGCGACTGCCCCGGTGCGCCATCGCCATTGCTGGAAAGCCGAAGTGCCATCGGACGACCGGCCGCGAGACGCACCACCAGATCCAGCTCGCGGCGCTCCTCGTTCCACCGAAACGGCGGCAGGTCAATCCACCCGTGTGAGAGCAGCATGAGTCGAAAGTCAAACGGTCGCTCGACGCTGATGACGGACATGACACCTCCTGTTCGAACCCAGAGACCGCGATTGTAGGTCAGCGAAGCTCCGTCAGCTCCGGATACTGTCGCAGCATCCCGATGATACCCGGATCCAGCTGCTTGGCCTTCTCAACAGCATCGCGCGCCTCCACCCCACGCTCCAGTCGCACCAGTGCACGGGCGCGCTCGACGAGTGGGAGCGGCATGCGCGGTGCCATCTCGGCGGCCCGCGCCAGGGGCGCAAGGGCGGCCTCCGGCCGGCCCGCATCCACGAGTGAGCGGCCAAACTGATAGTACGCCCTCGCAGAACTCGGCTGGATCTCGATGAGCCGCTCGAACGCGGCCGCCGCGTCTTCATGGCGGCCGAGTTGCGAGAGAGCGAGACCGAGATTGAAACGCGGCGCCGGCACATCGGGCAGTAGCCTGGCGGCACGTCCGGCCAGCTCCGCCGCTTCCTCCGCCCGCCCGCTATTCATGAGTATCACGATCGGGCCCATGAGCACGTCGGGATCATTCGGATAGTCTGTAAGCGCCACTCGATAAGCCGCGAGCGCGCCCTGCGCGTCTCCGGACCGCTCGAGCACGACCGCGCGGAGAAACGACTCTCTCGCCGGCGCGATCCGCGCGGCACCGCCGGCATCGGTGAATGCGACGGCCGCCGCCAACGCCAGGGCGATTACCGGCACCACAACCGATCCCGCGGGTAATGCGCCCGGCGTCACATGCGATCGTTCGCCGCGATTGGCGCTACTCATAGCACCGCGAAGGCCGCTCCCCATCGCCGTAATCAGGTACCCCGCTGCGATCGCCATCGCGGGATACGCGGGAATGCGGTAGCGGGAGGTCACGAAGAAGATGATCCCCGTCACCCATGTCGCGAAGATGAGGCCCATGATCGCGCGCCATCCCGGTGGGCGTCGCCACGCGAGCAGCAAGACTCCCGCGAAAGCCAACGGCCCCAAGACGGCGAACGGCAGCGTCACGCGCGCAAGCGGAGAGCCGGAAGCCACGAACGCCGCCGGGGCCAGGTTCCGATCGATCTCCCGCCAGGACCAGAACTGCACCGACTTCCTCGCGAGACGCGCGATGGCCCCCACCGGATCGGTCAGCATGTCGTCCACCGCAGCCTGGTAGTACCGACGATCCCAGCTCGCGAAGCCGTCACGCCATGGATCGATCTGATGAACGCCCAATTCGCCGAGCGCACGCGGAGTTTGAACGAGGCGATCCCACCGATAGCCCGGACGGATGTTGATGAGCTCATCAGAGCGTGCCGCGTTTCCGATGAAGAAGTTGATGCCGCCGTTGTAGGACACCGCAACCCACTCTTCCCCCACGACGCGATTCCGCACCGCCGCGCTTCCCGCCACCCCCACAAAACACAGAAGCGCCGCGGCGACCGCGCCCGGACCAAACAGCCGGCGTCCGTGGCGCCGCGCGAGACCACCGCCTTCACGCATCAGCAACACGACCGCGAGCGCGGGCACGACGAAGAGCGCGGAGGTTGGTCGCGTCAGGATGGCACATGCGCCGAGCACGGCACCCACGATAAGGAGACCCACCGCTCCACGTCGTGTCGACCCGGCCACTCTCGCGCGACAGCCTCTCCGGATCGCATCCACGAACACGAGCACACATGCTACGAGGAGAAAGGTCTGAACGGTTTCATTCAGAAGCTGGCCTTCGATCACGAGCGGAAGGCGTGAAAGCGCGAGTAGGCCGCCGGCGATGACGCCGGCCACGCGTCCGAAGAGACGGGTGGCGAGAATCGTCGCCATCGCGACCGTAGCGAACCCAAGGAGCTGCTGGGCCAGGATGACGACGCGCATTTCCGGGCCGAAGAGACGAAAGAGGAACGCGACGAAGTACGTGTATAGCGGCGGCCGCGCATAGGGTCGAGCCGGAAGGTCCTCTCCCGATGCGATCAGCACGGCCTTGTCGTGAAAGTCCTTTGCGTCTACGACCGGCACATCGAAGAACGGCGAATCCCAGTTCGCGGACAGAAAGAGCCCTCTGATCACAACAAACAGGATCACGGGCAGGAGGATGGTGAGTGTTCCGCGTGCGCGATCGGACATGTCTACTTCACCGCGACGATCACGAGACGACGCGCCTCGTGATCGTAGGGTCGGCCGTCGAGCCCACCGAACACGTCGATCCCCCTGAACCCAACGGCCTCCAAGGCGCCTCGGAGCTCGATCGCGGAGTAGACGCGATGCGCGAGCGTGAACTCCTTGCGCTCGCGGCCTCTCAGCAGCACCCAGCGATTCTCGATCCAGCTCCAATCGCGGCTGACCTTGCGCTCCTGCAGAAGCGTCGTCCCATCGCGGTCATCCCAGTCGCGCTCCCGGAAGACGCGGGCGAGGACCTCCTTGCCCATCATCTCCATGAGAAGCTTTCCCCCCGTCCGAAGCGACGCATGAAGACTCCTCAGTACCTCGAGGTCCTCCTCCTCGTCGTCGAAGTAGCCGAACGATGTGTAGACGTTGTAGGCGGCGTCGAAGGCGTCCGGCCGGCGAAAGCGGCGCATGTCTTCGCGGACGAACTCGACATCGAGCTGCTCTTCAGAGGCCGCCCGGCGAGCTTGATCGAGATAGCTCTCCGTGCGATCGACGCCGGTGACACGAAACCCGCGGCGCGCAAACTCGAGGGAGTGTCGACCGATGCCACAGCATAGATCGAGGAGCCGGGCGCCCGGCTCCCCACCGAGGCGCTCAACGATGCGATCGACCGGTATATCGGTGGTCTGGGCGATCGTCTCGGTAAAGCGAACGGGACCAAGAGCTTGCCACAGTAAATCGTCGTCGTGCCAAGGGAGCTTCTCGGACATCGGGTCACCTCCTCGCCCGCTTGCCGTCACGTACGCTCGAACCTAAACTCTACAACTGATTCTGGATCGGATCACCGTTTTAAGGAGGTGGGCCGTGACACGTTCGAATCGTCTCTTCGTCGCGCTTTGCTCATCGCTTGTCGTGCTGTGTGCGCTCGGTGCGCACGCGGTGGCAGCGCAAACCGTCCCGGCGGAAACGCACCAGAACCTCTACGACGACTACAGCTACTCCCGGGCGATCGCTGAAGCGGCCGCCGACCATCTGATGGAGACACTTGGACGGGAGCTCAAGAGCGCGATGGCGAGGGGTGGTGCTATATCCGCCATCCACGTCTGCAGCAACCGCGCGCAGGCCATCACCGACAGCCTGTCCCAGGTGCACAACATGACTCTCCGCCGCGTGAGCGAGCGCTTCCGGAATCCCAACGACGCCCCGACCGATCTGGAGAAACACATTCTGGCCCGCTTCGCCGAGAGCAATGCGCCGGCAGACACGATCTTCCCGGTCGGTGAAGGCGAGACCAGAGCGTACCTCTATCTGCGCCCGATCCGAATCAAGGGACCGGTATGTCTACGCTGTCACGGCAACACCGATCGCATCGCGCCCGACGTTCTCGATAAGCTCGCGGCGCTCTATCCCGACGATCGCGCGACGGGATACAAGCTCAAGGATCTTCGTGGGGCGTTTTCCGTTCGTGTGCCCGTCCCCACCGGTCCCGAGAGCGACAAGACGAAAAAGGAATGACGGGCGTCGAGAAATAGTCGGGATGAACCGCTTTCGGTGAGTCTCAATCGCCTCGTAGCGTCTCCACCCAATGCACGGCGCGGCGTCCCGTCGCGTCCGCGATCTGATGACGGCAGCTGAACCCGCACGCCACCACCGTCGTCTCGGAACCAAGCCCGCGAAGCGCCGGAAAGAGGCGGTCCTCCCCGACCTTCATGGAGAGGTCGTAGTGCTCCCGCTCGTAGCCGAACGATCCCGCCATTCCGCAACAGCCTGAGTCGATCACGTCGACCTCTAGCCCCGGAACCCGTGCGAGAACATTCTTCATGCTCGATGTTCCGAAGAGCGACTGCTGATGGCAGTGACCGTGAATGAGGATCTTCGTAGCCGGCGACGAGAACGTGACGTCGAGGCGCCCGGCCGCCAGTTCCGTCGCGAGGAAGTCGTCGATCATCATCACGTTTGTCGAGATGCGTTCGCCGAGGGCCGTGTCATCGATGAGATCCGGTAGATCGTCGACAAGCGCCGACGCGCATCCCGGTTCGCACACAACGACCGGCAGGCCGTCCTGGATGTAGCGATCGAGGTTTCGGAGCGTGCGCTCCCCGTCGCGCTTCGCCTCGCGGAGGAAGCCGTGCGAGATTCTGGGCCGCTGACAGCATCCCGCGCGCGCGAGCGTGACGTCGTAGCCGCACGATTCCAATAGCTCGACCGCCGAGCGTCCCACGCCGGGCTCGTGGAAGCTCATGTAGGTATCGTCGAAGAGCACGACGCGGCGATCGGTGCCGCCGGCGCGTCCTTTGCGCCGGTCCTCGGCGAACCAAGTCGGAAACGGCTCGCGGGCGTAGGCTGGAGGGCGACGCGCTTCGGTGAAACCCAAAGCGGGCGCGACGAGCTTTCGGTAGAGGGGCGATCCGAAGAAAGCGTTCGCGAGAGGAGCCATCGGCCCCGCGATCCGCGATGCCATCGCCGGCGCGTCAGCGATCAGCCGGTCGCGGCGTGTCGAACCGTGGCGCTCGCGATAGATCCGAAGGAACTCACTCTTCAGCCGCGCGACATCGATGTTGCTCGGACACTCCGACTTGCATGACTTGCACGAAAGGCAAAAGTCGAGCACGTCATGAAGCGCCGGTGATGTGAGCCCGTCTGTGTCGAGTTGCCCCGAGATCGCCAACCGAAGCGCGTTCGCGCGGCCTCGAGTGGAATGGCGCTCATCGCGGGTGGCGATGTAGCTCGGGCACATCTTTCCGGTCAGGGTCTTTCGGCACGCGCCGACACCGTTACACATTTCGATCGCCGGACCGAATCCGCCGTCGGCCCGGAAGTGAAAGAGCGTCTTCACCTCCGCCGCGCTGTAGCCGACGCCGTAGCGCAGGTTCGCATCGACGGGACCGGCGTTGACAATCTTTCCAGGGTTCATGAGCCCGGCCGGATCGAAGAGCGTCTTGATCTCTCGAAACGCCGAGTAGATTTGCGCTCCGAAGAACCGTTCGTTGAACGGACTACGTATCAGGCCGTCGCCGTGCTCGCCGCTCCACGATCCGCCGTAGCGCTGAACGAGCTCAAAGGCGCCTTCCTGAATCGCCTTCATCCGGTCGATCCCATCTTGGACTTTGAGATCTATGATCGGTCGCACGTGGATGAGCCCCACGCTGGCATGGGCATACATCGCCACGTCCGTGTCGTTTCGTCGGCAGATCTGGAGAACCTGGTCGATGTAGTCGGCGAGGTGTTCGACCGGGATGGCCGCGTCTTCTATGAACGGGATGGGCTTGCGGTCACCCTTCATCCGCAGCATGAGCCCCAGGCCGTGCTTGCGGACTTCCCAGACACGTGTCTGCGTCGCCGGATCGACGACGACAGGACACGCATAGGCCCTGCCCTTCGTGAGCTCGTCCGCCAGTCCGCGCGTTTTCGCCTCCGCTTCCTCGACGCTTTCCCCGAAGAACAGCACGAGGAGCACACCCTTGGGCGCCCCCTCGAAGAAATCGGCCTGCGCTCCGGTTGTCAGGCTCTCCCGTGCGCGCGCCACGACCTTGCCATCGAGAATCTCAACGGCCGCCGGCTCGTGCGCGACGATCGACGCAACGGCGCGGATCGCGTCGAGCAGCTCGTCGAAATGCGCGATCGCGAGCACCATGTGCTTCGGAAGCGGAGCGAGCTTGATCTTTGCGTCCAGGAGCGTGGCGAGCGTGCCCTCGCTTCCGACGATCAGATTGGAGAGATTCCAGCGGTCACCTCCCGTGAACGCATCAAGATTGTAGCCACCGACGCGGCGCATAATCTTCGGGAAGCGTTTGTCGATCTCATTGCGATTCGCATCGATGATCGCCTTCACACCGCCATAGATCTCGGCGGTGCGATCGTCGCCTTCGGCGATGCGATCCACCTCAGCCGAGTCGCAAGACACGAAGCTCATGATCTCCCCATCCGACAGCAGCACGCGGGTCTCGAGCACGTGATCGATCGTCTTGCCGTAGACGATGCTTCGCACGCCGGAGGAGTTGTTTCCGATCATTCCGCCGATGCAGGCGCGGTTGGTCGTCGCGGGATCGGGCGCGAAGTGAAGCGCGTGGGGTGCCAGCGCGGCATTGAGCTCGTCGCGAACGACTCCCGGCTCGACACGGGCCCAGCCTTCCTCGACGTTCACCTCCAGGATACGGTTCATGTGACGTGAACAGTCGAGGATGAGCGCGGTGCCGACGGCCTGGCCTGCGAGGCCGGTGCCGCCGCCGCGGGGGATCACGGGAATGCCGTGGCGACGTGCGACGGTCACCGCGGCGCGAACATCCGCTTCATCCAGCGGTGTGACAACGGCGACCGGCTGGATCTGGTAAATGCTCGCATCGGTCGCATAGATCCCGCGCGTCGCGTCGTCGAACGCCACTTCGCCCCGCACCTCCGCGCGGAGATCTTGCTCAAGCGTGGCAATGTCGTTTGGTTTCATGATGAGGGAGAATACTGCAGTTCTGCTTCCACCGAAAAGCGGCATTCAGCACGTGGGAGTCGTGACCGGGTCAGATCATCCGTCCACACGAGAAGTACGTCGCGAGCGCCTCGTCACCGAAGTACGCGCCGTTTCGGCCGAGCTGCGTCCACCCGATGCTGAGATCGTCCCTCACTTGAAACATACACGGCATGATCTGATCGTTCGCCATCGCGATGCCGAGTGAGCGCGCGAGCCGCAGGTCCTTGTCTTCCACGAACGGGAAACTAAAGCCCGTCCGTTCCCGGATCTTCCGAAGCTCGTCACGCGGACCGGGCGCCAACACGAGGAATTGGACACGGCAGTATCGAATCTCCGGAAGCCGATGCGTGAGCCTCACCAGTTGCTGCTGGCATACCGGGCACCATGCCGCCTTGAGCGTGACCACGACGAGCTTGTTCTCCGTCGCGAGCGCGGCGATGTCGTGGACATTGCCATCGATGTCGGTCACCGCGCCGGGAAACGTCCCCTGGATGATGCCACCCTCTTCCAGCACCCGCGCGTGGGCGACCGGCATGTTCGGCAGCGGGGCCGGCCCCTCGAGGGTCAAACCGATCATGACGGAAACGATTCCGATCACGAGTGAGAGTCCGGGCGGCCGCCACTCGCCTCTTCGCCACTTCATTAACATCGGACCCCCTTCCGCTCCGTGGTGTTCGCATCTCTAGCCCGCATATCGCACCAAGACATGGAAAAGGGCCTCTTGATTCGTTAGAAGTTGAAGTGCTAGCAAC